>NZ_JNJO01000009.1 GCF_000701685.1 Gemella sanguinis ATCC 700632
ATTCTTTTTATTGTTTCTCTCATAGATTTTATTCCATAAAAGTCTTTTAAAAATACCAGTTTAAATAATACAACAGGATCTAGACTATTTCTCCCTGTCGTATGGCTATAGTATTTTTCTGTTAAATCATAAATAAATTTAAAATCGATAGCTTTATCTACTTTTCTTAAAAAATGGTCTTTAGGTACTATTTCTGATAGTGTCATTAGTATTATTTCATCTTTTATATTTTCTACTTTATTAAACATACTAAAACCTCCTTTGTATACTTATATTATACCATTTTAAAGGTTTTATTTCAGTTAAAAAAGGCTGTTGACTTATTTGTCAACAGCCTGAGGATTAACTAAAATATTTTTAGTTAATCCTTTTATAATATTACATAATATATTTCATAGATAATATAAACAGTAAATATTATTAATAAAAAGTTAGTAAATATTCTTAAATTATTTTTTAATAAAAGTGACAAAAAGTTAATAAACAAAACACCAATTATAGCGCCTAATGTGTTAGTAATTAAATCTGTTATATCAGGAAAACCAATTTTAAATATATATTGAGTACTTTCATAAATAAAACTTAACAAGAATCCTAAAATTATAGCGCTAATACCTGAGCGCTTTGGATTTAAAACCTTAATATATATACTAAATGGAATGAAAAATACTATATTTAAAAGTACTTCCATTGGATCGAAATTACCATTTCTAAATGGAACTAAATTAATAGATCTCCATGTAACACCTGGATGAAGTAATAGTTTTGGATTATCTAACCAACTAAGATTACTACTTTTTAATAAAGACCAGTCCATTTTTGCAACTATTACCCAAGTTAATATAAAAAGATATATAAAGAATAAGGATAAAGATAATTTCTTACTGTTTAAAAATGCTTTCATAATATCTTTCCTTTCTAATTTACATTATATTGTTCGATTTTAGCATAAAAGACTAAAACCAACTTAAATTATATTTTTAATACATTAAATAATTAATATTAATTAATAACTGACTATGTTATAATTACTATATTAATATATATTTTAGGAGTTTTCAAGTAATGTATAGATTAAAAAAAATATTAACTTTAAGTATATTTACTATATTTTTAATTTTTATATCCGGGTGTGACAATTCTAAAAATTTACTTCTTGGTGAATGGAACGCAGAAAAAGATGTTGATGTAAATGATATTGTAAAATTTGATAATGATAAAATGACAGTAAATGGAAAAGAATATAATTTTAAGATAAAATCAATTGAGAAAAAGGATGATGCTATTTACTATAAAATAGAAAAAGATGGTGAGTTATTTACAGTTTTATTCTTATTTAAGGAAGATAGGAATATTGCTTATATGCTTCAGCCTTATAAATCAGATAATTTAACAGAAGGTAAATTAATTTATAATATGCGTAAAGTTAGTAATAAAAACTAATTATATTATGTATAAACTATCTCATGTTAAAGTAAAAGATTATTATAGTTTGATTAGATATGACGGATAACTTACACTTAATATGATATAATAAAAAATAAAAAAATTCTAGGAGAAAAAATTGATGAATAAATATATAAAAATAATATCTTATATTTTATTAACAATCTTTTTAATTTCTTTATCAGCATGTAGTAAGTCTACAAATTTAATTGAAGGAGAATGGAAAGCACAAACAGGTGCAATGAATAATGAAATTGTAAAATTCGATAATGATAAAGTAACAGTAAATGGTAAAGAATACGACTACAAGCTAAAATCTAAAGAGAATAAAGGAGATCTAATATACTATAAAATTGAACAAAATGGAGAAACGTATACTATTATTTTTCCAGATAAAGATAAAAATATAGCAATAATGATCCAACCTTATTCTCAGAATGATGACTTATATGGTAAGGTACTTTATGCAATGAATAAGAAAGATCAACCTAATTATAAAGAATATGTTAAAAAATATATTAGCCAATAACTAATTAAGAATAAGATTTTTAAATCGTCTATAAAAGTAAAATATTATGACTTTTATTCTAAAATCGATTTAAATATTCTTATTCTTTTTTGTTTCATAATCTATACTTATATGGTATAATAACTACGTTAAGAAAACTTTTAGGAGATTAATAAATAGATGAATTTAGAAAAATATATTTCAATCGTGGAAGATTGGCCAAAAGAAGGTATTAGCTTTAAAGATATTACTACATTAATGGCAGATGGAGAAGCGTATAAATATGCAACTGATCAAATAGTGAATTATGCTAAAGAAAGAAAAGTTGATGTTGTAGTAGGTCCTGAAGCTCGTGGATTTATTATAGGTTGTCCTGTGTCTTATTCACTAGGTATAGGCTTTGTTCCTGTAAGAAAACCAAATAAATTACCTCGTGAAGTTATTAGCTATCAATATGACTTAGAATATGGTAGTAACACTTTAACAATGCATAAAGATGCTATTAAACCAGGTCAACGAGTATTAATTACCGATGATTTATTAGCAACTGGTGGAACAATTGAGGCAACTATAAAATTAGTAGAAGAATTAGGAGGAATTGTAGTAGGTATAGCGTTCTTAATCGAATTAGATGGACTAAATGGTATAGACAAACTACAAGGTTATGACGTTCTTACATTATTAAAAATGTAATCTACTATATCAAATAATATATGACATTTGAACTATTAGAAAAGAAATATCTAAAAAATATAAATACTGATGCTTATTTATATGAGCATGAAAAAACACAAGCAAAACTTGTATTTCTAAAAAATGATGATATAAATAAAAGTTTTAGCATAAGTTTTAAAACTGTTCCTTACAGTGATAATGGTATTTTTCATATTTTAGAGCATTCTGTTTTATGTGGTTCAGCGAAATATCCTGTAAAAGAACCTTTTGTAGAATTACTTAAAGGTTCTTTTAATACATTTTTAAATGCTATGACATTTCCTGATAAGACCATGTATCCAGTATCTTCTAAAAATGAAAAAGATTTAGAAATTTTAATGGATATATACTTAGATGCAGTATTCAATCCGAATTTAAAAAATAATCCGAATATTTTGGCACAAGAAGGTTGGCATTATCATCTAGAAGATAAAAAAGATGAACTTATTTATAAAGGTGTTGTTTATAACGAAATGAAAGGTGCTTACTCTTCTGTAGATGAAGTATTAGATCAGTATGTAACTGAACATTTATTTAGTGATACTTCTTATAAATATTCATATGGAGGGAAGCCAGAAGCCATCCCATCTATTACTCAGGAAGAGTTTCTAAGTACATATGATTATAACTACCATCCAAGCAATAGTTATATTGTTCTATATGGGGATATTAATGTAGAACAATATCTTAATCATATTGATAGTTACTTGAATAATTATGAATACAGAGACTATTCTAGTTACAAACTTAGTAGGCAAAATACTTTTACAAATGAAATAAAAAGACATGAATACTTCAATGAAGATGTAAAAGATAAATCTTATGTAGCATATAATTACATACTTGGAGACAGTAATAAATTCAGTGAAATTGAAAATATTGATATAATTGATGATATTTTATTGGGTAGTAGTAATACTGAATTTAGAAAATTCTTTATTGATAATGGTATTTGTGAAGATGTCTACAGTTATTTACAAAAAGATAGAAAAGAAACTGTATACTCTATTATCTTTAAATATGTTAATGATGATAAACTAGCAGAATTAGATATATTATATAAAAATTTACTTGCTAAAATTATAAATAATGGATTTGATTATGAACAGGTTCAAGCATCTATTAACAAAAAGAATTTCAGTATAAAAGAAGAAGTAAATAAAACATCATCGCCAAAAGGGGTATCTTATGCTATAAGATTATTACGTACATGGTTGTATGACGATAGTGATATCTTTAATGCATTTGATTTAGATAGTATGATTGATAGTTTACAACAAAATTGTGATAGAAAAAATTATGAGAATTTAGCTAAACAGTTTATCTTAGACAATAACAAACAGGTAATAATTCACTTAATACCTACAACTGTTAAAGAAAATAGAGAAAAAGACTTGGTAGAATATAAAAATTCATTATCAGATGATCAAATTGAGAAAATTATAGAAGATACTAAAAAATTGCAAGAATGGCAAAATACTCCTGATAAAAAGGAGGATTTAAATAGAATTAAATGTGTAGAAGCAAGTGATGTTGTATTGAAAAATCCATTTGCTGAAACTTCATTTGAGAAAGTAGAAGATATTAATTTTGCACACTTTAATACTGTAACAAATGGTATTTCATATTCTAAATTCTTGTTTGATATTACGGATTTCACTATTGAACAAATTCAATATTCTTCTCTATTAACTTATTTATTATTTAATTTTAATACTAAAAATAAAACTGAAGCAGAAATTATTAAGGATATAGGATTTAATCTGGGAGGCCTAAGCTCATATATTGATGTAATAAGAAAGTATCAAAGCGAAGAATGTGAAGTTAAGTTTATTATAACTGCTAAAAACTTAGTCGAAAAGGTTAAAGAACTAGCAAGTATTTTAGAGGAGACAACACTAAATGTTGATTTTAGTGATAAAGATGCTTTATATAATGTCCTTTTAGAAATTAAGTTAATGTTAGAAAGTAAATTTAAAAATGCTGGACATGGATTCGTTGCAAGAAGAATTAGCAGCTATTTCAACCCTCAAAGTAAATTAGCTTCATATCATAGTGAATATGAGTTCTACTTGTTTATATTAGACCTATTAAATAATTTCGAAACAAAATCTAGTGAAATTATTAATCAATTAAATATAGTTTCAAATTTAATATTTAGTAGTTTTAGAGTATTAATTAATTTTGTAGGTAGTGAAGAAGAATATTCAAATTATAAAAAAGACATATCAGCTTATACGGACAAGTTATATAATGATACTGAAAAGCAAGATGGGTTTACACTAAATTTTGAAACTCCAGGATATTCAGAAGGATTTTATTTTGATTCTCTGGTACAGTATGTAGGATTAGGTTACAACATAGATAATTACTCTGGTAGTCATCTTGTTTTAAGACATATTTTAAGTTTAGATTATTTATGGAATAATATCCGAGTGAAAAATGGTGCATACGGAGCAGGAGCCATATTTAACGCATTTGGTGACTTTAATTTATGGTCTTATCGTGATCCAAACTTAAAAGAAACACTTGATATTTATTACAATATAGATAAATATGTTAAAAATTTTACTTCTGATAATAAAGAAATGAATAAGTATATTATTGGTACATTAAATACATTAGATGTAATTATGTCTCCAAGTGCGTTAGCAACATACTCTTTAAATTTATATCTTACTAATTCACCATTTTATAAATATGATGAAATTGTTGAAGAAATAAAAAATACAAATGTTGATGATGTTAATAAACTTTCAAGTAACTTTATTAATATGAAAGATAAAGCATATGTATGTGTGCTTGGATCAAAAGAAAAAATATTATCTAATTCAGATTTATTTAGCAAAACAATAGAAATTAAGTAGAAAGGTATATAAATGAGAGTTCGTAATAGAGCAGATGCTAGAGAGCGTCTTGAAAATAGTCCGGTTGTTTTTTTACAACCTAAGGACAATAAAGGAAAGTGGAGAGAAATATTTGGAAATAATAATCCGATACATTTAGAAATTGGTAGTGGTAAAGGAAAATTTATTCATACTCTTGCAGAAAAGAATCCTAATATAAATTTTATAGCTATGGAAGCACAACCTACAGTTCTAACATTCCTATTAGATAAAGTAGAAGAAACACATAGAGAGAATTTAAAACTAATTTCTGGAAATGCTGAAGACTTATTAGAGTATTTTGCAGATGAAGAGGTTGATCAACTTTACTTAAATTTTTCAGATCCATGGCCTAAAAATAGACATGAAAAACGTCGTTTAACTTATCATACTTTCTTAAGTCGTTATGAAGTAATCTTAAATGGAGATAAAAAGATAGTTCAAAAAACGGATAACCAAGGTTTATTTGAATATAGCTTGATGAGTTATGTGAAGTATGGGTATATCTTTAATAAATTATCTTTAGATTTAACTAATAGTGTTTATGAAGAAGATAATATTCATACTGAATATGAAGATAAATTCATTAAAAAAGGTAATAGAATTTATATGGTAGAGGCTATAAAAGTAAAACAGAATATTTAGTTTACATAAATTTAATTATGTAAACTAAATAGGATTTATATTATTTTTATATAGAATGGCCAATATATCTTGATTTTAAAAAAAAATTTAATTATAATAATATTAGTATAAATTAAAGGAGAAATAGAAATAATGATATCAGTTAATGATTTTAAAACTGGAGTAACTATTGAAGTTGATGGTAACATTTGGAAAGTAATGGAATTCCAACACGTTAAACCTGGTAAAGGAGCTGCATTTGTTCGTTCTAAATTAAGAAACATGCGTACAGGTGCTGTTAACGATAAAACATTTAGAGCTGGTGAAAAAGTAGCTAAAGCTCAAATTAATAACCAAAAAATGTCATATCTATATTCTACAGGTGATGCATATGTATTCATGGATAATGCTACTTATGAACAAATCGAAGTTCCTGAAGCACAATTAGAACATGAATTAAACTTCTTAAAAGAGAATATGGAAGTATCTATTTTAATGTTTGGTGATGAAATTTTAGGTATTGATTTACCTACAACTGTAGAATTAGAAGTTACTGAAACTGAACCTGGAGTAAAAGGTGATACTGCTCAAGGTGCCACAAAAGCAGCTACAGTAGAAACAGGTTATACTCTACAAGTCCCTCTATTTGTTAAAGAAGGTGATGTATTAGTTATTAATACATCTGAAGGTACATACGTATCTAGAGCATAGTATATAATATTTGAACTCTCTATTTCGGTGGAGAGTTCTTTTTTCACCTAAAAAAATAAGCTAAAATCTTTACTTATACGTTTAAATGATGTTATAATTGCCTAATGTATTTTTGAAGGAGATTATAATGAAATTTGAAAAAGTATTAATTAGTATAGGTCTAATTTTTTATATTATAATTGCTAGTATGCTTGGTATTTATTCATATAAATTATTATTAGTTTTTTTTGGTATAAGTACTTTAATATTTTTAATAACTAAATTAAATTTTGAACCTTTTTTATCTATATTAATAGTTGCAATTGTTCTAGGGGTATTTTTAGGATTATCTCCTAATGTACTGATAGATTCTATAGAGAAGGGGACAGGTTCTCTTTTAGGTCATTTATCATTGATTTTAGGTTTAGGAGCTATGTTTGGAAAAGTTTTAGAAGAATTAGGAGCTGTTGAAATAACAGCAAAAAAAATGATAAGCATATTTGGAATTAAGAGAATTCAACTAGGCTTACTAATAGCAGGAATGTGTATAAGTTTCTCATTATTTTTTGATGTAGCGTTTATATTAGTTATACCAATAATATTAGCTGTAGCTAAAGAGCTTAAATTAGAAAAAATATATCTTGCTTTACCTGCTAGTATAGGTATTTTAACTATACACGCATTATTTCCACCGCATCCAAGTCCAAGTATAATAACAAAAACATTTAATCTTAATATGGCGGAAGTATTTTTCTATGGTTTAATTGTTGCTATACCAACAGCTTTAATAGGTGGTTTACTACTTACAAATTCTAATATTATAAAAACAAATGGAATTAATAGAGATTTACAAAATAAAGCTAGTATTTTTGAGATTAATAATAAATATATGAGTTCAACTTTTGCTATTATATTGATGCTACTCCCTGTATTATTAATAACTATACCTACTATAATTTTGGGGGTAACTAACCTACCTGAATTAATTAAATCGACACTGATTATAATTAGTAATCCAGTAGCAGCTTTACTTATAAGCTTACTTATAGCAATTGTAAAATTAATGACATCTAAAAAACTAAGAATTACTAGTATAGTGCCTTTGTTAAGCGAATCTATAAAAACAATTGCTGTTGTACTGTTAATTAACGGTGCTGCTGGTGGCTTAAAACAAGTGCTTGTTGATTCAAAAGTTACTGATGAGATAGTTAGACTTACAAATGGATTACATTTATCCCCTATTGTAATAAGTTTTTTTGTAGCAGCGATATTAAGAATTTCCTTAGGAAGTGCAACTATTGCAGCTATAACAACTCTAGCTATAGTTGAACCACTTGTGCAAAATATAACATATTCAGCAGTATTTATTATGTTAAGTATTGCATCAGGAAGTATGTTTTGCTCACATGTAAATGATCCAGGTTTTTGGTTATTTAAACAATATTTAAATTTAGATTTTAAAACAACCTTTAAAACTTGGACTTTAGGTACCACAATATCTTCATTAATAGCGTTTATTATAATATTAATAATTACTTCGCTTACATAAATTTATTTTAAATAATATCTATTTTTTACTTGCTATTTATGTAAAGGTATGTTATATTATATCTTGTGTATGTAGTAAATGTTATGAATAAACTATTTCCAAAAGGAGGATTAATTCATGGCAAAAGTTTGTTACGTAACTGGACGTAAAGCTCGTTCAGGAAATACTCGTTCACACGCGATGAACGCATCAAAAAGAAAATTCAAAGCTAATCTACAAAAAGTAACAATTTTAGTAGATGGACAACCTAAAAAAGTTTGGGTTTCTGCTAGAGCTTTAAAATCTGGAAAAGTTGAGCGTGTATAATAAATAACGATAAACTTTAAGCTATCTAAGGAAACTTAGATAGCTTTTTACATTTTTTTAATAAAATAAGTTAAAAAATATACAAAAAATTAAAAAAAGCCATTTAAATTGATTCTAAGCGCTCTATATTGTTTTTGGATAAATAGTACTAAAAAAATTTTTAGAAAGCTTATACGGCGTTTTACGAGGTCAAAAATCAAGTGCTAACTTAAAATATATGTAATATTAGAAAGAAGGTCTAATATATAATTAATAGATAAAGTAAAAGTTATATTTTGAAGTTTTATATTAAAAATATATTAAATTAAAAAAAGGGATAAGATATTAAACAATGTAATTAATTATTCAAATAGAGTATGAAGTTAAAAATTGTTTTGAATATAAATTATCTATTGATTAAATATAGGAACTAGAGTAATCAAAAATGTTATATAAAACAAAGAATATATAAATGTAGTTTTCAATAAGTAATTGATAATTAAATTGTTAAAGTATATAATTTTTTGAAATTAATAATATAATTATAGATAGAAACAATATAAATGTATTTCTAAATTAATATTAGTTTAAATAGGTAGTATACAAAGTATTGATTAAGATTATGAAATATGGTATAATATATTTGTTCGTATAATACATATTATATGTATAAATAAATAGTAGAAGGAGAATCCAGTAATACCAATGAATCAGCGTGATTATTATAAAAATAAAATAAATAAAATACTTCCCGAGTTTCCAGATTATATAGATGATTTTGTTGATACATATTATGATACTTTATCTCCACTTACATTATATAGATACTTGGAAACATACAAAAACTTTCTTTCATGGACTATTCGCGAAACTATTTCATCTGCTGATAATATTAAAGATGTTGAATTAAGTGTCCTTGAAAATATATCTAAAAAAGAAATGGAAAGTTATTTTAAAAGCTTAGCACGTGAGCAAGTTAATGGTAAATATAGATCACAAACTACAGTTAATAATTATAAGGCTGCTATGAGATCCTTATATAAGTTTTTAACTGTAACTAGTGAAACTGAACAAGGACGAGCATATTTTGAACGAAATGTAATGTTAAAAATACCTATTACGCGTGTAAAAGAAACTTTATCCTCAAGATCAAAAAAAATATCTGAAAAGATATTTCTTGATTCTCAAGATGAAGAATTTCTTAATTTTGTTGAAAACGAATATGAACAAACTCTTTCAAAACATGCAAAAAGTTTCTTTTTACGAGATAAAAAGCGTGATTTAGCTATACTTACTTTATTTCTTAAAAGTGGAATTCGTGTTAATGAACTAGCTAATTTAAAAGTTAAAGATGTAGATTTTCTTAATAGTGAAATAAATGTTATTCGTAAAGGAAATAAAACAGATACAGTAATAATTACCCAATCAGCATTAGATAAACTTAATGACTACCTTTCTTCATTAGGATTTAAATTAGAACGTGAAGATTATGTTTTTATCAATAAAAACAAAAAAGGACTATCAATAAGAGCAATACAAAAACTTGTAATGAAATACACAGATGCATTTAATGTACCTATGTCCCCTCACAAACTTCGTCATAGTTATGGGACAAAACTAGCACTCAAAACTAACGGAAATATTCCAATTATTATGACTCAGATGGGACACTCTAACAGTGATACTTCAATGCTCTATATTAATGAATCTAAGAAAATTATTAAACAATCTATAGATAAATTAGACGATTAAAAGAATATGGTTCACATAATGTTATTTATGTAAACCATATTCTTTTTTTATTTTGTTTATGAGTTCTGTTTTTCCATTAGTATAAGATTCTCTATCATATTTATACTTAATTTCAAGTTTTAGCTTTAGTTTCTCATAAGTTCTAGCTACTTCAGGATTTTTCAATAGTATCTCCTTAAACTTTACTTCATCAATATCCCCTTTTTTTCTTATGTGCAGATGAAATACTTTTGTTAGAAAACCGTTCGGACCATATCCTTTAACAAAAAATGCTCTATTATCCTCTTTCCAGCGTAATTCCCATTCTTTTGAGAGAATAGTTATTATATTATCAAAACTATTATTATCATTGGTTTCTATTATTATATCAATAATATTTTTTGAATATATATTTGGTATTGCTGTACTTCCAATATGGTATACTTTTATTGAGAAATCTTTCAAAACATATAATAACTGATTTTTTTCTTCTTCATACCAAGTTATCCATTCTTTATTAAATGGTACAAGTTCTATAGGATATTTCTTTTTGAATTGTTTATTTTTAAATATATTTGTTTCCATAATTTCTCCTTAATATAAAAATGCTAGGATAGGAAACCCTACCGCTAGCATTATTTAAATACATGAATAGAATTCTTAAAATACTCTATTCCTGATAAAATTGTCAATATTACTGATATCCATAATATTATATAATCCAATTCAAAATTCCATGTGTTGAATATCGGATTACCTAATAAAATTAATACTATTGCAACAAGCTGGCTAATAGTTTTTAATTTTCCTAGCATACCAGCTGGGATTACTTCCCCCTTCTCTACTGCTAGTAATCGTAGTCCAGTAACTGCGAATTCACGAGCTATAACAACTACAACCATCCAACTATGCATAAGCCCAAGTTCAACCATTACAATAAAAGCACTACCTACAAGAAGCTTATCTGCTAAAGGATCTAGGAATTTTCCCATATTTGTAATTAAGTTATACTTTCTAGCTAAGTAACCATCAATAAAATCTGTAATCGCAGCAACAATAAATATTAACGCAGCAATAAAAATATTTAGTTTAACAGGTCTTCCATTTATAATAGATACAGTACTATCTCCCATATTAAAAAGGAGACAGAATATAAATACTGGAATTAGAATTGTTCTGAATAAAGTAATTCTATTTGGTAAATTCATTGAAACTAATACCCTTCTATAACAATTTTTATTTCTATTTAATTATATCACAAAGTAAATTTGTGAACAATAGTAATTAATATTTAAAAACATAAAAAAAAGAGAAAATAAAAATATTTTCTCTTTTAAAGTAAGTTATAAAAATTAATAATTTAATTAGCTATGTTTATTATCTACTTCTAGTTGTTCTTCTAGTTGTTGTTGATTGGCTTCTAGTTGTAGCTTGTTGCTGATTAGACTGATAAGTTTGAGGTTGTACTTCTTGAGTATAGTTATAGTTTTGGCTTTGTTGAATTACTGGTTGTGAGACAACATTATTATTTAATGCAGTATCAATTTCTACTATGATTTCATTTGCTTGTTCTTCATTTTCATATATATCTATAGCATTTTTTGTTACAAAAGATTTTAATTCTTCTAATTTATTTTTTGAAGATTCTACTTTTTGAGCATCTGATAAAGCTTGACTATCTAATGTATTCTCTTTTATTGTATTCTTAATTGAACTTTTTAGTTCTTCTTTCATTTGAGATATAGTATCATTATATTTTGAGCTTATTTCATCATCTTTTGAATCTAATATTTCATTTTTATCATTAATCAATTTTTTAAAGATCTCAAACTTTTTATTAAGATCATTTTCATTTTTGAAGCTTGTTGAACTATTAGTAATTAATGTTATTTTGCTATTTTTAGTAGTATCTACGGGAGAATTATTTATTTCTATTTTTTGATTACTGTAGCTCTTTTGCTTATGATAAGCATAAGTAGATAATCCTGTAACTATTAATAACATTATTACATTCAATACTATTATAATTTTGTTATTTTTCAATATCATTTACCTCTCTATTAATATAAAATATTTACTGTGTAGGTGAATAGAATTTTAGATAGATATTTTATTCATAGTCTTCTGCAAATTCTTTTTCTAAAAATACCTTTCTAGGCTTACTACCATCTACAGGTCCGATATAACCATCTTCTTCTAGCATATCAATTATTCTTGCTGCTCTATTATACCCTATTTTGAATCGTCTTTGCAATAATGAAGAAGAAGCTTTTTGAGTTTTTGCAATAAATAAAAGTACTTCTTTATATAAAGGATCAGCTTCATCTGCTGAAGAGCCGCCACTTTGTGAGCTAACCTCACTAGGTGTCATATTTGGATCATATTGAGCTTCTGATTGACTTTTTACAAAATCAACTACTTTTTCTACCTCATCATCTGATAAGAAAGCACCTTGAATTCTGACAGGTTTACTTGAATCAGCTGATAAGTATAACATATCTCCTTTTCCTAATAGTGTTTCCGCCCCAGACTTATCTAATATAGTTCTTGAATCGACACTGGAACTTACAGCAAATGCTATTCTAGAAGGAATATTAGTTTTTATCACACCAGTGATAACATCAACAGAAGGTCTTTGTGTTGCTATAATCATATGTATTCCTGCTGCACGAGCTTTTTGGGCAATACGTGCTATAGATTCTTCTACTTCTTTAGATGATACCATCATAAGGTCAGCTAATTCATCAATAATTACAACTATATAAGGCAATTCTTTGTAATCAGGATCTTTTTCTGCTATTTTATTATACCCTTCAATATTTCTTACTCTAGTTCGAGCAAATTCTCTATAACGACTTTCCATCTCTAATACTACTTTATGAAGAACATCTGCAGCTTTTAGAGGATCTGTTACAACAGAAGTTAGTAAGTGAGGAATTCCATCATAGATAGAAAGTTCTACCATTTTAGGGTCAATCATTATAAGTTTTACTTTATCAGGTTTATTTTTTAATAAAATACTTGTAATAATTGTATTTACACAAACAGACTTCCCACTACCTGTTGAACCAGCAATAAGTAAATGTGGAGTCTTATCAATTCTTGTAAACATAGCTTCACCAGATACATCTTTACCTAAGGCAACAGATAATGGAGAATTATCTTTATCATTTACAAATACTTCTTTCATTGTAACTAATTCATTTACTGTATTTGGTATTTCGATACCAATTAATGATTTTCCAGGTATTGGTGCTTCTATTCTTACATCTTTTGCTGCAAGGTTTAAAGCTATATCATTACTTAAATTAACAATTTTACTGACTTTTGTTCCTGGAGTTGGTAAAATTTGGAATTGTGTAATTGAAGGACCTACAATAGCTTTAACTATTTTTACTTCAATACCAAAATTGTTAAATGTACTTTGTAATATTTTAGATTTTTCTACAATGTCTCCCTTAGTAACAGTTTGTTTTTTTGTTGGATTATTAAGTAAAGTTATTGGAGGCAGAACGTAGTTATCATACGATTCTTCATTTACTTCAATTTTATCAATTTCTTGAGCAGGCTCCTCTTTTATCTCTTGTATAATTCTTCTCTTAGTAGGACGTGAAGGTACTATTTCATCAGTATTTTCCTCTTCGGGAAACTCTCTAATATCAACTACTAATTCTTTATCTTTAATATCATTATATCTTTGCTCATTAGAATTTTCATTATTTAAATCTTCAGTATTATTTATTTCAAATTCAGAAGCTTCAATATTACTTTCTTTTTCTTCAACATATGTATCACGTTCAAAAGCATTAGATACATAATATTTAATCTTAAGTACAAAACTTCTATAGTTAATATTTAAGTATAGAACAATTATTGTTATAATTGCTGAAATAACAATAAGTAGTGAACCATAGTAAGAAAGTAAGTAAATTAGAAGTTTAACAGGATAGTATGAAATTATCCCACCACCATATAAAGATACTTTGTTATTATAAATATCACTAAATGAAATATAGTTAGTATCTTTATTACCTATTAAAACTAGCTGAAATAAGAAATCTATTAAAATAAATACACTGGCAACTAATATTGGAGATTTTAATTTTTTATCTAAAATATAATATATAGGTATTGCAATAATAATTAAATAAAAAATATAGCTAAAACTTCCGAATAAATATTTAAAAAAAGAATCAAAAAATCTACCGATTATTCCCATTTGTAAAACAGATAGTATTACAATAAGTATAGAAATAACAAAGTATAAAGACCTATACGCTTCTTTAGACAAAGTAGGTATATTATTTTTTTTCTTATTTGTCTTTTTTGTATTTTTTTTCTTAGTACTCTTTGTTTTTTTTGTTTTATTACTCAATATTCTCTCCTTTCTCTTTCCCATTCTCAATAAATATCGCCTCTGTTGGACAATTTTCATATGCTTCTATCACAAGACTTTTGAATGATTCAGGAATTTCCTTTTTAAATTGATTATTATCTATATGGCAAAATGCTATGCCATCTTCATCATAATCATATACATCTGGACATATGGCGTTGCAGTTACCACATGCGATACAATTTTCTCTTATTATTTTAGTCTTCATTATCTTGTTCTCTTAAATAATTTGAAAATTTCTTTAATGACTCGCTTCGATGACTAATTGAGTTTTTTTCTTCACTAGTAATTTCTGCAAAAGTCTTATCTAATTCTGGTACATAAAAAATGGGATCATAACCGAATCCATTATCCCCTCTTTTTTCAAAGATAATTTCACCATGACACTCTCCTCTGAATGTTTTTTCAACTCCATCAGGTGTAACATAAGCGATTACAGAAACAAATTTTGCCTTAGAATAATTACCATCTAACTCAAAAAGAACTTTTTCAATATTTTTTTCATCAGTTTGTTCTTTAGAATATCTAGCTGAAAAAACACCAGGTCTACCATCTAATAAATCAATAGCTAATCCACTATCATCAGCAATAGCAGTTTTTCCTGCAAACTTCGCTATTGTTCTGGCTTTAATTAGTGCATTTTCTTCAAATGTGTTTCCATTTTCTTCTATTTCATCAGTAAAACCTATTTCATTTAAAGTTAAAATATTATAATTATTTAAAATACTCTTAATTTCTTCAACTTTATGTAAGTTATTTGATGCTAATATTAATTCTTTCATAATAATATCTCCTATACTTCAACAATTTCAGATTTTATATTCTGTTTTAACCATTTTGAAGCTATATTATCAAAATTTTCACTTTTTGCTGATATGAAAAAT
Source organism: Gemella sanguinis ATCC 700632 (assembly GCF_000701685.1). Lineage (GTDB taxonomy): Bacteria > Bacillota > Bacilli > Staphylococcales > Gemellaceae > Gemella > Gemella sanguinis. The sequence goes on from NZ_JNJO01000009.1 coordinate 15,713, forward strand.
TTGTGTTCAGTTTTATTAACTTTACTTTGATGTAATTTAGAGTACCCTAATACAGTACTTACTTCACGAGCGGCTTCTCGCCCAGATGAAATAACTTTAATTCGATTACCATAAAATTCTTCAATATTATTTTTTAACATAGGATAATGTGTGCAACCTAATACAACAGTATCCATTCCTAAACCTATAGTGTCATTCAGTGTTTCTTTTATAATATTATCAGCTTCTTCTTTATTTAAATACCCCTCAGATTCGATAAATGGTACAAAGCTAGGACAGGCTTTATCATATACAACTATATCAGAATTAATATTCTGTATTTCAATATCATAAACTTCTGATGTAGTAGTAAATTTAGTACCAAGAACCAATACTTTGTTATTTTCAGTTGCCTGAATAGCACGACGAGCTCCAGGTTGAACAACACCAATTATTGGTAAATCATATTTTCCTTGAAGATATTCAAGCGCAGCAGCTGTAGCTGTATTACACGCAAGGATTATCATTTTAACACCTTGATTAATAAGGTACTTAATTGCTTTTTCCGTATTAATAATTATTTCATCTTTCTTTTTATCACCATATGGACAATTTTTCACATCTCCAAAATAGTAAATAGTTTCATTAGGTAGTTGTCGCATTATTTCTCTTGCAACTGTTAGGCCTCCTACTCCACTATCAAAAACGCCTATTGCATTATTCATTAAAATCCTCTTTCTTATTAGAACCTAATAATTCCTCTAGTTCTAGTATTTTTTTATATGATTTAGCTACAATTCCCACATACTCCTTTAAAAGTATATTAAAGAATGAAAATAATTTAACCAAATCAGAATCGCTAATATCTAAGTTTTGTAAAAATTCGATATTATTTATACTTAGATAATAAATTAATTTAACAAGATTATTATTTATTCCATAAATAGATTCATCAATGTTAAATCTATCAACAAAGCTATTTTTTAGAAAGCTATACCCAACATAATCATAATCTGTTTTCTGATATTTAAATAAAAAACCTTGATTTTTTAAAATATATAATAAAAAATAGCTGCACACTAGTTTTTCAGAGGTTCCTTCCTCAACTAAGTCTAGTGATCTTTTTAAAAGTCTATACGATACTGGTGCGTTAAAAGCAATATAATTAACAAATTCCAATAAGTTTGATATATAACTATTTTTTAGCACATCATACACAATATTACTATAAGGATTTTCAATTTCAAGGTTAGTAATTTTATTCATACCGTTGGTAGGAAAATAGTTTATTGAAACCTCATAAGGTGAACTAACTTTTAACTTTTTTTTACTTTTATAAACATTCTCATAAAAGAAGCTTTCAATATTACCTTGCTCAGTTAAAATATGTAATATTTCATGATAATCCTTATATCTTATTTTTTTTATAATAATACCTTTTATAAAATTTCTGTTATTCAAAAACATCATCTCTATAACCTAAATCTCGTATTTGATTAGGTTTTGATCTCCAATTATCTATAACTTTTACCCATAATTCAAGAAAAACTTTCTCTCCAAGAAGTACTTCTATATCTCTTCTAGCTCGAGAGCCGATTTCCTTAATCATTTTACCTTGTTTACCAATAATCATACCTTTTTGAGATTTTCTCTCCACAACTATGGTAGCAATAATGTTCTTTTTCTTACCCTCTTGTTTCTCAATTCTATCAATAACAACTGCAATAGAATGAGGAATTTCTTGATCAGTTAACTGTAATACTTTTTCTCTTATAAACTCTGAAATTACAAAGTATTCTGGAGAATCTGTAATTACATCATCTGGATACATTTTAAAGCTAGGTTGTAAGTATTTTTTTGTAGTACTTAGTAGATTATCAACATTAATGGATTTTAGAGCTGAAATAGGAACTATTTCAACAAAATCATATAGTTCATTATAAAATGTAATAATTTCTAATAATTTTTCTGGAGTTATTAAATCAATTTTATTAATTAATAAAAAAGTAGGAACTTTAAGTTCTTTTACAATATTGATTAAATGTTGATCCCCAGGACCAAATTTTTCACTAGCATTAATAATTAAATATACAATTTCTGATTCTTGAATAGCACTACTTGCTAATTTCATCATATAATCACCTAATTTATGTTTAGGTTTATGAATACCAGGAGTATCTATAAATACGATTTGTGAATCAGAATCTGTATAAACACCATTTATTATATTTCTAGTTGTTTGGGGTTTATCAGACATAATTGCAATTTTTTGCTTAAGAATATTATTTAATAATGTTGATTTTCCAGCATTCGGACGTCCAATAATAGTAACAAAACCTGTTTTTATTTGTTCATCAAACATAATTATCTCCTTAATCCAAATTCTTCTAGAATTTTATCTTGTTTTTCAAACATTTCTTTCTCATCTTCTGGTGTCATATGGTCATAACCTAATAGATGTAGAAAGCCATGAACGGCTAAAAATCCAATTTCTCTATCGAAACTGTGATTATAGTCTTCAGCTTGTTCCTTAGCTATATCTACACAGATTATAACATCACCAATTGAATTAATTTCGTCTTCTAAACCGATAATACTAATTTCAGATTCAACCTCATCGTTAAGGGCAAATGAAATTACATCGGTTGGAACATCTTTACCACGGTAATCTCTATTTATTTCTTGAATTTCTTCTTTATTCACAAATGATAAAGACATTTCAGTAATATCCGTATTTACATTTTCATGTTTTGCTGCAGATTCTAACAGTTTCAATAACATATTTTTTGTACTGTCTTGTACTAAATTATCATCGTCAATAATGTCTACAAAAGTCATAACTTTCTCCTTTAATTTTTTAAAGATGCTAAGGGATAGTTTAAAGATAATAAATATAAATTAATCTAAAAACTCTCCCCTATTAATTAATTTAATGAACTAAAATTTTGTTGTCTTAATGCTTCATAAATTATCAATGCAGCAGTATTAGAAAGATTCAATGAACGAACCTTATCAGACATAGGTATTCTTAAACATTGATTATTGTACTTTTCTCTGAATTCTTTAGGTAAACCTTTAGTTTCACGTCCAAAAATGAAATAAATTTCTTCGTCATTTTTATTTGAAAAATCAAAATCTGAATAGTTTTTTTCACCAAATTTTGTAATTAAGTAATAATGTTTATCTTCAGTATTTTCTAAAAATTCTTCAAAACTATCCCAAACAACTAAATCAAGATCTTTCCAATAGTCTAGACCAGCTCTTTTAACTTGCTTATCATCAATTGAGAACCCCAATGGTCTTATAAGATGTAATCTTGTGTTTGTACCAACACAAGTTCGTGCAATATTACCGGTATTTGCAGGGATTTCAGGTTGATATAAAACTATATTATTCATACTAATTAGAATGGAAGTTTGCCACCAAACATTCTTCCAAGTCCCTTTCTCTTAGATTTATCATTCATTAAACCACCGAACTGTTTCATCATTTTACGCATTTCTTCAAATTGTTTAATAAGTTTGTGAACTTCACTTATTGGACGTCCACTACCTTGAGCAATACGTTTACGACGTGGAACATTAATGATATCAGGATTTTGTCTTTCTTCAATTGTCATTGATTTTATGATAGCTTCAATATATACGAATTGCTTTTCATCAACAGCATCAAGATTCATATTTTTCATTTTTCCCATACCTGGAATCATACCCAAGATATCTTTAATACTACCTAATTTTTTTACTTGTTCTAATTGTGATAAGAAGTCTTCAAAAGTAAAACTTTGTGTTAGAATTTTCTCTTGCATTTTTTTTGCTTCATCTTCATCAATTGAAGCTTGAGCTTTTTCTATTAGCGTAAGCACATCACCCATTCCAAGAATTCTAGATGCCATACGTTCTGGGTGGAATAATTCTAAATCATTCATTTTTTCACCCATACCTACTAATTTAATTGGTTTTCCAGTTATAGATTTAATTGATAATGCAGCCCCACCACGAGTATCACCATCTAATTTAGTTAATACTAAACCAGTGATGTCTAATTGTTCATCAAAAGATGTGGCTATATTTACAGCTTCTTGACCTATCATTGCATCAACTACAAGTAAAATCTCATCAGGATTTGATACTGATTTTATATCTTTAAGCTCATCCATAAGTAACTCATCAATATGTAAACGACCCGCTGTATCAATAATTACATAATTATAATAGTTTTCTTTAGCAAATTCTAAACCTTCTTTTACGATATCAGCAGGATCTTTATCGACAAAGAAAACTTCAATGTCCAATTGTTTTCCTAAAGTTTTTAACTGCTGAACTGCTGCTGGACGATATACGTCTGCTGCAATAAGAAGCGGTTTTTTCTTCATTGTTTTTTTAGCTTTTAAAGCAAGCTTACCCGCTGTAGTAGTTTTACCTGCCCCTTGCAGCCCAACCATCATTACTGTTGTAATTTTTCCGCCTTGATTTAGTTCTACGTTTGTACCACCTAATAGTTCAACTAATTCTTCATTAACAATTTTTACAATTTGTTGTGCAGGGGTAAGAGATTTCATTACCTCTGTTCCAACAGCACGCTCACTAATTTTTTTTACAAATTCTTTAACAACTTTAAAGTTAACATCGGCTTCTAATAGTGCTAGACGAACTTCTCTCATCATTTCCTTTACATCAGATTCAGATACTTTACCTTTACCTGTTAGCTTTGCAATTGTATTTTGTAATCTTTCTGATAAATTTTCAAATGCCATACAACACTCTCCTAATTTTCTAGTTTTATTAATTGATCGACGTAAGAAAGTATTCCTTCGTCACTAGTACTTTTTCTTAACTCATTTAACAAGAATAATCTCTCATTATTCAATTTTATTAAGTTTAATTTCTCTTCATACTGCTCTAATTCAGTAATTGTTCTTTTTATATTATTAGAAACAGCTTGTTTTGAAATATCATAATTCTCTGAAATTTCTGTTAGCGAAAAATCATTGAAATAATAATCATTTAGATATTGTTTTTGTTTTTCACTTAATAATTCAGAATAAAAATCGTAGAGTTGTGAAATTTTAATAACTTGTTCTATTTCCACAATTTTCCTCCAATTTAAAATATAAATCTACATCCTTATATTATACGATAAAACCTTACTTTTTTCAATCTTTTGCCCCTTAATATGTCCGGTTTAATAGCTTTACAGAAGAAATTAATAAGTAAAAAAAGATAAATTATTTGTTAATTATAATTTATCTTTTCTCGTAATTTTTTAAATATAATCTAATGCAGAATTGTCAATTGAAATAGAAATTTTTTCAGTTGTAAAACTCTCTGAAAAGTAGTTATTTATATATTTTAATAATAAGTGTAGTTTGTTATATTCAGTATCTTGGTATTTAATGATAATGTTAAATTTATATTCGTTGTTAACTTTATAAAACATACTTTTATTTGGACCTAAAATATCTAATGTATTTTGTTTTTCATTTAAGAAATTATATATAGTTTTTGCAGCAAATTCTGTTTTTTGTTCATTGTTCCCTTTTATAGTAATGAAGGATATTTTACAAAAAGGTGGATAATCTAATAATCTTCTACGATTCAATTCATATTTATAAAAATTTACATAATCGTGATTAATTGAATAATCTATAATATTACTTTCAATATTAGTTTGGAATATTACCTCACCAGTTTTATTACTTCGTCCTGCCCTTCCAGCTGTTTGAACTAATAATTGGAATAGTTTTTCATTTGCTTTAAAACTAGGTATTGAAATTAGACTATCTATTGATAGCACACCAACAAGTGTAATATTTGGAAAATCAAGCCCTTTTGAAATCATTTGTGTACCTAAAAGTATATCTGATTTTTTATTTTTAAAATTAGTTAATAATTTTTCGTATGCTCCCTTTTTGTTAGTTGTATCGGAATCCATTCGTGTAATACGTATTCCAGGAATATGCTCCAAAAGGTATTCTTCAACACGTTGTATTCCATAATTACCAGAAACTAATTCAGGCTTATTGCAGCATTTCTTTATATTAGAAACGTATTTTTTGTAACCACATAAGTGACAACGTAGAGAATTGTCATGTTTGTGATAGTTTAAACTAATATCACAATTTTCACATTTATATATATGACCACAAGAAAAACATCTTATAAAATTAGTATAACCTCTCTTATTCATCAGTAGAAGAACCTGTTCATTTCTTGAAACCTTCTCTTTTATTTTATTTAATAATTCATTTGAAATAACTTGGTTTTTATCATCTACATGTGAAATAGAAATTTTAGGTAAATTATTGTTATATCTTTGTGTTAAAGTTAGCAAATTATTGTTATTATTATTTTTAAAATAATAATATAAATCTATAGTAGGCGTTGCACTAGCATAAAGAACAGTACATTTATTATATATACCACGTTTTTTGGCGATATCTTTTGTGTCGTAACGTGGAGATTCTGTTTGTTTATAACTATTCTCATGTTCTTCATCAATAATAATTAACCCTAAGTTTTCAAAAGGAGCAAAAACTGCCGATCTAGTACCTAAACAAATATTAACTTTACCATCTTTAATTTTTTTCCATTCATGATACTTATCTTTAGGAGATAATCTAGAATGAATTACTGATATATTATTACCAAAAATATTTCTAAATTTTTTTTCAATTTGAGGAGTAAGAATTATTTCAGGAACAAGGACTATTGAATTTTTATTTGATTTTAAAGCCTCTTCTACAAGTCTTATATATATTTCTGTTTTTCCTGAACCTGTAACACCGTGTAGTAAATATTCATTAAAACTATTTTTGTTAAAGTCTTTTAAAATATGATTAAGAACTCCTTGTTGCTTTTCATTTAGTTGTACATTATTTGATAAGATTTTATTATCATAATTAGTTTTAATTTCTTCTTCTAATAGTTTAATTGAATTATTCTCTATAAGTTTTTTTACAACATTATCCCCAATAGATAATACTTCTTTAACTAAAGATTTCTTAATTTTTTTATTTTTTACTAAATAATTAATTAAAGTTGTTTGTTTTTTAGTGAATTTCTTTTCTTTATAGTCATTCAAGATGATATATGTTTCGGTATCTGCTTTTATTTCTTTATTTTTACTAATAAGTTTTATAGCCTTTAATGAAATTAATTGGCCTATTTGTTCTTTAGTGAATATTTTTTCAAATTTTTTCTTTTCAATTAGTTTATTGTTATTAAAATACTTAGCATAATCAATTAATAATGTTGTATTTGGGTCTAATAATTCATAATACTCAATATACTTATTTTTAAATATTGTTGGAATAATTGTTTCAATAGCTTGTATTCTTGTACAAAATAATTCCTCTGACATTACTTTGGAAAGTAAAATCATTTCTTTAGTAAGAACAGGGAAATCATCTTTTACTTTTTTTATATATTTAAAATTAGAAATATCTGTTTTTCCTTCATATTTTTCAAAAGTATCAATTACATAACCTTGTACAATTCTCATACCGAATGGTACTTCTACTCTAAAGCCTATAATATTTTTATTTTTTAATTCATTTGGAATTTTATAATAGAAACTTCTATTAACGTTATAGTTACTTATATCAGTAATTACTTTCGCAAACATTTTTTTCCCCTCCTTTCTAAGAAACATAAACTAAGAGTGGAATAAATCAGATTGATTTTAACCACTCCTAAAATTTATCAAGTAACTTTATTAATTAAATAATTGTATTTAATATTTCTTTAGCAATAGATTCTTTACTACTTTTTTCAATTTTTCTTACATTCTTATTTTTATCAATAATATAAACTTCGTTATCATCACTACCAAAGCCTATATCATTCTTCGAAATGTCATTAGCTACAATGTAGTCAAGATGTTTTTTTTCAATCTTTTCCATAGCATATTCTAATAATGAATTTGTTTCTGCAGCAAAGCCAATAACTATTTGATTATCTCTTTTATTTTCACCTACGTACTTTAATATATCCGGTGTACGTTTAAGTTTAATAGATAAATCACCATCTTGTTTCTTTACTTTTTTATCGAATACTTCAATTGGTGTGTAGTCTGAAACTGCGGCTGCTTTAATAATAATATCACAATCTAAAAAATTATTTTTTACTACATTATACATATCTTGAGTACTTACTATTTTCTCAACAGTTATATTTAGGTGTTGAGGTTTTGTATCTACTCCAGTTACTAGTATTACTTTCGCACCTCTTTTAGCACATTCATTTGCAAGTGCAATTCCCATCTTACCACTAGAAGGGTTCGTAAAACATCTGAATGGATCAATGAACTCTTTTGTAGGCCCAGCTGTTATTAATACTTTTTTATTTAAAAGCTCATTATTGCTTTCGAATAGAACGCTACTAATAATAGTATCTGTAGAAGGAAATTTTCCTTTTCCTACATCACCACATGCTAATAATCCTGATGCTGGTTCTATTAGATTAAATCCTAATCTTGAAAGTTTTTTAATATTTTCTTGAATTATAGGATTTTCATACATAGCAGTATTCATTGCGGGAAAAATAAAAACTTTATTAAAGTTTCTAACTGCTAACATTAAAGATGAGGCTAAATCATCAGCCAGACCATTTGCAAATTTTGAAATTAAGTTAGCAGTTGCAGGTGCTACAATAATTTTATCAGCCCATTTTCCTAAATCAATATGTTGTATTTCTTCTTCATTAATTTCAGTAAACGTATCTGTATAAACTTTATTTTTAGTTAATGTTTGAAATGGAAGTTCCGTAACGAATTGTTTGGCATTATTTGTTAATATTACTTTAACATTATGACCTTGTTTTACTAATTGACTAGTAAGATCAATAGCTTTATATGCTGCAATTCCTCCTGAAACTATTTGTAATATATTCATTATATGCTCCTTATTTTATATGCTAGAAATGAAATTAGAAAATATCATTATTTTTTCCACCAGGTCCAAATACAGCGATTTCTAATTTTGATAAACGTTTTAATATATCAACATTAGTGACTTGAACAGGTTTTTCTTCTCTTGAAGAATTTTTAAGAGCCTCTACTTTAATTTTTAAATTTTGGTTTTCTATTTCTAATTCTTTTAGTTTAGTTAATAATTTATCTAATTTCATATAGTCTTCAATAATTAAATCTAAATAATCATTAACATCATCTTCACTATATCCTTTTGTTCTGCTTTTTTTAAATTCTTTTTCATAAATATTTTTTGCTGTTAAATTTAATTCTATACTCATTTTATTACTCCTTTTATTCAAATTCTGAAAAATATGCAATACAACTTACTAAATAAAGAGGTGCCGTTTCTGCTCTCAAAATCCTCTTACCTAAGCTTACCATTTTAAATTCAGATTTAGTTAAAATACTAATCTCATTTTCTGATATTCCGCCTTCGCTTCCGAAAACTGCTATAATTGATTTATTATCTAAATCATCTTTTAATAAAGCTTTTAAATTTTCATTATTTTTATTTTGTGATTCTTTTTCATAAGCTACAACTTTATAATCCATATTAGTTGTAGTATTGATTAATTCCTGTAAATTATTAACATAACTCAGTGTAGGAATTATATTACGTTTAGATTGCTCAGCAGCTTCTTTTAATATCTTATCCCATCTTTTTAATTTTGAATTTATTTTATCAGACTTAATTTTTGCGATATTTCGTTCAGAGTTAAAAAGAATAATATTAAAAACACCAAGTTCTGTTAGCTTTTGTAGAAGGTATTCTATTTTATCATTCTTTAGTGGTGGAATCGCTACAGTTATTTTAGTTTTAAGCTCATTAGATTCTTCAACTTTCTCAAATGGTTCAACAATTACTCTATCGATATTGTTGTCTATAATATTGCATACATATTTTATCTCATCGTTAAATACGATAAATACCTTATCATTTATATTTTTTCTCATTACTCTCACAATATGATTGCTGTCTTCTTTAGATAGTTCATACTCTGAGTTTAAATTAAAATTCTTATTTACAAAATATTGTTGCATAAGCACTCCTATATCTTTATCTTTATATATAATTTTACATTAGAATTTATATTAATGCAATAGCTACTCCAATCTCATTTATTAAATAATTATTAAGTAAAACAACAGTACGTTATTTAAATTTAAATTCAATGCTATAACGCATAATAATACCCCTCTTACTGGTTTGTTCAGTAAAAGGGGTACATATCAGATTTTTATTAATCTCTTTTTTTATTAACTTCCAGAAGGAATATATCCTTCGATATGTTTTTTAGCTAACTCTTCATGTTCAGCATATGTTTTTGAGAAATATCCTTTGCCATCTTTTGTAGCATGTAAGAAATATAAATAATCTGTTTTTTCAGCATTATTTAGTGCTTCAAATGAAATTGTACTAGTCGAAGCTATTGGACCAGGAGGTAAACCTACAGTTGTATATGTGTTATACGGTGAATCTTCTGTTAGTTCTTTTTGAGTAGGAGCTCCAGTCAATTTATCTGCTGCATAGTTTGCAGAAGGGTCTGTTTGTAGTTTCATACCTTTTGCAAGTCTATTTAAGAATACACTAGCAATTAGTTTATTTTCATCTGTTTTTGTAGATTCTTTTTCTAGAATACTAGCCATTGTGATATATTTGTGAATTGAAATTTGAGTTTTCTTACCATTTATATTCCAAGTTTTATTTGTATTTTTATACAATGGAACAATTTTATCATTCGCAGCTTGAACCATTTTTGTTATTAGGCTTTCTACAGTCTCGTTATCGTCTATGTTATAAACTGCAGGATATAAATAACCTTCTAATGCATATTTAATATTTTTACCATAAACTTCATCAGTAATTAATTCAGGGAATTGTTCTTGTAATTTCTTAATAAAATCAGAATCATTAACCTTTTCTAAAAATTCTTCAGAACTTAGTTTTGTATTCTCAAGATTTTTAGAAATTTTAAGGATACTATCACCTTCTATAACTGAAAATGTCTTTCCGGTTCTTGCATTATCTTTTGAAGTTAATTCTTCAATTATTTGTGCAAGACTCATACTTGGTTTCAAGTTGAAGTTTCCAATATAAAATCCAGAATTTGAATTCAATCTTGTGTAAATTTTAAATACAGTTTCATTTTTTATTAGCCCTTTACTTTTTAGTTCTTGAGCTATTTTTGCACTTCCATAATTTTCTTTTACTTCTATTCTTACATCATTATTGTTATTTTTATCAACAGGAGTTGTCATGTAATAGAAAAACGATAATGCAGCTATAGCAATAGCTAGTATTACAGTAAAAATAATAGGTAAAATTGAAGTTTTTCTTTTATTTTTTTGTCTTAGTTCTTCTCTACGCTTTAATTTTTCTTCGTTCATTCTTTACTCGCTTTCGTCATAATAAAAAGTATCAAGTACTTCTGAAATCATATCATACTCTTCGTCAGTTTCTACAGGTTCGAATCTAATTCTCTCGTCATCTTCTTCTACACATACCATAGGGAAGATACTTATTTCATCTTCGTCAATTGTTTCTTCTTCAGCAAAAATATAATATAAATTATTATTTGTTGGATTAGTAAATTCTAATATTTTACGATACTCTTTTTCTTCTCCTTCTAGAGTGCTTAGAGTATAAATCTCTTCAGTATTATCTATACTAATTTTTTTTAAATCTTTTTCTTCCATTTTTTTATCCTCCGTAGAATATTTATTTTAATTTAATTTAATTTGTCTAAATAAGTTTGTAATATTAAAACGGCAGCCATTTTATCTATTACATTTTTTCTTTTTTTTCTAGAGACATTAGCTTCAAGAAGTACTCGCTCTGCCCCCATAGTTGTAAGTCTTTCATCTTGTAGGATGATTTCAACTGACTTAATTTTTTTCTTAAGAACTTCAACAAAATATAAAGTAGCTTCACCTCTAAAACCAATACTATTGTCCATGTTTTTGGGTAAACCGACAATAATTTTTCCTACATTATGTTTATTTACCAGCTCTTTAATTCTCTTTATTTTGAAATCCTTTATTTGCTCATTAATATTTATTGTTTCGATTCCTTGGGCTGTTAAACCTAATAGATCACTTACTGCAACTCCAATAGTTTTAGATCCATAATCCAAGCCCATTATTCTTTTTTCTAACATTTAAGACTCCTGTATAAAAAAGTACAATAGAAATTCTAATATATCATCCATTTCTATTAATCTAATTTGTTCTCTGGCATGATTATCACGAGGAATATAAATTGGATCAGCTGTTTTTATATATCCCATAAGTTGATTAATAGGGTCATATCCACGTTGTTTTATTGTAGCTACAACATTTTTTAATATATTATGAATATCATTTTTGTCATAAAAATTACTATCAAACAATCTAGTTTCATCAAAATTTGTCATAATTATTACCTCCAATTATGCTAATTCAATTAAAATTCCTACAGCATTTTCTCCAGTATGTGTTGAAATAATAGGTGTTGTAACAAAAATATCTTTGTCTTCAACATAGTAGTTAAAATTATCTTTTATTTCCTGTCTTATTAAATTGACATATTCATCAGAAATTGCATGTGGTAATGAAATTTTTTTAATTTCACGGTCACCAATTACATCCCTCATGTGATTAATTAAAGAATGTACTAGTTTCTTCTTACCTCTTACTTTATCAATAGCAATTAGTTCAGTTTCTTTTAATTGAGTTAAAACTTTAATATTTAACAAATTACCAATAAGAGCTGAGGCTTTACTTAAACGACCACCCTTAACTAAATTATCAAGGTTATCTATTGTTACAAAAGTATATATATTTTTTACCTGCTCTCTTAAGTTATCTGCAACTACATCTAAAGAAATATTATTATTTATTTGTTCAATTGCAGATTCTAATAAGTATACCATACCTCTAGTAGTTGTTTTAGTGTCTACAACATATATATTATTAAAATCTGAACTTGCTGCAAGTACTGAATTATATGTACCACTTAAAGCTGAAGATATAGTTAAAACTAAAATTTTATACCCTTCTTTTGTCCATTTTTCAAATGCTTCTATATATTTTCCAATAGCAGGTTGGCTTGTAGAAAATTCCTTTGCAGTTCTCATTCTAATTATATATTCTTCATTTCCGATTGTTCTATAATCGTACTCTTCTCCGTCAATATTTATTGTAAGTGGTATAACCTCAAGATTGTATTTTTCAATTTCATCTAAGGTTAAATCACTTGAAGAATCAATGATAATTTTAACCTTTTCCATCTTTAATCCCCTTTTCGTCTTTTATAGTGCATAAAAACATAATTATGCTCATTATTTTCATCTTTTGTAAATTCTTGGCGAGCTATTAATTCCCAATCTTCTTCTGAAAAATCAGGGAATTTTGTATCAGCTTCTACTACCGTATCAACTTCAGTAATAAACATTTCGTCGCATCGATTTAGGTACTGATTGTAAATTGTTCCTCCACCAAATATGAATACTTTTTCTGTTTCTGTATTATCAAAAACTCTATCATCACTATATATCTCTATATTGTTATAGTCTTTAGTATATTGTTTTACAGAATCAACATTTCTTGTTAGTACCCTATTAATTCTATTAGGAAGTGGTCGTCCAATGCTTTCTAATGTTTTTCTACCCATTATTATAGTTTGTCCCGTAGTAAGTTCTTTTACACGTAACATATCATTTTTTAAACGCCAAGGAATTGTATTCTCATTTCCTATAGATTTGTTCTTATCATAAGCTACTATTAATGATAACATAGTTGTACCTCCTAAACTGCAATAGGTGCCTTAATAAACGGATGCGATTCATAGTTTACAAGTTCTACATCCGAAATTTTCAAGTCAAAAATACTTTGAAACTCATTAATTTTTAAAGATGGTAAATCATAAGGTGTTCTAGAAATTTGTTCATTTACTTGATCAAAGTGATTGTTATAAATATGTGCATCACCTAAAGTGTGAACAAACTCACCTACTTCTAGATTACATTCTTTTGCTATTAAAATAGTTAGTAATGAATATGAAGCTATATTAAAAGGTACACCTAGGAAAACATCTCCGCTACGTTGATATAATTGACAACTTAACTTACCATCACTAACATAAAACTGGAATAGAGAATGACAAGGAGGTAAAGCCATTGTGTCAACCTCAGCTGGATTCCAAGAAGAAACTATTAATCTTCGTGAAGATGGATTTTCTTTAATTTGTTCAATTACATTTTTCAATTGATCAACACCGTTGAAATTTCTCCATTGTTTACCATAAACATTTCCTAAATCACCATATTTATTTGAGAATTCATCATCAGTTAATATTTTTTCTTTGAAAAATTTCATTTGTTCTTTATACTCTTTGGCAAAATCTTCATCAACTAATGTTCTATGTCCAAAATCTGTCATGTCAGGTCCATTATATTCATCGCTTTCAACCCATTTTTTAAAGGCCCATTCATTCCAGATATTATTATTATTTTGTAATAAGAATCTAATATTTGTATCACCTTTTATAAACCAAAGTAATTCTGACCAAACTAGATTGAAATTTACTTTTTTTGTTGTTAATAATGGGAATCCATTGTTAAGGTCGAACTTCATTTGATAACCAAATATACTTTTTGTTCCAACACCAGTTCTATCCTTTTTCTCTATTCCATTATCTAAAATATGTTTACATAAATCTAAGTATTCTTTGTCTGCCACTTTATTTCTCCATTATGCTTTATAATTATTTTCTTTCAAATATTTAATTAACTCTTTGATCTTTTCTAAAGAATTTTTTCCGAAATGATGTTCAATACCTTCTACTTCCTCATAAATTTTATCTTCTTGAACACCAATAATTCTTAGAAAATCTTCTAATAATTCATGTCTAGTAAGAGCATATTCACCCATTTTTCTTCCGTTTTCTGTAAGAGCAATGCCTCTATACTTTTCATAAACTATATAGCCTTCTACATCTAGCTTCTTTAGCATTTTTGTAACTGTAGAAGGATATACCTCTAACTTTTCTGCAATATCTGCACTTCGTGCATATCCTTTGTTCTTAACCAAAGAATATATTACTTCTATATAGTCTTCCATAGTTGGAGTTGTTTTTGTCATATATTACCTCCTTATAAAATTACAAATGGTGATTTTTCAACTTTAGATTGCTCAACTACTATATTGAGTTCTCTAATATAGTCTTGTAGTAACTCTTTAACAAGATGTTCTGAAAAATGACCGATATCAATAATATTCTTTTTCATTTCTATAGCATCTAATGCAGCATGATAACCAACATCTCCTGTTAAATAAATATCGACATCAGGAATTGAATAGATAAAATCTGCTCCACTTCCTCCAAGAATAGCTACTGAATGAATTTTTTTATTATTACCTATAACTGCTGAGACAGTTTCAAGTTTAAATTGGGCCTTTAAATATTTTATAAATTCTTCTAAATCCATCTCTTTAGATAATTTTCCAAATCTTCCTAGACCAGAATTATGATCTAGTTCATGTTCAAACAATACATTAATTTCTTCTAATTTCAACTTCTTAGCTAAGAAATCATTAAGACCTAATGAAGCGGAATCAAGATTAGTATGAAATGATATAACAGAAATATTATTTTGAATTAAGTTTCTTATTATATTAGATTTAAAATCATCTGTAAAGTTTAATGATTTTAATGGTTTAAAAATCAAAGGATGATGCGATACAATTAGATTTATACCATTTTTTATTGCTTCATCTACTACATCGGTAGTAACATCTAAACAAACTAAGACTTTATTAACTTCATCATTATAGTTACCTAACATTAATCCAACATTATCCCATTTTTCTGCCAATTTAATATCGGCAAGACGGTTTAAATGATCAAAAACATTTTTTACTTTTACCACATCTAGCCCTCCTTTAATATTTATCATCATTTAATTATATCATTTTAAAAAAAAAATTGCCATAATGACACTTATTTGTAATGAAATTAACATATAGTAATAATCAATTGAAATATTGTATTTTTGCATTTTGATTATCGTTTTAATAATTTCAATACTCTAGACATTTTGATTATTATATATTATTATAATTATAATTATAAAGTATTTTTAGGAGTTATTTATGCAAGTTGTAGAGGGGTATTTAAATAAGGTTATTTTTCATAATGAAGAAAATAATTACTATATATTATCAATATTTTTAAATAATAATTACGACTTTATTGAAGGTGATTATCTTAGTGTTGTTGGTACATTTGATGATATTGAATTTATAGAAGATGAACTTTATATGTTTAAAGGTCAAATTGTTCATCATAGAAAATATGGAGTTCAACTATCTGCGATAATAGTTGAACCGGTAATACAAAAAGATAAAGACGCTATTATTTCATATTTATCTAGTTCTATTTTTCAAGGTATCGGTAGAAAAACAGCTGAGCAAATAGTTGAAAGCTTAGGAGTTGATGCTCTTGATAAGATATATGAGGATAAAGAATCACTTTATAATTTAAAAGGTATTACAAAACAACGAAAAGATACAATCTACTCTACAATTATTTCTAATAAACAAACACAAGATATTATATTAAAGTTAAATGAATATAATTTAAGTAATAATTTAATATTAAAAATTTATAATTATTATAAGCATAATACCTTAAAAACAATTTCTGAAAATCCATATACACTAGTTAGAGATATAAAAGGAATTAGTTTTAAAACTGTAGATAAAATAGCTGAACTGAATAATATAGATCCTAATAATTGTAATAGAATTATTTATGGCTTTATATACACAATAAGCACATTTTGTTTTTCAACTGGTAATACATATATTAAAAAAAATACTTTACTTTATAACACATTTAACGTATTATATGCATCTAGAAAAGTTGCTATAGAAAAAGATGATATATTAAATGCTTTAAATTATTGTTTGGAAGTTGGGAAATTAATTGAAATAGAGAATAAAGTATTTTTACCAGAAATTTATTATTCTGAGTATTTTATTTACAACGATATAAAAAATCGTTTATCTAAGCCAAATAATCTTGAAATAAGTGATAAATTACTTAATAAATACATTAAAGAAGTTGAAGATGAACTTAATATAGAATATGACATTGTTCAAATAGAAGCAATAAAAAATTCTGTTTTAAACAATTTTTCAATTCTAACAGGTGGACCAGGAACGGGTAAAACTACAATTATATTGGCTGTTATAAAAATTTTTCAAAAAATTAAAAATTATAGTTTGGTTGAATTACAAGATGAAAACAAGAATATCTTAACATTATGTGCTCCTACAGGTAAAGCAGCAAAGAGAATGACAGAAAGTACAGGTTTCTTTGCTTCTACAATCCATAAAGCTATAGGTTGGACAACTGAAGATGAAAACATGGAAGAGTTTGTTAGTGACAAAAAAATTAAATCTGAACTAGTAATTATAGATGAAGCTAGTATGATTGACGTATTTCTCATGCACAATCTTTTAAAAATAATTGATTCTAACTCTAAGATAATACTCGTAGGTGATAATGATCAGTTACCTTCTATTGCTCCAGGAAATGTACTTAATGATTTAATTAATTCTAATGAAATTTCTACAGTAAAATTAAATAGAATTTTTAGGCAAAGTGAACATTCAAGTATAATAAATATTTCGCATTCAATTAAAAATAATATCCCGTTTGATGTACTTGAAAATTTTGATGATAAAGAATTCTTGTTAGCTTTAAAAAATGATTTATTAAAAGTTATAACAACTACATATAGTAATTTACTAGAAATTTCAGATAAAGAAAAAATTCAAATATTAGCTCCTATCTATAAAGGTATTTGTGGTATAAATGAAATTAATAAAACTATTCAAGATCTTTTCAATAAAAATGAATTATTAATAGAATATGGAGAATTAATTTATAAAGCAGAAGATAGAGTTATGCAACTTGTAAATAGACCAGAAGATAATATATTTAATGGTGATATAGGATATATATATGATATTTACAAAGAAAATGGCAAATATAAAATAATTATTGACTATGATAACAACCTTGTAACCTATGAGAAGCAAGATTTAAATCAAATAACACTCTCTTATGCCTGCTCTATTCATAAGGCCCAAGGTTCAGAATTTGATAATATTATAATTCCATTTATAGATAATTATAATTTTATGTTAAATAAAAATCTCACTTATACTGCAGTTACTCGAGCCAAAAACAAATTGATTTTATGTGGAAATCCTAATGTGTTTTATAAATCAATAGAACCGAATAATACTGTAACAAGACAAACAGCTTTGTGCTGGTTTTTCACAGCGAATAACAATTTAGATAAAACAGAAATTATCCTTGAAGAAGATTATATTTTAAATTATCAAAATATTAACAATATAGACCCTATGATTGGTATGGAGGATATTAAACCTTCAGACTTTTTATAAAAAAACTTGGAAATATTATTTTCCAAGTTTTTTCTTATATATTAGATAATTCACGAGCTAATCTATCTATATCATTAATGTGTAAGAATACAGAATTTATTGAAGAACCATTTTTAGTTGATAGAGATTTATCTACAACAGTTATTACTTCAGGTATTAATTTTTCTATTGATGTTAATCTATTATTTAATTCATTAAGTTTATCATAATCTGTATTATTGTTAGATAATGACTTTAGAAAATTAATTTCATTTAAAACACGTTGTTTTAATTCCGAGAATTTATTTCCCTTTTCCCCTAAATCTCTCCCTTTAGTTAAATCAGTTTCAATAGAACCAACTAGCTCATCCATAGTAATAACGTCTTTTGAAAAATCTTTAATTTTACTTTTAATAAAATCATTAGAGTATTTCTTTTCAGTGATATTATAACTTAGTTCATCAATATTATTAGTCTTAAATGTTAAAGTGTTATTGTTCTTAGTTAAAATCTCTATTGTTAAATCTTTATTATCAAATTTTTCAGATGTAAGACTATTATATGATAATTGTTCCCCTTTAAATGAATTAATTTTTAATGATTTTAAAATTGACTTAAAATCTTCTTCATTAATAACTTCATCCTTAATTGTAATAATTAATTTATTATTTTTGGTATCAAATTCAGTTTTTTCAAGCTGGTTAATCTGTACTGAATTAGTTAAGTTTTGAAGTTGATCATTTGTATTGGACTTATTAGAACTACAACCTTGCAAAAAAAGCAAGGTTGTAATTAATATTAATATTTTTTTCATGAATTAATATATACTAAAATAATTCTGGAGCTGAAATAATATTTAAATTCTCGTCAATTTCAAATACTAAAGGTGTACCTGTTGGTAAATTTAAATCAAGAATTTTTTCATCAGAAATATTTAATAAATATTTAATTAATGCTCTTAAACTATTTCCATGGGCAGAAATAAGAACATTTTTACCAGCTTTAATTTGTTTAGAAATATCACTTTCCCAGTATGGAAGTACACGATCAATTGTAAGTTTTAAACTCTCTCCAGTTGGAATTTCATTTTCTGGTATTTCTTTGTATCTATCAATATTACCTGGATACATAGGACTATCTTTCTCAACTTGAGGAGGAGCTACATCAAAACTTCTTCTCCAAATATGAACTTGTTCATCTCCATATTTTTGAGCAGTTTCAGCTTTGTTTAATCCTTGAAGTGCTCCATAGTGTCTTTCATTAAGTCTCCAGCTTTTATATACTGGAATCCATAATAAATCTAATTCTTCTAAGAATAAGTTTAATGTTTTAATTGCACGTTTTTGATATGAAGTATAAGCTACATCAAAAGTTAATCCTAATTCTTTAAGACTTTGACCACCTTTAATAGCTTCTTGTCTACCTTTATCTGTGATATCTACATCAACCCATCCTGTAAATCTGTTTTCAAGATTCCATTGACTTTCACCATGTCTAGTTAATACTAATTTCATTAAGAAATCCTCCTAGTGTTATAATTATACAGTTAATTATACAATACTTTTTGAAATTAGTACATACTTTTTATATTAAAAAATTATGATAACGATAAATTGTTATTATTAAACAGTTTTTGTAATAATAAACTGTTGATACAATCTTCTTAATATTTTATTAATAAACTTTACGATTAACTTTATTTTTCTTAATGATTTTAACTTTGTTTGTTTCGAAGAAAGTAAAAACTTTCGCTAAAATTACTAATACTATTAACCAATATATAAACATAATAATACCTTCTTTCTTTTTATACGTAAAACTTAATTCCATTTCGTATATATATATTAACATACGGAAAACCGAAAATCAAGTAAAAAATTCATATTTCTTAATTTTTTTTATTAAATTAAATATACTCTTGATTTTTAATACGGATTACTTTATAATAATATATAGAATAAACAAAGGATAGGATTGCATTATATGACTACAACATTTAGTATTAGATTTAAACAATGTTTAAAAGAAAAAAATATTAAACAAGCAGAACTTGCTCGTTCAACAAAAATCACACCCTCTTCTATTAGTGATTGGTCTAAAGGTAAATACGTACCTAAACGTGATAAATTATTAGCTATTGCTGAATTTCTAGAAGTTAATCCAGACTGGCTAGTTGGGGAAAGTGATAATATGGAAATTACTCCTCTCCCTACTTCAACTAATAATCATATTAATGAAGATACAGAAGAATTAATAGATAACATTTCTAAACTTCCTATACTTGGTACAATTTGTGCTGGTGATGGTGTTTATATTGAAGAAGAGTATGATGAACATATTTTTATTGATCAAGGTATGCGTGCGGATTTTGCTTTACGTGTTAAAGGTGATAGTATGATTGAAGCTGGTATCTTTGATGGTGATTTGGTATTTATTCGTCAACAAAGCTCAGTACGTAATGGTAAAATTGCTGCTGTACGTCTTACTGAATGGAATGAGGCATCTTTAAAGAAAATATTCGTAAAAAATGATAATGTCATTTTATATCCGTGTAATCCAGAGTTTGAACCTATTGTAACTAGAAATGTTGAGATAATTGGTGAATGTGTGGGAGTCTATAGAGAGTTATAACAAGAATAAATCTGTAATAGTAAAAGAAAGAAGATAAGATGAACCTATCTTCTTTCTTTTATTTATTGTATTCTAAATATGCAATTCTATCTTTACCATTGATATCTTTGTAAACAGTTGTAATAAAATTATTACTTTTACCTAATTCTAAAATTTTTTCTTTTTGATCATAGCCAATTTCTAAAAAAATGGTTCCATCATTTTCTAAATACTGATTAGCATTTTCAATAATTTTCCTATAAAAATATATTCCATCTTCTTCTGCAAACAATGCTAAGTGTGGATCATAGTTTAAAACACTATCTTTAATTGTTATTTTATCTTTGTAACTAATATAAGGTGGATTAGATATTATTAAATCAAATTTTCCAGAAATATTATCAAACAAATCAGATTTAATAAAAGTAATGTTTGCATTATTATTATTTGCATTCTCTATAGCTATTGATAATGCTTTTTCACTTATATCACTAGCTACTATTTCAGTATATTTTTCAACAATTTCTTTCTTAAGCGTTATAGCGATTATTCCACTACCCGTACATAAATCTAATATTCTAAAAGAATCTTTTTTTGATTTTTTTATATACTCTAAAACCTTATATATTAATTCTTCAGTCTCTATTCGAGGAGATAAAACATCTTTGGTAACTTTAAATTTTCTATCATAAAAATAATCAAAACCAACTAAATGACTTAATGGTGTATCTTCATTTATATTTTTATTTATTAAATCAAAATATCTATTTTCTTGTTCAACTGATAACTCTTCTGATAATTTATTGGAAAATTGTTCCGCCGTTTCATCAAGCATATACATTAATAAAAATTTAGCTAATGATTCTTCTTTGTCTTGCCTTCTTAAAAGAAGACAAGCTTTTAATATAGCTTGTCTTCTGTTCATTATAGTTCTTCACCTTTATTAAGTTCTGCCATTTTTTCTGCTTGTTCAGCAATACGTAATGCTTCTAGAACCTCATCAAGTTTCCCTTCCATAATTTGATCAAGTTTTTGAATAGTTAATCCTATTCTATGATCAGTTACACGGTTTTGAGGATAGTTATAAGTTCTAATACGTTCTGAACGATCTCCAGTACCAACTTTAGATTTACGTTCTGCATCAAATTTAGCTTGTTCTTCTTGTTGATATTTATCATAAACACGAGCACGAAGAACTTTCATAGCTTTCTCTTTATTCTTAATTTGAGAACGTTCATCTTGCATAGATACAACTACTCCTGTAGGAATATGTGTTAAACGAACAGCTGACATTGTTGTATTTACTGATTGTCCTCCTGCTCCACTAGAAGCAAATGTATCTACACGGATATCATTCTCATTAATTTCTATTTCAACTTCTTCAGCTTCTGGAAGAACTACCACTGTAGCTGTAGAAGTATGGATACGTCCACTTGATTCTGTTGTTGGTACACGTTGAACACGGTGAGCTCCACTTTCAAATTTCATTTTAGAATATACATCTTCACCTGAAATTATAAAAATTGCCTCTTTAATACCACCTATCCCAGTTTCTGATCTTTCTAGTACATCAACTTTCCAACCTTGAGACTCTGCAAAACGAGTGTACATTCTTAATAAATCACCAGCAAATAGTTGAGCTTCATCTCCACCAGCTGCACCACGAACCTCAACAACAACGTTTTTACCATCATTTGGATCCTTAGGTAATAATAGTATTTTTAATTCTTCTTCCATAGGTGCAAGAGTTGGTTCTAATTCTTTTATCTCCTCTTGCATCATTTCTTTCATTTCCTTATCTTCTTCAATTTCAAGAAGTTCTTTTGTGTCTTTTATTTGTTGAACAATATCCTTATACTCTCTAAAAACTGATACAGTTTTTTCAATTGAACGTTGTTCTTTAGAGTATTCCATAAGTTTTTTTGTATCACTTACAACATCTGGATCACTTAATAATTCATTTAACTTTTCGTAGCGTTCTTCCACTACTTCAAGTTGTCCTAAAATTTCCATTATATCCTCCTACTTTTATCTTTCTATTTCGTGACAATGACGACATCTAGCTTCATATGATTCGCTAGCTCCTATCACTACAATAGGATCATCATATTTTGCTGGTTTTCCATTTATTAATCTTTGACTTCTACTTGCTTCTTTTCCACACTTATTACATACTGCATGCAATTTAGTTACCATTTCACTAATAGCCATAATTTCTGGCATTGGATGAAATGGTTCTGCTTTAAAATCCATATCTAAACCTGCAACTATAACTCTTATTCCGTCATCAGCTAATTTATTAATAATTTTTACTATATCATTATCAAAAAATTGTATTTCGTCAATTCCTATAATATCATAATTTGTATCTTTAACAAAGTTTAAAATATCAGATGACTTTTCTATACTTATTGAATCATAGCTATTACCATTATGTGTAGAAACTCGATTTTCATCATATCTATTATCTATACTCGGTTTAAATAATAATACTTTTTGTTTGGCAATAACGCCTCGTTTTATTCTTCTTAATAATTCTTCGGATTTTCCTGAAAACATACTACCGCATATGCATTCAATCCAACCAAACTTTCTATTTTCTACCATTTTCTAATCTCCTAAAGAACAATACTAAATTTTAAAATTTTTAGTATACATAGAATAAAAACAGACAATCCAAATAGATATGCCTGTTTTTGTTTTTTACTTGATACCGTATTTTTTGTTGAAACGTTCGATACGACCATCTGCTTGAGCAAAACGTTGACGTCCTGTGTAGAATGGGTGTGTGTCTGAACTGATTTCAACTTTTAATAATGGGTATGTATTTCCGTCTTCCCACTCGATAGTTTCTTTAGATGGTTTAGTAGAACCACTTAAGAATTTGAAACCACTAGTAGTGTCCATAAATACAACTTTACGGTAATCTGGATGAATTCCTTCTCTCATTATTATCGTCTCCTTCTGCCCTGAACGCTTTTAATACGAACAGAGTTATTTTTAAGTGATTTAATCACATACCTTATTATTATAAATAATTATAAGGAAAAAATCAAGTACTTTTATTAATAAATGTAAACTTTTTTTGTTGACAGTTAAATATAATTATTAGCTTTTTAGAATTACTATAAGCGAACCCTATTCTGTTATTTTATATAATCTGTTGCAACATCTTCTCCAAACCATTTATTTGATATTTCTTGAAATTTACCTTCTTTATAAAGTTCTTTAAAGGCCTCATTAACTTTCTTTACTAATGTTGTATCTGCTTTTCTAGCACCTACAGCAAATGAATCACCTTCAAATCCTGCATTAATTATATTATAATCTTGTAGTTTATTTTGTTGTTTTAAATAATAATTAGCATATACCCTATCTATAAGTAATGCATCTATTCTATCATTTTCTAAATCTATTAGAGCTTCATTAAAGCTTTCATACTGTGTTGCGTCATTATTTTTCACAATATTTTTTAAGATTTCTGGATTACTATTAAATGAATCATACCCAGAAGAACCATTTTGAGCCCCTAAAACTTTATCTTTTAGCTGCTCTTTATTTACTATATTTTTTGATTTTTTTGTTACAATAACTTGTTCATTAATCATATATTCATCAGAAAATAAAACGGTTTTTTCTCTCTCTGAAGTTTTAGAGTATCCATTCCAAATTAAATCTATATTACCATTTTTTAATTCTGTTTCTTTTAAATCCCAATTTATTGCTTGCCATTGAACTTTTATATTATATTTTTTAAAAACTTCATTTGCAAGATCAATATCAAAACCAATATTTTTTCCAGATTTATCTTGAAATCCCATTGGTACAAATGTATTATCAAAACCTATAACAATTGTTTTCTGATTTTCAAAATCATTCCAATTATCTTTTTGAGGTTTATCTTTTCCACCAGAAGCACAACCAGTTAGTATCAATAGAAAACTTAGTAATGTAATAATTAATTTCGATATTTTCATGATGCTTCTCCTTTATTTCGGTTCGACTTTCAAAATATCATCTGCAATATTTTCAGCAAACTGTAAATCATGTGTTACTACAATTTGAGTAACACCAAGTTTTTTATTTTGTAATATTAGCTTTTCCACTTCCAAACGAAGTTCAGGATCTAAAGCACTTGTTGGCTCATCATAACCAATTATCTTAGGTTCAATCATCATTGCACGTGCTAAGGCAACCCTTTGCTTCTGACCTCCAGAAAGAGAATGTGGATAACTTTTACAATGATTTTCTAATCCTAATTGTTCTAATAATTTGATAGCCTTTGATTCTGCTTCATCCTTTTTTATTCCCATAGTTTGTACAGGAGATATAACTAAATTTTCTAACACAGTCATATGAGGGAATAATTGAAAGTCTTGAAATACGAAACCAAGAAGATTTCTTTTTTCTAACTCATTTAAAGGAAGATTTTCTCCGTTAAATATTATCTCTCCAGAGTCTATTGACTCCAACCCTGCTAACATACGAAGCAATGTAGTTTTACCACCACCAGAAGGTCCTACTATTGCTAGAATTTTATTTTCCTCTACTTTTAAATTAAAGTTTGATAAAATCTCTTTATCTTTAAATTTTTTACTAATATTTTTTAACTCTAACATAGTTCTTACCTCCTATCGTAATTATAACATTTTTCTACACGTTTAGAAACAACCGTTACAATACCAATTAAAATTAAATATATCATACCTGCTACAAACATTGGAAGTAAGCTAGCATCTCTGTTTGCTGCAGTTCTACTTGCTAATATTAAATCACTAATACCTAAAGCATAAACTAATGATGTATCTTTTACTAAACTCATTATTTCATTAAATACACTAGGTAAAACTATTTTTATTACTTGTGGTAATATTATGAAGCGTATAGTCTGAAATTGATTGAATTTTAATACTTTTGCTGCCTCATATTGACCTTTAGGAATAGAATTAATTCCACCTCTAAATATTTCAGCAAAATATGCAGCATAATTCAATGTAAAAGCAATTATTGCAGCTGGTAATCTATCAAAACGAACTCCTACAGTTGGTAAAACATAATAAATAAAAATTAATTGTAGAAGTAAGGGTGTACCCCTCATTATCCAAATATATATATTTATAAAGTAATTTAAAATTGTTATGTTAAATCGCATAATAAATGCAATTATAATACCAAGAGGAATAGATAATATTAAAACAAGAAAAAAAACTTCTAATGTTATTAAAGTACCGTTTAATAAACTTGGCAATATTTCTATTAAATATTCCATAAAATCCTCCTTTTTTAGTTAATATGTATTTTTGTAATTTTACCATTGTTTCATAATTTTTTCAATACTTTTCAAATAGTATTAAATTTTAGATAAAAAAAAAAAAACGCTTTTAAAAGCGTTCTTTATTATTTGTTTAATTTAGAATCGTGGAATTTTTTCATAATTCCTTCTTTAGATAATAAACTTCTAACTGTGTCAGAAGGTTGTGCTCCATTACCTAACCATTTTAATGCTAATTCTTCATCGATTTTAACTTCAGCTGGATCTTTTACAGCGTTGTAAGTACCGATAGTTTCGATAGAACGTCCATCACGTGGAGATCTTGAATCAGCAACAACGATACGGTAGAAAGGTGATTTTTTAGCACCTAATCTTTTTAAACGGATTTTTACTGCCATTTTATTTGTACTCCTTATGTTTCAACTTTTTATTTTAATTTAGTGTGTGTGTTTATGAAGTGTTTAATGAAAAAGTTGAATCTATAACGCTAAGTTTTCTAAGCTAGATATTATTCTATCATTAATAAAAGAGTATGTCAATACTTTTTAACTAAAAATGTCAACTTTTTTTGTTGACACTTATAATAACTATTATATAGTCTTTTATAAAGAATGTAAAGAAATAATATTTATAAAATTATACTTAGTATAATAGCTGATTTTAATATTTAATAACTAAAAATAGATGGATATATAATCCACCTATTTCTTATTTTTTAATCTTCTAATACCTTTTCAATTTCATTTAATACTTGTTCTTTTCCAATTTTTGTAACTGAAGAGAACGGTATTATAGCCATATTATTTGTTAGGTCTAGTTCTTTTTTAATTTTAGATAAATTTCTAGATAGTTCATTTTTAGATATTTTATCAATTTTCGTTAATACTACTACAAATGGAATTTCATAATAATTTAAAAATTCATTCATTTCTATGTCGTCTTGTGAAGGTTTATGTCTACTATCTATTAGATGTAAAACAAAACCAAGATTTTGGCTATTCGTAAAGTACTCTACTATCATATCATATAGTTTTTCTTTTTCTGATTTAGATAACTTAGCATAACCATATCCAGGTACATCAACTAATACCAGTTTATCATCAATATCAAAGAAATTTAGTGTTCTTGTCTTACCTGGTTTAGAAGAAACACGTGCATAATTTTTTCTCTCTAAAATCGTATTAATGAAAGATGATTTCCCAACATTCGATCGACCACACATAGCCACTTCAGGTTTCTCATGTTCTGGATATTGTTTTTTTGAAACTGCACTAATTAATAAATCAACATTATGTGTATTTAATTTTCTCATTTTTATTCTCCGAATACTATATTAAATACTTCTTGTATATTGTTTACAGAATGTATTGTAAGTTTATCTAAGATTTCTTTAGGTATGTCTATTAAATCTTTTTTATTTTTTGTAGGAATAATTATTGTATTAATATTCATTTTTTCTGAACTCAGAATTTTTTCTTTAACACCACCTATTGGTAATACTTTACCATGTAGTGTCATTTCTCCGGTCATTGCAATATTATTATCAACTGCTTTTCCTGTTAATGCAGAATACACAGAAGTTGTAATTGTTATTCCTGCTGAAGGTCCATCTTTAGGAACAGCTCCTTCTGGAACATGTAGATGTATATCTATCTCAGAAAAATTAATATTATCAATTCCTAATTCTTTTGAATTAGAACGTAAATATGAAATTGCCATCTGAGCAGATTCTTTCATAACATCTCCTAATTTTCCAGTTAAGATTATTTTACCAGAACCTTTAGAAATACTTGTTTCAATTTCTAATGTATCTCCACCTACAGAAGTATAAGCTAGACCATTTACTAGGCCTACTTCTGGTTTTGTATTTTTATCTTTTAAGCTATATTTTTCTGGACCACAGTACTCTTCTAAGTTATTTATTCCAACTTTTACTATTTCAGAACCTTTTAGAATTTTTAAGGCTGCTTTTCTACATATTGATCCAATTACTCGTTCTAAGTTCCTAACCCCTGCTTCATAAGTATAACAATTTATAATTTTATTAATAGCTTGTTTTGAAAAAGTTATTTGTTTTGAGTTTAAACCATTTTCTTTAATTTGCCTTGGAATTAAATATTTTACTGCAATATTCTCTTTTTCTTTTACAGTGTAAGACTCTAATTCTATTACTTCCATACGATCCCTTAAAGGTGCTGGAATTAAAGATAAATTATTTGCGGTTGCAATGAATAAAACTTTAGATAAGTCAAATGGAATATCAAGATAATGATCAACAAATTCGTTATTTTGAGCTGGATCAATAACTTCAAGCATTGCAGATGATGGATCACCCTTTATATCAGAAGTCATTTTATCAATCTCATCTAACAAAATAACAGGATTTTTTGTTTTTACTTTCTTTAATGATTGTATAAGTTTTCCAGGTAAAGCTCCTAAATATGTTCTTCTATGTCCTCTAATTTCTGCTTCATCTCTAACTCCTCCAAGTGAAATACGTACAAAACTTCGTCCCATAGATTTAGCAATTGACTTCGCTAATGAACTTTTACCTACGCCAGGAGGTCCTGATAAACAAAGAATTGGTGATTTCATATCATCTCGAAGTTTTTTAACTGCAAGGAATTCAAGTATTCTTTCTTTAATTTTTTCAAGTCCATAATGATCATCATTTAATATTTTCTCAGCATTAACTATATCAATCTCGTCTTCAGTTAATGAATTCCAAGGTAAAGCAATTACTGTATCAATGTATGTTCTAATAATTGAATGTTCTGGACTCATAACTGGCGTTTTTTCTAAACGATCAACTTCTTTTAGTAAAAGATTTTTATCATTTTCTGAAAGATTAATTTTTAAGATTTCTTGACGAAGTGACTCTATATCATCTTCCTCTGGAGAAATTTGTTTTAATTCATCTTGAACAACTTTCATTTGTTCACGTAAAAAATACTCTTTTTGTTGAGTATCTATATTAGTTCTTACTTTATCATCAATTTCTCTTTTGAATTCATGACCTAATAAGTAGTAACTAATACTCTTATCTATAAAGCTTGCTTTTTTCTCTAAATCTAATATAAATAAGACACGTTTTCTAAGTGTTCTATCCATTGGAAAGTACTTAATATTTTTATTAATAAATTTTTCTAAATCATCTGTTTTAAAATAATCAATGTCAAAACTTTCTTTACTTAAATAAGTTTTAAACTTATTTTCTAATTCTTTTAAAACAGCTTTTTTATCAAATCCATTATCTATTGTTTCTTTAATATTAATATCTAAATATTCTACTTGATTATCATTGTAAACACCACTTCTAACCTCAGCTACTCCATAACAATGATATTCATATTTGTCATTTTTTTTATCTATTGTCAACTGACCATAAGTACCGAAGAATACGTTGAATCCATCAGTATCAAACATATCATCTTCAGAAAATTCTTCATCATAAGCATCAATAGGTTTTCTTTTGTTAGTTATAAAAACCGATATTTTATCTTTTTTTAATTTTTTTATAGTTTTTAAAAACTTTTTGTCCGTTACTTCAATTGTATATGTATTAGTTGGAAAGAATATTTCTCTATTTTCTAATAAGTAATATTTTGTCAAAACGAACTCCTCTCTACCCTAGTTTATTTTAATAGTGGTTTAGTTTTATTTAATACATTTTCACGTGTTATTATACATGTTTTAATGTTTTCTTTACTTGGTATATCGTACATTACATCTAGAAGTAATTCTTCAATAATAGAACGTAATCCACGAGCTCCAGTTTTTCGCTTAATAGACTCACGAGCAATCTCTACTAAAGCATCTTCCTCAAATATTAAGTCTACATTATCAAGACTGAATAAGTACTGATATTGTTTAATTACCGAGTTCTTAGGCTCTGTTAAAACTCTAACTAAGTCATTTTCATTAAGTTCTTCTAAGTAACAAATTACAGGAATACGACCAATAAATTCTGGAATAATTCCAAATTTTACTAAATCTTCATGTTTAACTTTCGAAATTATCGCATCAGTATCATTTAATTCATCACTTTTTGAAAACCCAATAACTTTTTCTCCTAAACGACGTTTTATGATTTCTTCAATACCTGAAAAAGCTCCACCAATTATAAATAGAATATCTTTAGTATTGATTTTTATCATTTCTTCACCAGGGTGCTTTCTTCCACCTTGTGGGGGAACACTTGCTATTGTACCTTCAAGTATTTTAAGAAGTGCCTGTTGCACACCTTCACCAGAAACATCACGTGTAATAGATACATTTTCACCTTTCTTTGCGATTTTATCTATTTCATCAATATAAATTATTCCTTTTTCTGCTTTTTCAATATCGTAATTTGCATTTTGAATTAGACGTAATAAAATATTTTCAACATCTTCTCCTACATAACCTGCTTCGGTTAATGTAGTAGCATCAGAAATAGCAAACGGAACATCTAACATTTTTGCTAATGTTTGTGCAATTAGTGTTTTACCTGAACCTGTACTACCGATTAATGCAATATTACTTTTTTGTAAATCTATATTTTCGTTGGTTTGTTTTGCTTTAATACGTTTATAATGATTATAAACAGCTACAGCTACTGATTTTTTAGCTTTATCTTGACTTATAACATACTCATTTAAGTGTGTCATAATCTCATGTGGTTTTAATAAGTTAAAATCTGGTTCATTTGTAGCATTTCTATACTCTAATTCTTCTTCAATAATATCTGAACATAACTCTACACATTCATCACAAATAAATACATCATTACCAGCAATCATTTTAAAAACTTCATTAGAGTTTTTTCCACAGAAAGAGCATCTAATATCTTTTCTATCATTAACCATAATTGTGCCTCTCATCCTTTTTTTCAATTATATTAATATTGTAAATTTTAGTAAATCTCCAAAAATCATATCATCATATTATATCATATTTACATTTAATTTTCTAGTAGATAAGTTTAAAAAACCTTATAATAAAGGAATTCTTAAACGATGATATTTATATTTTTAAAAAAACTGAGATATAAAATTTAAATTAAAACTTTATGTCTCAGTTAACGTTATTATTTATTATTATTAATTTTTCTAAACATTTGAATATATAATCCTACATATAGCAAAATTCCAATAATTATAAGATATATTGTAGAAATTATACTACCTTCTATACCGAAACTCCCACCAGTTAACAAGATATTTTCTGAATTAAATGTTAAGTTAAAAATAGTGTCAGAGATTTTAATACCACTAACATAACCACCCATAATAACTCCTAAAATGATATTCCAAGCACCATGAAGGCTCCTACTATCCAAATATTATCTGTATACCAAAAAATCAATGAAAGTACAACACCGAATATATAAATATTAACTGATGAAATATATGATACAGACGGATTTTTTATGTGAAATATAAGGAAAAACAATGAATTTATATATACTCCCCACCATTTACCCTTTGAAGCGGCAATTCTATTCATCAAGTAACCTCTAAAAATTAACTCTTCTATAAAACCTTGAATACAAAATAAAAAGATTACAACTGCTACAATTTTATAATTACTATCTTTTAATATATTAAAACTTACATTTGTTAATAAAAATATAATTCCTACAATTAAAATCAAAGATAATAGAGCAAGGCTAAATCCTGTTATTACACTTTTTAATATTTTACTATTTTTGAAACCAAGAGTTTTAAGTGAATTATTTTCGAAGTATCTTACAAATAAAATGATAAATATTAAACTTGAAATATATGATGTTAAGTTAGCTATAAGTTTATCTTGAATATGTGGATTTAATATAAAATCAAAAGTAATACCTTGGATAAATGATGCAATAATACAAACAATAAATGCATACCACCAGGTAATTACATTACTTTTCTTCAGTAATTCTAAACTATACATAATTCCTCCATAAATTATAATATAATTTATTCTATTTCAAAATCAATATATTGTCAAACCGAGAATTAAATTTTTATACTTTTAAGCCTATTAATTTAATGATATAATTATTTTATAAACCTTAGGAGGTAACTCATGACATTTTTTTCAAAGCTTGGTGAAAATATAATTCTACCACAAGACGTTTTAATACAATCAAAAGAAACTGCTGCAGTCTCAGGTGCAATAAATGCGACGATTGGAATAGCTACAAAAAATAAAAAAGCCTTATTTCTACCATCAATAGATAAAGTGATAAAGGAGATTAATAATTCAGAATATCTACCCTACTCACCTACACCTGGATTGCCAGAAATGAGAAATTTATGGAAAGAAAAAATAATTAGTGATAATCCTAAAATTAATAAAGAGCATCTAAGTCTTCCAATGGTTACAACTGGTATAACACAAGGTATAGATATCGCAGCGAATTTATTTAGTAGTGAAGGTGATGCATTATTATTACCAAGTTTATTTTGGCAAAATTACGCACAAATCTATTCTATAAAATTAGGAAATAAAGTTTATACATATAACCAGTTTAACGAGAATAATACCTATTATTTAGAGAACTTCAAAGAAGTACTTTATAGTATAAAAGAAAGTAAAATATCATTAATTCTAAATTTCCCTAATAATCCAACAGGTTATACACCATCAACAGAAGAACTAGATGAATTAACTATAATTATTGATAGATTTGCTAAAGAGAACCCGGAAAAACAAGTCATTATTATATGTGACGACGCTTATTTTGGACTTTTCTTTGAGGAAAACCACAAAACTCCTTCTCTAAGTTCTATTTACAAATTGGAAACTAATTCAAATTGTCTTATTGTAAAATTAGATGGTATAACAAAAGAGTATTATGGATGGGGGCTTCGAATTGGTTTCATTACCTACTATACTGGAAATGATAATTTACGTGAACATCTTTTAGAAAAAACTCAAGGTTATTTAAGAAGTACAACATCTTCACCGTGTAATTTATCACAACAAATAGCAATACGTTTATTAAAAGATAAAGATACGTATATCGAGAAAAAAGACAATGATAAAATTATCCACGAAAGATATATAATATTAAAAAAATCACTTGATGATTATAAATTAAGTGATAGTGTTACTGTCTTACCTTTTAATTCAGGATACTTCTTTACAATAAAAATGCCATCAAGAATTAATGCGCATGATTTTAGATTGAAATTTTTACACGATTATAAATATGGTGTTTATTCTATGGATAATGAACATATTAGAATTGCATTCTCGTGTTTAGATAAAGAATTAATACCAGATTTAGTAAAAAACTTTAAACTTTGCTTAAATGAATTTTAAAACAAAAAGGAAATTACACTTTTACGTAATTTCCTTTTTTTATTATTTAATATTTTTCTTTAATAATTCAACCATATGAGAATTTGCATTTAATTCAATTTCATTATTTAACTCAATAAAATCATAATTACCATACTTATTATCTAAAGCAGCTTTAATTAAATAATCAGTAACATTAGGATTTTTAGGTAGTATAGGACCATGTAAGTAAGTACCTATTAAATTATTGTATAAAATACCTTCTTTTTTATCCTCATCATTATTACCATATCCAACTATAACATTTCCTAATGTTTCATAGTTATGATATGTTCTTCCACCATGATTTTCAAAACCAACAATATTACCAAATTTATCAGATTCTACTAAAATATTTCCAATTAATCTAGGTGCATCTTTTATTGATTCTGTGTAAAAATCAAGTATATTTAAACCGGGTAATTTATCTCCGTCTACAGTTTTATAGTATTCTCCTAAAAATTGATATCCTCCACAAATTGTCAGTGCTGGTATACCATCCTCTATCGCTGATTTAAATTCATTTTTTATCTTGCTGAATTGTTCAGTTGCTATACATTGTTCCCTATCAGATCCTCCTCCAATAAAAAACATATCGCAATCAGACAGTTTAATACCATCAGTAGAAGTAATATTCTCAACTTTCAAGTCTATTCCACGCCATTCACATCTTTTCTTCAACGCTATTACATTACCTATATCACCATATAGATTTAATTTATCTGGCATAAAATGATATAATTTTAATTCCATATTAATTATTCTCCAATTCCTTTTGAGTTGCAATTAAAGCTGTATAATTCGGTATAACTAATGCATACTTTTCTTGGTAATTTTTCAGTTGCTTAACAGCATCCTTTATTTCTTTTCTAACAACAACATTAGCATTGACATCACTGTATTTTATTCGTAAGGCTAATTCCTCAGCTCTTTTTCCTGAACAAATAATATTTTTGATGTTCTGATTTTTCATTATATTAAAATCAGTATCCCATATCCATGATATATCGATTCCATCAGCTCCATTATCATTTAAAACTAATAAATAATTTATTTGTTCTTTAATTGGGTTACCAATAGCTAAAGAAGCATTTAAACCTGCAGGATTTTTAGCAAGGTTAAGCAGTGCCATTGAACTTTCAGATATCTTTATACTTTGCATACGACCGTTTTTCGGAGTATAGCTACCCAGTCCATTTTTAATTAAATCATTGTCTAGATTTAACTCCTTAAGTAATGAATATGCTGCTAAAAGATTATATATATTATAATCTCCTGCTAGTCTTGTATTAAAACTATCTTCATTATTTATCGAAAGCTCTATAAATGGTTCGACTTTTGCTTTAGTAACAGTATACTTAGTTTCTTGATGTTTAAAATCACAATTTTCACAATGATAGTATCCTAATTGACTGTAATGAACATGATCATAAGTCAATTCAGTTCCACAACTAGGACAGAATTTTGACTCTGAAATACCATAATCAGTAAAATTATACGCATCTTTATCAATTCCAAAATAAATATTATTATTACCATATTTAGAAAGTCTTGTAACAAAAGGGTCATCACTATTAAGAATTAGTTGGATGTTTTTACCTTCCAATTGTTCACCTATTGTTGCTATAAGAGTATCAATTTCTCCAAAACGATCTATTTGGTCTCTAAAGAAATTATTAATAACAAACTTCGTAGGAGTAATGTATTGCATTACTCTTTTTATTGAACCTTCATCTATCTCAATAACTGCTAATTTAGTATCATTTTTTGATTGGATTGCAAAAGTAGATATAATACCATCTAACATATTTGCTCCTTCAAAATTATTTATAAAATTAATACCTGCCTCTTTTAAAGTATGACCAATTAAATTTGATGTAGTTGTTTTACCGTTTGTTCCAGTAACAAAAACAATTTCATCATATTGTTTAGACAGTTTAATCAATATATCCTTATCAAGTTTTCTTAGAACTTTACCAGGTAAGTCAGTTCCTTTTTTTCCTATTAATTTACTTGTATTTCTAGTTAATTTTGCTAAATTTTTATAAAATGATAGCATAATTTCTCCTTCTTTTTAAAAAATTAAAGGCTATTTTGTGTAGTGTCAAATTTATAACCTATTCCCCAAACTGTGATAATCATCTTAGCCACTTTAGGCGAAATCTTATCAATTTTCTTTCTTACTCTTTTTATGTGAGTATCTACTGTTCTTAAATCTGTGTAAAAGTCATAATCCCATACAGCTCTTAGTATTTCAGTTCTTTTAAATGCTTTATCTGGTGATTTAGCTAAAAACAGAAGTAAATCAAACTCTTTTGGAGTAAGAAAAATTTCAGAATCTTCTACAATAACTTTATGTGCATTAACATCAATTATTAGTCCAGGGAATACTAGCACATCTTTTGTATATAATTCAGGTGTATAGAAGACGCTTCTTTTTGTTCTTTGTAAAATAGCATTTACTCTAAGCATTAGTTCTCGAGGACTGAATGGTTTAATTACGTAATCATCAGCACCCAATTCAAATCCTTCTACTCTACTTTGTTCATCAGCTTGAGCAGACATAATTATAACAGGAGTTGCTTTTGTTTTTCTTAATTCAGCTAATATTGTTTTTCCATTTAACATCGGTAAATGAACATCTAGAAGAACACAAGAATAATCCATATATTTTAATCTTTCTAAACCATCTTGTCCATTAGTAGCTTCATCAACTATATATCCTTCTTTTTCAAGATACATTATCAATAATTTTCTAATTCTTTCTTCATCATCAATAACTAAAACTCTTTCTGCCATCTTACATCACTTCCTATTTTCTATTTTTCTCCATTATTCGCTTTATTAATTAATCTTTTAACTTCATGAATTGTTAAAACTCGGTATTCACCCTTTTTAAGACCTTCTAATGTCAAATCCTCTATTGCTTCACGTTTTAATTTTAAAACTTCATAACCTAGTGTTTCAAACATACGACGAATCTGTCTATTTTTACCTTCATGAATTGTTAATCTAACTAAAGTATTTGAACTTTTATTTTTATTTTTTACAATATTAACTTCAGCAGGTGCAGTTTTATAATTATCAATTCTAACACCTGAACGTAAAATTTTTAAATGTCTATCTTCTAGTTTTCCACTAATTTTTGCTATATATGTCTTTTTAATTTTATGTCTTGGATGTGTTATAAGATTTATAAATTCCCCATCATTTGACATAATCAATGCTCCTGATGTATCGTAATCAAGACGACCCACAGGAACAACTCTTTCATTAACTGATTCAAAAAAGTCTTTTACACAAGTTCTATCTTTTTCATCTGACATAGATGTAATTACTTTTTCAGGTTTGTAGAAAAGATAATATCTTTTATTTTCTTTTAATAACCTTACTCCTTCTACAATTATAATATCGCTAGGTTCTGCTTTTACACCTAGTTGATTAACTACAGTTCCATTAACTGTTACTTTTCCATCAAGTATTAACTGTTCTGCTTTTCTTCTTGATGTATAACCTGAAGCAGCAATTAATTTTTGCAATCTCTCAGCCATTATTTCCTCCTAATTTTCCAAAAAGTTATTTAACTCATTATTATCTAGTACGTTAGATTTAGGGAGCTTATCTAAGCTTTCTAAACCGAAAACATCTAAAAATAAATCAGTTGTTTCATATAATTTAGGTTTACCTATAGTATCTAATGTTTTATTCGAAACTATAAGTTCCTTAGCGACCAATGAATGAATTATTGAATCACTACTAACACCTCTTATTTTATCTATTTGCACTTTAGTAATAGGTTGATTATACGCTATTATTGCTAAGGTTTCAATAGACGCTTTAGATAACTTAACGAGATTTTTTGAAGATATAACATGTTTGATTTTATCATATGCTTTATCTTCAACTAATAATTTATAAGTTGTCCCAAAATTTTTAACAACTAAATAACTATCATTTTTATTATATTCTTCTGTAAAAATATTTAATATATTTTCAGCTTCATGCTGCTCTAAATCCATAAAATTAGACACAAACTCAATACTAAGTCCTTCTTCACCCTTTATAAAAAGTAAAGCTTCTATCATTTTTTTTGTTTCATCTAATAACATACTTATTTTTCCTCTACAATATATTCTAATGATAATTCATCCTTGTTATTACTACAAAATATCTGTTGATCTTTAATCATTGTAAGAATACTTATAAATACAAGTACTAACTCATACTTTTCTGTATAACTATCTACTAATTCATTAAATAAGATTTTTTTATTATTTTGAAATTTTAAAAGAAGATCTTCTTTAATTTTTTCTAAAGATATTTCTCTTTTATAACTTATAATGCTTTGATCATTATTATTATTATCGAAAGTTTTTAAAATATTTTCCATAGCATGAAGTAATTTATTTGAAGAGATATTTAAATTTCTTAAATCAACTTCCGTTTCAATATCAATACTTTCTTTTTCTAAATATTGGGCTCTACTTTGATGTAGAGCCTCTAATTTTTGACTTAATTCTTTATAGTTTTTATACTCAATTAATTGTTGAACTAGATCATCTTCAACTATATCTTGCTCATCGTTATTAAAAACAGGAAGTAAACTTTTACTTTTAATATGAATTAATGTTGCTGCCATAACTATGTATTCTTCAGCATTTTCCAATGAAAATTCATCATTATTATTTATATAATCTAAATAGCTTTCTGTTAATTTTGCTATTGGTATATTATAAATGTCTATTTCCATTTTTTCAATTAAATGAAGTAGTAAATCTAAAGGACCTTGAAAAACATCCAAATTGACATTATACATTACTTAAATTTTCCTTTATTTCATTGCTTTTCTAGGATGATTAGAAAACATCCTTTTTATTGCTTTTGTTTTTTTCAAACTTTTTATATATGATTTTAAACTATGTATATTTTTTAAACCTAAAATCTCTTGAACATCTTGAATTGGTACATTATCTTCTAACAAATGAACAGCTAAAGAATTTCGAAAATTCATTGTATTTAATTCTTTAGTTAAATCAAGTTCTTTTTGACGTTTTTTAAATATTTTCCAATATCCTTGTCTACTTATTCCTTCACCATCATGGTTTAAAAATAATTTACTTTCTTCAGAAATTGGAACTTTATGTTTTTTTAATGCATCCAAATAATTGCGGATTGCTTCAATTGATTCTGTATTCAAAGCTACTGTTCTATAGCCATCCTGTTTTCTATACTTGATATAACCGATTTCTAAGTTAACATCTTTCATTTCTAAATTAATACATTCTGTAGGTTTAATCCCTATTGAGTATGACAATTCGAATATTGCTTTATCTCTAAAATCATTTAAAGTAAGAGTATCAATATCTAATATTTGTGCAATCTCATCTCTAGTAAAAATAACTAAATCATGTTCAGCATCTTTTGTAATTTTTATATCAATCTGTGGTTTATCTTTAATAATATTTTTGTCAAAAAGATATTCGCTATATACGTGTACAGTTGATACTGTTCTAGCAAGTGTAGCAGCTGAATATTTATTATCTCTTAAATATTCCATATAGTTATTAATACAAACCTCTGTTAACCATGAGCGAATATCATCGCAGTCATAGCCATTGCTATCAAGATAAATAAATAATTTTCTCAAATCACGTTCATATGATTTTACTGTGTTTGATGAAAAATGTTTTTTATCAATTAGATAATTTTGAAAATCTTTAAAATCATTTTTGTTCATAAAAATACCCCCTTAGTATTTTACAAATACTATCCCCTTATTATAAATATTATACTTAAATTATATCATCTATGCTACTTTATGTAAATGTATTTGAATGATTTATACTCATTAATTTAATTATATTTTCAAAATAAAAATACTTTAAAAATAAGCTTTAGAAATAAATTATTTCTTAATCACGATATTTTTAAAGTATTATAATATTATTTTTTTCTACCGAACTTATTTTTAATGCCTCTCACAAAGAATAAATTAATTATTATTATAAATATAGGAACTAAAATAGCTTTATGAGAGTAATACTTAGATGATGCTGCACCTAAAATTACTCCAAATAAAAATACTAATATAACTATTAGATAAATAAAAAGAGGATCCTTACTTTCTTTTTTCTTTAAAAACATATATTTATATAGATGTTCCGTCATAGATCGTAAGTTACCAGTACAAAAAACACTTGCAAATACTAAGTTGTTTACTTTCCTGAATCCGTCATATTGAATAGCACAAATAAATGATATTACAATTGGACGTATATCAATACCAAATATAGAGTGTTTAAGAAAAATAAATAATAAAGCCAGTGATTGAGTAACTAATAACATATATATATGTTTAAATATTGATAGTTGTTTATATTTATTTTCTATAATTTTACTTACCAATACTCCTAAAACAAAAGAAATGATTGGAACTAAATAATGTATAACATCAGATAATTTCCCTTCAATTATATCTACTCCCACAAATATTAAGTTTCCAGTTTGCGCATTCGCAAAAATTCCACCACAATTCACATAAGTATATGAATCAAAAAATCCTCCTATTACAGTCAACAATAGACAAAAAGCCAATTGTTCATGAACAGGTAAGTTTTTGTTAATTAAAGTCTCTTTAAATTTCATAATAAAAAATATTTATCCTCCAATCTTTCCTAATCAAAAATTGTTTCCCAATCTTCTATATTGTTATAACAATCAAAACACATTTTAATTTGATCAATTGTAGTTCTATTAGATGATAATTCAGGAAGGTTATCTAATGAGAAAAATTTTGCATCTAATGTTTCAGTATTATCTTTGAAATAATGATCAATGTACTCACATAATACAAATATTTTCACCATACCATAAGGGAAATTAACATTATGGTGTCTATTATAATCGAAGACAGCTATTATCTTATTTGGATTTACAATCGCCCCAGCTTCTTCACTAGCTTCTTTAATTATATTTTCCCTAACACTACGGTTAACATCTTGATAACCACCAGGTAATGCCCATTTCCCGTCAATTTTTTCCTTAACTAATAATATCTTATTATCTTTTATTATAGCACCTCTATTTTCAACTTTTGGTGTTTGGTATCCTATTTCACCAGCGAAATTAATTTCGACTTTTTCAGGAGAAATATTGTACTTATAAGCCAGCATCTCACATGAAATCTCTCTTATTCTTTTAGATCTTTCTCTATCAAATTTATCTTTACTATAAGCCAAAGAGCATTGAGCTAAAAACTGTAATTCTTGTGCCCAGTTTTTCCAAACATTATCTTCATAAACTTTTACTACGTCTTCTATTCTTTTTATAAATATAGCATCTTTTACATCAAGAAAATCATAATCCGTTTGTAATAAAAATACATTAACAAGATTTTCACTTAAGTTATTTTTATCAGCAGTTAAATATAAAGTATTTTGCTCTAT
Organism: Gemella sanguinis ATCC 700632; assembly: GCF_000701685.1. GTDB lineage: Bacteria > Bacillota > Bacilli > Staphylococcales > Gemellaceae > Gemella > Gemella sanguinis. The sequence continues at coordinate 56,744 of NZ_JNJO01000009.1, forward strand.
ACCTGTATTGTTTTCACAAAATTCAAAGTTAATTCCATTATTTAAAAAGATATTTTTTATGTCTTCTGTAACTCTGTATTCTAATGCAGAATCAATTAATAATTTTTGATACATAAATATAATTGCACCTCCAATATTATCATTTAATTATATCACATATAAAGAAATTTTTTCTACTACATTCTTATAAATTACATATAATTTTAAAGGATATATCTATACATATTCCCTTTACAATAATTTGTATATAAAAAATATAATAAACTTCTTGTAAGAATTTCTTATTAGTTGTATAATTAAAGTTGTAAGTTATCATAAAGGAGGGGTTATCATGAAATATATTATTTCTTTATTTTGGGCATTTATCTTCTCATTTATTGCAATATTTATTATTTCATCAATATTAGGAAGTAATGGACTATCAGGAGAAAATATGGTTCGTGACTGTTGTATTCTTTCTATAATATTTACAGCTTTTGTTGCTATATTAGAAGCAATTGGATTTGACAAAAAGCGCAGTGAAAATTAATAATAAATAGTTTATAGAAAGTAGGTATTGTAGTTATTTACACTATTACCTACTTTTTTATATAGGAGTGTTAAATAATGGATATAATGTTAGCTACAATGTGTTATATTGATAAAGGTGATAGCTTTCTTATGTTAAAACGTAATAAGAAAGAAAATGATATACATGAAGGATTAACTATAAGTGTTGGAGGTAAATTCGAACCTGGAGAAAGCCCTGAAGATTGCATAATCAGAGAAGTAAAAGAAGAAACAAATTTAGATATAATATCTCCAAAGTTAAGAGGTATTATTACTTTTCCTTCTTTTGATGGAGAAAAAGATTGGTATACGTATGTTTTTACTGCTACAGAGTATACTGGAAGTATGTTTGAAGACTGTAATGAGGGAGAATTAGTCTGGGTGAAAAAAACAGAAATACAAAATATAAAAACCTGGGAAGGAGATTATATTTTTCTTGATTGGCTTGTAAAAAATAAACCCTTTTTTTCAGCAAAATTTAATTATAAAAATAATAAATTTATCGATTATACCGTTACTTTTTATGAATAAAGGAGATAAGAATGAATATTCAATTAGATAAAGTTTTTGAAGAAAGTTATATTGTTAAAAATGAGAATAGTGCTAAAAATATGGGAAGTGGTGATTTAGCCGTACTTTCAACACCTAGTTTAGTTGCATTTATGGAAAATGCTGCAAAAAACTATTTAAATGAATTTTTACCTGAAGAAATGGGAAGTGTTGGAAGTAATATAAATATTGCTCATATTGCTCCTACTCTTATAGGAAATTCTATTACTGTTAGAGGAAAAATTACTGAAGTAATAAAAGAAAAAATTATTAAGTTCTCAATAGAAGCATATGAAAAAGATAAAAAAATTGGTAATGCAGAACATACTCGTGTTATTATAAATAATACGAAATTTTTAGAAAAACTAAATAGTTAAAACCAAAAAAGCTACAGGATTTACACTCTGTAGCTTTTTTGTTGTATTTATTAAATACTATTTAATTTTGTACAAGTTACAATTAAAATTCATTTGAAAAAATTAATTCTAAGAAATATTCTTTTAGAACTTTTATATAAGTTCCTTTCATACCTAAAGATTTAGATTCTATAATACCAGCACTCTCAAGTTTTCTAAGTGCGTTAACTATAACAGAGCGAGTAATACCTACTCTATCAGCTATTTTACTTGCTATAAGTAATCCTTCAGTACCATCTAATTCTCTAAAAATATGTTCAATAGCTTCTTTTTCAGAATATGAAAGTGAGTTTATAGCCATATTCACCATGTCTTTATCACGAGCAATATTTTTCTCTTTGTCTTGTTTCTCATGCATTATTTCTATACCAACAACTGTTGATGCGTATTCAGCTAATACTAAATCATCTTCATTAAAATCACTTTCCATTCTACCGATAACAAGAGTTCCTAAACGTTCTCCACCACCTCTTATCGGTAAAACTACAGTATATGTATTTCCTTCAAAACGTTCTTCTTCTTCTTCTGGAAAAATCGAAAGGGGATTTTGAAATGGAATATTTACTTTTGTAGCATATACTTTTAATGTAGCATCTAAATAAGCTTTTGGTACTTTTCTATCACGTATAATTTTTTCCATACGCTCATTCGAATAATCAATTATTGAATCATATCCAAGTATATTTCCTTCTGTATCTAGGATATAAACAACAGAATCTAATATTGGACTAAGTCTCATGGCCATTGACTCGAAGTCTACATTTTCATGTCTTCCTTCTTGTAATATTGTACTAATTTTTCTTGTTTTTTGTAATAAACTTGCCATTTTTTTCTCCTTACAAAAATACTTCCTGAATCATTATAACACTTTTTTCAGAAAATTGTAAGACTTTTTTATAAAATTTTTTAATCAATTTTGAAATTTTCTAAAATTTCTAATGATCTATTAGCGTATCTTTCATACTTTTCTTTTTTATCTTTAATACGTTCAGGTAATGGCTTAATTATACCGAAGTTTGCGTTCATTGGTTGAAAATTCTTACTAGTATTATCAACTATGTAATTTGCCATTGCTCCTATCATAGTTTCCGTAGGAAAAATTATTTGTTTATCTTCTTGATTGTATAATGCATTTAATGCAGCTACGATACCTGAAGCAGCACTTTCTACATATCCCTCTACTCCAGTCATTTGACCTGCAAAATAAATATTTTTTTCTTCTTTTAATTTATATGTTTTTTCTAATAATTGTGGTGAATTTAAATATGTATTTCTATGCATAACACCATATCTTACAATGTTCGCATTTTCTAATCCTGGTATCATATTAATAATACGTTTTTGCTCTCCCCATTTTAAGTGTGTTTGGAATCCTACGATATTATATAGAGTACCTTCACTATTATCCTGTCTAAGTTGCACTACTGCATAAGGGCGTTTATCTGTTTTTGGATCTTCTAACCCAACAGGTTTCATAGGACCGAATAATAAAGTTTTTTCTCCTCGTTTAGCCATCTCTTCAAATGGCATACACCCTTCAAAGTAAATCTCTTTTTCAAACTCTTTTAATGGAGCTGCCTCTGCAGTAATTAATGCATTATAAAAATTAAAAAATTCATCCTTTGTCATAGGACAATTTAAATACGCGGCTTCTCCTTTATCGTATCTTGATTTTAAGTAAACTTTATTCATATCAATTGAATCTTTTTCTATAATAGGTGCAGCCGCATCATAGAAGTATAGCCCTTCTTGTTTAGTATAAGTTCTTATATCTTGACTCAATGCATCAGAAGTTAAGGGACCAGTTGCAACTACAACTGGAATATCACCTTTTGGAATCTGTGTTAATTCTTCCTCTATTACATTAATATTTGGATGATTTTTTATAGTTTCTGTAATCATCTCAGAAAACTTATCTCTATCAACTGCTAATGCTCCACCAGCAGGTACTTGTGTGGCATCTGCACATCTTATAATTAAAGAATCTAATCTTCTCATTTCCTCTTTTAAAAGGCCAACTGCATTTGTAATATTATTAGCACGTAATGAATTTGAGCATACTAATTCCGCAAAATTTTGTGTCTTATGAGCTGGAGTCATTTTTTTTGGTCGCATTTCATATAAATCAACATTAACTCCTCTTTTAGCTAATTGCCAAGCAGCTTCACTTCCTGCTAGCCCAGCCCCTATTACTATTACTTTTTTTTCCATTAAATCTCTCTCTTTCTTTATAATAAATCTGAAAAATCTTCTTTAACTACTTTTTGTTCACTTATGTCTTTAGTTATTACTTGTCCATTTCTATCAAATAAATATGTTTTAACTGATGATAATGTTTCTTCAATTAACTCTGAATAATCATCTCGTGCTTCATACTGTTTTATTTTTTCTAATCTTGGTCGAGTTTTTGGAGCTTTAGGAGTAAATATTGTACAGCAATCTTCAAACGGTAAATTCGAGATTTCTAATGTATCAATATCTTGAGCTATTTTTATTATATCTACTTTATCCATAGTTAATAAAGGTCTCAAAACAGGTAGATTAGTTACCTCATTTATACAATTCATTGATTCTAAAGTTTGACTGGCAACTTGGCCTAATGATTCTCCAGTTGCAATAGCTAAACAACCTTCTTTATTTGCTACTTCTTCAGCTATACGCAGCATAAATCTTCTAGTAGATGTCATAGTATAATTTGATGGTATTCTTTTTACAATTTCAGTTTGTAATTTTGTAAAATTAACAACATGAAGTTTAATTTTACCAACAACTTCACTAAGTTTAATTGTTAAATCAAATATTTTTTGAAGTGCTTCTTGTGATGTAAAAGGAGGAGATTGGAAATGAATCATTTCTACTTCAACACCTTTTACTTGTAAAGTATGAGCAGCAACTGGCGAATCTATTCCACCAGATAGTAATAACAAGGCTTTTGATGATGTATTAACAGGGAAACCACCAACACCTTTAATAAAATCTGTGAAAATAAAGATTCCTTCACTTCTTACTTCAACATTTATAATGAAGTCTGGTTGTTTTACATTAACTTTTAAGTTCTTATAATTAATAAGGACATGGCTACCAAAAATATTATTTAACTCGTTGGTATGAAATTCGAAGTTTTTATTTGGTCTTTTTGTCTGTATTTTAAATGTATATTCCTTATCTAATTTAGTTTGTAATAAATTATCAATTACTTTTTTGGCATCCTCTACATCTAATTTAGCACGTAAAACAGGTGAAAAATTATGTATTCCAGGAACCTTTTTTAATTTAGACATTATTTGTTCTACATCTTTGTTACTATCTAAATGTATATACATTCTGTCACGTTTAGTTTGAATATGAAAGCCTTCTAATCCTTTAAGATTATAACGTATATTTTTTGTAAGTTTTTTTAAAAATTCATTTCTATTACCAGATTTTAGTGTTAGTTCACCGTATCTAATTATAATATGACTATATTCCACTTTCTATTACCTCTCTAAATTTTTTATTGTATTCTTCTTTAAACACTTCAACAAATGTCTTTATTTCCTCTAGTTTAGTTTTATAAGAAAAACTAACTCGAATACTTCCTTCTATATTTTCTTTTGATAATCCTCTAGCATATAAAGCTTCATTCAGATGAAATGTTTTTGATGAGCAAGCACTTGTTGTTGAAACCATTATTCCACGTTCATTAAGAGAATTTATAATAGCTTCTCCTTTTATCTTAGGTAGACTAATATTTATTATTGAATCTACGTAATTATCATCTAATGGAGAATTAATAACAACGTGGTTTATACTGTGAAGTTCATCAATTATTAATTTTTTGAATTCCCTATGTTTCTTTAAAACATCTGGTGTTATTTCATATGACAATCTAAGTGCTTTTGCTAAACTTACTGCTCCTGCTACATTAACTGTTCCACTACGAAGACCATTTTCTTGACCTCCTCCAAATGTAATATTATGAACTGTTCTTCTTGATTTAAGATAAAGAACTCCTACGCCTTTTATACCATGAAATTTATGAGCAGAAATAGAATAGCTATCAATATCGGATAAGTTAATTTCTTTTTTTAAAACACCTTGAACACCATCAACATGAAAATGAACTTTTGGATACTCTTTTAAAAGTTCAACTATTTCTTTAATCGGTTGAACTCCTCCATAAACATTATTTACGTGCATTACACTAAGTAAAATTGTTTCTTTCGTAATGAGTGATTTTAGATGATTTAAATCTATTAAACCATTACTATCTACATTAAGATAATCTAAAATAAATCCTCTTCTTTCTAGTTCTCTATATGTCTCCAAAACAGAAGGATGTTCTATTTTTGAAACTATTATTCTATTACCAAAGTCTTTTTTATGCTCCAGTGAACCTATAATAGCTATATTATTACTTTCTGTTGCACATGAAGTAAAATATATTGTTTCTTTTTCTACTTTTAGTATGTCTGCTACTTGTTTACGTGCAGCATCTAATAATTTATTAGTTGTCTTTCCAAATTTATTAATACTAGCTGGATTCCCATAATAATTATCATTGACTTCAACAAAAGTTTCCAATACTTCTTTATAAGGTTTTGTTGTCGCACAATTATCTAAATATATCATTTTCGACACCTTCCCCAATTTTATTTAAATTAAAATTTATTTTTTACAAATTACTATAAAAGTATATAACAAATATTAGGTTTAATCAATAAAAACCAATCATAAACAAATATTCATAATTTAATAAATTCATAAAAATAACGACCATTAAAAAGTCAAGTTTGAATTATAACTTTTAAAGGTCGTATCATTTTTAGTTTAACTAGTTGTTGTTTACAACATCTTTTAAAATTTGATCCCATTTTGGTAAATATCTATCTACTCTTATGGCACGATCACTATCAGTTCCTAAAATATTATGTGATGTAGAAGCTAATATTACTATTACCCCATCAACATAAAATTCATAAGAAAATATGGTTTTTATACCATTGTGTTTCTCAATCCATGTTTTGATGAAAATATCAGTGTTTTCGAAACGAATATTACTTTTAATTGAATATTTAACATCAATATCAGCATAGTATAAGTCATAATCAATTAATGAATCAATATCGATTCCTAAACCATTTAGATAATATTTTTTAGCTAAATTAAGCCAATCATATATGTATTTATTATCTAAATAACCAGCACTATTAAAAAATTTTTTTTCTAATTTAAACTTTATAGTTTTTTCGTACATATTATTTCTCCTTTTCTATCAAATCAGAAATGCGTTGCATCAATATTTCAGTAATTTCATCATGGCTTTTCCCTTCTTCTTTCAAAGCATACGCATCTATTTCATCACCGACTACTAATTTGATTCTAGAAAATAATCTAAAGTTTTTATTAGGGATTATTGCAAATGGAATTATCTTTGTTCTAGCCCTAGAAGCTATAAATGAAGCTCCATTATGCGATTCACCTAAATCTAAATCTTTAGAGTGTGATCGTGTGCCTTCTGGGAAAATTCCTACAACCTCTCCCTCTTTTAATAATTTAATACTTTGATTAATAGCCGTTCTGTCAAATGTACCTCTTTTAATTGGTATAGCACCTGTAGCTTTTAAAGTTTGTTTTATAAAAAATATTTTAAATAACTCTTCTTTAGCTATAAAACGTATTTCTTTGTTGAAAAATGCTGGGAACAACAATGGATCATGATTACTAAGATGATTCCCGGAAATAACAACACCTTTAGCATTTTCTATTTTTTCCCCATTAACTATCGTAACTTTATAAAATAATCTATAAAATAATTTTAACGAACCTTTTACAAAATTATACATGTCTTTCTCCTATTTATTATTAATTTTCTTTAAATTTAATCAATTCAATCATTTTTTCTACAACTTGATCAATCGTTAAATCTGTAGTATCAATTAAAATTGCAGAATCTACTTTAATTAAGGGTGCAATATCACGATTCTCATCTTGATAGTCTCGTGCTTTTATTTCCTCTTTAACTTTTTCATAATTAAGATCGGTTAGCCCTTGTCGTTCAAAATCCAAAACTCTTCTACGAGCTCTTTCTTCTACTGAAGCAGTTAAAAATATTTTCACATCAGCATTTGGTAAGACAACAGATGCAATATCTCGACCATCCATTATTATGTTATTACTCTTTGCTAAATTTCTTTGTGTATCTATTAGAAACTCTCTTACTGCTGGAGATTTTGCAAACAAAGATGTGAATTTTGAAACCTCTGCAGTTCTTATTTTTTCGCTAACATCTTCTCCATTTATAAACACATATTGCTTTTTATCAATAAACTTAACATCAAATTTAAGGGTAGATAAAAACTTTATTATTTTTTCTTCATTTAACTCTTTTAAATCATTATTTAAAAAATTAAAAGTTATTGCTCTGTACATAGCACCAGTATCAACGTAGTTATATCCTAGTTTTTCCGCAACCATTTTTGTTATCGTGCTTTTTCCTGAACCAGCAGGGCCATCAACTGCTACTGATATATATTTCATAATTTACCTCTCAGACAAATTTTTTCATTATCAATTATAGCACAAACTAGCCTTAAACACTAGTTTTAATAACAAAATATTTTATATTTAATCAAATTACGATTATATTTTTGAGGTAAGTAACAAAATCGTTATTTTAGCTTTAATCCTGCTAATTTAGCTAGTGCATTATTTTCTAATTTTTCTTGTTTCATATATTTTTTCATATCAACTCTACTAGCTTTGTCTTTTTTGTTATTTTTTATTTTTTTATCTAATTCTTTTTGTTTGATTGAGTTACCACATTGACATCTATATGTAGCATTTTCTCCACTACCGAATAATGTCATTTTTTTATGACAGTTTTCACATCTTAAATTAGTTAATCTACTTAATACTTCTTTGTTTCTACATTTTGGATTTGAACATTTTAATAATTTTGTTCCCTTCTTATCTACTTCAAGCATAAAACTATTGCATTCTTCACATTTTTTACCACTTATATTATCATGTTTAAATTTATCTTCACTATTTTTTATTTCATTGATACACTCATATGTATATTTTTTAATATCATTTAAAAATTTATCTTTTGAAAGTTTATTCTTTGCTATACTATCTAACTGTTTTTCCCAAACTGCTGTTAATGATGGGCTTTTCAAATTTTTAGGAACTAAATTTAATAACTGTTTAGCCTTATTAGTAGTTTTAATCTTACCATTATCTAAAATTAGATAATCATTACTAAACAATTTCTCTAGTATATCTGCTCTTGTAGCTACTGTACCGATACCATTTGTTTCTTTTAATATTTTTCTTTCTTTTTCATCTTCAACAAATTCAAATGGATTTTCCATCGCATATATTAAGCTTCCTTCGGTATAGTAACTAGGAGGTGTGGTTTGTTTTTTATTGTAGATAAGTGAGTTTATTCTGTATTCATTTTTATCTAAAGAAACATTTTTATTATTAATATCTTCTTTACTTAATACTTTATATCCCTCTTCCAAAACCTTAATCCCTTTTGCGATAAATTCTTTATTTTCTAATTTAAATAAATATGTTGTCTCAATATATCTATATTCCGGAAGAAGATTTTCTAAAAATCTTTTTGATACTAAATTATATATTTTTAATTCTAAATCCGATAAAGCTATATAGTTAGGCCTTTGTTCAGTAGGTATAATAGCATGGTGATCGCTAACCTTAGAATTATTTATTATTCTTTTAGTATTAAATTCTTTTTCTTTTAATAACTTAGCAGTTATATCTTTATAATCTCCACCAATAGCTGCAACTCTTTCAGATATTGTATTTTTCATATCTGAAGTTAAATATCTACTATCAGTTCTAGGATATGTTAGTACTTTATGCTTTTCATATAAACTTTGCACAATATTCAAAGTTTGCTTTGGAGAAAGTCCAAATAACACACTCGATAATTGTTGAATATCAGTAAGATTAAATAAAGGTTTAGGAGCAGAAGATTTAGTCTTTGTAATGATATCACTTAACTTAATTATTTTATCCTGATTTTCTTTAATAAATTTTTCAGCTTTTTCTATACTATACTCACTATTATTACAGCTAAATTTGATATCTTCTACTTGGGCTTCAAAATTAAAGTAATCACGTGGTTTAAATTTTTTTATCTTCTCTTCTCGTTCCAAAACCATTTGTAACGTAGGAGTTTGGACACGACCACAATTTAATGAAGCATTGTATTTTAATGTTAGAGCTCTAGAAGCATTAATTCCTACTAACCAATCTGCATTTGCTCTAGCAACTCCTGAATGATATAAACCTAAATAATCATTTCCATTTTTTAAATTATTAAAACCATCTTTTATTGCTTTATCTGTAACAGATGAAATCCAAAGACGTTTAACTTTCTTTTGACACCTAGCTTTTTCTAAAATATATCTAGCAACAAGCTCACCTTCTCTACCAGCATCAGTAGCAATAATTATCTCATTTACATCTTTTCTATTCAATGCATTTTCAACAATTTTATACTGTTTATATGTTTTTTTAATGACTTCTGTTTTCATATACTTTGGTATCATAGGTAATTTTTCTAACCCAACATTGTTAAACTCTTTATATTTATCTGGAGTTTGTAATGTAACTAAATGTCCTAAAGCCCATGTTACTACATATTTATCACCTTCAAGGCATCCATTCTTATTCTGTTTTGCACCCAAATTTCTCGCTATATCACGAGCAACTGATGGTTTTTCACATAGAACCACACTTTTCATTTTATTTCCTCACTATTTTATTATTTTATATACTTAGGTATATTATAATAGAAAATCAATAAAATAACTAGTAGCTGTGTATAATCACTATCATCTATTATATTATTTATTTGTAAATTTCTTTTTAAAATATTATAATTTTTATAACAAACAAGGAGGAATATTCTAATGAAACTATACCTAGCTGGTGCATTATTTAATGAGGCAGAAATTGCTCAAAGATTAAAAGAAGGAAAATTATTAAATGAAAGATTTGGAGAAAAATTGTCTATATTTAATCCAATAGAACAACCTTTTAACGAAGATAAACAAACTTTACCTACTCCACAAGATATTTTTAATGGTGATACAAACGCTGTAGAGAACTGTGATATTTTCTTAGCTGATGTTACCAATGAAGATAGTGGTGTTATGGTTGAATTAGGAATAGCTATTGCATTAAATAAAAAAATTATTGCAATAAATTCTGATATAAGATTAAAATCTGCAAACAAATATGAAATTCCTAGTTACGCTATGAATCACTACGTACTTGGCGGTATACTAAAGCATGGTAAATTAGTTTATAGTTTTGAAGAAGCTTTAGATGAATTAGAAAGTCTATTTTGTTTAAGTAAAAAGATATAGATAATAAAGAAATGAGATATGATTAATTCATATCTCATTTACTTTTCTTATTGGTTATTTCCATAAATCTTCAAGTAGGTGTGTTTGTGTTCTATCAGGTCCAGTTGAGAATACAGAAATTTTAACTCCTACTAATTCTTCGATTTTTTCTAAGTATTTTCTTGCGTTTTCAGGTAGTTCTTCTAATGAAGTTACTCCAGTTATATCTTCTTCAAATCCTGGTAATGTTTCATATATTGGTTTACAATCTTTAATAATATTTTCATTTGCTGGATATTCAGTCAAGATTTCACCTTTGTAATCATAAGATGTACAAATCTTGATTTCTTTAAGTCCTGTAAGTACATCTAAACAGTTTACTGATAAATTAGTTAATCCTGATACACGCGCAGAGTGACGCATTACAACAGTGTCAAACCACCCAATACGGCGTGGACGTTTTGTTACAGTACCGTATTCATTTCCTACCTCACGAATAGTATCTCCTACCTCATCAAATAACTCAGTTGGGAATGGACCGTCACCTACACGTGATGTATAAGCTTTAGAAATACCTAAAACTTTAAGTCCTTTAGTTGGAACAAAACCATTACCTATTGTTACTCCTCCTGCACTTGGATTAGATGATGTTACATAAGGATATGTCCCATGATCAATGTCTAACATTACACCTTGAGCACCTTCAAATAAAATATTTTTATTTTCTTTTTGTGCATCTTCTAAAACTTTAGATGTATCAGTAACATATTGAGCTAATTTTTTACCATATTCAAAATATTCATTAAAAATTTCTTCAACAGTAAATCCATCAACACCATAGATTTTTTCAAATACTTCATTTTTTTCTACTAAATTAAGTTCTAATTTCTTTTTAAATAATTCTTCATCTAATAAATCAGCTATACGAATACCACAACGTTTGTATTTATCTACATAACATGGACCAATACCTTTTTTTGTAGTACCTATTTTATTTTCACCACGACGAGCTTCTTCAACCTCATCTAATTTAAGGTGGTATGGAAGTACTACATGAGCTCTATTAGATATACGTAACCCATTACAAGTTACTCCACTTTCTTTTAGTCTATCAATTTCTCCACAAATCCATTTAGGATCAACTACTAACCCATTTCCGATTACAGATAGTTTTTGATCATTAAAAATACCAGAAGGAATTAGTTGAAGTTTATATGTTTTTCCATCAAATTTAATTGTGTGACCTGCATTATTACCACCTTGATAACGAGCGATTACATCAGCACGTTCTGCTAGAAAATCAGTAATTTTACCTTTCCCTTCATCTCCCCATTGTGAACCTACTACTACGATTATTGACATTAATTACGCCTCCTGAAAGCAATTATTTTATCCAATAACTATTATACCATAAATCTAACTAATTGCGAACGCTTTTTTATAAATTATTCAAAAATTAGTGTTATATACAAACTATTAAATATGCAAAGCACCTTAGTTTACTTTATTAATACCTTTATTAATTAAATTAAAAATATTCTAAATAATAAGAATTTTATTATTGATTATTTGTTGAATAAAAAAAAGAAGTTAGAGTTTTTCTAACTTCTTTTTACTTTTAGAATATACCTAAGATAGTTTCTGTTTCTTCATCAATATCAATATTTAAAGCACTTGGTACTTTAGGTAGTCCTGGCATAGTTAACACTTTATTTGCATAAGCTACAACAAATCCTGCACCACTTCTTAATTTGACATCATTAATTGTAATCTTAAATCCTGTTGGTCTTCCTTTAATTTTAGCATTATCAGTAAGCGAAACAGGAGTTTTAGCCATACAAACTGGTAAATTTTTGAAACCTAGAGATTCTATTCTTTCAATCTCTTCTTTTACTTCATCTGTAAAATTAACTCCATCTGCACCATAAATTTCACGACAAACAGTTTCAATTTTTTCAATTATTGATTCTTCGTCTTTATATAGAAGTTGTAATTCTTTATTATTACCTTCAACTGACTTAACGACTTTTTCAGCTAAGTCAATTCCACCTTGGCCACCTTTTTCCCAAACTTCAGTTCTAGAAAACTCAACACCTTGTTCATTAGCCCAATTTTCTAAGAAAGCTAGTTCTTTTTCAGTATCTGTAACAAATACATTTAAAGCAACCACAATTGGTAAATTGAATTTTCTAAGGTTTTCAATGTGTTTTTCTAGGTTTTCTACACCCTTTGCTAAAGCCTCAAGATTTTCTTCCTTAAGATCTTTTTCTTCAATATCCCCATGTAATTTAAGTGCTTTAACTGTTGCTACAACTACTGCAGCCTTAGGTCTAAGTCCTGACTTTCTACATTTAATGTTTAAGAATTTTTCTGCTCCTAAATCTGCACCAAATCCAGCTTCAGTAATTACATAATCCGCATATTTTAATGCTGTTTTTGTAGCTAAAATTGAATTACAACCATGTGCAATATTAGCAAAAGGTCCACCATGAATTATTGCTGGATTATTCTCTAATGTTTGTACAATATTTGGTTTAATTGCATCTTTTAATAATGATGTAATAACTCCTTCAATTTTTAAATCTTTTAAGTAAACAGGTTCTCCATTTTTGTTATAAGCAACAAGTATATTTCTCAGCTTTTCTTTTAAATCACCAAGACTTTCTGATAAACAAAGTATAGCCATTATTTCACTTGCTACAGTAATATCAAAACCATCATTTCTTTCTAAATCAGTACCTGCATTAACTTTGATATGTCTTAAATCACGTGCATTCATATCCATTACACGATTAAAGACAATTTTATCTATTTCTAATTCATTACCTTGAAATACATGGTTATTTACTAGTACTGCAATCGCATTATGAGCAGTTGTGATTGCATGCATATCGCCAGTAAAATGTAAGTTAATATCTTCCATTGGCACCACTTGCGCATAACCACCACCAGCAGCTCCTCCTTTTCTTCCTAACACAGGTCCTAAAGAAGGTTCACGAAGAGCAACACATGATTTTTTACCAATTCTATTTAGAGCATCAGATAATCCGATTGTAACAGTAGATTTCCCTTCACCACTAGAAGTTGGGTTAATTGATGTAACTAATACTAAGTTTGCATCTTCTCTAATATCTTTCTTAATATTTTTAGTTTGTATTTTAGCTTTGTGATTACCATATAAAATTAGGTCTTCACTATTTATTCCTAATTTTGCAGCAACATCCGCTATATGTTTTTTTTCACATTCATTTGAAATTTGAAAGTCTGATTTCATTTCTTTACCTCACTTTTTGGGGGATTATATTATTATTTTAATTATTAGTTTTCTAAACCTGGAATACGTTTATATATTTTATCTATATTAACTAGATGAACATTTAAATCAAAGCAACTATCTAAAACTTCTTTAGAAACGACTTCTTTTATTGTTTCATTTGCTTCTAACAATTCTCTAAATGGTATACCTTCAAACCACGATTTCATTGCTAATGGCTGAACTAAGTCATATGCTTCTTCTCTTGAGAAATCATATTTTTCAATTAAATTACTCATTGTTCTTTGAGCAAAGATAACTCCATTTGTTGCATAAATGTTTTTTATCATATTATCTGTAAATACTGTTAAGTTTTTAACAACATTTGTGAATCGATTTAGCATATAATCTAATAATGTTGTTGCATCACTACTTAGTATACGTTCAGCACTAGAGTGAGAAATATCTCTTTCATGCCACAATGGAATATTTTCATATGCAGCCAGCATATAACCACGCATAATTCTAGCGCAACCTGCCATATTTTCACTTGAGATTGGATTACGTTTGTGCGGCATAGCACTTGATCCTTTTTGATTTTTTGAGAAGAATTCCTCAGCTTCTCTAACCTCAGTACGTTGAAGATGTCTAATTTCTACACCAATTTTTTCTATAGAACTAGCTATTAATGCTAAAGTTGAATAGTAATCAGCGTGTCTATCTCTTTGTAGTGTTTGAGTAGAAATATTACTTGATTCAATACCTAATTTTTCACAAACATAGTCTTGAACTTCCGGTGGAGTATTCGAAAAAGTTCCAACCGCTCCAGAAATTTTTCCAACTTCTATAATTTTTCTAACTTCTTTAAATCGTTTAATGTGACGATTAAATTCATCATAGTAAAGCGCAAATTTAAGACCAAAACTACTAATATCTGCGTGAACACCATGAGTTCTTCCGATACATGGAGTAAATTTATATTCTAATGCTTTCTCTTTTAGCACTTCTTGAAATTTAAGTAAGTCAGCTAAAATAATATCATTTGCTTGTTTATATAAATAACCATATGCTGTATCGACAACATCTGTAGATGTTAATCCATAATGAACCCATTTTTTCTCATCACCTAAATAACTAGAAACATTTCTTGTAAAGGCAACTATATCATGCTTTGTTTCTTTCTCTAATTCTAGAATACCTGGTAGATCAAATTTTGCATTAGCAAATAGTTTCTCTACATCTTCTTTTGGTACAACACCTAATGTACTCCATGCTTCAGTTGCATAAAGTTCTACTTCTAAATAAGCCTTAAATCGATTTTCATCACTGAAAATACTTCTCATAGGTTCTCTACTATATCTTTCTATCATTAAAATGTCTCCTAGATTTTATAATTTACCAATCATTATCCTATATTAAGACTATTCATTCTATAAGGATAAATGACCAATATCTGTTCGGAAAAATAAATCATCACATTCGATTTTCCCTATTTCATTATATACTTTTTCGCGTGCTTCTTGCAAGTCTTTACCATTAGCACAGACAATTAAAACACGGCCTCCATTTATAGTAATATTACCATTTTGTTCTTTAGTTCCCATATGAAAAATTGGCGTATTTACATTTTCTAAACCTTTAATTATTGCCCCTTTTTCACTTTTTTCTGGATAACCTTTTGCTGCTAATACTACACCAATAAAAGCATCACTATTCCACTTAAGAACTATATCCTTCCCATCGATAATATTATTTGCAATTTCATATAAACTACTTTCTAGTTTTAACAATAATACTTCACATTCTGGATCACCAAAACGAACGTTAAATTCGATAGTTTTAACTCCATCACTACACTTCATTAATCCGGCATATAAAATACCATAGAATGGCATTCCTTCATTACTCATTGCATCAACCATTGGTTGCACAACTTTCTGTACACCTTCTTCTATATCATCTTTTGTAATTTTTCTTAACGGACAATACGCTCCCATACCTCCAGTATTTAAACCTTCATCATTGTCAAAAGCACGTTTATGGTCTTGAGCTATTTCCATTGGATAAACTTTTTTATCTGATACAAAGCACATTAATGAGAATTCTTCACCTTGTAGGAATTCTTCAATTACCACACTCGCTCCAGCTTTACTAAATTTTGCGTTACACATCATCTCTTTTAGCTCAAACTGTGCATCTTCAAGTGTTTCTGCAATTATAACACCTTTCCCAGCAGCCAAACCATCTGCTTTTAAAACAATAGGAGCTTTTTGATTAGATAAATACTCACTGGCTTTATCATAATCACTAAAACTTTCATATTTTGCGGTAGGGATATTATATTTTTTCATCATCATCTTAGAAAATACTTTACTACCTTCTAATTGAGCGGCTTTTTTGCTTGGACCAAATGCTCTAATACCTTTTTCCTGTAATACGTCTACCAATCCATTTACTAATGGTACCTCTGGTCCAACGAATACTAAGTCAATGTTATTATTTAGACAAAAGTCTGGTATTTCTTGTTCAGAGATAGTTAAACATGTTCCAAATTTGCTAACAGCTGGATTTACTCCAACCATATAGATCTCATGACCTTCTTGATTAAATTTATAGGCGATAGCGTGCTCTCTTCCACCAGCACCTACTACTAATACCTTAGCCATATTAGTGTTTAAAGTGACGAATTTTACTAAATACCATCGCCACACCTTTCTCATTACATGCATCAATACTCTCTTGGTCTCTTATTGAGCCTCCAGGTTGTACGATTGCTGCAATGTTATAATCTGCTGCAAAATCAGCACTATCTCTCATTGGGAAGAATGCATCTGAAGCGAGAACTGCACCTTCAGCTTTTTTGCCAGCTTGTTCGAGAGCGATTTTACATGAGCCAACACGATTCATTTGACCAGCACCAATTCCCAATGTTTGACCATCTTTAACTACAACTATTGCATTTGATTTAACATGTTTTACTACTTTTAATCCAAATTCTAAATCTCTTTTTTGTTCAGGTGTAATTTTTTTCTCTGTAACATTTTCAAATTCATCCGCTAATTTATTATTAAAATCTTGGACTAATATACCACCGCGGACACTCTTAATTTGTTTTTCATGATTATCATTTTTAGTACCTAATTTATATATACGTAGATTTTTCTTTTTAGTTAGAATTTCTAAAGCTTCTTCATCATAGTCATCCGCTAAAATTATTTCTAAGAATATACTATACATTTTTTCAGCAGTTTGTTTATCTACTCTTCCATTAACAGCTACAATTCCTCCAAAGATTGAAACAGGATCTGCTTCATATGCACGTGAATATGCTTCAAAAACAGTTTCACCTATTGCTACACCACATGGATTCATATGTTTTACAGCTACACAAGCAGTTTCATCAAATTCTGAAAGAATATCAAGAGCAGCAGATGCATCTTGGATATTATTGTATGACATTGCTTTCCCATGTAATTGAACAGCATTTTGAAGTGCATAACTTTCATTGTTATCTTGAGTGTAGTGATATGCTTTTTGATGAGGATTTTCACCATAACGTAATGTTTCTTCAAGTTTATACGATAATGTTAGTTTTTCAGGAACTAAGTTATCTACTATATTGAAATAGTTTGCTATTGCTGCATCATAACTTGCTGTCGTATTAAATACTTTAATTGCTAATGATCTACGAGTAGATAATGTAATTCCACCATTTTTTAATTCTTCTAAAATTAAATCATAATCATTTATATCAGTTACAACAGTTACATCATTAAAGTTTTTAGCGGCACTACGTAACATACTAGGTCCACCGATATCTATATTTTCAATAATTTCTTCTTCTGAAACTCCTTCTTTTTTTACAGTTTCTTCAAAAGGATAAAGGTTAACACATACTAAATCTATATATTCAATATCATTTTCTTTTACATGTTTATTATGTAATTCATTACCACGTTTTGATAATAATCCACCATGTATTTTAGGATGAAGTGTTTTAACTCTTCCTTCCAAAATTTCAGGAAAGCTAGTAACATCTTCAATACTTATACAATTTACACCATTATTTTTTAAATGTGTATATGTACCTCCCGTACTTATTATTTCAAAACCGAATTTCTCTAATCCCTTAGCAAATTCTACAATATTTGATTTATCACTTACACTTATTAATGCTCTTTTCGTCATAGTGCCTCCTTAATTAGTTCTAAAATTACTTTTGGATATAATTCATGTTCTAAACCATGAATTCTATTTGTTACTGATTCTAATGTTTCATTTTCTTTAACTGTTAGAGATGTTTGTTCTATAACTTCTCCACCATCTAATTCTTCATTCACATAATGTATACTTATTCCAATTTCCTTATCGCCCGCATTATATGCTTGAGCAATTGCATCTTTTCCTTTATATTTTGGTAATAATGAAGGGTGAAGGTTAAGAATTGTTTTTTTAAAATTTTGTAAAAAATATGGAGATATTATTCTCATATAACCAGCTAAAAAGATATAATCTAAATCTTTTACTTGTTCTATTATGGCTTTTTCATAATCTTCTTTAGAATTGTAATCACGAGCTGCAAATACAAAAGTTTTAATACCACGATCTTCAGCTTTTTTAATAACTGCTGCTCCTGGTCTGTCACAAACAAGTAACTCTATATCCATTATTTCTTTTAGTCTTGAGTCATCAGCAATTTTTTCAAAATTACTTCCAGTTCCTGATGCAAATATAGCTACTTTTTTCTTCATATTATTTCTATTCCACTTTCATTAACAACTTCACCTAAAACAAAACCATTTTCTAGTAATGATAATGCTTTATCTGCATCTTCTTTATTGACCACTAATGCCATTCCTACACCCATATTAAAGATATTATACATTTCTTCTTCGTCGATTCCACCTTTTTCTTGAAGATATCTAAATATTTCAGGAACTTTATAAGAATTTTTATTAATTTTCATACCTAAACCTTTTGCTAAACATCTAGGTAAGTTTTCATGGAATCCTCCCCCTGTGATATGAGCAATACCAGCAACTTTAACTTCTTTAAGTACTTTTAGGACTTCTTTAACGTATATTTTTGTAGGAGTTAAAAGAGTTTCTCCGATAGTTGAGTCTTCAAATTTCTCGTTTAAACTTATATTGTTATCTCTTAAAATTTTTCTAACAAGTGAAAATCCATTTGAATGAACACCGCTTGAAGGTAATCCGATTACAACTTGTCCTGCTTTAGTATTTTCCGGAGATAATAGATCTTCTTTCTCAGCAGCACCTACACAAAATCCAGCTATATCATATTCCCCATCTTCGTAGAAACCTGACATTTCAGCTGTTTCTCCACCTACAATTGCACAACCTGCTTGAACACAACCTTCTGCTACACCTTCTACAATAGATTCTACTTGCTCTGGATAGTTCTTACCAACAGCTAAATAATCAAGGAAAAACAATGGTTGAGCACCCTGTGCAAGTATATCATTAGCACACATTGCAACAACATCTATACCAATAGTATTATGAATATCAAGTTCAAATGCTAACTTAAGCTTTGTTCCAACACCATCAGTGCCACTTACTAGTACTGGATTTTTAAAATTATATGCACTTAAATCAAAAGCACCACCAAAACCTCCTATTGCTGAAAGCATACCAAGATTTTTAGTTCTTGCAACATGTTTTTTAATTAGTTCTACTGATTTATAACCAGCTTCTAAACTAACACCACTCTCTTCATATTTCTTACTCATTATTTGTTCCCCTTTCCTTCAAAAAGTTTTTTTGTAAATCAGTCATCGAATTTATATATGATTCTTCATAATCGTATAATCCAGCAACGTAATGCCCATTAAAGCAATCCATACATAGACCAGTATAAGGTCCTTCATAATTTAAACCTATAGATTCTATTAATCCATCTTCACTTAGAAAACCTAAAGAATCAGCCCCAATAATTTCACATATTTCGTCTTGTGTTTTATTTGCTGAAATTAATTCCTCTGTTGTTGAAATGTCAATTCCATAGAAACTTGGGAAAATTAACGGTGGTGCCGCAATTCTTACATGGACTTCTCTTGCCCCTGCTTCTTTTAATAATTGAACTATACGTTTACTTGTAGTTCCTCTTACAATAGAGTCATCAACAAGCACAATACTTTTTCCTCGTACCACACTTTTAACAGCTGATAACTTCATTCTAACACCTTGTTCTCTTAATTCTTGAGTAGGTTGAATAAATGTTCTAGCAACATACTGATTCTTAATAAGTCCCATTTCATAAGGTAATCCACTTGCTTCAGCGTATCCACTAGCAGCAGATAACGAAGAGTTTGGAACACCTATAACCATGTCTGCATCTGGGGTTGGTTGTTCTTTTGCAAGACGTCTACCTGTATTTTTTCTTGCAGTGTGCACATTCACTCCTGCAATATCTGAGTCAGGTCTTGCAAAATATACATATTCCATTGCTGCAATCGCTACTGAGGTATCATCAGTATACTTCTCTAGTCTAATTCCATTATCATCAATAATAACTAATTCACCGGCCCCAACATTGCAAACAAATTCTGCACCTACAACATCAATAGCGCATGTTTCACTAGCCGCAACATAAGCTCCATTTTTCATTTTTCCAATAGCTAATGGTCTTAGACTATTGGGATCTACTGCACCATATAATCCATCTTTTGTAAGGATAAGAAATGTAAAACCACCTTTAATTTGGTTTAAACTTTCTTTAATTTGTTCTTTAAGAGTCTCTTTTGAACTTCTGCGAATTAGATGAATTAATACCTCAGTATCAGAAGATGAATGGAATATTGCTCCATCTTTTTCTAACTCTCTTCTTAATGTTTTAGCATTAATTAAATTCCCATTATGACAAAGTCCAATGCTCATATTGTAAAAATGAAATAGAAATGGTTGTATATTTTGAATATTGTTACTTCCAGATGTTGCATATCTTACATGCCCAATTGCACTCGGCCCAGTTAATCTTTCTAGTTTTTCTTTATTTTTAAAAACTTCAGATACTAAACCTAAGTCTCTATGTCCATGCAAAATTTCTCTATCTGTTGCAACTATTCCTGCTCCTTCTTGTCCACGATGTTGTAAACTATGTAATCCAAAATAAGTAACATTACTTGCTTCTGGATGTCCCCATATTCCAAACACGCCACATTCTTCATTAAGCCCTCGCATCTTCTAATCTCCTTAAAACTTCTTCATAAGCTTCCATCACAGAACCTAAGTCTCTTCTGAATCTATCTTTATCCAGTTTTTCGTTTGTGTCTTTATCCCATAAACGACAAGTATCTGGAGAAATTTCATCAGCTAAAATAATTTTACCATTTTTATCTTTTCCAAATTCTATTTTAAAATCAACTAAAACTAGATTGGCTTCTAAATATAATTTTTGTAAAAGTGAATTAATTTTTAATGCTTGTTCTTTAATATTAGCAAGTTCATCTTCTGTAACTATTTCTAGTGCAACTGCATGATCATCATTTATTAAAGGATCATTTAGTTCGTCATTTTTATAACTTAACTCAAATACTGGTTTTTTAAGTTTTTTACCTTCTTCAAGTCCATATTTTTTTGCCATTGAACCAGCTACAATATTTCTAACAATAACTTCTAATGGAATTATAGTGACATGTTTACAAATTTGATCAGTTTCATTAACTTTTTTTATGAAGTGAGTTTCAACTCCTGATTTTTCAAGATATTCAAAGATAAGTGAAGTTATAGTATTATTAAACACACCTTTGCCTTCGAATTCTTCTTTCTTAACTCCATTAAATGCTGTAGCACTATTCTTATAATGCACATAAATTTCATCATTATTTTCACATTCAAATAATTGTTTTGCTTTTCCTTCATATAATAATTTCATTTTATTTTTCCCCTTTGAAATAATTCACACCATTTTTAAAGATATCTTGCTTAACTTTTATTGTATTTGTTTTGTATAAAGTATCACCGTATCTTTCGCTATGACCCATTTTTCCTAATATTAATCCATCTTCACTTACTAATCCTTCAACTGCCAATAATGAACCATTTGGATTGAATTTACCATTTAATGTAGCATTACCATTAAAATCACAGTATTGGAATGCTATTAGATGTTTAAATTTATCAATATTTAATCCTACTACTTTCCCTTCACCATGACTAAATACTATCTCATGCTCATCACCGATATTAAAATCCTGTAGCCAAGGTGAATTTGTATTTGAGACTCTAGTAAAGGCAGTTGTTGAAATATGTTCGTAACTATCATTTCTGTATAAAGTTAGGTCCTCTTTATCTAATTCACGTACTTCTCCGTATGGAAGTAATCCTGATTTAAGTAAAGCTTGGAATCCGTTACAGATACCTAGTATTAATTTTTTATCAGCTAAGTGTTGATGTATAGCTTCTTTAACTTTTTTATTTTTTAAGAAGTTAACAATATATTTTGCACTACCATCAGGTTCATCACCACTTGAAAAACCACCTGGGAACATTATAATATGAGATTTTCTAATTTCATTTACAAATTCATCAATTGATTCTTCTATATCATTTTCTCTTGTATTTCTTATAACAACTGTTGTTGGGGTAGCACCGGCATCTATAAATGCTTTTTCACTATCATATTCACAGTTTGTTCCTGGGAATACTGGAATTACTACTTTAACTTCTTCAATATATTCTGGATAATATTTACGTTCAATATTTTCAGTATGTAAGTTCTCTACTGTTCCTTTATCCTCATTTTGATAAATAGGATATATTTCATTCAATGTAGAAGTGTATGCATCATAAATATCCTTATGCATGAATACTTCATTATTTATAATTATTCTATTACTTACTTTACCTATTTCTTCAAAAGGTAAATCTGAATTTGATTCTACTACTATTGAAGCTGGATCAAAATTAAGTATATTTTCTTTATTCACCTCAAAACCTAAGTCATTACCTAATGACATTTTAACTAATGAAGCGGCTAAACTACCTTCTTCTTGGACATAAGCAGATACAATTTTACCTTCTTTAATATATTTATGAACTAATTCATAGTTGTCTATTGTGCTAGCAATATTTGGATAACCTTTTTCATCTTTAACTACTGGAATATAATAAAGTTTGTTCCCAACAGTTTTTAATTCTGGAGTTATAACATCATTAATTTTAACTGGAGCACATGCAAATGAAATTAAAGTCTCTACTACATTTAAATCATTAAAAGTACCTGACATACTATCTTTTCCACCTATACTTGGACGTCCAATTTCTTGTTGAGCATAAATACTTCCTAGTAAACTTTGAGTAACTTTACCCCATTTAGTTTCATCTTTACCAAGTTTTTCGAAATACTCTTGGAATGAGAAATATAAACTCTCTTTTGTCCCACCAACTGCATATACTTTTGCTACTGATTCTAGTACAGCATAAATTGATGATAAGAATGGTGAATAGTGAGATATTTTTGGTATAAATCCATAAGTTAAAATAGTTGCAGTATCACTAGTTGAATGAAGTGTAGGTAATGCTTGAACACTAGCTTGAACTGGTGTAAGTTTATGTTTTCCAGCAAAAGGCATTAGTACAGTTGAAACACCAATAGATGAATCAAATTTAGATGCTAAACCTTTTTGACAAGTTACATTTAACTCTCCTAATTCTGATAAAATGTTTTTACGATTAACTTCTTTATTCTCGAATGGATTATTAGATTTATTATCAACTAATCTAGCTTTCGTATGTTGTCTTACACCACTAGTTTCTAAGAAATCAGCACTCATATCAACTACTTTTTCATCGTAGTAATACATCTCTAATCTTCGTCTATCTGTTACAGTTGCCACATGAGCATATTCAATATTTTCTTTTTCGCACTCTTTAACAAAAGCATCATAATCTTTTTTGTCTATAGCAACTGACATTCTTTCTTGTGATTCACTTGTTGCAAGCTCTGTAGCATTTAATCCATTATATTTTGTTAATACTTTATCTAAATGAATTTCAATTCCATCTGATAATTCTCCAATAGAAACACAAACACCACCAGCTCCAAAATCGTTACATTTTTTTATTAATCTTGTAACTTCAGGTTTTCTAAAAAGTCTTTGAAGTTTTCTTTCCTCTGGTGCATTACCTTTTTGCACCTGACTAGACATAGTCTCTAGAGAATCATTAGTATGTTCCACACTAGAACCACTAGCTCCTTGAATACCATCACGACCTGTTCTACCACCAATCATTACAACAATATCACCAGCAACTAAAGTTTCTCGTTTATAATCACCTTCTTTTACTGCTCCTACAACTGCTCCAACTTCCATATGTTTAGCTACATAACTATCATCATATATTTCTCTAACAAATGTTGTTGCAAGTCCAATTTGATTTCCATATGATGAATTTCCGTGTGCAGTTCCTTTAGCTATTTCAACTTGAGGTAATTTATGTTTTAATGTATCTTCTCTTTTTTGTAGTATATTACCACTACCTGATATACGCATAGCTTGATACACATAACTACGTCCAGAAAGTGGATCTCTTATTGCTCCACCTATACAAGTACTTGCACCACCAAATGGCTCGATTTCACTTGGATGGTTATGAGTTTCATTTTTAAATTGAATTAACCAACGTTCGTCTCTTCCTTTATTATTAATTGTAGTAAAGAATGAACATGCATTAATTTCTTCACTTACTTCAATATTTTCATCTTTCAAAATACCTACATGATATTTACCAATAATACTAGCCATATCCATTAAAGTAACAGGCTTATCATTTCTACCTAGTTCATCTCTAACTTTTAAGTAGTAATCATAGGCATCTTGCATTTCTTTTCTAAATAGTTCAGATTCAATTTTTACATCATCTAGTACTGTCTCAAAAGTAGTATGTCTACAGTGATCACTCCAGTAACAGTCAAGAACATAAATTTCAGTTTCTGTTGGTATGCGTCCTTCTGTTCTAAAATATTTTTGAATAAACTCTAAATCTTCAATATTCATAGCTAAAGAAAATTCTTTTTTTAATTCTTCAAGTTTCTCTTTCGAATAATCTAGAAAACCTGTTAATTCTTTTAAAGGTTTAGGTTCAGTATTTAAAGTAAACTCTAATACACTTAAATCCTTAACACGCGCTTCTATTGGGTTAACCAGATATTCTTCAATCATTTTTAATTGTTCATTAGTTAATTTTTTATTAAAAATAACTAGCTTACCACTTCTAACAGTTGCTTCACTTTTAGAGTTCAACAACTTCAAACACTGAGTTGCACTATCAGCTCTTTGATCATATTGCGCAGGTAAAACTTCATAAGCAAAGTACTTCCCGTCCTCTAAATCAATACTTTCAAAAACATCATCAACAACAACTTCAGAAAATACAGAAGTTTTAGCTAGTTTGTATGTTTCTTCATCAATATTATAAATATCATAAATTACATATATTTCAACAGAATCTAAACCTAAAGAATACTCAACATTCAGAGATTCCTTAAGCTGTAATTCTTCCTTATTATATCCTTCACGTTTCCTTACAAAAATTCTCTTGTTACTCATCATTACCTCCTAAAATAACATTTCCGTAAAAATTTATATGCCCAATCTTTCTATTTAGCCTTGGTTCTTTCTCGTACAAGTGTAAATATCCTTGTTTCTTAGTAATTAAATCTTTAAAATAATCTTCATCCTGGCCAAGGATGTTATATAAAGTAGTTTCTCTATTTTCTATCTTTCCAACTCTTAGTCCACAAATAGCTTCAATATGTGCTCTAAATTGACTTTTTGTTGCAGACTGCATTGTAATATGTCCTGAATTATGAACACGAGGTGCTATCTCGTTAAAGACGACTTTTCCATTACTAATAAAAAATTCAACAGTTAAAACACCATAATATTCAATGTTTTCAAGAATTCTTTTAGTATATTCTATTGCCAGTTTTTCTTGATCACTTGTTGCAGTTGTTGGTACTTTTGATCTATATAAGATATTATTCCTATGTTCATTTTCAACTACTGCTATTATTTGCACTTCATACTTATCTTTGGATGCTACAACAGAAATTTCTTTATCTAACGAAATAAACTCTTCTAATATTGTTTGAGATTCTATCTCCTCTTTTTTAGATATTTTCTTTTGCCCTTTTCCATCATAACCAAATCTCAAAGTTTTCATTAAATAAGTCTGGTTTATATCAATATCTGTGTTATCTTCAACATGAATATAATTAACTGTTGGGATATCTAACTTTCTTGCAAATTCTTTTTCATAGTACCTATGTTGAGTAGTTCTTAAAACATCTGAACTCTGTACAAAATTATACTCTTTTTCGAGCTTAGCTAAACTATCAGTATCAATATTTTCAAACTCAAAAGTAATTACATCACTTATCTTGCATAACTCTTCTATCTTCTTATAGTCATCAAAGTTAGCTTCTATAAATTTATCGCTAAAAATTCTAGCACAGCAATCTGGGCTTGGGTCTAAAATAGCAATTTTATATCCCATTTCTTTGGCGCTCATAGCTAACATTCTACCTAGCTGTCCACCACCAATTATTCCTATAGTTTGTCCTGGTAATATTGTTTTTATCATAATTTCATTTCTTCCAATACTATTCTTTCTTGTTCTTGTTTAAACTCTTTATACTTATTAGCATATTTTTCATCGTTAATACCTAAAATTGATAAAGCACTGATTGCTGCATTTTTAGCACCAGCTACACCTATTGCCATAGTTAAAACTGGAACACCAGCTGGCATTTGAACAATAGAATATAGGGAATCTACACCACTTAAAACACTCGATTTAATAGGTACTCCAATAACTGGTAATGTAGTCATAGAAGCCACCATTCCAGGAAGATGTGCTGCTCCTCCTGCAGCTGCAATAATTAAACTGTATCCATTTCTTCTAGCATTCTTAGAAAATTCAACAAGTAAATCCGGTGTTCTGTGTGCACTAACAACTTTCTTGTCGTATGGAATTTCAAATTCATCTAATAATTTACATGTTTCAATCATGGTTGTATAATCCGAATTCGAACCCATTATAACTGCTATTTTCATACATTAAGCTCCTTTTTTGTATTTAAAGTTCGTTTTTTAAAGCTTCATAAGGAAGAATTTAATTGTAACGTCCGTTTATATTTTCATTATACTCCTTTGATTTATATTTTTCAAGTATAAACATAAATAGAAATCGAATTTTTTTATTAAATTTCATAAATTTTACATCTTAATCTTAACAATAAAAAAAAGATAAAATCATATACTATGATTTTATCTTTTTATACTTCTTCTATTCTAGTGGCAACAATTGTACCGATTAATGCAAAAATTGCTGATACATAAAATACATATGACGTATTAAAATCCCATATTGCCCCCATTATATACAAACCAACTGTCATACTTAATTGAAAACAAATCGCAGTATACAGGTTTTGCATATCAATTATTTTCTCTCTATTATATCTTTTATCCAAAATTAGTATAAAAGCAATATGTGCTGCAGCAAAAGTTAAAGCATGTAATGTTTGCATTAACGTAAATATATATATATTATGGAATATTGCTATCATTACCCATCGAACTGTTGCAGCTATACCTGAAAATATCAATAAGGAAGTTGGTTTAATTTTACTTACTATTTTTTTTGAAAAAATAAAGAATAATATCTCTGCTATTACTGAAATATTTAATATTAAACCTGAAATCCATTTAGCTGAAATATTCATACTATCTAAGTATATTGCATTATAATTATTATAAGCAGTATGTGATAATTGGTATATAAAAACGACTAATATTAATAAAAATGCGTTTTTATCTTTTAACACCCAACTATATAACTTTTCTTTCTTATTGGTTTTAATTGATTCTTTTCCTAAAGTTTTAACTAAATTAGGTTGTGGTAAAAACATAAATATAGAATAAATAGTTACTAAAAATATTAATATATAATAAAGTGATTCAGCTCCCAGATATCCTACTACTCCACCAACTAAAATACCTATAATTGTAAAACTAAGAGAACCATATGTTCTAGCCTTACCATAATCTACATTTTCTTCTTTTAAAAATAGTGATGCTAAACTTTCAATAAAGGGTGCTACAGTAAAATATAGTAATCCGAACATAAAAGTTATAATTGTTAGTAAAAATTTATCATTTGTAAATCCATAACTTGCGGCTAATATTACACCACTGATAACTGTAATTTTCAGTGCTAAATTCATACTAAATTTTTTCAATAAATAAGGGCTTAAAAATATACCACTTAAAAATCTTGCTAGATATAACATTGAAAAAATAGAACTAGCTTCTAATACAGATAAGTTTTTTACAGATGTTAAGTATAATATCCAGAATGGTAAATATAGTCCATTGACAGCAAACTGTAAGAAATAGTTTGTTGATAACCATGATTTTGATGACATACTTCCTCCTACATTCCACTACCATGCATCATTATTTGAACAAACATTACTAGTCCATTCATACTAATATGAGCAATCATAGGAGTAACGATTCTATTTGTAACTTTGTATAAATAACTGAATACAAATGACATTGCTATATATATTAACATTAAAGGAGTAAAACCATCATGTGGAATAGCAAATAAAATTCCAGTTAATAATGCGGGTATAAAGAATCTTATCCATTCTTTACTCCCAATTAATATATCATAAAAATAGCCAAAAACTGCTTTTCTAAAAAATAATTCTTCCATTATCGGACCTAATACAACAACATATAAAATAAAAATCGGGTATGAATTTACTATCTGTACAACATTTGCAGTATTTTGACTATTAGGTTGAAAATGTAAAAACTGTGATAAATATTGTAGAAAAGCATTAATCAATGCTTGTAATATCATCATTGCTATAAACCCTATTAGGCCAATAGCAAAAATTACAAGAAAACTATGTTTTCTATCCTTTCTGTCTATATCATTTTTCACCTTAGTTGCATAAGCAATCATAATAAATGTTGCTAGTAAAGCAATTATTACAGTAATAATAATTCTTGAGCCAATACTTAATGTTCTTGGTAAAATTAGCGGTGCTATATAAACAGCAAAAAAGTATACTAGACCACTTAATAATAAATAAACAATATTTCCTCTTTGTAACGAAATTCTCATAAGCCCTCCTCTTTAAATTTAATATTTTAATTATATCATTATAACTTTACTAATACAATACATATATAAATATAGCTTACCAATAAATCTTTTCTTATTGAAATACCACTGAAATTCATCTTACATTTTTTAAAAATTTTAAATTAATTAAATTTTTTCTTGAATGTTTTTACATAAAATGTTAGAATAAATATAAGAAAGCGAGTTGATGATGGTGAAAGTTCAACAAAAATCTTGGCATATTAATAGTTACAATTCAATATAAAAAGATGAGTTTTTACTAATCAGGGTGGAACCGCGGAGATTATTCGTCCCTAGATATACTTCGGTATATCTAGGGACTATTTATTTTAAGGAGGAATTTAACATGGAGAAGATTTTATCTTTGGCAAAAAATAGAGGATTTGTTTTTCAAGGATCAGAAATTTATGGTGGATTAGCAAACACTTGGGATTATGGTCCATTAGGAATCGAATTAAAAAATAATATTAAAAAAGCTTGGTGGAAAAAATTCATTCAAGAATCACCTTATAACGTAGGACTAGATGCTGCAATATTTATGAACCCACGTACATGGGAAGCATCTGGGCACGTAGGTAACTTTAGTGATCCAATGCTAGACTGTAAAGTATGTAAATCACGTTTACGTGCTGATAAATTAATTGAAGAATACTACTTCAACGAAAAAAATGAAGATATTATTGTAGATGGTTTACCATTTGAAGAGCTAGAAGCTATTATCGAAAGAGAAAATATCAAATGTCCAGAGTGTGGAAGTCATGATTACACTAATATCCGTCAATTTAATCTTATGTTCAAAACAAACCAAGGTGTTGTTGAAAACTCAACAAGTGTTGTTTATCTAAGACCTGAAACAGCACAAGGTATTTTCGTTAACTTTAAAAATGTTCAACGTAGTATGCGTAAAAAATTACCATTTGGTATTGGACAAATTGGTAAATCATTCCGTAATGAGATTACTCCAGGTAACTTTATTTTCAGAACAAGAGAATTTGAACAAATGGAATTAGAGTTCTTTTGTGAACCTGGTACAGAATTAGAATGGCATAAAATATGGAAAGATAACTGCGAAAACTGGTTATTAAATTTAGGAATGACTAAAGAAAATATCCGTCTACGTGACCATGAAAAAGAAGAGTTATCTCACTATTCTAACGCTACAACTGATATCGAATTTAGATTCCCATTTGGTTGGGGTGAACTATGGGGGATTGCTTCAAGAACTGATTATGATTTAAAACAGCATATGCAACACTCTGGTCAAGATTTAACATATCAAAATCTACAAACAAATGAAAAATACATTCCATATTGTATCGAACCATCTGTAGGTGTTGACCGTGTTCTTTTAGCATTTTTATGTGATGCTTACAATGAAGAAGAAGTTGGTGAAGGAGATACTCGTACAGTATTAAAATTCCACCCAGCTATTGCTCCTTATAAAGCAGCAATACTACCACTTTCTAAAAAATTAAGTGAGCAAGCTACTAAAGTATACCAAGAACTAGCTCAAGACTTTATGGTAGATTTCGATGAAACTGGTTCTATCGGTAAACGTTATAGAAGACAAGATGAAGTTGGTACTCCTTTCTGTATTACTTATGATTTTGAATCAGAAAATGATGGTATGGTTACAGTTCGTGATAGAGATTCTATGGAACAAGTACGTATGCCTATTTCAGAACTTAAACAATATCTAACAGAAAAAACAAAATTCTAATATTAAAATACCGATAAGCATTAACTACTTATCGGTATTTTTGTCTTTATTACTAAGTTTTATTTTACTAAATCACTTTGTAAGTAAGCATCTACCATACGGTGTGTAGCTTCTACTGAATCAATATGTGTTCTTTCATATGAATGACTAGATTCAATTCCTGCACCAAGAAGCGCGTGTTTAACTTCAGCTCCAGCACTCATAGCTGCAGAAGCATCACTACCATAATATGGATAAATATCTAATTTATAAGGGATTTCTTTTTCGTTAGCTAATTTTACTAGATGTTGACGAAACTCATAATGATATGGCCCTGTTGCATCTTTAACGCAGATTGAAACAGTATATTCATCAGTTTGTTGATCGTCTCCCATTGCTCCCATATCAACAGCTAGATATTCAACTGTTTCTTCTGGGATACTAGAGTTAGCTCCATGCCCTACTTCTTCAAAACAACTGAACATAAAATGAGTAGTATGTGGTAATTGAATATTTTCTTCTTTATATTTTCTTAATAAGTCTAATAAAATTGCCGCACTAACCTTATCATCTAAAAATCTACTTTTAATAAATCCTGTTTCAGTTATAATAGTTCTAGGATCAAAACTTATAAAATCTCCAACATCAATTCCTAAAGCACGTGTTTCTTCTGCATTTGTAACTTTTTCATCTAATCTAACTTCCATATTATCTTCAGTACGTTCAACAGTTCCTGCATCTTTATAAACATGAGTACTAGTTTGATGAACTAAAATTGTTCCAGATACTTTTTTTCCATTACTTGCAATATGTACTTCACAGTTTTCCCCTTCTATCATATTCCATGGGAATCCACCTACTTTAGCTAGTTTTAATCTTCCATCATCTTTTATTGCTCTAACCATTGCACCTAAAGTATCTACGTGCGCTGTAACGACACGATGCTTAGTATTATCCTTACCTTCAACAGTTATATTTACTCCACCTTTATTAGCTCTAACTGCTTTATAACCTAGTTTTTCGACCTCTTCTACTAAATAATCACCAACTTCTTTAGTATATCCAGTAGGAGAAACTATACTAGTTAGTTTTTTTAAATAATTAATTGTCTCTTTCATAAAGAAACCCCCTTGAAAATATATTTATTAATTTTAAAAAAAGACCCATGCAAAGCATGAGTCTTAATATTGCGTAGTTATTATGCTTTGTTTCTTGAACCAAAAATATCAATTTTTGAATGAACCATAGCTTTAATTGCTTCATATCCAGGGTTTAATAATTTACGAGGGTCGAATCCTTTAGGTTTTAGATCTCCACCTTCTTCAATATATTTTCTTGTAGCTTCAGCAAATGCTAATTGACATTCAGTATTAACATTAACTTTAGATACTCCTAGAGAGATAGCTTTTTGGATTTGATCAGTTGGAATACCTGAACCACCGTGTAATACTAATGGAATACCACCAGTTACATTTGAAATGTTTTCTAATGTTTCAAAGCTTAATCCTGCCCAGTTTTCTGGGTATTTACCGTGAATGTTACCAATTCCAGCTGCAAGGAAGTCAATTCCTAATTTAGCCATTGTTTTACATTCTTGAGGATCAGCTAATTCACCACTACCGATTACTCCGTCTTCTTCTCCACCGATTGAACCTACTTCACACTCGATTGAGATTCCTTTTTCGTGAGCTAAAGCAATCATTTCTTTTGATTTTTCAATGTTTTCTTCAAATGGATAGTGAGATCCATCGAACATTACTGAACTAAATCCAGCTTCGATAGCTTTTTTAGTCCCTTCGTAAGAACCGTGGTCTAAGTGTAGTGCAACAGGAACTGTGATTCCCATTTCTTCAACCATAGCTTTAACCATAGCAGCAACAGTTTTGAAGCCAGTCATATATTTAGCTGCCCCTTCACTTACTCCTAAGATTACTGGACTTTTTGCTTCTTCACAAGCTGCTAAAATAGCTTTTGTCCATTCTAAGTTGTTGATGTTGAAATGCCCTACTGCATATCCTTCTTTTCTTGCTTTTACAAGCATGTCTTTTGCTGGTACTAATACCATGTTATTGTCCTCCTTAAATAACTACTTACTATATATTATGATACTATATTTTTGAGAAAAAATAAACCTTTTTCTATAATATTTTTCAATTCAGTGTATTATTTATCTAATTTTGCCATAGTATCTACCATATATGAAGGTATTTCTGTCTCAAAATAAAGATGTTCACCAGTAATAGGGTGATTGAATTCAATGCTCTTAGAATGCAATGATTGCCCATTAGTATTTAGTGTTTTTCTTGGTCCATATACTGGATCACCAACTAATGGATGATTAATATATTTCATATGTACTCTAATTTGATGTGTTCTTCCTGTTTCTAATTCACATTCTATTAGAGTATATCTTTCAAATCTATCGATAACTTTAAAATGTGTAATAGATGGTTTTCCTTCATCAATTACTGCCATTTCTTTTCTTTCTTTTGGATTTCTTGCTATTGGAGCATCTATAGTTCCATAATCATGTTTTATACTACCATGAACTAAAGCATAGTATTTTCTCTTAACTTCTTTATTAGCAATCATTTCTGATAATTTCACATGAGCTTTATCATTTTTAGCGACTATTAATAATCCTGAAGTATCTTTATCGATCCTATGAACAATTCCAGGTCTAATAGTACCATTTATACTTGAAAGTTCACAATGATATAACAGAGCGTTTACCAATGTTCCATCTTTGTGACCAGCTGATGGATGCACAACCATACCTTTTGGTTTATTCACAATTAATAAATCATTATCTTCATAGATAATATCAACAGGTATATCTTGCTTAACAACATCTAATTCTTCAGGTTCTTTATAATCTATCGTAATAACATTTGATTCTTTTAATTTATAATTAGTTTTTACTGTATTTCCATCTACTTTAATATAACCTTCTGATATTAAATTTTGAATATTTGTTCTTGATAAATCAGAAAGTTCATTTTGTAAAAATTTATCGATTCTCTCACTTTTTGGTGAAGCATAAATAATTTCTTTCGTTTCCATTACTTCCTCCTTTGTTTTACTATATAATCTTATCTGAATTTAGTTGAAAAGTAAACTAATAAGCAAAAAATAAGAGTATATCAATAAAATTCAAGTTAATTTTATATGATAAACTCTTAATTATTTTAGTATATTATTTTTTAGCTTGTTTTCTAGCTTGTTGTTGAGCTTTTTGCATATTGCTCATTACTTGGTTAATTTTCTTACGAGATGGTTTTTGCCCCATTTGGCTCATCATACTCATAACCATTTCTTCATTAATTTGAGGATTTTTTTCCATATAGTTCATAAAATTACGTCTTGCAAGATAGAAACCTCCTACAACACCAAGTAGTAAACATACTGCCCCTACTAAAATCGTAATTGTTGTTGCACTCATAGTCTATTTTCCTTTCTTCTTAGGAGTTATGTCTTCTCCATCTTCATTTATTACTTTTGTATTTTCTAATATGTTTCTCATATTAGCTTTAAAGTTTTGTAAATATAATTGTCTATATTTTGCTAATTCTTCAGATTCTTCTGAAGTTAATTCTCTTTCTTTTTTTAAAGCATTTAAAGAATTAATTTTTTCAATAATTTCTGTCATTTCCATAATATTATACACTCATTAATTCATCTTGTTTTTCTTTTGTTACTTTATCAATTTCAGCAACATATTTATCTGTAGCTTTTTGAATATCATCTGAATATCCTTTTAAGTCATCTTCAGTAATTTGAGACGCTTTTTCTAATTTTTTCATTGAATCCATAGCATCACGACGAACATTTCTTACAGCTACTTTTGCTCCTTCAGATTCTTTACCAACTAGCTTAGCTAATTCTTTTCTTCTTTCCTCTGTTAAAGCTGGGAAAACTATTCTAATTACAGTCCCATCATTGGCAGGGTTTAAACCTAAATCTGATGCTTGGATAGCTTTTTCTATATCACCTAAAAGTGTTTTTTCATAAGGTGAAATTACTAACATTTTAGGTTCTGGTACAGAAATTCCAGCAACTTGATTTATTGGAGTTGCAACTCCATAATAATCTACAGTTAATCTATCAAGAACAGATGCGCTTGCTTTACCAGCTCTGATTGAAGCTAATTCACGACGTAAATTAGCAATAGCTTTTTCCATTCTTTCATTTAAGTTATTCATTATTTGCTCAGGCATAATTCAATACTCCTAATTTATCTTTATTTACTCAATAATTGTTCCTAAATTATCTTCAGAAACAACTTTTACAATATTATCTGCATCATCTATAGAAAAGACAATAATTGGTAATTGATTATCCATACAGAATGTAATGGCTGTAGAGTCCATAATTGTTAATCCTTTATTCATTATATCCATATATGAAAGTTTATCATATTTAGTTGCAGTTTTGTCTACTTTTGGATCTGCAGAATAAACACCATCTACACCATTTTTACCCATAAGGATAGCTTCAGCACCAATTTCTTTAGCTCTTAATGCTGCTGTAGTATCTGTAGAGAAATATGGATTCCCAATTCCTGCTGCAAAAATTACAACACGTCCTTTTTCTAAATGTCTAATTGCACGTCTTCTAATATATGGTTCTGCCATAGCCTTCATTTCTACAGAAGTTAGAACTCGCGTAGCTACATCCTTTTGTTCTAATGAATCTTGTAGTGCTAATGAGTTCATAACAGTTGCTAGCATCCCCATAGAGTCTGCAGTGGCACGTTCCATACCTAGTTCTTCACCAGTTTTTCCACGCCAAATATTTCCACCACCGACAACTATTGCAACTTCAACACCTTGTTTAACAACTTTTTCAATTTGAGATGTTATTTTAGTAACAACTTCTGAATCGATTCCGAATCCTTTTCCACCCGCAAGTGCTTCTCCACTAAGTTTAAATAAAACTCTTTTATATTTAGTAGCCATTTTTATCCTCCTATAAAATACAGACATAATTGCTTTAACTACTTTCTTAAAAAAGGGGTGGGTCAAAAAATCCTGATTTCATTAAATCTAATTTTGTCGACTCACCCCCGCAAGGTTTACTAGTTTTTCAATTTTGAAAATCAATAAACTACTGCGTCTATTTACCTATAAATAAACATTTATTTTTTGGGAACCTCTGAGTAAGCCCCTTCTTTTCTATTATATTAGAAAAAATTATTTACTAGAGTTAACTTGGCTCATTACTTCTTCAGCAAAGTTATCTTCTCTTTTCTCGATACCTTCACCAACTTCGTATCTTACGAATTTAGCAAGTTTTCCACCTTTTGATGCTACAAATTTTTCAACTGTTAAGCTATCATCTTTAACAAATTTTTGTTTAACAACTGTGATTTCTTCAAGGAATTTATTAATTCTACCAACGATCATTTTTTCAACGATATTAGCTGGTTTTCCTTCATTTAAAGCTTGCTCAGTTAATACTTTTTTCTCATGTTCAAGTACATCAGCTGGTACTTCACTTTCGTCTAAGTATCTAGGAGCTAAAGCTGCGATGTGCATTGCAACATCTTTAGCCGCTTGTTCATCAGTGCTTCCTTCAACAAGAGTAAGAACTCCAATTCTTCCTCCCATGTGAGAGTATGCACCAAATGCATCTGCATCTGTTTTAGAAACAACTTCAAATCTTCTTAATGAAAGTTTTTCACCAATTGTAGCAATACCTTCGTTGATTACTGCTTCAACAGTTCCACCTTCAGCTTGTACTTGAAGAGCTTCTTCTAAAGATTTAGGTTCAGCTGCTAAAATTGCATTTGCAACATTTTTTACTAAAGCAACGAATTTTTCGTTTTTAGCAACGAAGTCAGTTTCTGAGTTGATTTCTAAGATAACAGCTTTGTTACCTTTAACCTCGATGTAAGAAAGACCTTCTGCAGCGATTCTATCAGCTTTTTTAGCTGCTTTTGCGATACCATTTTCTCTTAGGTAATCGATTGCTGCTTCGATATTTCCATCTGTTTGTGTTAGTGCTTTTTTACAGTCCATCATACCAGCACCAGTACGTTCTCTTAATTCTTTTACCAAACTAGCTGTAATTTGTGCCATTTTGATTTGCCTCCGTTATTATATTATTTTTTTGTTTAAAATTATTCTTCTGTTGCTTCTACTTCTTCAACAACTTCTTCAGCTTCTTCGATGTTACCTTCGTTGTAAGCTACGAATGCATCTGCCATTTTAGATGTTAATAATTTAACTGCACGAATAGCATCATCGTTTGCAGGAATTACGTAATCAACATCATCTGGATCACAGTTAGTATCTACGATACCTACTACAGGAATTCCTAGTTTTTTAGCTTCAGCAATTGCGTTGTGTTCTTTTTTAGGATCAACTACAAAAATTGCATCAGGCATTCCTTTCATGTCTCTGATTCCACCTAGGAATTTGTTTAATTTATCGTATTCTTTTCTTAATTCAATAACTTCTTTTTTAGGAAGTACTTCGAATACTCCATCTGCTTCCATTTTTTCAATTTCAGCGATTCTATCAATACGACCTTTAATTGTTTTGTAGTTAGTTAAAGTTCCACCTAACCAACGGTGATTAATGTAGTATTGACCACTTCTTTCAGCTTCTTCTTTAATAGCATCTTGTGCTTGTTTTTTAGTACCTACGAATAACATTTTTCCGCCTTGATCAGCAACTGATTTTACGAATTCGTATGCTTCATCTACTTTCTTAACTGTTTTTTGTAAGTCGATAATGTAGATACCGTTTCTTTCTGTGAAGATGTATTTATCCATTTTAGGGTTCCATCTTCTTGTTTGGTGTCCAAAGTGTACACCAGCTTCTAATAATTGTTTCATTGAAATAACTGCCATAAGTTATTTTCCTCCTTGGTTTTTTCCTCCGACATTCTCTAAGACTACTGCAAACATAAATGCACCGAGCAGCTACTCAAATGTCGTGTGTTTTATTTTTTGTTGACTTTTACTCAACTTTATTAATTATAAAGCATTAGCAAGTAAAAATCAAGAGTTTTATAGTGTTTTTACTAATAAAATATTGGATTGTTAAACTCTATTCTATAATTTTTCTATAATTTCTTATCTCTTAATCAAAATTATTTCGATTAATATATTGATTTTTTATCATTTTAGTATTATAATTTAGTAGACCGTAATTATTACGAAATAAAGGAGGATATATTTTTTATGAATAAACTATTCAAATTACTTGCAGTATTTACAGCTTTTGCCCTTGTATTAGTAGGCTGCTCAAGTAAATCTAATTCTAACAACTCATCTTCTGGGGAAAAGATAAAGATTGTAACATCAGTTAACTTTTACGCAGAAGTTGCAAAAAGTATCGCAGGAGATAAAGCAGAAGTTTCATCTATTATTAGTTCTTCTTCTGTAGATCCACACGACTTCGAACCTACAGCTCAAGATGCAAAAAAAGTTTCTGACTCATCTGTTGCTATTTTAAATGGTGGTGGTTATGACTCTTGGTTTGAAAAACTTACTGATAATAATAAAAATATCACAAAGATTGATGGTGCTAAATTACTTAATTTAAAAGATGGTGATAATGAGCATATCTGGTATAACCCAGAAGTCATGTCTAAAGTAGCTGATGAGCTTACTAAAGTTCTTACTGAAAAAGATTCAGCAAATAAAGAGTTTTACGAAAAAAATAGAGATAGCTATAAAAAAGAACTATCAAAAGTAACTGATAAAATTAAATCATTAAAAGAGAAAGCAAATGGTAAACAAGTATTAACTACAGAGCCAGTATTTGAATATGCTGTTGATTCACTTGGCTTCCAAACATCAGATGAAGTTAAAAAATTAGCACAAGCTACTGAAGAAGGAAACGACCCTTCTCCTCAAGATTTAAAAAATATTCAAGAACAAATTAAATCTAAAAAAATCTCATTAATTATTAATAATGTTCAAACAACTAATAAAACTGTAGAAGGTCTGATAACTCTTGCTGAAGAAAATAAAGTACCTGTACTAAATGTTACTGAAACTCAGCCAGACGGGAAAACTTATATTGAATGGATGTTAGATCAATATAACAAACTTGAAGAAATCTTAAATGGTGGTTCAGGTGAAAAAGCATATCACGTTGAAGGTGCTGAAGAAGAACATAGTCATTCACACGAAGGTCATTCTCACTCACATGAAGGACACGACCATAATCACAATGACAAAGATAAAAAAGAAGATGAAAAAAAATAATCTTCACATCTAGTAAATATGTAGTATAATATAAAGAAGAGATTCTAAATCGTATCTCTTCTTTTTTAGCACATAAAATGTTATTATATATAATTACTAATATAATATAGCAAATCTATAACATAGGAGTATTTATGACTAAACTAAACATAATAAACCTCTCATATCGTATTGGAGAGAAAATAATATTAAATAATATTTCATTTAGTTGTAATTCTGGAGAAGTAATTGCAATAGTTGGAAAAAATGGTGTTGGAAAAACAACATTACTTAATAATATATTAGAAAATATAAATAAAACTCAAAATATTCAACTTGATGAAAAAGCTAATTTTGGTTATGTTCCACAGTTTCGCCAAATCGACGAAGAATTACCTTTATCAGTTGAAGATTTTGTTGCCCTTCCCCTATCAAATAAGATAGTCCCTTGGCTTAATAAAAAAGAAAAACAAAGAATTCATGAAGTACTAGAATTAACAAATTCATTAAAACAAAAGAAAAAATCCATTGGTACTTTATCTGGTGGAGAAAGACAGAGAGCATTTTTATCCCAAGCATTAGTAAATAAGCCAAATTTATTACTTTTAGATGAGTTTACTTCAAATCTTGATAAAACAAGTGAAGTTGAATGCATGTCATTAGTTCGTGAAGTTACAAAAAGTGAAAATATTATTACTCTTTGTATAACTCATGAGCTTTCTTTAATAGATGAAAAATATGTCGATAAGATTCTGTACTTAGAAGACGATTGTTTTAAATTTATAAGTATTAAAGACTATAATAATGAAAAAGATAATCTAAAACTTTGTAAACATTATGTAGGAGATAACAGTTATGCTTAATTATGATTTTATGCAAAATGCATTTATAGCCGGAACAATAGTCTCTATTATGGCTGGCTATATAGGAGTATTTGTAATGGCAAGAAATATGTCATTTATTTCACACACACTATCGCACGTTGGTTTTGCTGGGGCTGCATTCGCAGTTTTCTTAGGAATAAATCCTATATATGGGCTACTTATTTTTACAATAACAATGTCATATTTAGTAGGTCACCTTAGTGTGAAAGCGTTCCGTAGAGAAGCAACTGTCAGTGTTATGTTAGGTATTTTCTTAGGCTTAGGTTTACTTTTCTTATCACTTACACCTAAGAGTACAAGCTATGTAAACAGTATTTTATTTGGTAGTGTAGTTTCTATAACAAGAGATGATGTTAAGTTAATATTCACTTTAGCTTTAACAGTTATAATTTTACTTTCTATATTTTATAGAAAAATTAAATTTGATTCATTCGATTCAATTGGAGCTAAAGCACTTGGTTTAAATAGTAAATTAATATCAATATTCTTCTTGGTTCTATTGTCAGTAGCAACAAGTATTACAGTTCCTGTAGTTGGGGCATTACTTATGTTTGTTTTACTTACTGTTCCTGCAAGTGCGGCTAGATATTTAACTAATAAGGTAGGATATATGATAGCAATTTCTATTACATTTGCACTTATTGGTACATGGGCAGGTATTGCATTATCTTATTATACCTCTCTACCCACTACATTCTTTATTGCCAGTATTGAAGGACTATTCTATTTTATCAGTTTAGGATATTTTAATCTTAAAAAATAAAACAGATTGTTGACAAAAATACCGAAATATCAAGCTAGTATTGATGTTATGGTATTTTTTTTCAAAAAAAATAAGCCTTAAGGCAAAAATTTAGTAGTATTAAGAGGTTTTATACCTCTCTTAATGCTATTGTTTTCATATTTTGAACGCAACAAGACAGCCAAGCGTACGACTGTACTTTGGCTTTTCCTCTATATTGTGCATACCTGTATCCGTGATTTTGTTTAG
>NZ_JNJO01000010.1 GCF_000701685.1 Gemella sanguinis ATCC 700632
AGGCTTATTTTTTTTGAAAAAAAATACCATAACATCAATACTAGCTTGATATTTCGGTATTTTTGTCAACAATCTGAAAAATACAGAATTTTAATTAAAAAATTCTGTATTTTTGTTCTTTAATATTTAATTATATTCTTAAGTTATAATAATAATTTTTCAATAACAGCCTTTTTCTTAACCTATTAATGCCGCTATTCAATAATAACCCACGTCAATTATTAAAATTTAAACTAAACTATTTCAAGATCTTCCCTATCTCTAACCATATATTTTTTAAATAATGTACTAGCTATATAGTATAATACTGCACCAAGGATAGCAGTAAATCCGCTTCCTGTTGTAAATAAAAATATATTACTTTTTATTGAACCATTATATGGGTTATATACAAATAACATTGTTACTACACATGAGATAAGTATACATAATAATCCAATAATATTATATCCATTACTGTATTTATACGCATCATGCCCTTTTAAATTATAAGCTGATTTTAACGATAGTT
Source organism: Gemella sanguinis ATCC 700632 (assembly GCF_000701685.1). Taxonomy (GTDB): domain Bacteria; phylum Bacillota; class Bacilli; order Staphylococcales; family Gemellaceae; genus Gemella; species Gemella sanguinis. The sequence goes on from NZ_JNJO01000010.1 coordinate 512, forward strand.
TTCTTTTTCTAATAATAAAATAGTCTACTAATATCATACCTATAATCGGACCTTGTACATATGCTGCAAGTGAGATGAAAGCACCAAAATACTTCTCTACGCCTCCCCATACAGTAAGAACACTTACATAAATCATAGCTATTATAACAAGCAACTTATAACTAACTTTAGGTAATCCACTCTTCACAATCATACAGTTTACATACGACCCAGTCCCTTGAGTTCCTATATTAGCAAATGCTACTAGTAGTAAACTTAAAAGACCTAATGTTGGAGTCGCTAATACTGATAACATTGTTGTAGGATCACTTTCATAAGCACCTGTTTTTACAAACATTGCTAAAGTCATAACTCCACCTGTTGCAACAAAGAATGGCGCTACAACACCATAAGAAAGAGTTGTTCCCCAATATCCGCTTCTTTCTGTTTTAGCTAATCTAGGCATAACTAACGCTTGCGTTGACCAAGAGAATGCAAAAGCAACATTTCCTTCAGCTGACATCATAAAACGTTCTAGCGCGCTAATTCCTTCTTGATTAACAGGTTTTACAGCTAGTATTTCTGAGAACGGAACAGAAGTTATACTGATGAAAAATACTATTACTCCTACCACCAATAATGCTCCTACTAGGAATCTATTAGTCCATTTTATTACTTCTGGTCCCCCTATAGCTATCAGTGTCCCTAAAACAACACATAACACACCTAATATAGGATTCCATAAATCTTCATTTAATACTATTCCAAAATTCTTCATTAGATTAATCATTGAAGAAGAAAATAAATTAGCAGCAACTGCATACCATCCAAAATTTGCCAAACTAATAACAATTGATAATATAGCAACTCCTTTATTTCCTAATACAGCCCTTAACCATATCCATAAATCTATACCATATCTTACTGCAAAGAAAATTGGTAAGCAACTCACTAATACCCAGATTAAGTTAAAAGCAAAAATATTAATTAACATTTGCTTAAATCCTAAAAATTGTGCTACATATGCTCCTTGTGTATAACACCATGTTGCAATAGCAAATCCACTTGTTGATAAAAATAAATCCATAAAAGAATATTTTCTTTCATTACTTAAAACTGGCACTACTCCAGTAATTGTTTCTCTTTCGATATAACTATTCTGCATTACTTAATTACCTCACTCATACATAATATTATTAACACCAAACTTATTATTATTATTATGCTTATTATAATATAACTATCTACCTTAGTGATTCTTTTAGGAAATTTATATTCCTTACTTTCCATTATATCTAGTCTTCTCTCTGTTTCTTCATATATTAATTCTTCTAGATTTTTACTCATTACTATTGACTCCTTTTTATTCTAATGCTTCTTTTGCATATAATTTCGTATACTTATACCATATGTATAAATATTTACCTACATTTTTTCCTAAGCTGTCTTGATGTAGAGCCCATAAAAACCAGTAAAACGATATAATTGCAGTATATCCTAAATAGGTTTTTAATTTATCAGGTGTATAACTCTCTCCTAGGTATTCTTTAATAACCTCAATAGCTTCTTCTACCTTATAATCTGAACAAGCAATAAACGTTCCTAAATCAACTGCTGGATGCGCCATACCTGAGTACTCCCAATCAATTAAATACATATTATTTTCTTTATCTATTAAAAAGTTAGGGTCATAACTATCACAATGACACAAACAATATTCTTGATCATCTGATAATTCATTCTTCAGTTTCTCCACCAAGTCTACTAAGTCACTCATATCTTCAAAATCATCTCTATTATTTTCTGCTAGTAGGTGGCGGAATCCATCGATCTGTTTCCAAATATCAAATTTATACTCTGTTTTTTCACCGCTATTATGTAATAACTTTAGATATTTTAAAGCTTGAGAAACATCTTCCTTATTATGATAATCTAAATTTCTAGCATTATCTATATAGTGAGAAATCTTCCAACCTTTCTCATCGATATAAATGTGAGTATTATCTATCCCTAATTTCTTAGCCACCTCCATTGAAGCAGCTTCACTTTTCCTATTAATATACTCTTCTGTACCTTTACCAGGATGTCTATAAACATATTGTTTCCCCGAAACAGTAAATTTAAACGACGTATTCGTTAACCCTGCTTTTATTGGACTTATTTGTTCGATTTCTTCTTCTTTGCATTCCAATATATTTGAAATGTTATTTAAAATTCTAGAATTAGTATTTTTTAGATAATCCTTATCAAACTCTCTTAATTCTTCTAAAGAATCAAACTCTCTTATAACATCCTTACTATATCTTCTTATACGTAAATCTAATTCTGATATAAACTTAATATATAAGTCCTCCCACAGCCCTTCTTTTACTGCTTGTTTTTTATACTCTTCTCTAAGAATTGAAGAAAACTTATTACTAAATTCTCTATCAAAATATACATGGCCTAACATTACCCAAGTGTCAGATCCGCCTATTTTCGCATCAATTATTCTATCTTTTTTATCAACAGTTATACAATATTCATCAGTTTCACCTTCTTCATATACAGATGAATAATACCCTTTATAAACATACTTTTCAAATGGGGTTTTTTCAAAGTAATTATCAGATGAACAAATGTATGTATTTGATAATTTATCTGCTACTAGAAGCATAGAAGATGTATTGTTATATCTATAATAGTCTTCATTTACAACAATTTCCACTCCATATTTCTCTTCTAGATAAAACATCTTTTCTTTCATATAACCAACTACTAATGTTATATCTTTTATACCTACAGAATGTAATTGTTTAATTTGTCTTTCTATTAAAACTTCTCCCTTTACATTAAGTAATCCTTTAGGTTTTTCATACGATAACGGAGCAAATCTAGTACTCATACCAGCTGCTAATATTACTGCATTATTAACTTTATATGGTTCTAGAGAATCTATTCCATTTTTGGTAATTTTATTATTTTTATCTATTAATCCTTTATCTTTTAATTCTGCAATTACTGAATTAACTTTCCCTAATGAAATATTTAAATCCTCAGCTATTTCTCTTTGTGTTTTATTTGAATTTTGTAATAATTTCATTAAAACTTCGAATTCTGATAATTTAATCATAAAGCACCTCTCTTTTTGTTCATTTCTTTCGCTTATAATTATTTTTTTGAACACGGCGGTAAAAAACTGAGATTTAATTTAATAATTAAATCTCAACCTTAATCATTTTAACATACTTATAAAAAAAAGTCTAATTTATATTAGCTGATTTCCAATACCTTTATCTTAATTTAGTTCACAATTGATAAATTAAACTTTTTACTTCACCATAACTTTCTTTATTCCAAAATTAATAAGTTTCGCAAGTATTATACTAACAACCAATACTATTACTGTAAATATAACATCATTTACTTTTGACGAAAGATAATATCTTCCAAAATACTGTATTACTAACCCATGAATCATATACAACTCAAAGGAGATTCCCCCTAGGGCAGTTAAATATTTATTTTCAAAATTTATATTTCTTATCAATAATATAAAGTAAAGTGTAAAAATGAGATTATCCATATTTGCTGCTAAAGCATACATGTAACTACTTGTAAAACCAAGTTTAATTAATACAATATCATAATTATGAAATACAAACATAAGAAGTGTAGTACTAATCATAATTGTGAATAAATTATTATCTATTACTTCATCTATTTTATCTTTATTTTTTGCCCATACTAGCCCTAAAATAAATGTTAAAATACTATTATACCACCAAAATGAATAATGTAATTTAATAGCTATAATAATATAAATAATAATAAACATACTATTAATAATAATAGCTACTCTTTTATTTTCCACAAATTTGAATGATAAATAAAAGAATAAATATATAAGAATTATGACATCTATAAACCAACCATTATATATAACTGTTTTTCCAACTGTGAACAGCTTAATAAAATAATCGAAATTAATTGATTCTTTATTCATACCTATTCTATATATCAAATAAATCATCCATATGCTTATAAATGGAACTAAAATTTTCAATAATCTTTTTCTAAAAAAATTATCTAAATATGTTTTACTTTTGCTATTTTGAACATATAATCCATATCCTGATAAAAAGAAGAAAATAGACACTATATAACTTCCCATATAAGCAAAGTTAGTGAAAACATCCCCTGTAGTAACCTCTTGTGATAAATGATGTAGTATTATACCTACAGCTAAAATCCCTTTTAAACCATTAGTTGAAGCTGGATTTAAATAATCTCTTGAATTTTTTGGTAACAAATAAGCAAATCCAGAAATTATCAATAAAACAAAAATATCCATTCTACACTTCCCACTTAAATACTGTTTTAAATGCTGTATTTAAATCGGTTGCAAAAACTCTATGAATATCATTAATATTTTTCACAGGAGCTTCTAAATAAATAATATTTTTAAATCTTCTTTCAAATTTTTTATTACTTAGCATTTCTACTGCTTTTTCAAAGTCAACTCTACCAGAACGAGATGAACCTAATAGTGTTAGACCTTTTTCCAATACATCACGAGTATTAATATTAACATTATATTCACTAACACCCATAAGTACTAAACTACCTTGTGGTTTTATATATTTAATAATATCATTAATAGCATAACCACTACCATCTCCACCACAACATTCTACACCATGATCAAAACTTAAATCAGCTGGAATATCATCAGTAATATATCGTTCTTTCGCAAAACTAAATAATTCTAATTTTTCCCAGTGACGACCTATAACGATAATTTCACAGTTAGGCAAAGTATAGTTGATTATATTAGCCATAACATATGCTAAACTACCATCACCTATTATAGCGATTCTATCCTTTTTACTATGAGAGTTTTTCATAAATCTATCCATAGCATGCATACCAACACTAATAAACTCTGTAATAGCTGCGACACTATCTTCTACACCATCATATGCTACTACTCTATCTTTTGGTAAAGCTACAAATTCTCTCATAAAACCATCATATCCACTAGATAAGAAATGTGTTCCACTCATATAATTTTCATAGAATTCTTCATCACTAGCTCTTGGTGGCTGGTTAGGAATCATCACTACTTTTTGTCCTACTTTATATGTACCAGTAGGGTCAGATATCACAATACCTACACATTCATGAATAAGTGCCATAGGTAATTTTTTAGCTAAAATTTTTGGATCTCTTTTCCCTTGATAGTATCTTTGATCCGCATGACAAAGAGCCATATAGTTAGGTCTAATAACTATTTTATCTTTATCATTTAAATTTTCTTCATTATATTTTACATTAATAAATTTCGGTTTTATCAATTGATATATTTGATTAATCATATTATTCTTCCTCTAACATACTCTTAGCAATTTTAAGATCCGTTACAGTAGTCACTTTAAGATTTGAGTATTCTCCACGAGCTAGCGCTACTTTTTTCCCTTTAATAACAAATATTTTACATGCATCTGTTAATATTTTTTTCTCTTCTGCATCTAGTGATGTATATAAGTCTAGGAAGTCTTTACAACGGAAACTTTGTGGAGTTTGTCCTTGATAATAGTGTGCTCTATTTGGAATATTAGTAATATACTCCCCATTTGTACTTTCAACTATTGTATCTACCGCTTCTACTACTGTATCTACTGCATCACTTTCTTTAGCTAATCTAATATTATCTTTAATTATTCTAAGTGTAATAAATGGACGAACAGAATCATGTGTAACTACGATATCTTCATCTGTTAGCTCTTTATATTCATTTATTCTTTTAATAATATTTTCAATTGTAGTATTTCTATCTACACCACCTGGTGTAATGATTATTCTATCACTAAAAGTAGGAACATATTGTTCAACTAAATCTTCTGCATGTGAAACCCAGTCTTCATGCACTCCTACTACTATTCTTTCTATTTCAGGCTCTAATAGAAACTTCTCGATAGTATGAATAATTATCGGTTTATTACCTAAATCTAGAAATTGTTTTGGCATGTTACTAATTCCCATTCTAGTTCCTGTTCCACCAGCTAATATCCCTGCGTAAATCATGTTTTTCTCCTTAATTATTTATTTTCTATTTTAGTTTATATTTCATCTATCCTATTATATCATATATTAAGATATTCAACAAAAAACTTTACAATTTTTAGATATTTTGAGTCGTTATCTTGAAAATATGATATAATGTTTAATAGAATTTCTAAGAAAGGATTTTTTCTTATATGAAGAGCATAAAAATGAACGCCTTAGCCTTCATGGGTATACGAATTCTTAATATAATTTTCCCCATCCTAACTGGAACTTATGTCGCGCGGGTGCTTGATAAGACTTACTACGGGTATTTTAACTCTGTAGATACAATCCTATCATTTTTCTTACCATTTGCTACTTTTGGAGTTTACACCTATGGCTTAAGAGCTATAAGTAATGTTCGAGATAATAAAAATAAAACTAATAAGGTATTCTCACAACTATTTTACCTTTGTATGTTTTGTACAATTGTAACTACTGCTATTTACTTTGCAACTTATAATTTATTCTTTGAGAATAATCCTACTCTAAAAAAAATATATTTAGTAATGGGTGTACAATTAGTCGCTCAAATATTTTCTATAGAATGGGTAAATGAAGCATTAGAAAACTATAGTTTTCTATTTTATAAGACTGCTGTCATTAGAGTATTAATGCTAATATCTATTTTTGCATTTGTAAGAGATGAACATGACATCATAATATATACACTTATAATGAGCCTATCCACTGCTTTAAATTATGTAATAAGTTATTTTTGGATAAAAAAAGATGTTAAGTTTGTTAGAATTAAAATCAGAGACTTAAAGCCTTTAATTTTACCACTACTAGCTATGCTATTATTTGCGAATGCAAATATGCTTTATACATTTTTAGACAGAATATTTCTTGTTAAAGCTGGAGAATCGATATACGTTACTTACTATACAATGTCACAAAGATTAGTTACTGTCTTAGCTGGTGTAATAACAGGGGCTATAGGTGTAAGTTTACCTCGTCTGGGTTATTACTTAGGTAATAATGATCGAGAATCATATACATACTTAGTAAATAAAGGTAGCCGAGTATTCAATTTCTTTATTATACCTCTAAGTTTCGGTCTAACACTTTTAGGACCACATGCTATCCTACTTTATGGTAGTGAAAAATATGTAGCTGCAGGTACTCTTACATCATTATTTGCATTCAGAACAATAATATCAGCATTAGATACCATTTTAGGTTCTCAAATTTTATTTGTAAATGGCTTCGAAAAAAGAATAACATTATATACCCTATGCACGGGGATACTAAATTTTATAATGAACTTTTTATTATTTCATAATAATATTTTTAAACCTGAATTTTATTTAATTACCACTATAATATCAGAAATAGTTTTACTTATTATATACATTACTTTTATTAATAAGAAAAAATTATTTAATCTTAAAAACATATTTAAATATACGCTGAAATATTCATTATTTAGCTCTACTTTTTTACTTGTGTATTTTATAGTAAACTATATTTATCCAGCTGAGTTAGTAATTAATCTACGATTTTTAATCAATACAGCTAGTATTATTTTATTATCGATATGCTCATACATAATACTACTAGTTATCAATAAAGACAGTGTATTTTTAGAACTATATAACAATTTGTTATCACTGAAAAATAAATTTACTACAAATAGGAGGTCTTAAAGCAGATGAAGAAACTTACTTTAGATGAAGTAAAAAAAATACAACTTGAAATACTTGCTTATATAGACTCATTTTGCAAAAAAAATAATATTTCATATTTCATTAATTATGGTACACTTCTTGGAGCTGTAAGGCATAAAGGATTTATACCTTGGGATGATGACATAGATATTTCAATGGATAGAGAACATTACAATATGTTCATAGAAAAATTTAACGAAGATTCTTCTAAATATAAAATTTTGTCCCTAGATACCGACAAAACTTATTTCAACAATTTTATAAAAGTCGTTGATACCACTACTAAAATAGTTGATAATAGAAATTATAAAACTTTTTCTTGTGGAGTCTTTGTTGATATTTTCCCTATGGATAAATTTAATGATAAAAAAATAATTAATACCTGTTATATTTTGGAAAGCTTGAAGCTACTATCTTTTAGTAAAAGAAAAAATATTATTTATAAAGATAGCATTGTAAAAGATATAATTCGCAGTAGTTTCTGGGGCTTGTTTCTTCCAGTATCTCCTAGATTATTTGCAAATATAATTGAAAGAAAAATAATTCAAGATACTGATAGAAACGGGAAGTATACTGCATTTATACCATCAAAATTAAAAGAGAAAGAAATCTTTAACGCTCAAATTTTTAATGAGTTTATTGATATGGAGTTTGAACACTTAACTCTCCCTGCCCCTAAAAACTATGATGTTATCTTAACACAATATTATGGAAATTATCTTGAGCTCCCTCCAAAAGAGAAGCAAATTAATATCCATGAATTTGAAGCATATAAAATAGAGGAGTAAGTTATGAATTTAATGTCTAAAGAAGAAATAAAAGAACATCAATTGGAGATATTAGATTTTATTGATGATATTTGTAAAAAAAATAATATACCATATTTTCTTAGTTATGGTAGTATGCTAGGTGCTGTTAGGCACAAAGGAATGATCCCTTGGGATGATGATATAGATATATCTTTATATAGAGAAGATTATAATAAATTAATCGATAGCATTAATAAATCCAATCATCCTAAATATAAAGTTTTAGATTACAATAATTCTGATTGGTATTTCCATAATTTTGCAGCTATTATAGATAATAGTACTATTATAAAAGATACGGTTAAGTATAAACCACATGATACTAGCATTTTTGTTGATGTATTTCCTATAGACACTTTTGATGATTTGAGCATCATTGAAAAAAGTTACAAACTAGTTGCACTCCGTCAATTATGTTATGTAAAAAAGGATCGTTCAACTTATGGAGATAGTAAAATAAAAGACTTTATTCGAGTTATTTGCTGGTATGCACTAAGACTATTTAATCCACGTTTCTTCTATAAAAAAATAGAAAAATTAGTTAGTAGTAACTCAAAAGAGAACGGAAAATATGAAGGCGCAATAGGTATAAGTAAGGACGGACTAAAAGAGGTCTTCCCTGCTGGTACACTCAAAGACCTTATATATGTTGAATTCGAAGGAAGAAAACTACCAATTCCTAAAAACTATGATAAATTCCTTTCACAATTTTACGGCGACTATATGACACCTCCTTCAGTAGAGGAACAACAATGGTATAGTCACAATATTCAAGCATATAAAAAATAATCTTTTTGTTTAAAAAGGAAACTATCTTCCTATCCTTAACAATAGAATTATATATTTGATAGCTACGAAAAAATACCTTAGAGTTAAATTTTCTCATATTTAACTCTAAGGTATTTCTATTTTTTATATTATAATTTATAAGTAGCAACTCCTAGCACTTTTTTTCCAACATTTTGAACTATTTGTAACACTTCTTCAAAATTCTTATATCTAGTTATCCCATACTCTTCAACAAACAGTACGTTATCAGCTTTTATTATTGTTGTTATTTCATCTATATTTCCTACTGTTATATTATCATTAGTAAGTAACTCACTATATTGTTTTGAGAACTTGTCTATAATTTTTTTATCTGAAGATAATAATACTACTGCACTATTCCCTGCTTTATACTCTATTAATTCCTTTAAGTTAGAAGCCGAGCTTAGTTTAGTAACAAAATTAATATCATATTTACTATAATCACCCGCTCTATTGATTGTTGGATTAAATATATATAGAACTATGTTACCTAAAACAGTTATAATGAATGCCGCAACTCCCAGAACAGCTAATCTAATCAATAAACTTACTTTACTAATTCCAGATTCCTGTCCATCTTTCGCTGCTAATTCAAGAGAATTTATCGTTTCTAATTTTTCTATTTTAACATTTGCGTAAGTATCTTTAAATTTATTAACCACACCATCTAATTTCTTCTCGATAATATCGTTAGCCATTTTACTAGGTGTAAGTATTTTAACAGTTACTCCTGCGTTATTAACTAAAGGACTTACAGTTATTTTCTTTTCCCAATAATCATAATTAGAATTTTTTAACGTATTAGCACTAGTGTCTAATTCTCTCTCTAATACTTTCATATCTTTTTCTGACAAATCATTAAATAAGTAAGCTCCATTTATATTGGCTGTAACTAGTTTACCATAAAAGTCACTATATCCTCCAATTTTATTCTTATCGAAACTTTGTTGCTCTTCTAATGGAGATGTAATTTTATAAGTGATGTATGTATAATAATTTGTTGTATCTTTTACTATTGTTTTATTATTTATTACTTTATATGTGTAAGGTATTGCCATTACACAAAATACCAACACTAACACTATAAAATTAATTACCTTTTTTTTATATATATTAGCATATAAATCTGCTATTGAATAATTTTCAAACATTATTGTTCTCCTTTTCTATTAACTATATGTTTTATATTTTTATTAAGTAATCCTGCTCCTAGAAATATAAGTAAGACTATTCCCCAAAATTGCATAGTAAACAGACTTAAAAAACTCTCTGAGAAGCTACTTCTTGGCATAAAGAATAGATAATTTAAGATTAAAAGAGTTATACCATAAGCTAATACTCCCATCCTATAAGCTATTCTCATCATATATATAAATAATATTCCTAACAAAATATTAAATAAAAATACTCCAAAAAAGCCATAATCTGTATATAATTCCATTATATAACTACTTCCTATCCCATGACCATTTAAATATTCTTTATCTAAAACAATATACGATATATTATGCGAATAACTGTTACTTTCCAATGCTAGTTCTACACTGTTAGTAGAATTAACAAATGGCTTCCCTCCAAATAAAATTCCTAGGCTTCCTTTGGTGTAATATTCTAGAATAGGCCCAAAAGTAAAGTTCACAGTGTCCCTTACCGGTATATTACTATTGTATAAATATCCTCGAGTTAATACTCCAAAACTGGTACCTTGTTTATATATGAAATCTAAGATTAAATTACCTATTCCTCCATTTTCAACCTCGGCATCATCTCTAATATAATTTAACAGACCCATAAATATCATTATTAATGGAGTACCTACGTATAAAATAATTTTTTCTTTAAACCCTATCCATTTTCCTTTTTCCGATTGATTTCTCATAAAATAATATAGAAATGCAAAAATCAAACTTAGTATGAATGGGTTTCTTGTACCTATAAATAGGTGTATTGTATTTGCTGCAATAACCATCAGCAAAACAATTGTAGACTGTAATTTTTTAGGTTTAGTCGCTAAATATATACATAACGAATATAACATAAACGTAGATATCGTATATGTAAAATATGGCAATTCACTTTTGAAGTTGGCATAATAATCATAATACGTTGTATGCAATCTGAAAATTAATCTTTCTATTAGTCTTAAAGTATAAAATGGATAAGATATTAGAAAAACTACTAAAGAAACTAATCTAATATTCTTTATATAAACTTGATTCGCTATTCTTTCTTTATTTTCACCTTTCTTAGAAACCAATATCCCCCCTAAAAATAAGCCTATTACTGATATAGCTATAATTAGAAATGAAAATTTATATGCTTCCGCCTGATAAGTATTTAAAACTCCATCTTTAAAATAATCTATTGTAGGTCTCGATACTAGAAACACAAAAATAGTTAAATAAAATATTAAGTGTATAATATAATACTTTATGTTAGTAAATGTATATAGGATACTACTAATTAATAGGCTTAACAATGTAAACAGCAATAACTTCAATTCATTAGTATATATATAGGATATACCAATAATAATAGTTATAAAATAACTAAGCATAGTTAGTACAAAATATAACTTTTTGCCTTCTATACTCACTCTACTTTCCTCCTCTATTCATGTATTCTCTTACTATTTTCTATATTAGAAAATAATAATTTTCTATACAATTTAACGTTAACAAATAATACTAACGCAGCAATTCTTCTATTTCTTCTAAAAATAGTATTTTTTGATATCTTGACTGCATTTCTTTTTAAAAAGCTCAAAACTTCTCTATAGTGATCTAATTTTCTATAATCTTCCTCTAGAAGCATCTTATCTAAAATAAAGAAATGAGCATATGAAAGTCTAAAGAATGCTTCATCTAGTAATCCTCTATATTCTTTAGATATTAAGTCATAATATTTTTTATAAATATCTATATATACCAAATCTATTTCCCTATATGGTTTTGTTGTAATACTATCCCCTCTATGAAAATAATAATAATAAGGTTTAGTACTGATAGCATATTTATCAGCATAATTTATTAAATCATAATGATAAAATGCATCTTCATATATTTTTCCTACCGGAAATTCTAGCTTATCTGCGATTGATTTTTTTAATAGTTTATTACAAATACTTCCAGGTATCTTTTCTCCTATCAAATATTCTTTTAGAAAACCTTCTTTATCACAAACAAAATCCATATTTATATCACTGCACTGTGGTGTTTCACTATTTGAGTAAACATTCATTACTCCACAGATAGAAACATCAGCATTTTTTTCCACTATTTGATTATATAGTGTATTTAACATTTCATGGTGAATATAGTCATCTGAATCAATAAAAATCACGTATTCTCCTGTTGATTCTCTTTCACCATTATTTCTTGCATCTGATAATCCCCCATTTTCTTTGTGGACTACCTTAATTCTATTATCTCTTTTTGCTAATTCATCACATAGTTCTCCACTATTATCTGTTGAACCATCGTTTACAAGAATTATCTCTAAATTCTTATATGTTTGATTTACAATTGATTCTACACAACGTTCTAAGTACTTTTCTACATTAAAAACTGGTACTATTACGCTAATTAACTCTTTGTTCATAACTTCCTCATTATTTAAATATTTTTTCAATATCTTCTATCTGTTTTTCAATAGTAAACGTAGATAGAAATTCTCTAGCTTCTTCCTTATTAAATACTTCAGATCCTTCTATATATTTAATTATTTCTTCTACTGCTTGTTCATCTGTATTTATTATTTTCCCAAAACGACCTTTCTGGGATAGCTCTTCAGCACCCCCGACATCTGTTGAAACAAATGGAATACCTAAGCTTAAAGCTTCCACATAAACTCCTGGAAACCCTTCTTGTTTAGACATAGATAATAATAGCTCCATATCTTTTAAATACTTATATGGATTTTTTTGATATCCTAAAAAGTGAACATATTGTTGTAAACCATATTGGTCTACTCTTCTTTTTAGTTCTTCTTCAAGTGTTCCAGTACCTATAAAATACAAATGATACTTTTTATCTTGTTTATGCAATAAGCGAATAACTTCTAATACTCTATCTGAACCTTTATTTTCTTCAATTCTTCCTACTGAACAAATACTATTAGAATTAACTTCAGTATCTACACTCTCTTTTGATTTCTCTATTATCTCTTCAAAATTATAGCCGTTATAAATTGTACATAACTTGCTTCTATATTCTGGAAATACTTCTTCAATAGATTCTCTAGTTTTCTTCGATATAGCAACAATATTATCAACATCTTTCAAATGTTTTTTATGAGAATTTCTTTTCTCTTCATCATTAAGAAATTCTTCTATACTTCCATGTATCCATGCTATTTTTTTTACATTGTTTCTCTTTGAAAAGTTAAAAGGTGGATTCATGATAGTAAATGATACTTCTATATCATACTCATCTTTTACCAATAATCTTCTTACTATACCAGGAAAATATATACGCAATCTCCATAAAATCGCACGCAATAATCTAGATTGCTTATAACTTTGTAATGACTTTAATATAGTCACATTATCTGATATAGGCTCGTATCCTTTATCAAAATGTTCTATCTCCAATATATCTATATCATACTTATCCTTTGGAAGATTTCTAATTACAGTAGAAAGTATCTTTTCTGCTCCTCCTCCCAACGAGTAAGACCACATAAAAAATAATACTTTTTTCTTAGCCATAATATTCCCCTTTATATTTAATATAACTATTTTCCATATCAGTTATTACCGCATCATGATGTGGTACTTGTTTTTCCTTTGGTGGTGGTGTCATATAATCACCAAAAGCTGTTTTTAAATAAATATCATACCCTACAGGAATTGGCATTTTTGTATTTTCAAAATCAATAAAAATATTATCATCAAATGCTTCAATTGGATATTTTTTCTTCATATATCCTGGTCCTGTACAAAGTTCCGTTATACCATCACTTTCCTCACGTGTATATTTAGTCATTTCACGCTCAGCTTTTTTCCAAATTTTATAGCGTAATGATTTTGGAGTAAGTCCTAGTAAGATTGTGCTTCCCCACTTCATAATAGCACCATGTTTTTCTGGAATAGTCTGTGCACAAAATAGTGAGTAAATCAATGCCCAACGCACTTGTTTTTTCCTACTAGATTCATCCTTTGGATAATAATCCAAAGGTATAACATCAAGTGCTAATCCATGAGGCATATCTAGGTCTTGTTGATATGGTTTAATACATGTTGTTTGAGTATCTCTTATCGTGATAAATAAGTTTCTATCTACAAACTTAGAATCACTTTTAGATAAAAAGTACTCTTTTTTAGCATACTTATTCCACAATTCAGGTAGTTTTTCATAATCTTTTCTTGGCATAAAAAAGTCTAAATCATCATCCCACGGGATAAATCCTTTATTTCTTAAACCACCTATAGCTCCACCGCCACAAAGGTAACAAAGTAAGTCATGTTCACGACAAAATTCTACAAAATATTCAGCCATTTCTAAACTTTTATTTTGAATTTCTTTTAAACTACTCACCTACAACCTCCGCTACTATTTCTTTGAAGTTTTCAACAATAACCTTAACATCTTCATCACTTAAACGAGTGTGCAGTGGTAAAGTTACTTCATTTACAAAATAATCATAAGCATTTGGATAGTCTTCGATATCAAAGCCTAAGTTACTATATGCAGTTAATAGTGGTAATGGTTTATAGTGTACATTACAACTAATTCCACGCTCTGCCATTTTTGTAATAATTTCACCACGTTGCTCATAGGTAGCACCTTTAATATGTGTAATATATAAATGTCCTGAAGATTTATAAGTATCTGTATAATGTACTAATGGCACTACTCTAGTTCCTTCAAAGGCCTTATCATATTGTTCTACTAATTCTACTCTACGCTCTAGTAATTCTGAATAACGATCTAGTTGAACTAAACCGATAGATGCCATAATATCAGTCATATTACATTTATAACCTGGTATAACTATGTCATATTCCCATGAACCAGCTTTTGTTTTAGCTAAAGCATCTTTAGTTTGACCATGAAGAGAATATATTTGAAACTCTTTATATAGTTCTTCATTATCAAAATTAGGATTTTCTTTCCATGTTACGCTTCCACCTTCAGCTGTAGTAAAGTTTTTAACTGCGTGGAATGAGAATGTTGTAAAGTCAGCTACTGCACCAACTTTAACACCTTTATAAACACTTCCTAATGCATGAGCTCCATCGGCCACTACTGCAATACGTCCTAATTTTTTTTGGTATTCACTATTTGCTTTAAATAATGATTTTTTCGCATTTACTACTTCAAAAATTTTGTCATAATTGCATGGAATACCTGCTAAATCAACCGGAATTACAGCCTTTGTTTTTTCTGTTATCGCATTTTCTAAAGCTTCATAATCCATTTCGTGACCATCTTTTTGAATATCAACGATTACAGCTTTCGCCCCAACATGATAAATAACACTACATGATGCAGTGTAAGTCATTGCAGGTACGATAACCTCGTCACCTTCACCAATACCTAGTACTCTTAGTACTAACTCTAGGGCAGCTGTCGCTGAATTTAAACACACTGTTTTAGGTGTTGTAGTAAATTCTGATAATCTTCTTTCTAATTCTTTTGTTTTTGGTCCTGTTGTTATCCAACCAGATTTTAAAGTATCGATTACTTCATTAATCTCATCTTCTGTTATATCTGGTGGTGAAAATGGTATATTATATTTTTTCATTTCTAACTCCTATTTTATAACCGCTAAAGCAGTTCTTATCATTATTTTAATATCATTTATAACACTAAATTCTTTAATATATTTTAAATTATATTTCATCTTATCTGGTAGAATCTCTTCTACGTAGATATCATCAATACTTCTACCGCTTCCCTTATACTTCTCAATAACTTCATCTTCATCTTTATATTCTATGCTAGCTGGAGATGTTATCCCTGCAGGAAGAAGTAATGTTGCATTCATTTCATCTGTATAACGATTTACATATTTAGCAACTTCTGGACGAACACCTACAAAACTCATGTCCCCAATTAAAACATTTATTAGTTGCGGGAGCTCATCTAAGCGTACTTTACGAAGTTTATGCCCAACTTTACTGATGCGCGGGTCATTTTGCTGAGTAACTGCAGCCCCCATCTTATCAGCATCTTTTACCATTGTTCTAAATTTAAAGATTCTAAAAGTTCTACCGTATGTCGTTATTCTCTCTTGCCTATAAAAAACAGGCCCTTCACTATCTAGTTTTATCCAAATAGCAATTCCTAAAATAATCGGGGATAATGGAATAAGCAAAAGTAATGCTAAAACCTTATCGAAAAACAATTTTAAGAATAAAGACACTTTCTTTTTTTGTATATTTTCTCTATATTTCTTTACTATTTCTGTTTCAAATCGTTTATCAACGTTCATTGTTCACCTTACAATGCCACCTAAAGATGAATATCTTAATAAATGGCTACTTCACTCTAAAATACATATAATTTTTATCCCTTTATTATACCATATTTTTTTATAGAACTAAAGAATATATAGAGATATTTTTATATAGAAAACCTTTACCTATCAACCTTTTTAAAAAGAGTTACAAAGAAAATAATTTCTCCGTAACTCTACCTTATTAATTTTTTATTTTTCTTTTCTAAAACGTAAAAGTAATCCTGCAATCGCAAAAGCTCCTACTAAACCTAATAGGCTTGATGAAGTAGTCATACCAGTATTTGGTAATTGTTTTTTCTTCTCAGCTTTTTTCACTTTAGTTACTTCTTTCTTAGTTGAAGTTGGAGTTGGTTTTACTTCAGGCGTTGGTGTTGGCGCTGGTTTTACTTCATTTTCTAATACATATTCATATACTACATGAGTTGAACCTTCTTTTAAAGTACCACTCTCTGCAGCAGATGTTGATGAAGTACCAACAAGAATATAATTTTTACCATCGACAGCGATTTTTTGAGGTCGTTCGTTACTATCTTCTCCAAGATTATAAGTGATTAGCTCTCCTTTTGAATTATAGATAGGTGTTAATGCAACCTTTGTATAAGTATCTTTAAGTTGTTTATTCGTACCTTTAATTACATAATCAACAACTACATCCCCTTGGTATAATGCAGAAACATCTTGGTCAGCCATGTCCTCTTTTTCAGATATATAATACGTTACCGCTGGATTAGCTCTTAAGTTAAATATTTCAGCATAATGGAAAAATGTTTTTTTATCAAGATTTGTATCTTCTGGAATATTAGTCCAATCCCCATTATTTGGAGTAATATAAGTGCTAGGATTAGTTACTGATTTTATAAGATGCCCATCTTTTGCATAACTATCATCTATCGATGAAGGATTACCAAGACCACCCAGCCCTTTACTTCCTTCTTCAGCAACTAGAGAGTGGTTTGGATACTCTTCTAAGTTTTGCGCACCTGTTTCATATCCTTGAACTCCACCTTCTTGGCTTGCTTTCCAAACCATTCTAGCGTCAATTGGTAAATATTTAATATTTTTCGCTATTTCAAAAGGAAGTGTGATTTCAACTCTAACAGCTTGACTCTTATCAAAGCTAGCGTATAGTGCATATGCAGCAATTTTTCCATTTTCAAGAGAGGCGTAATCATCCTTACTTCTATTAACTACATATGGTTTTTTCCCTGCAGCAAGCTCCTCAGAAGTTGGTGTGTCAAAAGTATTCTCTCCACCTTCCAATGTATCGTCATAAGAAACTTCTTTCATCGGCTCATTTACAGATACTGGATTACCTTGTGAATCTCTAGTCCCAATAAGCGTAAAGTTAACCGTTGCACCCTCAATTTTAGGAACACGAATTAGTACATCACTTACCGTTTGGCCATGATCACTTGAATGCATTCTTTGAAAAGCAACTGTATATGGATAAGTTACACTTTTCCCATCTTTACTTAGAGTTGCATTTTGCCCCTCTACATTAACGTGACCACCTTCGTTAATAATATTTTGTTTTTGAGCAGTAGAACTTACCGTATTCTCGCTATTAGTGTTACTTGTTGTTGCATTGGCTACAGAATTGTTAGCAGTTGTGACTTCATTACTAACTGCAGTAGTACTTTCGGCAGCGTTAGTAGCCTCTACATCAACTGCATTAGCTTTATCTCCACCAACAAGTGCAAGACTAGTAGGTATAGCTGCACACATTAATAAATATTTAATATTTTTCTCCATAAAATATTTTCTCCTAATTATTGATTATTAAAAATTTTTATTCATACATTTTCTTTTTAAAAATATGAACATTTTTAAAAATATCTACAACTAATTATAATACTTAAAATTTAGAAAATCAATATTTTATGTGTTGATATCAGTAAATAAAAAATAAAAAGAATAGTTCCTTAAAAACTATCCTTTTTAAAATTTTAAAACTCGCTATATACATATTCTTGAACATTAGAAAAGTCCGTCATAAAGCAATAAATTATTATCCCCATAATTACTATATAGAAAAATGCCGTCCAAAATATAAGTCTATGTTTATCATTAATTTTATTTTTTAAGTTTATAAAGAGCTCTTTCAAAATCAATCCATCCTCTCCAACCTAAATGCATTGCATCAAACATATAGTATTCTTCATACTCTTTACTTGAATAATCCATTACTTCTATATTATTTTTTTGAGCAATTTCTTTTATTTTATTATAAGCGACTTGACGCGTTTCACTATCTATCCCAGTATAATCACTCCACTTCCCATTAGCAGGAAGAATGGCAAATTTCATCTTAATATTTAAGTCTTTCACTATCGATAATAAAATATCTAAGTCATCATATTCTTTAGAATCATCATACTTTGTATTTTTTGAACTATTTTTTAATTGATCATATTTATTTCTTATGTATTTATCATAATATGTATTATCAATCTGGTAGTCATTATTATTAGTTTTTTCTATAGCTTCAGTCGTGACTTGCTCATCTAGTTGATCCCAATTATAGTTTGGTGTATTTTCACCACTCATTGGATAATTTTCCTTACCTTTATTTCTATAAAAACTATATTTATTTTTAAAAGAATGTATATAGTTATTTAATTTTAGGAATTCTCCTGTAATAACATTACCCTTACCTTCTACAAAGTATCGTTTATAGCTTTTATACTTATCATTTATCTCTTTATTAGTAGATGAAAGTTCAATTACCCTATTAATAAACTTCTCTTTAGTTTCCTTACTAATCTTTTCATTAGCCATAGTATTGTATACATGTTCGTCAGATATTCTAGATAAAAATGCATCTTTTAATATTCCATTTTTATTATCGAACCATTGGATTGACTGTATCATAACTATCTCGTTATTTCTGACATCATCACCTATAGACCCTAGCGTAGCAGCATGAATAATATTTTGAGAATTACCAACCCCTACTTGCATAATATTAAAATCTCCATAATTAAAAATCTTCTTAGGATGAAAATCTTCATTAATAGTTGTTGTTAACTCAGATGAGCCTAATAACAACACTGTATTAGGAGTCATGTTTTCTAATATCATATCCTTACTTTTATACTTCTCGTAAGATGTATTGTAACGCATACTATTGTCATTAACTTTATAGTAATCTTCGATTTTCTTTATATATGTTTTATCTAAAATAAAAAGTGTTATTAATACCAAAATTATTGATATTAAAAATGCCCTTAACTTTATCATTTTTTATTATTTCCTATTTTCTATATATGAAATTACCTTATTTGGTGTATCTATCTCTTCGTATGTTACTTCTGTTGGCGCTATACTTAGTCCAAAGATTTCTTCGATTCTTACCAACATTTCAACGAACGCCAATGAATCCATTAGACCTTCTTCTTTCATATTTATGTCTAAATCTTCTCTAACTACATCATCTTCACAGATTTCTTCTAACATATCTAATACTTGTTCTTTTACCATCTTCTTATTCTCCTTTAAATAAATTATTTATTTAATAAAGTCATTAATATTTTATATGGTTCTCCAGAAAAAATATATAAACCAAATATTACTAGGTTTATCGTTATAAACCAGCTACATACTTTATACCATGCTTTATTTTTATTTTTCTTATAAAATTTACTCTTCTTCTGATAATATTCAAACCCTGCCATAAGTATACCGTGGTAAGCTCCATAGACAATATAGCTAATTGTCAAACCATGCCAAAATCCCATTAAAAGCATATTTACCATATAAGCATACATTGCAGTATTCAATCGCTTTTTAAACCTTTTCTTCTTTGTCGCCTCCATAAACACTCTAGAGAAAACAAAATCTCGTAACCATGTTGAAAGTGTGATATGCCATCTATTCCAAAAATCTTTTATATCTATACTTAAAAATGGTTTATTAAAGTTCATCGGCGTTTTTATACCAAGAATATTACTACTACCTACTGCCATTAAACTATATCCAGCAAAATCAAAGAATAAATATAATGTATATAAATACATATATTTTATGGAATATTCTAAAGAACCAAAATTAGGAAGAGTTACTAAGTAGTGATAACTATAAGTCGATAATACAACCTTATATAATAATCCTAATACTACTCTGTATACCCCTACTCCTGCAAGTTCTAAATATTCATCTCTCGGCATTCGCTCTTTAATGTCTACCATAAATCTACGACTTCTATCTATTGGACCAGAGCTCACTGTTGGGAAAAATAATAGAAACTGTATGTAATCTATTATACTAATCCTCTCTTTAATTAGGCCATCCGATATTTCAATCATAATCTGTATTGTCTTAAAAGACATATATGATATTCCAATAAACGCAAGTAAATGCCACTGTGTTAACGCAAATACTTTGTTTATTATTAATGGAACTACAGATAAGAACACCAAAATCTTTAAGTATTTTGCATTTTGGGTTTTATGAGCTATTAAAACTAAGATATATTGATAAATAATAAACCCTATTAAATAGCTTAACATCAATGTTTTTTTACCATAAATTACTATAGCAAAAATTACAGACAGTGTTAGTATATAATACTCAGTTCTTTTCCCTAGATAGTTTATTATAAAACCAATTACTAAGGCTAGAATTAAGAAAAAGAAAAATTCATTACCTTCAAAGTAACTCATATTACACTAACTCCTTTAACTTTTTCTTATCAATTTTACCATTATTATTAAGTGGCATTTCTTCTAAAAATACAATTTTCTTAGGTACCATATATTCCGGAACTAGTTTTTTTAATTGTTTTTTTATTTCTTTTGTCACTTCAAAACGTTTCTCAATATTATCATTATAAACAATAAAAGTTGTTAATGATTTTACTTTACCATTCTCATAATTAGGCAGAGTTGCCGCTTGACGAATCTTTTTATTTTTTAATAGATTATTATCTATATCTTCCAACTCTATTCTATGACCATGTAGTTTGACCTGGAAATCTATTCTACCTTCACAAAATAGCATATTATCTTTAAAGTAACCTAAATCACCTGTTAAATAGCTTCTTACTTCTTTTCCATCTAGTACGTCTACACCAAATTTCTCTTTCGAAAGCTGCTCATTTTTAAAATATCCTTTGGCTACAGTATTTCCAATTATTACTATTTCACCTTTGCCTTCACTATCTACATTTTTCAACTCTACTTTTGAGCCCCATTTAACCTTACCTATCGGTAGATTCTCATAATATGTTTGGACTATATCTTTAGTAACTTCTAACCAAGTAACCATTACTGTCGATTCAGTAGGTCCATAAGTATTAATCACCTGTGCTCCTGGGAAATTCTTATGAATCTTTTCTACCGTTTGAGCAAATAGTTTTTCTCCGCAGAAAACAAATTGTTTTACTTTTGGCATTAGTTCTTGATTGAAACTTTTATCAATAAAGCACATCTCGATAAATGACGGTGTTGAGATCCATATCGTCGCATTTGATTTTTTTAATTCTTCAAACATAACTTTGAAATCTTCTTGGTGTTTTTTGTCTATTTGTACTAACGAAGCTCCTAAGTATAGACTTGGCCATAAAGACATTACCGAAAGATCAAATGAAAATGGAGGATGCCCAAGAAACACTAACTCATCATTTTCATTATAATAACCTGTATACCAGTGTAAAAAGTTATTCAAGTTATTGTATGTAATACAAACACCTTTTGGTTTACCTGTACTTCCCGATGTAAATATTATATAAAAAATATCTTCTCCTTTTACATAATATTCCTTAGAGATTCTTTCTTCAGTGCTATTTATTATTGCTTTCGCTAATTCAACATTTAACATTTCTTTAGATAGTTCTATATCTTCAGTAACTAATACTAATTCTGAATCAACTGTACGAACTATCTCATCCACTCTCTCTTGAGGAGTATTTATATCAACTGGACAAAAAGCTCTTCCTGATTTAACACAAGCTAGAAAGAAAACTAGCATAAATGGATGCTTATGCCCATATACTACTATTGGATTTTTATTGTTCCCTAATTTTTTTTCTAAATAAACAGCTAGCTTATCAGAGTACTCAATTAGAGTTTTATATGTTAGATTTTCATTTTTATATATATTATTAATGTACACTTCTTTTAAACTATCTTTATACTGATCTAGTTTTTCAAAAAAAATTAAGCTCACAAATCCTCTCCTTAAATTTTTTTATAACTAATATTATACCACTGATAGTTAAAAATTACATTGTATTTTTTATCATATTATTATTTTTTTGCTAACAGGTGAATTAATTAGTATAAATAAGCAGTTTATTACATATCTGACTACCAAATATTTTTCCATTATAAATATTAATTTTACATTTTTTAAACTAAATTTATGTATTAACTGTTAAACTTTGTTATAATAAGTACATTAATACTATAAAAAGTAGTTCTCAATAGGAGGCGGACATGAGTAACCGTATAGCACTCTGGGATAATCTAAAATTTATTTTAATCACTTTGGTGGTTGCAGGACATTTTGCCGATCAATTAACTGATTATTCTTCGATTTATTCAAGCATATTTCTTTTTATTTATGCATTTCATATGCCATTATTTATATTTATTTCTGGCTATTTCCATTCGGATAGAAATACAACGAAAAAGGTATTATTTTATGTCTCTCTTGGATTTTCATATAAGGTAATATCTTTTCTAGTGGACCGCATAAACGGATACTCTCAATATACTTTCAACTTGTTATTTGATGGCGGATTATCTTGGTTTATGTTTGTATTAGCAATATATACCTTTGCATTGTTTTTATTAAGAGATCAAAATAAGAAATTTTTCTTGATTGGTTCAATAATCTTAGCTTGTTTCGTCGGTTACGATAAGTCTATAGGCGATTTCCTATATTTATCTAGAGCTATTATTTTCTTCCCTTTTTATATGCTTGGTACAATGACGAAATCATTCGATATAATAGAATTCAAAAGAAAATATCCTCTACTTAAACTAGTTGCTCTACTAATTTTTATAGCATGGGGACTGATTTGCATTGCCAAAATTGATACATTATACGGATTAAGATATATATTTACAGGAAGAAACGCCTTCCCGGACAGCATAATTGCTTATGGAGCCCTAGTTAGACTAGCTTGCTACATTATCTCAACGGTATTGGGTGCATCCTTGATATTACTGGCAACTCAAAAAAAAATTAAATGGATTAGCGATCTAGGTAAAAATACTATTAATGTCTATTTCTGGCATTACCTATTATTTTATACTTTTAAACCATATATTAATTTTGATAGTATCTTTAGTTCATTTTCATTTGGTTTTATTGCATATTCAATAGCCACTATAGCTGTAACAGTTATTCTATCAAATAAGATCTTTAGCTTCCCTGTTAATATAATAAGAAAGCAGATCTTTACATAAAATAAACCACTCTCTAAATAGAGTGGTTTTTTATTTTAAAATCTCCCCTCTCCCCCTATAATAATTAATGATATTGTTTTCAGAGTATTTACATAGTTCTTTCATAGTATTACAATAGATTATAGGTTATCTGAAAGGAGAATTTATGTTAAAAGAATTTTTCAGTTATTATAAACCATATAAAAAATTATTTTCAATCGACTTTGGTTGTGCAATTTTATCAGGAGTACTAGAGCTGCTATTTCCTGTTGCGGTAAACAAAGTTATAGACACAGTCCTACCAACAGGTAATTTTAAGACAATAATATTAGTTTGTTCTCTATTATTTGCACTTTACCTTTTTAGTATGACTCTTAACTATATTGTCGTCTATCTTGGTCATACTTTAGGAATTAATATTGAAACTGACATGCGCCGAAAACTTTTCGCACATCTTCAGAAACATTCTTTTGAATACTACGATGAGAAGAAAACAGGAGAACTGATGAGTAGACTTACTACCGATCTATTCGATATTAGTGAGGTGGCCCACCACGGTCCAGAAGATGTTTTTATTACTGTTATGAGTATTTGCGGAGCTTTTGTTCTTATGTGGAATGTTCATGAACAACTAGCAATAGGAACAATTATCCTTATACCAATTTTAGCTATTGGTTTATCAATATTTAACAAAAAAATGAAGAATGTTAATAGAAAAATCTATTCGCAACTTGGTGAATTCAATGCTGGATTGGAAAATTCATTAAGTGGAATCCGTGTTGTAAAAGCATTTGCTAATGAGGAGTTTGAGAAAAAAATATTCGAAGTTATGATTCAAAACTATAGAAAAAATAAACTTGCATTTTATAAAACTATGGCTACTAGTAGCTCATTCAACTATGTATTAATGCGTCTTATTACTCTAACTTCACTTGTATTCGGAGCTTACTTCACTATTAAAGGCGAACTAACAACAGGAGAATTAGTAGGTTTTGTACTTTTAGCGAATACTTTTGTTAAACCTATTGAACGTATTAATACAATGGTAGAAATGTATCCAAAAGGTTTCGCAGGATTTAAAAGATTTAATGAAGAACTAGCTAGAAAACCAGCTATTGTAGATAGTCCAAATGCAAAAGTGGCACCACACTTTAATGGAAATATTCATTATGATAATGTATCTTTTGAATATAATGATGGTCGTCCAGTTCTTGAAAATATCAACCTTGAGATTAGAGCTGGGGAAATGGTCGCTTTTGTAGGCCCTAGTGGAGCTGGTAAAACTACTTTAATCAACCTCCTACCACGATTTTACGATACCACAAAAGGTTCAATATCTATCGATGGAGTCAATATAAAAGACTACACATTAAGCTCACTTAGAAGCCAAATAGGTACCGTTCAACAAGATGTATTCTTATTTAACGGAACTATTCGAGAAAATGTTCTTTATGGTAAATTAGATGCTAGTGATGAAGAAGTAGAACGCGCAATAGAGGCTGCAAAATTAAAAGAAGTTATTGAAGAGTTCCCTGAAGGGCTTGAAACTCCTATCGGCGAAAGAGGAGTTAAACTATCAGGTGGTCAAAAACAACGCTTATCTATTGCTAGAATATTCTTAAAAAATCCATCTATACTAATACTAGATGAAGCAACTAGTGCCTTAGATACCCAAACTGAGCAATTTATTCAAAATTCATTTGATGAACTGTCTAAAGGTAGAACTACATTAGTTATCGCTCACCGTCTAGCAACAATTAAAAATGTTGATCGTATTATTGTAGTTACCCCTGATGGAATAGTTGAACAAGGTACACACAAAGAACTATTAGAAAAAAATGGTCACTATGCAGAACTATACTATGCTCAATTTGGAAAATAATAAAAAAATCTAGAGTTACGATAAACTCTAGATTTTTTATTATTAACCGTTATTTCCAAAACATTTTTCGACAAGAGTAGAGATATTCGTGGCCATTGTACCCATTTCTTGCATTCTTCCATCTAATGCTTCTATAGATTTCCCTCTATTACTGTTTAATAACTCAGCAAAATCATTAGCTTG
This sequence comes from Gemella sanguinis ATCC 700632, assembly GCF_000701685.1. Lineage (GTDB taxonomy): Bacteria > Bacillota > Bacilli > Staphylococcales > Gemellaceae > Gemella > Gemella sanguinis. The sequence goes on from NZ_JNJO01000010.1 coordinate 26,787, forward strand.
AAGTGCAATCCTACTCATAATAGTACCAATTGCTTTTTGACCTACTACTACATCAGATAAAGTTGCATAGTTATAAATAGCTTCTTCTAAATATGTTCGTAATTGTGCTTTTAGAGACGGTATATTTCCACTTGTACTAGCTATAGTTCTGATAGTATTACTATAATCCTCTTCAATATCACCAACAAACTTCACTGCATCTTTTATAGTTGAAGATATAGATATACTAGCCTCAACTGTTTGATAGTAAATTGGATCAGCTTTTTTATTAGCCTTAGGTTTATAATAAATATTTGTTGGAAATTCATCTTCAACCGCACTACCAGATGTCTTAACGCTACTTAATCCACTATATGTATTTGATATAGCAGATTTAGCAGTTGCTAAATAAGTAGTAAATGCAGTTATCATTTTATCACCTAAAGTTTTTGATGCATTATCTACTTGACTATCAAAGGCTTTTAGAGCTTCTAAATCATCAAAAAGATCAGATTGTTTAACAAAAGTATCAAAATCTGTAGGGACTGATCCTACCTGATAGTTCCCCATAACATCAGTATTTGAACGCCAATTTTGTTCGATTGTTGTATCGTTTTGTTGATGACTATTTGCCACAGCTAATACACTATCTCTCATACTAACAATACATTGTTCCATTTTATTAATATTATCTAATTCTACAGCCATTACATCACGAATAGGATTAGCAATACCATCTTCAAATTTAGAACGAATATTTTCACCTTTAAAAGTTTTTTCTATATCTCCTTTAAAGCTATTTATTGTCGCCTCTCCTTGTTTTGCTAATGTTGTTTTCGTAGACATCACTACTAACTGACCTCCAGGAGGCGCACTGTTAGAACTTTTGTTACTATCAGTAGTAAGACTTGCTAAGCTACCATTTAGTTCCGATGTTGAATTTATTAAAGTTTGTAATTTGTTTGTTACTCCATGATAATCCCAATGGCTACCATCTTTATGACACCACTCTTTACTTCCACTACCCCAAAACCAGTCAAACTGTCTAGAAAATTGATATGTATTATAGTCTACAATTTTTTGAAATACTGATTTTTTGTCATCTATTTTTGTATAAAAATTTTCTAGATCTTTTATACTCTGAATTAATTGTATTTGTTCTAAATAACTAACTATCGATTGTTCTAAAGTTTGAGTACGTTGAGCTTTTCTAGATTCAACATTACTATTAGTTGATTCAGAAACCGTTAGAAGATTACGAATTTGGGCGATATCTACTAACAAGTCATTTAGATTAGCGGCTAAACCAGACATATTTTCATAATTTATAACAATCTCAGTTGCCCCATCTGCATGAGGAACTAAAGAACTAATCATCAGCCTATCTTTACCGAATTGTGCATCTAGCTTACCATCATGATCGACATCAACAAATAGTCCATTCTCACTATTTATTACTTCAGCTTCACCCTCACTTTTAGTGACTTTAATTAGTTTCTCTGTATCAGGAGATTCCCAACCTTGCACTTGATTAGAGTTTGCATCTATTAAATTTCCATCTTTATCGAATCTGTAGCCACCCCACATATGAGTTATATTCATCTTAACACCACTAGTAGCTAAATTAAGTCCAGGTATTTTATCTATAAATTCTAAACCTGATCTGAAATTTGATAAACCAGGAAAAACTTCATCAAATCTTCTATTATCAGCTTCACTCAACGGCATATTATATCCATTAAATTTATATACCTTACCTACAGTTCCTTGACCTTTGAAATACCCTAACCCTATAATATCGTTAGAGTCTATGTAGTTATTAGTTTTACTATATAAAGCACTAACATTGGCCTTTTGTTCTGGAGTTAAAGTAGGATAAATATTAGGACCTTGATAAATATTTACCGAATTTATTCTATTATGGTCTTTAACATTAGCAATTGCATACTGTACATCCATAGAACCAAGTGAATGTCCATATAAATTTATCTTGGCATTTGGATATTTCTCCATCATTTCTTTCAAATACGCCGCAGAGGCTTCTAGTTGGCCAGGTGCTTTACCAGGTTCCCCAGTTGCTTGTCCTTTTATAATATTAAAAAACTCTGGTGCGTCATTAAAAACCCAATCCTTAACAAATTCTCCAGAATTAGTTACAAGATTAGATGGACTTGCTGATCCTTGATACATTATTGTTATTTCTTTTACTTGAGCACGTTCTTCTGCAGAAGCTGTTGGCGGTACTGCCTCTCTTCCTGTAGAAGTTTTAGTATAAGTATATATTTGTTCTCCATTGTTTGTACGATTGTTATTAGCATCTGATAATGTTCCTACATATTTTCCACTACCTGATGTTTCTAATGAATACCCAACTTTATGATTTTCATATTCCTGTTGAGCTATTTCTACATTTTCTTTATCTGTATATTGAGCCATTCTTTCCCCTCCAAACTATTCTGACACAATTAACCTATTAATTTATTAAACTCCGGAGAGCGACTAAGAGCACCAAACTCTAAGCCTTTCTCCTCAGAAAATAAATTAAGCACTGTTCCTAAGACTATATCTTCATCGTCGTTAATAATAAATCTTAAGCTAATTCCACCCATAGGATTTATCTTTAAAACACTCTCATCTATCTTATATGTTTTAATCTTCCCATTAGGTGTTAGTGCCGCTTCATCTAGCCTTTTAAATAATTGTTCAGAAAGATCTTTTACTTCCTTGCTCTCAACAATTTGTTTTAATGTTAATTTAATGTCTTCAGCTTGCATGTGTTTACCTCCTGTCTCCACGCTTGCCCTTATACTTTAAACTACCTATAATTCATTATTTTTCTATAATTTGTACAGAATAGTAATTTTGTCTTTCTAGAATGAATCCTTCCGGAACTTTTGTATAAGGTTCATTAGATATAAATGTATATCGTGTATGGTCTTGATCAGAAATACGCATACCAATATACACTTGCTCTACTACTTGTTTTGTCAGTTTTGTTATACTATCATAACTTGCAATTAATTCTTGGTGATATCCAATAAACACTGGTGTTATACCGTATCTACCACCTTCTTTAACGAATAACTTGAAGTCTTGTTCTAAAACTCCTGCACTTCTAAATACTGAAACAATATCTGGAATAACAATTATCCACTTAGAATAATTTCCTTCTGGATTATCTATACGTTTTTTCAGATCATATATAATATTATTTACCGTTTCAGAAATATCCGTGCTACTTACATAACGTCTTGCTCCATTTAACTGAGAATGTAATACTTTCTCCGTTGGATCTAATAGTATAACATTGTAATCATCCTGAATTCGATCAATATTATAATCAAATAAATCATAGTACTTCTCTACTGATAATGGATTATCCGATGCTAATAAGATTGACTTATCTAGTGTAAACTGAGCTAATTCGCCAGTCTCATTATATAATCCCAGCACGAAGTTATTATTTTTATTAATAAATGGTTCTCTTTCTTCCACTGTCTTAATAGTGATTTTTTCAGGTAACATTGGGATTGATTTTGGACAATCACCATTCCAATGCTCTGCCATATCTTTAGCTTCTTGTTTAACTTGTTCTATATAATCTACATAGCTATCGTATTTATACGGTTGTGCAACTTGGAAATGAATAATCTCATCAAACTTAACAACCGCTCGCCCTTTAATTTCCTCTAAAGGAATATTAGAACGTCCAACAATTGCCGATAAATCACTATTATCGAATAAGAATAATGATATCTTAGTTTTGAAGTTAGCTTGTAATTGTAATCTCATCGCATTTACCCTAGATAAAGTAACTACAAGATACATTCCAAGAGAAACCCCATCCCTTGCTACCGTACTTAACATATCGTTAAATGCATCTGCATATTTAGTTTCTGCCATACCATCATAACTATCTATAAAAAGATATATAGATGGAATTTTTTCTTCGGCGACTTGGTTGTATTGATTTAAGTTAACTACTCTAGCTTCTGATAATATTTTCTTACGTCGTTTAATTTCTTCATTTAATCTACGAACAGATTTCATTATTTTTTCGTTTTCATCTAAAATAAAGTAATCTGCCACATGCGGAAAATCACTAAGCGATACTAATCCACTAGTACCAAAGTCATATAAGTAACAGTGGACTTGCTCTGGAGTATTTTTCCTCATTAAATCGATAGCCATATTTTGTAAGAATGTTGATTTACCAAACCCTGGACTTGAAACTAGTAGTATATGACCGATATTTTTCATATCGAAGATTAATGGTGATTGTTCTTGTTTTTCTGGAATATCTTGATATCCTATTAGAACATTCTCATTTTCTTTCTCATTATTCCAATATTCTCTAAAGTCAGTGTTTTGTAAGTCACTAGCGAATATTTTCTCTTCTAATGGTGGCAACCATGGGCTAGCTACTTTATCTAAGCCAGTTTTTTCAAATATTTGTTTAGCTTCTTCAACAACTATATCCAATTCAGTTGGTACTGTTTTAACTTCTTTTGTATTTGATAATCCACTTAAATCTTTATTAATTGGATTATACTGACCATTTTCCATTATTTCATAGATTGTTAAATCTCTGTTGCTATCTTCTTCACCATCTTTAATATAGTCAGCTCCACTCCAAGCACTTTGGAATAATTCATATATTTCATTATTCCCAACTTGAAGATAAGCACGACCAGATTGTGTAATTTGCGCAGCATCCGGAGTTTTAATTATCTCACGAGAATCCGCTACATCTTGCACTTTCAACGCTATTTTAAACTTAGAGTTCGACCAAATTTGGTCATTTACTACCCCACTAGGTTTTTGTGTAGCTAGTATTAAGTGTATCCCTAATGAACGTCCGATACGCGCTGTTGAAACTAACTCTTGCATAAAGTCTGGTTGTTCTTGTTTCAACTCTGCGAACTCATCACTTATTATAAATAAGTGCGGAAGTGGTTCTGATACTTCACCTTGTTTAAATAGCTTAGTATATTGATTAATATGGTTAACATCATATTGTGCAAAGATTCTTTGACGTTTTTTAAGCTCTGCCTTAATAGATACTAAGGCACGATTTGCTTGGTTAGCATCTAAGTTGGTAATAGTTCCAACTAAGTGAGGTAAGTCGGCGAATAAGTTAGCCATACCTCCACCTTTATAGTCAATTAGTAAGAATGCTACTTCATAAGGGTGGTAATTTACCGCTAGCGATAAAATATAAGATTGGACTAATTCTGACTTCCCTGACCCTGTAGTCCCCGCTATTAATCCGTGAGGTCCGTGGGCTTTTTCATGAAGGTTTAGATATAATAAATCATCTCGGCCTCTTACACCTAGAGGTACTGCCATAGTTTGATACGTCTCATTTATTCTCCAACGATCTAACATATTTAAATCTTCTACCTTAGAAACACCATACATTTCTAAAAATGTTATAGAGTTCGGGATAGAGTTTCTTAATGTTTCCTCATGATTAATACCTGCTAAGTTTCTTGCGAAGCTTTCTTTTTCCGCTAAGCTTATAGGTGGTAGTGGTTCAAAGATTTTATCAACAAACTCTCCTTTTTGAAGTATTAATGTTGCTTTCTTTTCACTACGATAGTCCACTACAGTTTTTACATGTTCTGGTAGACTCTCAATTACCTCATCTACAAAGATAAAACTAATACCTATACCAGTTAAATCTTCGTAAATATGCTCCATAATATTATGTCCAAGTAGTAATGTTAAATCAGTAATAATAACTACATAATGCGGAATATAAACTTTTTCTTTGTTTCCTTCTGATTTTTGACTTGCATCTAATTTTCTATCTTTAATAATTTGATAAAGAGATGTAAGCAGTTGGTCACGAGTTCTTTGATCATATACAAACCCACGACTATTAAAAGCCTTTATTTTATTGTGAGGTAGCCATTTACTCCACTCCCACAGTTGTTTTTCTTCTTCTCTAAAAATAGTTATAAATTGAACATCGTGATAACTTTGGAAAGCAGCTATCTGCATTATTAACTGTTGAACCTGTTCAATAACTACTCTTCTAGTTCCAATATATCCCATAGGTACGTGAATATCGTTTTTTACCGCAACATCTTTAATAACTTTATAATAATCCAATAAGTTATTTATATCTTGGTCTACTTCAACCTTAACCTTTGTCGTTTCAGACTTATTATATTCAACGTTAAAACTAGGTTCCACTTCACCTTTTCCTAACTTATAAGTTAAGAAGTCGAAATAATAAGGTGTTTTTTCGTAGATTCTTCTATCGACATTTTTTGCCATGCTTAATATATTAGAAACATCTGGATAATGATAAGTTAAAGATTGTTTTTGTTCTTCAGCATATTTTGCTAATTCAATATATTTTCCTTGAAGATATTCTTTATAATCTTGAACCTTTTTAATTTGGCGCTCTTTGTAATTTTTCTTGTCTGATACATATCCATGTAATGATGTGATAATAGTAACTACAGACATACCAAACATCATAATCATCATCGCTCCACTAGATGAGTATATGTATATTAACACCGTAAATAAAATCATCGAAGCAGGCATTAATAATAGTCTTAGTAGTGATTGACGAGTTGGATCCTCTTCAGTTGGAGGTGTTCCTATAATTATTCTATCCGTAGGTTCTCGAAGAATAATCCTTGGTGAACGATGAAATTCTTTCGCTCTGTCTTCTTGTTCATCTTGTTCAAAAACTATTAAATTAGTACTGACGTTAAAGTTACTTGCTAATGCTAATGATTTATTTAAGATAACAATACTTAATCCTTCTTCAAATACTAAAACATCATATTCTTTTAGCGGTGCAGAATCTTTTTTCCTTTCACCATTCAAGTAAAATGAACCATTTGTTATAATCTTAGTTCCTTCATCATAGCTAATTAGCATATCTAAATTACTATTTTCAATACAAATATCTGCATCATCTTTTTGACCGATAAAAATGTTATTTTTATTAACTAAATAGTATTTCTCAGGTTTTAGTATAACTAATTTAAATACTACTTGATTTACTTTTACATTATACGAACCAAAAGAATATTCTTTACCATCAATTATTACTACATCTTTTTTTACTTTTACATCAACTTTTTCAGGTAGTTCTTCTAAATAAATATCACATGTATCTGTGCCCCCAACAACATATTTTCTACCAGGGTATAATGTGAAATTATTATCTTTATACATAATATATACATTCATATAGTTTCACCACCTTACTTATTTTTTATCACTTTTCTTATCTGCATTTTCATCAGTAGGAACATATTTTTTCTTAAGCTCTTCTAATTTAGTCTTATAATTGTTTAGCTGCTCCGTTCTCTTCTCTGAAGAAAGGTTAGGGTCACGTTGAACCTCATCTATTTTTTTAGTTAATCCATACATTAATAACTGTGGATCATCTAAGAAGCTAGCTACATCAATAGCTTCATCTATTTTAGCTTGTCCAATTAGAACCCAGTAGCGTAAATAATCTGAATTAGATTGATTGTTAATTTTTAATAATTGCTCTTTTTGTTTAGCACTTAGCGGCTCTGACTGAATAACTGAGTATGCCACTATATATTTATCATCTTGGCTTAATGACTTACTATCTACTTTTTCACTAGTTTTTATTACATTAGAATAGTCTTTATTAATAAATGAAAGTCTAATATCTAACAGCTTATTTTTATTACCAACTGTCACAAAAGACATATAACCTACTGTTCCACCTAATATTACTGCAAGAGCAGCAGTACTAATGAAACCAAATTTTAAGAAATTCATCCTTTTCTTTGTAATTCTAGAATAGTTCTCTAAGTTTTTAGCTTTTTCTTCTTTATACTCTTCTGAGAATTTTTCAACTACTTCATCTAAAGTATTTAAGTTAGAGATATACTCACCTAATAAATTACCTTTATAAAATTCTAAACCACCATTTACTAATTTTTCGTAATCTGCCTTATCATCTAATAACGCTACACTCATAGCTTTATATATTTGTAAAAACTTATCGTATGTTATTTTCTCATAAGGATAGACTTGATTCACTATTCCTCTATGCACTAGTAACGGTAATCCATCTCTTGTGAAAACTACAGAATTTGTATCAAAATTATATGTATAATTTGTATTTTCTACACCTGTATATACTTCTGATAAATTAATAAGATAACGTAGTTTTTCTTCTAAGATTAATGTCTTAACATAATCAAAATCTGTATAACTTTCTTTTATAATACTCGTTATACTGACAGTACTTTCTTCTACTTTTACATCAGTATCCACAAAATAAGGAACTTTTGACTTCAATAAAATATATGCAATTTCCTTATTACCTTTTATTTCTTCTTTTTCAAGTTCAACAGTATACTCCATGGTCCCCTCCATTTTTCTATAATTTCTCTACTACTAATAAACTTCCATTTCTTACATACTGTGAACTATATAAAAAACTAAAGCCCGTTAGTATAACATTAAAATTTTCTACTCTTATACTTGGATTTTTAATTTCAAGTGGTAGTCCATAAGACTCTACAATAATCTTCAATAATTCTTTTACAGTCATATTATTAGGTACTCTTATATCAACTACCTTATCTATATATTTTCTAAAATCTAAACTTATATCAATATATTCTGTATTCATTATTGACCTCTCTTCCTAAATACTCCCCTATAAACAGATACCATCATTATTATAAAACCAGCAATAAGCAATAATATCATATTCCAATTTACCGCTTCTTCTTTACTTTTCAGTGCTATTTTTGATTTCTCCCTATCAAGTTTGCTTTCATTAAGTAAAAACAAATGTTTTGTGTAATTATCCGCTACAGATTCTTTTTTCATCTCAGTATCGAAGATAAGAGCCTTATCTTTATTATAAGATACAGACTCTTCCTCCTTTATTTGTGAAATATTTTTTGTTACCGCATCATTAAATAATTTGGATAGCTCGGTCTCCTGTTCAAAATAATAATCTTCAGTTTTATTATTTTTTTTAGTTTCAGCATCAATTTTTAATGATCCATCTTCTGCTTTTGCAACTTGATTAAAAGATACAGCACTTGTTAACATAAAAATTATTACAAATACTTTTTTCATCTTTACCTCTATTATATTTTCAGTTTTCTATACTCTATTGCATTTAATATTACACTAATAACTGCAAATATAGTTGTTATAATCATTACAAGTAGCCAACCACCTTGATAATTTAAGAACTGAGTTAAACTTTCATCAATATAATTTAATGGTGAGATATATGATAGCAGTTTATTCCCCATTGTTCTCTCATCTATTAGTTGAACTGTAGTAACAATATATAGTAATAAAATACTTATACTTACAAATAATCCTAATGATTTTCCTTTTGATAACAACCAGTTATTTAATCCGATAAATAATACCGTTATTACTAGTAACAGAGCTACTAATACTAATGCTCTCTCTCCAGTTAAATCAAGGTTATAACCAACAGTCATACCAATAATCATAGATAATATGAAACTTATACCTAAAATCATACTTACTGGTATCGTTGAGTTTTTCCACTGCACCCTTGAAACAATTTTATTTTTTTGAATTTTTTCAAAGTCAATATTTTGCATCATATGAGCGATTAAGATACTTACTAAGTAAATGATTAACACTATTAAAATTCCTGTACGCGTATCTAGTTTAGTTGAACTTTTAGCTGTTTTGTTTGAAGCAACTATTTTATCAACATTACCTGCATCTACAGGATTTGCTAGATAGTCATAAACCGCTTGGTTTTTACTATTTCCATCTTTAGTATTACTTAGTACTTTTGAGAAAGCTTTTAAGAAGTCTTGGTTATCTTTATACTCTTTATCCATAGTACCTTTTAGCTCACTTACCTTATTAGTAAGGTTTGTACCATCTTGTTCTAGTTTTTTAGCAGCTGTACCTAAGCTCTCGAAACTATGATTTATAGACTCTGATGTAGCTTGGCTTGCTTTAGTCTTCGCTAATAACTCTCTACTTGCTGACATTAGTTTTGAATAATCATTGTTTATCTCCATAGTTACTGTCATTAAGTCTGAATTATCTTTAGTTTCAGTAGTTGGTAATTCCGGTTTATTTGATAAAGCAGTATTAATTTTTTCTGTTTCTTTTATAACTTCATCTATATTTTTAGATAAATCGTTTGCTGTTTTTCTTGAATCACTAACAACTTTTTTCAATTCTTTTAATTCAGCTTGTAATTCCTCTAATTTTTTTATATCACTATCACTAACGACTATTTCTTTCTTCAGTTCATCAATAATAGTACCAGAAACAGAAGATGTTAATATTTTATTAATATCTTTAAGTTCTGCTTTTTTCAATAAAGAATCTTCTTTAGGATTTAAATTAATAGCACTTTCTCTAGCTATATCTATTCCATAGATAGTTTTTACAACAGTAGCAAGCTGTGTATAATTTTCTAAGTCATTATATAAAGCAGTATTGCTATTTTCTATATTTTTATTTCCAGAACCAAATGTCACTGGAGATATAATAGCAGTTTCACCTATTGTTCCTTCAATCTCTTTATTTTCTGGGGATACAGAAGTTTTTTTCTTTTTAACTTTCTTTCCATTTTTATCTTTTTCTTCGACTACTTCTTCTTTAGTTTTTGCTTCTTTTATAGTTTCAGTAGTTGTAGCTGTTCCTTTAACAGCTGCAGGTGTAAATAATTCCACACCATTTGCATACCCAAGTTGGTATGAAACTTTTACTTCAGAAGGCTTACTTGTTAAATTTAATACAACCTTATCACCACTAATAGAAACATTTGCCCCTTTAGCCGAAGCACTAGTAAACTTATATTGTGAGTTTACTGAAAGTTCAATTTTTTTAATTTTTCCCTGTTTTGTAGAAAATGACATAGTTTGAACTTTCTTAACATTTTCCTCAGCCGCTTTTTTTAGTATATCTAGTTGATTTTGACTATATGTAGTATCTTTTCTTTTTAAAGTTATTTTATTAGCATTAGCATATTGCTCTGCAAATGAGTTAACTTTTTTCAGATAATCCTTATCTTCATCAGCAATCTTCAACTTATCTATAGCATCATTACTATAATAAGGTAAATCTTTTACCGCATCAGTTACCTTATCCAACATACTTTTTTTAAGTTCATCAACTACCGCTACAACCGTTTGTTGTTGTTGTTTTTCATTTGATTTAGTTTTATTCAATGAGTCTTCTACAGCTTTATCTATTTTTTCTTTATATTTATCTACTACAGCATCTGATTTTGCATTTATGGCATTAAACATAGTTAAAGTACTATTTAGACTATCCTCTAATGCTTTAATTTTATTTTCAGTATCTTCTAGTACTTTTGGATCCATTTGGTTGGCATTAATAAATGCTTGAGCTTTTTTTATATTCTCTAATTGTTCAGAAACGGAACTATTTTTTATAAAATCCTCATATTTTTTAAGAGTTTCTTCTCTTGTTTTTAACGCTTCATTTCTAGCCTCTTGTGATTTTGTTGCTTTACTTATCTGATCATCGTATGTCTTATCTGTATCCATTATAGACTTATATGCTTCATTTGTATTTTGAAGATCTTTATTAAAACTTTCATACGTTTTAACTAAATTATCACTAATCCCACTTAAACCTTTAAACTGTGTAGAGTGGTCTGTTAATGGAGTTATTAAGTTAGATTGATACTTATTAAGAACAGTTTTTTCACGCCCTACAGATGTAGCAACTTGAGTTTGAGCTGTTTGAAGATTTCCTATAATACTTGAAAAATAAATACCTATAATATTTTTATTGAATAAATTTTTAATCTCAGAAACAACCTGTTCTCCTTGTTTTGTAATAGCTTGAGAATCTGACTTAACCTTATATTGGAAAATAGCTTGTGTAGGAGAATCACTTTCTAATGAAAGAGTTTCTCTAGAAAAATTACTAGGAAGGACAATCATCACGTTATAATTACCTTTTTCTAGCCCGTTCTCAGCTATAGCACGAGATACAGTTTCTAACTTATAGCTTGTTTCTTGACCTAATGAATTTACCAGTATGTCACCTATTCTTAAATCATCACCATTATAAATAACTCCAGTATCTTCATTTACCAATGCTATTTTAACATCACTATTTGTTATTTTCTTTTCTTGATTACCTACGGTTATAGTTTTAGGCTTCATTACACCGTAAAACACTACAACCATTACTACCAGTGCTATTATACTTGATAGTATTGCAAATGTACGTTTACTCATTCTTTCTCCTTTTTTTATTTTATTGATTTATAAAATAATTTGTAACTAGCTAATCTTTCCCTTTTCTACTTTATTAACACACTAATTAAAATATATCGATTGTCTCTATTATGACTTTAAGAAAACAAGAGATTGAAGTCCTCCCCCAATCTCTTATTATTTTATTACTATTGTAGCCCAAAGTTACGTGATAAGTCTTGGTCGTGTTGTTGCATTGCTTGAGCAGTTTTATCTAATTGAACATTAATTTGTTGCATTAGTTCTGCGAAGTTTTGCACTTTAGGTTTTAATTCGTTGAATTGTGCATCGAAACCTTGGAATGCTTGACCTTCCCATTCACCTCTTAAAGTATCTTGTAATCTTTGTAAATTACTTAAAATTGCATTGATATCATTTGAAGCTTTTCCATATTCACGTGCTCTACCTTGTAGAACCTCTGGTGATACTCTGATTTGCCCTGTCATAATATAACAACTCCTTTTTTTTTGATTTTTTTTAGTATAACATATTATATAAAACATTACAACCTTTTTCAGCAAATTTTAATTATATATAAGGTTCATTTAAGGTTCGCCATTAGAACCCTTTTTTATCTCTCTTTTTAAGTTATTAGGGATTTATGGAGTCTCTAATAATCAACAAGAGCTAATATATAAGTATTTATACCTCATTTAACCACTGGTCCAGACCACTAAAACAGCTTGTTGTCCTTAATGAATAACAAGCTGAATATTTTATTGTTTAAGACATGTTTTTATTAGAAACCTTAAGCGTTTTAAGTGTAAACCTTGGTAAATAGGTAATCCTTACTCATTTTATCTCATTATTTTTTCTCTAAATAAATGAATTTTTATCCATTATTTTTAAAACCATTCCTTAGTTCACAAATTTAAAATTTAGTTTACAAAACAATCACTAACAAGATTTCTGTAGTATTCAACAGAATTCTCATTTTCTTTTAATTTATTATTCAGCGCCGAGATAGATTGCCCACTCATCCCTTCACCAGATATATGTTCCTCAACATAGATTAACTCCTGCTTTATCTTTTCAGATATTTCCATAATGACCTTTTGACTATTTACTATTTCGTCCAAATCTAGCCCTTTATATACCGCACCCTCAATTATCTGCTTTAATTGTGGTTCCAGACTTGAAAGATTGTTTTTTGTATTTTTTGATGTTTCAATAGTCTGTTCAATATTTTTTTTGAAAGGTAGAATATTTGATTGCGCACCAGCAATCCCTTCTTTGACTCCTTGAGGATACAATTGAATGAATTTCCCCCAATAATCTTTTTTCGTTGTACTCTTTCCATTATCTTCACATTTTTTTTCAACATACACATCAAGATTGTAATTATATACTATATCTGATACGCGACCTTCAAAGTCTCCAATAAGACTATACCAATTTTCTAATCCTCTTTCAAAGTCTCTAAATGATTCTCTATACAATTCAGATACTTTTTTCGCAAATTCTTCACTTCTTTTCTCCACTTGATTATCAAATGCTTGAAGAACATTTTTTACATCATCAAATATTTCATCTCTTTCTAGGTATTCTTCATAACTTGCTGGCATAACTCTTTCTGGTGCGCTCCCCACAAATTTACCACTTCGCAGATTTTGACCAATCCAACTATCTTGATTAACAAAATTATCCGCCAAACCTTGACATAATTCTGCTGTATTAGTAATCGCTTTTTCTAGCTCTTCAATATTGTTTTTTGCAGTATCTAGAACTGTAGTTAACGCTTGACTTATACCATCTTCTTTTCCTGTTCTTAACCCATCCCCCTCTAAAGTTTTTTCACTTTCTTCTAATAATTTTTTTGTATTCGCTTCAATAGCTTGCCAAGATTTCAATATTGTTGGTCTTCCACTAAAAAATGATGTTATATCATAAGTTTTTTCTTTATTACATTGTTCTAATAAGGGTTCTGCTGACATACGCAAACTAGCTAGCTGCGTATTATAAGATGTTTCATTTAATTCATTATCATTAACATAAGGCTTCTCATCAGAAGAAAATTCCTCCATTTTCAAACTATATGTTTCACTTAATTTTTCTAAAACATCTTTACTATTAATTATTTTCCCAATAGAATTTTTAAGGTTATCAAGAACTTGTGGTACCTGTGCATTATTAAATTCTTTTTTGATTTCGTCTGCAGCTTGATTTTTTCTTTGTTCAAAATCAAATCTAGTTTTATTATTTCTTTCGATACACAAATTATTAATTCTCTTTATATTGGCTATATCCGAAAGAACATTAGTTCTTAAATTATTACTTAGCGATCGCAGTATCTCTGGGTTAAGTTGTATTTTTTCGCTATTAAGTTCTACTAGTTTTCCGTTATCGCTAAATAAATCTTTAACACTTAAATCTAACTTACCTATTTCAATATCTGCTTTATAATCACCATCAATATCTATATTAAATTGATTATAACCTAGCATTTTTGTTATTTTAGAAATTTCATCACAAGCTTGACGTGAATCAATAATATCAGATAGCATGTGTTTACCACTATCTTTCAATATGTACTCGGCTCCTAGATACTTCCCATTAGCATAATTTGCTGCATCATTTAATATATCCTCTTCAGAACGAAATCTAATTACTTCACCAGTAAAATTTTTTTCTAATTGTTTAATTCTGATTTCTTCATTAGGTATATTAAACATAGAATTACCAAATTTATCCATCCATTTATAAGGGATTTCTCTAAGCTTGAATAGTACTGCTAATATATCTTTTTTAAATTTTGGTTCATTTTGTAATATACCTAGAGTTGAAGGAATAATTTCTTCTCTAGGTATATACAGCGGTGCTGCATTATATACAACCGTTTTGGGTACATTATATTCCAATGCTACTCTCTGTGCAATATTCCCTCCTAAACTATGCCCAGTCAGAACAATATTATCCCCATATTTTTCTTTTATTTCCTGATAAAATTTATACGCTGGTTTATAGTGCTCTGCACTTATCCCCATAGCTATCTCTCCAATATCACTCTTTACTATATCATTCATCTTATCAGTATCTTTATTTGTACCTGTATAAGATATTATGACTTCACCAGTATCTTTATCCTTAAATGCTGTGGCACTCGTTCCGGTACTTTCATCATATATGTCATCTAAATATTCTAAATTATAAGGTATCTTAAAATCCCCTATTTTTTGCGCTTGTTCTAATATATCTTCATCACCATAACCTTCAATTCTAGCTTTTTCGAAAGCATATGTGTAATTTGAAGCATAAAGTGTACTATTTTCCATATAAATAGCCCTCCTTTATTTATAAATTTTCTTATGAATATCAATTAACTTATTTTATTAATTACAAAAAAGTCAATCGACTCCTTATCTAAGATATATTTTTATTATAGTATATTTTAAAATACCTGTATATTAATTATATAGCACCAGAAACTCTATATCTTATAATATTACTAACTATTATTATTCACTTTAGATACCTGTTATCTCTAATATTATTCCTTTATATATAAATAAGTGTTTTATAGTTATCCTAATATAATACCTTTCAACATTTCATCCAAAACCAAATAGACTTAAGTCAAATATTTTATTATTTATCATTCTTAAAACCAGTCTTTAGTTTCTAAATTTAAAATTTAGTTACCAAAACAATCTCCTATAAATCGTCCGTAATAATTAAATGATTTCTCACTATCTTTTACTTTAGATTTTAAAGCAGATATAGCTTCTCCACTCATACCCTCACTATTTATATGTTTTAGTACATAATCTAACTCTTGAACAATTTTATTAGAAATCTGAGCAATAAGTTTTTGACTACTAACAATCTCATATAATTCTAAATCTTTATACACTGATTCTTTAACTATTTCCTTAACTTGTGGTTCTAAAGATGAAAGATTATTTTTAACAGCTTTAGAAGTCTCAATCGCCTGTTCAATCTTTCTTTTTGCGGGAATAATAGTCGATTCAGCTGTTATAATAAGATTTTTTATACTTTCAGGATATAACCTTATCAATTTCCCCCAGTACCTTTTTTTCCCTTTATTATCCTCATACTTTTTTTCTACTTCCACATCAAGTTTAGAATTTTGACTGACTTGTAAAATATATTTTTCGAACCACACTGCACTACCATACCAATTTTCTAATCCTCCTTCAAAATTACTGAAGGATTCGTTAAACAATTCTGATATTTTTTTCGCATATTCCCCACTTCTTTTATCTACTTGTCTTTCAAATGCATGAAGCACATCTTTTACGTCATCAAAAATACCATCTCTACTTAAATATTGTCCATAGTTTCTTGGAATCTTCCTTTCCGGCAAACTACCAACAAATCTTCCATTTTTTAAATTTTCTCCTATCCAATTATCTTGAGTTTCAAAACTATCAGCTAAACTTTGAAACATTTCTGCGGTATTAGATACAACTTTTTCCAACTCCCCTATATTTTTTTGAGCAACATCTAAAACTATAGTAAGTGATTGACTAATACCATCTTCCTTCCCAGTTCTCAACCCATCTCCTTCTAAGGTTTTTTCACTTTCATCTAATAATTTCTTCGTATGTTCTTCAATTTCACTCCAAGCTTTTATTATTGTTGGTCTTCCTTGGAAAAAATCTGTTATCTTACGTGTTTCTTCTTTGTTACATTGTTCTAATACCACTCTTACACTCCCAGCTAAATCGTATAAGTCTACGTTATATCTGTGAGCACCAAATAGCGCTTCATCTTTTACATAAGGTCTTTCATCTGAAGGAATTTCACCTAATTTTAATCTAGGGGTCTCTTCTACTCCTTCTAAAACACTTTTACTTCTTATTATTTGTCCCACAGAATCCCTTAAATTATCTAGAACTTGTGGCACTCCAGCATTATTAAATTCCCTTTTTAAACTATCCGCAGCGTGATCTTTTCGCTTTTCAAAATCAAATCTAGTTTTTTGATTTTTTTCAATACATAGATTATTAATTTTTTTAATAAATTCTAGATCTGATAATACACTTGTCCTTAAATTATTAGCTACATTTCGTAGAACTGATGGATTCAGCTGAATCTTTGCTCCCTTAACCCGAATATACTCACCATTTCCATTCAATAAATTTTTCGCACTAAGATCAAGTTTATTTAATCTAATATCTGTAATTCCATCTTTATTAACATCTAAAGTGACGACATTTTTATTCATATGCCTAGTAATCTTTTCTATTTCCGTCATAGCTGCCTCAGAATTAACGATATTAATCATAGGGTGACTACCCCTATCCTTAACAATATACTCCTTGCCAAGATGCTTCCCACCAAATTTACTGACTATATCATCTTCTGACCGAATTCTAATTGTTTCCCCAGTGTATTTCTTTTCAAGCTCATCTATCGTTAATAATTCTCCATAGCTCAAACCTATCTTTCGAGCATCATTTACATATAAAGGAGCCGAGTTATAGACAACAGTTTTGGGAACATTATATTCCAAGGCAACTCGTTGAGCTATACTTCCACCTAGACTATGCCCTGTTAATACTATATTGTTTCCATATTTAGCCCGCACACGTTCATAAAATTCAAACGCTGGTATACAATGATCCAATACAGGAAAATTAATTTCATTAATATCTGTCCCAACATCTTTCAAAAACTCACTCTGAAAGTTAGTCCCTGTAAATGCCAATATTATTTCCCCAGTATCTTTATTTCTAAATGCTGTACCACTAGTCCCTGTTTCAGAATTGTACATATCTTCTAAATATTCCAGATTAGAAGGTATAGTATAATTCCTTAATCTCTGCGCTTCAGCCACTACTTTGTCATTACCATATCCTTCTATCCTTGCCGATTCAAATCCATATGCTAAGTGAGAAGCATGTGCAGTACTACTTATTAATTCTGTATAATTGCTCATATATAGTCCTCCTAAATGCGTTTTTTTACAAATAATTTAGTTATTTTTTAATCGTTCTATCTCAAAACATAATAAATATTAAAAACTCCAAACTTCACTTTTCATCAAATATAAATATCAGCTTATATATACCTAATATTTATTTGATCTTATTACATCTAATTATAGTATACATCCTTTTAATTGTATAATATTTTATTCACTAAAATAATCTTAAATAATTATTTTTAATATAAGTAATTAAGTATTATTGTTTAATTTAGATTTTTTACATCCCTATTAGTTTCTGTAAACAACTATCTATAAACACACTCACAACAAACCTTTTCCAAACACTTTTGTATACAAAGATATTTAAGTATAGATATTATTAAATAAACATTAAGTTTTTCATATTATATTTAAGATATTTTTTGTGAAAAATGTTATAATAATATTAACGACACTTTTGAATTTAGAGGTAAAATATGAAAAAATATATAATAGCAATAGATCAAGGAACTACTAGTTCACGTGCTATAATCTTCAATAAAAAGGCTGAGATTATCGCTAGTAGTCAAAAAGAATTTCCACAGATTTTCCCAAAATCTGGTTGGGTAGAACACGATGCAAATGCAATATGGAATTCTATTCAATCAGTTATAGCTGAAGTATTTATCGAAAGTGGTATAAAACCTAATCAAATAGCTAGTATTGGTATTACAAACCAACGTGAAACTACTGTTATTTGGGATAAAAACACAGGTCTACCTATCTACAATGCTATAGTTTGGCAAAGTCGCCAAAGTGCGGATATCGCTAATAAACTAGTATCTGATGGATACAAGGATATGATTCATAAAAAAACTGGTTTAGTAGTTGATGCATACTTCTCTGCAACAAAAGTTCGCTGGATATTAGATAATGTTCCAGGGGCACAGGAAAAAGCAGAAAAAGGAGAACTTCTATTTGGTACCATAGATACTTGGTTAGTTTGGAAATTAACTGGTGGTAAAGTACACGTAACAGACTACACTAACGCAGCTCGTACTATGTTATTTAATATTAAAGATTTAACGTGGGATAAAGAAATATTAGACATTTTGAATATTCCTGAAGCAATCTTACCAGAAGTAAAATCTAATTCAGAAATATATGGTAAAACTATTGACTACCATTTTTATGGAGGAGAAGTCACAATTAGCGGTTTAGCTGGAGACCAACAAGCAGCCCTTTTTGGACAACTTGCTTTTGATAAAGGAATGATTAAAAATACATATGGAACTGGTTCTTTTATTATAATGAATACTGGTGAAAATATGGAACTATCAAAAAATAACCTTCTAACAACTATAGGTTATGGGATAAACGGAAAAGTATACTACGCACTAGAAGGATCTATCTTTATCGCAGGAAGCGCCATCCAATGGCTTAGAGATGGTTTACGATTAATTAAAAAATCATCTGAAACTGAGCAATTAGCGTTTGATTCTAAAAATAACAATGAAGTATATCTTGTTCCTGCATTTACTGGACTAGGAGCTCCTTATTGGAATCCTGATGCACGTGGAACAATTTTTGGATTAACACGAGGAACAACAAAAGAAGACTTGGTAAAAGCAACTTTACAATCAATAGCTTACCAAATTAGAGATATTATCGATACTATGAAAATCGATGCTAATACTGAAATACCATTATTAAAAGTTGATGGCGGCGCAGCTAACAATGACTATTTATTAGACTTCCAAGCTAATATACTAGGAGTTAAAATAGCACGTGCAGAAAATCTTGAAACTACTGCTTTAGGAGCAGCATTCTTAGCCGGTTTATCTGTTGGATATTGGAAAAATCTAGATGAAGTTAAAAATCTTAACTCAGCAGGAAAATTATTCGTTCCTACAATGACAAAAGAAGAACGAGAAAAACTTTATAAAGGTTGGAAACGTGCTGTTCGTGCAACAGAATTCTTCGCAAAAGATGAATAATTACAATTAAATTGGATATAAAAAATGACTCGCAGAAATTTGCGAGTCGTTTTTTATATATCTGGAATCTACTGCCCTAATAGTTCTGAATAACAAAGATAGTTTCTAATAAATAATACTCCTGCTAATAGTAATGCACTCCCTAAACCTGAGTAGAAATAAGCTACAAAAATATTAGAAAAAATACCTAACATCCTAAAACCAATCCCCATACTCATCATAAAGGCCATAATAATATATGCTTTTAAGTCAAAGAAATGCCAAAATGGTCTGTAGTCTTCATAACTAACTATTCTTTTAGTATGTTTAATACTCATTTTAAAAAACATCATTCCAAATAATAAGAAAATTATCACAGAAGATACATATGTATACCAATGTGATTGAATTAAGAAATATGATAAAAGTCCTAATCTTACAATATTAAAGCCCGCTATAAACCAAACGATTCCCGCTATTAACAGCAGCGTTCTCTTTTTCACGCTAAACATAGAACCATCTCCTTTCTTACTTTTCCTTTAAACATCTCTCCGCATTATCGCAAACTTTTGTAAAAATACTTTGCCACATGCGCAGCTCTTCTTCACTTAAACCTTGGAATAAATCTTTAACAAATTCTTTTTGAACATTTAGTCCTTCTTGAATTACTCTTTGCGCAGGTTCTAATAATTCTATTTCTATTCGTTTTTTATTATCTGGACTCTGAATTTTCCTAATCAATCCATTATCTTCAAGTGTTTTTAATGTAGTTGATACGTGCGATTTTGTTGCTTTGCGTATTTTCACTATATCGGCAGCTGTGTTAAACTGCGGATGATTATGTAAAAACATCAATATATCATATTCCATCTGAGTTAATTCAAATTTTTCACATATTGCCCTAGTTAGCCTAGAGTAATAACATATTATCGTTTTGTGTTTATCCATAAAATTCATATTTTCTTCTCTCTTTAATCGTTCTATTTAGAACTATTTTACCCTTAAATTAAATTTTTGTCAAAGAAAAAAGATACACAGTTTCGTGCATCTTTCTAGTTCTTTATTCCACATTTTATAAACGCCTTTAACAAAGTATATCTCTATAAATATTTAAGTCGGTATCTTTAAATACATTAAATACTACTTTTATATCTTTGTCAGGATTTTCACTAAGCACTTTACGAACCTCAGCGACAGCAATCTGCGCAGCTAAATCATTAGGAAATCTAAACTCCCCAGTGCTTATACAACAAAAAGCAATACTCTTTAAATTATTTTTTAAAGCTAATTCCAAGCAATTTCTATAACACGATGCTAATAATTCTTTGTCACTATCTTCAACTGAATGATAAATTATTGGACCAACAGTGTGTATTACATATTTAGCCGGAAGATTATACCCAGAAGTTATTTTAGCTTGTCCAGTTTTTTCAAACTCACCTTGCTTTTGCATGATTTCAAAACATTCTTGCCTTAACTGCAAACCCGCCTGAGTGTGTATTGCATTATCGATACATCTGTGATGAGGTATAAAACATCCAAGAAGTGCTTTATTCGCAGCATTTACTATAGCATCAACTTTCAATGTAGTAATATCACCTTGCCATAGATAAATATTTTTTTCAACTTCATCTAATTCTTCTAACTCAACAATTTTCTTTTTTCTTAGTTTTTGTTTTAAATATTCATCTTGAACATCAAAAAATTGTTCTGGTAAGTTTTCTACTTCCCAAATGTTCATTAACGTTCTTAATAAATCTTCTTTTTCTTGTTTACTTTCTGGTATTTTTACATTAGGATTTAATGTCCTTATTAAATAATCTAGCTGTTCCATGATTCAAATACCTCCTTCATATCATTAGTTATTGTAATTACCCCTGCTGACTCAAAGTTTTCTTGATTTACTCTTATTAAACTCGCTTTAGGTAGTCTGTTGTTTAATCTTTCAAAAGGAAATCTAATAATAGTTGGCGTATTAAAACCTACCCCTAGTTCCAATAATACTATATTTTTATCTCGATTTTCATTTATAAAACTATAATATCTATCACATTGCTTATCCCATTCTTCTGTTTCTACAAATCTATGGTCAACTCTTAAATGCGTAGTCATTTCACTATTACAAACAGGACATTTCGGAATAAGTTCAGTAGGAATTTTTAAATCTTTTTGTTGTTCAAGCATTTTAAGTACTTGGTCTTTATTATTATAAACTTTGTTGTGACAAGGTACGGAACATTGAAATTCTCCATAATTTCCTTGGACTTCAAAGAACTTGCTTTTATCAAAACCAACCTTCTCAAATTGACTATCGACATTTGTTGTTATGACGAAATAATTTTTATCTTTTACAATATTATATAAGTCCTTATATAGTTCCAAACCGTCATCTGAATATCTATTTAAAAATATATGTTTGCTCCAATAAGCCCATTTCTCTTCAGAGGTTTTAAATGGATAGAAAGCTGCAGAATACATATCAGGCATTTTATATTTTGCTATGAAATCCTTAAAGTTTTTCTCAAAACGCTCACCACTATATGTTAATCCTGCTGCTGCAGATAAACCTGAACCAGCTCCTATTACTATTGCATCAGCTTCTTCTATTAATTTTTTTGCTTGTAATATTTTATCCATGTGAATCAGCTCACTTTCTTTCTAATTTCAACTATATATTAACATCACACTTTACTCTTAACAAGTACGCACTTTAATGTAGGTTAGTTACTTTAAAGTTACTAATAGTGTATGAATTTAAAAATTCTTTCAATAACTTTAATACACTTTTTATATTGCTAAATATTTTTTATTATAGTAGAATAGTTTAAACAAATAAAAGTAAGGAGATTGAATAATGACAGAAAACTTACTATTCACCCCTATTACATTACCAAATGGAACTACTATAAAAAATCGTTTCTTCAAATCAGCTATGAGTGAAGGAATGGGGACAAAAAATTTTCAACCTAAAAAAAATATTGCTACATTATATAAACGTTGGGCCGAAGGCGGAACTGGATTAATTATTACAGGAAATATTATGATTGATCCTAAAGGAACTGCAGAACCAGGAAATATAGTTTTTGATAAAAATTCTAATATGGAAATTCTTAAAGATTGGGCTAAACAAGGTCAACAACATGGAGCTAAGGTTATGGTGCAATTAAATCACCCTGGTAAACAAGCCCCAAAAACTATAGCTAAAGAAACAGTTGCACCTAGTGCTGTACCATTAGGAAATGGCCTTAATAAATTATTTAGCACACCACGTGCTCTGACGACTAATGAAGTTGAAGAACTTGTTCAAAAATTTATAACTTCTGCGAAAGTCGCAAAAGAAGCAGGTTTCTCTGGTGTTCAAATCCATGCAGCACACGGTTATCTAATCAGCCAATTTTTATCACCTCATGATAATAGAAGAACTGACAAGTATGGTGGTTCACTAGAAAATAGAATGAGATTTTTAAAAGAAATTTACCTTGGAATGAGAGAAGAATTAGGAAAAGATTTTCCTATCGGAATAAAAATTAACTCTACTGATTTTAAAGAAGATGGACTTACAGAAGAGGATTCTTTAGAAACTATTGTCGAGCTTGCTAACCTAGGTCTGGACTTTGTTGAAATATCAGGCGGAACATATGAAAAACCTGCGATGATGGGTGCTACAAGTACATCTAGCAATAAAGTATTTTTCGCAGAATATAGCAAAAAACTAAAACAAAAAATTGATATTCCTGTTATTGTTACAGGTGGTATTCGTTCTATTAATGCGATGAACACATTATTAAATGATAATACTACTGATTTTATAGGTATCGCTCGTCCACTGACAATTGATCCAAATATACCTAATAAAATTAAACAAGGTACATATACTATTGTAGAAACTACACGTGTATCAACAGGAGTTAAAAAGTTAGATAAAATATTTGGTTCACTTCTTGGTATAGTTTATTACCAAGTTCTTATGCAAAATATCGCAAAAGGAAAAGAACCAAAAGCCACAAAAAATGCTTGGCCATCATTGATACAAGCAGTATATAGTCAAGGTTTAGCAGTATTATTCCCACAACGCGCTAAATAGAAGAATATATTATTAAGTAAAAATTTTAAATATATCAACCTATTTTATCTTGACCTTAATTGTATATATCATATAAAATCAATATATATGATTATTTTAGGAGAATAATATGCCAAATAAAAAACTACCTTCAAATCTCCCAGCTTGCCCTGTTGAGGTCACATTATTATTACTAAGTAACAAATGGACAATATTGATCTTAAGAGACCTATTAACCGGTACAAAACGCTTTGGAGAGCTAAAAAAATCACTTAGTGGGGTCAGCCAAAAAGTATTAACTGCCAACCTTCGCTCACTAGAAGAGAAGGGAATTATAGAAAGAGAAGTTTATCCAGAAGTTCCACCTCGTGTAGAGTATACACTAACAGACTTAGGAAAAACTTTAGAACCTATTATTGACAGCATGTATGCTTGGGGAGAGTTTTACAAATCAACATTTTAAAAAGAAGCATCTTTACTCATAATGAGTTAAGATACTTCTTTTTTTATTATTTATACTCTGGGAACCATTTAAAATCACGAACAGCTTTAGCCATGTCTTTTTCTTCCGCACGCGCTAGTCCTTGCTCTTGTGCTTTTTTCGCAACTGCTTCTGCTACTTTCATAGAAACATCCGCAACATATTTAAACGGAGGTAATACTGGTGCCCCAGGTTTAGTAATATCAGTGATTCCACTTAACGAATGTGCTGCTGCACCAATCATTTCATCAGTTAGTAAACTAGCTTCTGAAGCTAAAACCCCTAACCCCAAACCTGGATATATAAGCGCGTTGTTAGCTTGTCCAATAACATATTCTACCCCTTTATATAGAACATTATCAGATGGGATACCTGTAGCTACAAAAGCTTTCCCCTCAGACCAAACAATCAAATCTTCTGCAGTTGCTTCTGCTAATTTAGTAGGATTTGATAACGGGAATATACATGGACGCTCTGTATTTTGACACATTGCTTCCACTACTTCTTTAGTAAAAGTATTTGGTTGAGTTGATGTCCCTACTAAAATTGTAGGTTTTACCGTTTTAACAACTTCTAATAAGTCAGTTAATTTTTCTGCGTTTGGGAAATCAGCACGATTTTTCGCAAATGGTTTTTGTTCAGGAGTTAAGTCATCCATATCATCGAAAAGTAAACCTTGTTTATCAACCATAAAGAAACGTTTATAAGCCTCTTCTTCTGATAACCCTTCACTAACCATTTCTCGTAAGACGCGCGATGCTATTCCTGCTCCTGCTGTTCCACCGCCATAACAAAGATATACTTGATCAACTAATTTTTCACCTGTAATATCCATAGCTCCAAATATACCACCTAATGTTACTATACCTGTTCCTTGAATATCGTCATTAAATGTTGGGATATTTTTACGATATTTTTCTAGTATATTAGCTGCATTCATACGACCAAAATCTTCCCAATGTAAGTAAAGTTTTGGGAAAAGGCGTTCAGCAGTTTGAACGAACTTATCAATAAAGTCATAGTATTTATCACCACGTACACGTTCATGACGGTTACCTAAATAATTAGGGTTATTACGTAGCTCTTCACGGTTAGTTCCTGCATCAATAACTAATGGCAGTACTGTAGCAGGGTCAATCCCCGCTGCTCCAGTATATACCATGAGTTTCCCAACAGATATATCCACTCCATTAGTTCCCCAATCCCCTATACCAAGAATACCCTCTGCATCAGTAACTACTATTAAACGAATATCGCGATTCCCTGATGCATTTTTCAGTGTATCTTCAATATTTTCAGGATGATTAATATCTAAGTAAGCTGCATATTGAGGATCAACAAAAATGTCACTGTACCCTTCTATAGTCTCTGCAATAGTTGGATCATAGACAATTGGATTAAACTCTTCTAAATGTTTAGAAAATAGATAGTAGAATAATGTTCTATTCGTATTAAAAATCTCCATTAAAAATAACCTTTTTTCAAAGTTATTTTGTTTAGTTTGCATTTGAGCATAAGTTTGTGTCGCCTGTTCTTCAATAGTTTGAACACGCGGCGGTAATAAGCCAATTAACCCTAGCTCCTTACGTTCTTCCACAGTGAAAGCTGTCCCCTTATTAAGGAATGGGTTATTTAAAACATCATGTTTTTTCATAGAAAATTCCTCCATTTTCTTTATTATTTTAAAATTTATATTCTTATATTATTTCTCTCGGCCTAACTGCTGATAAGGAGATAGACATCACTATAATAACTCCCATTGTCGCGACAAAACCAAGCAATTACAAAAAAACTGTCCCTAAAATTTTCTCTTCCAATATAGTTACTAGCAACTTCCAAATAAGCTACACTATAGCGAAACCAATCACAAAATCTGTCACCATTACCCTCCTCCCACCTGAACCATGTTACATAAATTGCAGAGTAAATAAATATCTATTAATAATGACACAAAACGTATAAAAGTACTTAAAATCACTAAAAATGATAAGGGTATTTTTACTTTATCCAATAAAATTTCCCTTTAATTTAGTAGTCTGTATATACATATATTTTACACTTTTCCTAAATATTGTACAATAGTAATATTAGAACTTAGCATGCAACAAAGAATGGCGAAACTCAAATTAAACTAGAATATTTTAAACAATTTATAACTATTAATCAACAAAAGACTTCAACAAAAACTGCTGAATAACTAATATTTCACAGCATTATAATCTCGGTGATATAAGAAAGAATATTATCATCACTGATGAAAACAGTCGTATGGACTACTATATTTCTTACCCTATAGAAAATAAAGAACTCTTTTCATTTTTATTAAATTAAGCAATTTGCAACATTTTAAAAAGAAGCATCTTTACTCATAATGAGTTAAGATACTTCTTTTTTATTATTTATTAACCACGGCGTCTAAATAATACACCCGCTAGTAATAATACTAGTAGTCCAGAACCTACATATAGTAAGGTATTGTTTGATTCTTTATTAGAAGATTTTTCTTCTTTTTTCTCTGATTTGTTGTCATTATTTGTTTTTTCTTCTGATTTAGCTTGGTCTTTTGATTGATCTTTTGCTTTATCATCTGAGCTTGAAGATTTTTCAGGAGCTTTATCAGTAACTTTCTCTTCAGATTCTTTTAATGTGTTTAGTACATTATTTACATCTTCTTGAGTAGATTGACCATTAGCAACTACTTCTTGGGCTCTGCTTACAGAATTTAGATATGATTGTCTATTTTCTTCGCTTGCCTTAGCAAAACTTGAACTTCCTACTGTTTTACTACTATTGTTAAGTTGATTTGTTAATTCTTTTTTATCAACTTGAGGAGCTGTAGTACTAGTATTTGGTTTATTGTCTTTGCTTACATTGCTAGCTTGACTGTTTGAGTTTCCACCTTGGTTTGGTGTAACTTTATCTTCTTTTGGAGTCTCTGTCACCTTGTCTTCCTTCGGTTTCTCTGTAACTTTATCCTCTTTCGGTGTTTCTGTTACTTTGTCTTCTTTTGGAGTTTCAGTAACTTTATCTTCTTTTGGCGTTTCAGTAACTTTATCCTCTTTTGGCGTTTCAGTAACTTTATCCTCTTTTGGCGTTTCAGTGACTTTGTCCTCTTTTGGTATTTCTGTTACTTTGTCTTCTTTTGGTGTTTCTGTTACTTTATCTTCTTTTGGAGTTTCAGTAACTTTATCCTCTTTCGGCGTTTCAGTGACTTTGTCCTCTTTTGGTGTTTCAGTTACTTTGTCCTTTTTCGGTGTCTCTGTTACCTTGTCTTCTTTTGGTGTTTCAGTAACTTTGTCTTCCTTCGGCGCCTCTTTAACCGGTGTACTTGGTGCTGGTGTTTCTTTCACTGGCGTTGTTGGTGTACTTGGCGCTGGCGTCGCTGGCGTTTGTTTTGCCGGCGTTGTTGGCGTCGTACTTGGCGCCGGCGTCACTGGCGTTTGTTTTGCCGGTGTTGTTGGCGTCGTACTTGGTGCC
>NZ_JNJO01000011.1 GCF_000701685.1 Gemella sanguinis ATCC 700632
ACTTTTCACTCTGATCAAGGGTGGGCTTATCAAATGAAGGCGTACTCGAAAAGATTAAAAGAAGAACGTATATACCAAAGTATGTCTAGAAAAGCAAATTGTCTAGATAATTCGGTAATGGAGAATTTCTTTGGGATATTAAAACAAGAGATATATTATGGAACTACATATGATAGTTATAGAAAGCTAAAATTAGCTATTGAAAAATATATAAAATATTATAATGAAGAGAGAATAAAAGAGAAACTAGGATGGTTAAGTCCTAAGCAATATAGAATAAAACATATGACTGTATAAATATAAAAAGATAGCGTAGCAGTCATTACAACTACTACGCTATCCTAAGTCTAACTTTTTGGGGTCAGAACAAAAAGTTGGTTATTTTTAATTTTTTCAAATAGTATTAAAGTAGATAATAGTTAACTATAATAATTTATATTTATTTTCCACTTGAAATATTTCCCAAAGTTTCTTTAACTAATTCTTCAAAACAAATATCACTTATTTTTTCATTATTTCTACAAAAATTTCTTCCAAAAAAGCCTGTTCTACCATCAAATTCTTGTTTTCTAACAGTTAAAAAATACTCTTCATGTAGATATTCTATAATCTTGTTTGTCTCTTTTGAAGTTAAATTTAAATCATTCTCCAAAACTTTCGTTATAGAAGGCAACCAAAATGTATTAAATCTTCTAAAAATAAATACTGGCTTAATAGAACCATTTGTTTGGATATAGCGAAATATACGCCAAATAACGACCCTTGCGCTTAACAAACTGACCTTTGAATTTGATTTAATCAAAAGATTTGTAAAGTTATTTTCTCCACTACTCCCTTTTACAAAATTTGGATTTTGACTTCTGAAGGGAAAAGATTCAAGATTTGCTATTTTTTTTGACATTTCCTCTAGGCTATCCCACTCCTTATCACAAGCATTTTCAATTACCCCTTTAAAAGTACCCTTTTTATTTAAATACTCCTTTATAAAATGTGGTAAATAATGTTCTAAATAATAACCATCTTTTTTAGAACGAGTTTTTCTTACAATTTTTAATTCATTATATAGAATACTACTGTTTTCTTTGATATCAACTATATGATTCTTCAAGTATTCCTTATCTTTAATCACTTTACCTTCAGCATCAAGAACTCGCAAAGATTCATCTAAACTCTCTATTTTTTTTTGCTCTATTATAATATGTCCCAATACCTTTTTCTTTATTTGTTTTTACTGCAGCAATATTGGGATTAACTAAACAAAAAAATAGTGATGCCTCATCTACATTACCTTTTATGTGGTTTGGAATACCATATCTAATACTCTTTTCATAACTATTAGGCAAACCTTTTTCTACATTTAACCAAGAAAATCCATCACTATCTTTTTTTACTGCTTCAAAAAAACTATCTATTAATTTTTCTAAATTATTATCATTCCATGGGCTAAATTTTTCAAATAATTCTAAAGAATTTTTAATATTTCCAATTTTTTCAATATAGCGTTTCTTTAGTAATTGCTCACTACTAATATCTTTTCCATTCAATTTCTTTACCATAATTAATTCTCCTCCATTTTTCTAGTTTTATTAATAATATTATACCATTTATAATAAAAAAAATTCATATTTATAAATAATTATAGTATTTTATTAATTTAAATCAATTCACTACTCCTTCTATTTATATGATATATCTGGAGTATATAAGTAATATTATATTTCAAAAAACTAAAATTTTTTTAGACTATATATTAATAATTATAATATTAGACATTATCGAAGCAAACTCTAATATTAAAGAACGAGTTTCAGTTTATACTAAATAATAAAAATACCGAGATAGCTAAACTATCTCGGTTATTTATTATATTTCATATCCTAAAAGTATTCCACCTTCTTCTCCGTAAAAACTACAGATTCCAGAAGTTGGTACTGAGATAAACTCTATATTAGAAAATTTCTCAGATAATTTCTCTTCTATTTTTTTGCAAATATTCTCATTATTTCTGTGCGTGATAACTGCTCTTCCTCCCTTGTACCCTGCTTTAATCATCTCATCAACAACAGCAGCAACAGCTTTCTTCTCCCCACGAACTTTATGTAATAGATGCAATGTTCCTTCTTTACTAGCTTCTCCTACCATACGCATATTTAATAATCCTACAACAGCTGCAGCAAGTTTAGATAAACGACCATTTTTCACTAAATTATCTACTTTTTCTAATGCAAAAATAAGCTTCGTATTTTTTTGGTATTCATTCATTCTTGCTACTACTTGATCAAATGATAATCCTTCTTTTATTAATTCATTTATCTTGAGAAGGAATAAATCATTTTGTCCTCCCGCTGAAAGAGTGTTAATTACATGAATGTTGACATTTTCATCTTCTTCCTTTAACATTTTTTGGGCAACGATAGCACTAGTGTAACTACCTGACAATCCTCCAGTTAAAGTTAAAACTATTATATTTTCTGCTCCTCTATATGCTGATAAAAATGCATCTGGACTAGGACAAGCAGATTTAGCTGGTTCCGAACTAGCATACATTGCTTTCATCATTTCATCTATATCCATATCCAATGTATCAATATATATTTTATCTTCTATTTGAAGCGTAAATGGTACCCTTTCATAGACAACATTTTCTGCTTTATTTGGTATTTCTCTAAAATCACAGGCAGTGTCTACAACTATCTTCCACGACATAATTTACCTCCAGGTATTATCTTATTTTAATTTTTCTACTAAATCATGAGTTTTTTTATATAATCTAACAGTATCACAAGCTGAAACTATTACATCTGGTAAACCTTCTCTTTTCTCTTCATTCATACACATAACGAAGTTATCATACATAGCTTCAGAATCGCCATCTTTTGTTAAACTACTTATAGTTTTACTAATTTCTTGAATAGCAAATACATTTTTTAAACATGTAATAACTATTAATCTTGCTAATTGTCTACGACTATATTTTTTCTTTATTGGTTTATCTAGATGACCATTTTTCACATAATTATTTATCATCGCAGCTGTTAAGCCTTTATCATCATCAACGATTGATGAACTATCTAACTGACTTACATATAGTAATACTTGGTCTAGATATAAATCAATAGTAGGTAACTCAGACCATTTCGGATAAACTTTTTTCAAATTCTCTTCTCCTTACAATCTAGTTTCGATAATCATATTATATAGTTTTTAAAAAATATAGTCAAGGAATATAATAAAAAAGATTTTGCAATAATAATATTATTACAAAATCTTTTATTTACTTAGCTGTATTAAGTTTTTTACTTATACCTCTACTAAGATTTAAATAGTATCCTAAAACTCCTAATGCATATACAGCAAGACCTATTATCCATCCTATCCATAATCCATCAATACCTACACCTTTAGTAAAAACTAGATAATACGCTACTGGAATCCCTACAATATAATATCCGACAAACATTGCTAGACATATAGGAACTACTTTTTTATAACCACGTAGTACACCTGCTAAGGCAGATGCAAATGAATCACACAGTGCAAATCCTATAGCAAATATTAATAAGTGTGCAGTTAAATCTATCACTCCACTATCAGTACTATATAAGTAAGGTATTTGAGTATCAAAAAGAAGTACTATTAATCCAGCAACACCTGAAGAAATAACTCCAAGAGCCACACTCAAAGCCGTATAACTCTTTGCAAGTTTATAATTTTTAGCACCTACATGATATGCTACAATAATTGTTGCCGTATTCGCTACACTTACAGGTAAACTATACAAGAAGCCAGAAAAGTTTAGCGCTGCTTGATGCGATGCTATAATCGTTGTATCAAAACGGGATACCATAAGTGACAATGTAGAAAATACTACTGTTTCTAATGCCGTAGCTATCGCAATTGGAATACCTAATTTAAAAATTTCACCCCAATATTTAAACCTAATACCCTCTTTTTTAAATATTTTATATTTATTAATTTTCGGATGTTTTAAAGTTAAAAAAAGAGCTATAAAAAATAGCACAGTGTATGTTAATGACACAGCTATCGCGTTACCTGCACCACCTAATTCAGGCATACCAAATTTACCAAAAATAAATCCATATGCTAAAGTAACATTTACCGGTACAGAAATTATCATCATAATCATCGACAATCTCGTTAATCCTAAACTATCCATAAATGAACGCAATACTACATATAAAAATATAGATAACACTCCAAAACTTTCATAATACAAATAATTTTTAGTTATAGTCGCTATTTTGGCATCCATCCCCAAACTATCTACAATAGGAGCAGCTAATGTATTAAGTGCTATTACTAGAATAATACTGATAAGTACTGCTATATATAAAAATTGTCTAACCATTACTGGTATTTCTTCTTCTCTTTTCTTCCCGATTAAATGTGAAACTATTGGAACTATTGCAAGAACTATTGCATTCAATGTATACATTACAGGGTTCCAAATATTAACTCCCATACTAACACCTGCAAGGTCTGTTGGGCTATAGTGCCCAGCCATAAATGTTCCTATCATTCCTGATGAATAGGATATTACCTGATAAATTAATACTGGTAAAAGTAATTTAATGAAAATCTTTCCACGTTCTTTTATATTTTCACCTTGATACATAACTTCTTCCTTCATATATTTTTCCTTCACTTAACTTCTACATAAAAAAAATCCAAAAGCTAATACTTTTAGATGTTATCGATTTATAATAAGATGCAACCGAGACTTGAATAGATTAAAAAACCGTTAGTCTAATCGCCAACTCAACCTTGACTAAAACTTACACCCACAGAAGACTTACTTAATGCTGCTTCCTTCCGGACCTGACATGGTTCATAAGTACTGCGTCGTAAGGAGCCTCAGTCTCAACATTACGTGTTAGACTCGACATTCCCTATTCTACCCGCATCTCGGTATTCAGCCTTGCTAAAGCGGATTGCAAGTACAGGGCACCGCTAACTCCCCACCTAGCATTTTATTATTATAGCAAATTTGAAAATAAAAAGCAAGTTTCAAATTTTTTATTTAAACATATTCATTAATATTCTATCACTAAGTCTAGGGAATAACTGGCTTATTTTCACCCCTAAAGTATATATGAATGGTAAATTCACTTCTCGTTTTTCTCTTTCTATTCCTCTAATAATTTTAGAAGCCACAAGTTTAGGTGTTAATGATTTATTTCCTAGTGCTTTTATATATGTTTTATCTTTATCAGCTATATTAAAGAAGTTTGTAGCTACCGGTCCAGGATTAACTGTCATTACATGCACATTATCCTTTTTTATTTCTAATCTTAATGCATTGAAATACCCAATTAATGCAAACTTAGTCGCAGAATATACAGATGTTTTCGGAGTAGCTATCTTTCCTGCTAAAGAGGCTATCGTCACAATACTACCTGTTTTTCTTTCTTGCATCTCTTTCGCAATCTCACTAGTCAATTGAATTGTTCCTATAACATTCGTATCAAACATTTTAACTACTTCATGATCACTAAACTCATAATAATCCTTCATTAGTCCGTAACCTGCTGCGTTTATAAGAATATCTATTTCACTAACATTTTGCAATAATCCTTCTACTTCTTCTTGCGAGCTCATATCAACCGAATAAGTCTCAGCCGTAACTTTTCCAAGGGTTTCGCATTTTTTAGCAACCTTATCAAGCGCTTCTTTTCTTCTTGCCACTAGAATTAGATCTACATTTCCCTTTCGAGAAAATTGGTAAGCTAGTTCACGTCCTAAACCACTTGATGCTCCTGTTATTAAAATTCTTTTTCCATTTAAATCCATAATTAACCTCTTATTCTTTATGATTTCCACAAGTACATTGTCCCTTGATACAATTACAAGGGGTAACTTCTTTTGCTGATTTACGTTTTTTTTGTAATAATTGAATTACTTCATCTATATCACTTTTACTTAAATTATTTTCTTCAATTGCATATTTAATTATATTTTTTGTTTTTTTAGAGCAGAATTTTCTTATAAAGTTTCTTGTTAATACTTCTAAACAGTCATTTTCTAAGCATTTTGCACTATATAAAAATTTATTTCCTATTTTTTCTGTTTGCAGCATATCTTTTTCTACTAATCTAGAAAGTAAAGTTTTTATTGTAGATACCGACCAAGATTTTTTTTCTTTTAGGATTTCTATAACTAGTTTACTTGTTACTTGGTTATTACTCCAAACAACTCTCATTACTTCCCATTCTGCTTCTGAAATATTTATCTCCATGTAACATCTTCCTTAATTTTAATTTTTATCTACATCTGTAACTATCATACTATGTTAAATTATCTATGTCAATTCATAAAAAAACTCAATTCAAATTATAATCTGAATTGAGCTGTTTTATTATTTTTTTTAATTGGATGTTTAATTATTGTTTTTACCTTTTCTGGTGCAGTTTTACTAACATCTGAAATATATATTTCATGATGAAATCTCTTATCTGATATATCCAACTCATAGCCTTCTTTTTTCATAAGTTCGTGCATAAGTTCAACAGTTTCAGGTTCATTATCATATGGACCAATATGCATACACTGTACTCATAATCCTTTATCAAATCAAAAACTATACCTATTTCTCCAAAATAAAAATTATTCTATCTGAACTATCAAAATCTTTATTGTTTTTGTTAAAATCACAGAAATAATCATTTATCTTAAACCCTATACTTTTTATAGAATTAAAAATAGCATCTACTTCATATGTTCGTTGACTATGGAATTGTTCTAACTTTCTATATAATCCGCTATCTTCTTTTACAAAAAATGATAATTCACTTTCTACCTCTAACTCTCTATCAGTCTCATAGGTAAACCATAGATAACTAATCTCTTCATCTTCATAACCAAACACTTGATTATTAATCATATCTCTAATTTTTTTAGGAGTATGAAGATCAAAGACAAATTTTCCACCTACTTTTAATGAGTCATAAACTCCTTTTAATCCTTCATTAAAATCTTCAAAATCTTCAAGATAGTTGAAAACATCAAAGGCACTAAGAACAAAATCAAATTCATATCCTAAATTAGATATTTCTAATAAATCCATAGCGAAATAATTACACTCTGGTACTTTTCTGCTTGCTAAAGCTAGCATTTGTTCACTATTATCAACCGCGAATACTTGACCATATTCTGTTAAAGCAGGTAACATTGTACCACTACCACAACCTAAATCAAGAACTAGAAGATCTTTTTTATCTCCTAATTCTTGACTAATAATATTTTTATAAGCATCGTAATCAACATCCATCAATTTATCATAAACAATACTTAAATTTTCGTACATATTAAACACCTTTTAAAGGATATTTTTCAAATAGTGCATCTAGTTCATAGTACTCTCTGTCATCTCTTGTCATAATATTTACAACAACATCTCCAAGGTCCATAAGAATCCATTTAGCTTCTCTTAAACCTTCTGTACTATAAATAGTAGCTCCACTTTCTAAAACTTTTTCTCTTACTTCTTGAGCAATTGCTTCTACTTGTCTGCTTGTTGATGCATGACAAATTACTGAATAGTCGTATAAAACGCCTGCATTAGTTAAGTCATATGCAACAATGTCATAACCATGTTTATCATCACATGCATCTACAACGATTTTTAATAAATTTTCTACTTCCATTTTCATCCTCTTTCTTTATTTTATTTTATTTTTTAATAATATGGAACATTACTACATAAAGAACATCATCTTCTGGATATCTTTTTGCTAGTTTATCTATTAATTCATCTAAAGTAACTCCATAATATTTTGCATAACGCTCTGTTAAAGTATCCCGCGTTACAGGTTTTACTAAATCAACTTCTAATGTCGCAAATACTGTATCTGGATCTTCATAAGTTGTTGCTTCTAGTAAATCACCTTTTTTGAAGTGTGCTTCACTCTTATTTCTAATAGTTATAGTTTTTTCATCTGATAAGATTTTCTCTTTATTTTTTTCTTTGAATCCAACTCTATAATTTTTAATATTATAATAGTTATAGCACTCTAATAATGATGGGTATATTCTTTCATCATTATCAATTAAGTAAACTAAAGTATATTTAGCAGCTAATCTTACCGCTTCATCTAAATCATATTCTGCAACTTCTGTTACTTCATTTAAATGTGGGTGTTTTCTAGCTGGATCAATATAATCCGCAATAAAGATTATTTTTTCTAAAAGAGTCATATGCTTTCTTCCAAAAGTATGATTAGCAACAGCTAATTTTACTTCTTCATCAGCAATTCCAAACTCTTCTTCTATAAACGCACTACCTACTGGTCCATGTAATACTTCAACTGGATAATCTAGTAATTTTACATCAAGGTTGTGAAGAATAACATATTTCTTCATTAATTCTTCATCCATAGGTTTACATACGTCGTGAACTAAAGCTGCTAAAGCTGCTTTTTCTTCATTTGCTCCATGAACTTTTGCTAAATGTTTAGCTACTTCTACTACTCTTAATGTATGTTCATATCTTTTTTCTGGTAATATTTCTTTTACTCTATCTTTAATTTCTTGAAATTCCATATAAACTCAACTCCTCAATATATGATTTACAATTATCTGTAACCATATAATCAATTTTTTTATTTTGTTTAATCCTATTTCTGATTAAACTAGAGCTAATTTCTATTATAGGTGAAATCATTATTTCATAATCTATCCCTTTATAAAAATCATCTTTTCCAACTATATCTTCTAACTTTTCACCGTCACGAGCAACGAATATAAAAGTTACAAGTTTTGAAAGCTCCTCTATATTATACCATTTTTTCAAATCTTTTGCTCTATCTGTTCCAATAATAAAATATATTTTTTCATCTTGATAGGTATCTTTAAAGTATTTAACAGTATTATAACTATAACTTACCCCATCATTGTTTATCTCATAATCACTAACAATAAACTTAGGATTATTTTTGATACTTCGTTGAATCATCTCATATCTATCTACATCACTAGCTTCTAAGTTACGATCTTTTAATGGAGTAATATGAGAAGGAATAAAAATTACTTTATCTAAATTATAATTTTCTACTGCATTTGTGGCAGTGATTAGATGCCCAATATGTATTGGATCAAAACTTCCTCCATAAAGAGCTATTGCCATACTACTTCACCAACTCTATTTTTCTATATTTTTCTTTAGAGCTCTGTTTGTATAATACAATTGTATGACCAATTACTTGGACTAACTCTGAAGATGTTCTTTCAGATAGAAGTTCCGCCACTACATCTTTATCCTCTTCACAGTTTTGTAAAATACTAACTTTTATTAATTCTCTTTTTTCTAAGGCGTCTCTTATCCCTTGAATCATCTCACTAGTCACCCCAGACTTACCAACTTGAAATATTGGTGATAAGTGATGAGCTAATGATCTTAATTGTCTTTTTTGTTTTCCTTTTAACATTATATCCTCATTTCTTATATTTATAGATTTCTTATCTACACTATTAAATTATTGACTCTCTTACAAAAACTTCTATTTCTTCAGGTACTAAAATATCAATTTCACATCCACTATCACTATTTACAGTAATCCATCCTAAACCTGAAATGACTATATCCGTTTTTCTATTGTCAATTTTAAAACTCTTTCTAACTTGTTTCCCAAAAATAGAGATATTATCTTCAAATGGTGGTTTTAACATTTGTCCTAAATGTTTCTCAAATAATGCATCAGCATTACTTAATTTTGTTCTGTGAATTTCTACTAAATTCGAAGCATACAGTGTAAAACTCTGTCTTTCTCCTTTAACAAAATCCATTCTCGCCATTCCTCCAAAGAACAAGCTCTGTTCTGCATTTAATTGGAAAACACGTGCTTTAATTTCTTTTTTAGGCATTACTAGTTTTAAGCTTTTTGCATCTAGGTAATGAGCAATATCATAATCAAGTATAATACCTGGTGTATCATATATACTTGTAGCACGATCTAAAGGTATTTCAATCATACCTAATGTCGTTCCAGGGAAGTGTGATGTTGTAATAACATTTTTATCACCTGATGTTAGTTCAATAAGTTTATTAATAAAAGTAGATTTTCCTACATTTGTCGCACCTATAATATAAACATCTTTTCCGTTTCTAAGTTGATCTAAGCGGGCTGCCGCCTCTTCAACACCCTGATTTTTTATAGCGCTAACTAAAAGTATATCTTTTACTTTAATACCTTTTTCTTTTAAAACTTTAAATAACCATTGTTTAATTTTGTTTTGTTTTACAGATTTTGGTAGTAAGTCTAATTTGTTAGCAATTAAAACAATATCTTTATTATTTCCAACAATATCGACTACATCTTCTATCCAACTACCAGAAAAGTCAAAGATATCTACAACTTTTGCTATTAATGCATCTTTTTTTGATAAACTTTTAATCAATTGATAAAAATCATCAGCACCTAGTTCTACATCAGAAACCTCGTTATAGTTTTTTAATCTAAAACATCTTTTACAAACTAGCTGACTATCTTCACTTTTTTCTACAACATTTTTTGGAAGGTATCCTTGTTTTTTAGGATCTTCACTTTGTATTTCTACTCCACAGCCAATACAATAAATTTTATTATCCAATATAACCTCCACTACTTTCTTTCTTATGAGTCAGTTTATATCCAAGTTTTTTCATCTTAGGAAATGCTTTTCTTCTAGTTAAATTTTTAATAATCAATGCTTCAAAGAATCTGTTTACTCGTGTTTTAAATGCATCAGTTTTAGAAATAGGTTTCACTAGTACGCTCATAACCCCTAAACTTTTCGCACCAAAAACATCTGTTAATACTTGATCTCCTAATACTATAGCCTCTTCTGGTTTTCTATTCATCTTTCTTAATGCTTTTTTAAAACCTAAAGTTAATGGTTTTTTAGCACCCGCTACATATTGTAAATTTAATTGTCTACAAAATTCTTGGACACGCTCTTCTGTATTATTAGATACAACTATAATATCAAATCCAGCTCTTCTCATTTTTTTAAGCCATCTGTTTAGCTCTTTCGTATCTTTCTTACTATCCCATGAAATTAGTGTATTATCCAAGTCTGAAATAATAACCTTTTTATTATGCATATTCATGTATTCTACATCGATAAATTCATACTTTTCTATAAAATCATCTGGTAAAAAAAATTTTTTTAATAACATACTTAATCACATATTAACTACAAGATTGTAGCTATTTTTTCCCCCATTTTAATTTCTCTATCTTTTAAATTATCCTCTAAAATAATATTATTTTTCTCAAATAACAGGACTACTGTAGAACCAAATTCAAAATATCCTAATTCCTCACCTTTTTTTACATAAATATCATCATATGTAGGAATTATAGAATTCACATTTTGAGCACCTACTGGAATAAGAGTATAGTTAATTTTCCCATTCAGTCTGTATACTTGTCGGTAGTTATAACTTAATATATTATCACCTAACTCTAACCCCATTTTATTTACAGGATAAGAGTATTTTCCTAAACTATAAGCATCTCTTATTTGAGAATTCATTGGGAAATGAATTCTATGATAGTTTCTAGGACTCAAATATATAATCATATATGTTCCATCTTTATATTTATCAGCTAACTCACTATCTCCAACAAGAGTCTGAACATTATAAGTTTGATTTTTTACAACAAATGTTCTATCGTCGCTAATAACACCTACTTCTGAAATTACACCATCCGTTGGACTTACAAAGCTATCCTCATTTTGATCTATAGGACGTGCATCTGGACGCAGTTTTCTTATGAAAAAGTCATTTAAGTTTTTGAAATCATCTAATTCATCTAAAATTTCATCAGTATTAATATTATATGTTTTTGCAAATGGTTGAATAAGCAATCTACTTAAATTTGATTTAGTTAATTTTTTTAATGTTTTTGAACTTAAATCCCCATTTGTTAATTCAACACATAATTGAAATAATTTCTTTTTAAACATAGCAGTCTCCTTAATAAATATCATGTTATATTTTACTATAAATTCACTATTTATTCAAATATGCGGTTATATATTTCAAACGAATTTTTTTTTATTATTTTAGTATTTATTTTACTCAAGCAATAATCAAAAAATATGTAAAATAGTTTTTTTCATTTTTCTTATAATACACATTTGAAAACAATATTTATTTATACAGAATTAACAGTAAATATCCTATTATTATTACGTTTTCATTGCTGCCATAATTAGTTTCAAATAAAAAATTAATGAAAAAAAATTGTTATATAATATTGATTTTTTGTATATAAATATTGTATAATAAAAATAGAATTCAATGTAAGGGAGTGAATGCGACATGACACTTAATAATAAAGTTAAAGAAAACATTATATTAACAACTGTCCAAAACGTTTGAACTAAGGGGTATTCTCTGACAAGTGTTCAGGATATAATTAAAAAAGCTAAAGCCCCTAAAGGTAGCGTTTATTACTATTTCCCAAAAGGAAAAGATGAAATTTATCTAGAAGCTCTAGAAAAAATCAATTGTAACGTTAAAAAAGAGTTTAAATCAATTTCTCCTAAGTTAGGGACTTTAGAGGAATATTTACTAGCTGTTTTTGATTTATTTATTTCAAAAGGAAAAGCTTGTAAAAGAAGTGGTTTTTCATTAACTCTACTTGCGATGGAGACATCAGAACTATCTCCTTTAATAGCAGAAAAATGTAGTGATATACTTGAAAATTGGCGTTTACTACTTGCTGATGGTCTATTTGATAGAAATTTACCTGAAGACCTATGTAATCCAATCAGTGAATGGTTGTTTACTAGTATTCAAGGAGCTATCTCTGCGAACAGAATACACAAAGATGAAGCATTCTTATACAACATTAAATCAACAATAAAAATCATCTCGCTAGCTAGTCCTGAATTCCTAAGAGAGATTTTTACCAAAGGTAACGAAGAAGAAATAGTTGCATAATAAATTAAGGAATTAAAGTATAATACTTTAATTCCTTTTTTCTATATTGTATTTATCATTTGAGTTGCTAATGAATTAATTTTTTGGCTTAAAAATCTTTTTATTGCTGGATCTATGTCTAATCTAGATAATGCTAATTCAAAGTCTTCAAACCAATATTTTGCTTCATTAATTGATATTGGTAATTTTAGATGTTTTTTTCTTAGTTCTGGAGTTGCAAAAACTGAATGTCCCGGCTCTCCTAAAAATAATCTAAAGAATTTTTTTTGTTCTACTTTTATATTCTCAAACCCATCAGTAAACAATAAGTTTATTCTATCGTCATTAGGAATTATGTCATCATACATATAACTAACCAATAGATCAATATTTTCTTCTCCAATTTTTTCGTATAAATTCATAATGTCCCTCCACAAATTATACATATATTTTTCACTACTTGTCCTCATTTATATTAAACAACATTTTGTGATAATTTGCAATAAAAATAAACTATACCCCGAACCAACAACGTATTATAAGAAAAAGAAACGAATTAAAAATTTTAATCCGTTTCTTTAACGCTTTTTATTATTTTAATAATTTTTTGAATGATTCTACTTTATCTGTTTTTTCCCAAGTGAAATCTTCATCTTCTCTACCAAAGTGACCATAAGCTGCAGTTTTTTTGTAGATTGGTCTTCTTAAATCAAGAGTTTCAATAATACCATTTGGTGTTAATCTAAACTCTTCTTTAATAGTTTTTACAATTTCACCTTCGTCTACTTTTGAAGTTCCAAATGTTTCAATAAAAATTGATACTGGGTGTGCTACACCAATTGCATAAGCTAATTGAACTTCTACTTTATCACAAATTCCACTTGCTACAATATTTTTAGCAATATATCTAGCCATATATGCTCCAGATCTATCCACTTTAGTAGCATCTTTACCACTGAAAGCTCCTCCTCCATGACGAGAGAACCCTCCATATGTATCTACTATAATTTTACGTCCTGTTAGACCTGCATCACCTACTGGTCCACCGATAACGAATCTTCCTGTTGGGTTAATAAAGTATTTAGTATCTTCATCTAATAATTCTTTATCTAAACAAGGTTCGATTACATATTTTTTAATATCTGCATGAATTTGTTCTTGAGATATTTCTTCTGCATGTTGAGTTGAAACAACTATTGTATCAATTCTTTTTACTTTATGGTTGATATCATATTCAACTGTTACTTGAACTTTTCCGTCTGGACCTAAGTATGTTAATGTACCATTTTTTCTAACTTCTGCTAATTGTTTAGAAAGTTTATGACTTAGGTAAATTGGTAAAGGCATATATGATGGAGTTTCATTAGTTGCAAATCCAAACATTAAACCTTGGTCTCCAGCTCCAACCTCATTTTCTTCTTTTTCTTGTTTAGTTTCTAAAGAGTTGTCAACACCTAATGCAATATCAGGTGATTGTTTATCTAACCCTACTAATACTGAAATATGATCACCAGAGTAACCTTTTGTTGGATCGTTATATCCTATTTCATTTACAGTATCTCTAACTACTTGTTGGAAATCAACATTTGCTGTTGTAGATACCTCTCCAATTAATACGGCAAGTCCAGTATTAACACATGTTTCACAAGCTACACGTCCATATGGATCTTGTTTTAAAATCTCATCTAAAATAGCATCTGAAACTTGGTCTGCTATTTTATCTGGATGTCCTTCTGTTACCGACTCTGATGTAAATAAATATGTTTTGCTCATTGTTTTCTCCTTAAATATTTTAGCGTCTGACATCAATACAAAACTATCTTCTTAATCCTTAATATCTTTATTTAAAATAAAATAAAGACCTTATCCATAGACAAGGTCTTTTTATATACCTCATCGTTCAAAGTAAACTTTGCTAAGGAAAGCACCTTAATCAATTGATTAGGTTGCCGGAGTTCATCGGGCCTTATCCCTCACTCACTCTTGATAAGTATTTATATTTCTTTTATCAGCATATTAGATTTTAATATACTTTAAGTAATTTGTCAATCATTTTAAATCTTAATATCCAATAAGATTTAAATCACGCTCACGTTTTATAGTGGTTTCATCACCATGCCCTGGATAAACTATTTTAGCTCCATCTAATTTGAAAAGTACATTTCCTAATGAGTTTTTTAAAGCTTTAAAATCTGATCCATATAAATCATAACGACCAAATCCACTTCTAAATAAAGCATCTCCTACTACTATAAATTTCCCGAAATCAAAAGAAACTCCACCAGGTGAATGCCCAGGTGTCGGTAATACAGTGAATTCCATACCTGCTAATTCATACTTTTTGTTTTCTTCAAATTCAAATTCTGCTGGATCTGTTATAGGTGCTCTTCTTAGTCTAAATGATGTTGCTCCATTGAAATCTGGATTACTTAACCAATCACGCTCATGACCAGAAATATATACAGGTACATTATAATATTTTCTACATTCATCTAAAGACATAATGTGATCAAAATGAGCATGCGTTAATAATATTGCTTCAATCTTTACATTTAATTCTTCTACTGCTTTTTGTATTCTTTCAAACCCTTCTCCTGGATCAACAATAAGTCCACGTCCATCTTTATAGATAATATAGCAATTCTCATCTACCATATCCATAACTATTCTTTTAATTTCTACTTTTGCCATTTTATCAAAACCTCTCAAAATTATTATTAATTATATTTTATCTGATAATATACTTATTGGCAAGGATATTTAATCTCTAGTTATTTCTATGATCTTTAAAAAAATATTGATACTATTTAATTCTCATCTCTTGACACTTTTTTATAATATTCTTTATACTTGTATAATGCGAGATTTTTACTCTTAGTAAACCTAAGAGAATATTTACAAAGGAGAAGACAATGAAATTAAATTCATTAGCGAAATTTTCTTTACTTAGTGTCTCTATTTTACTTATGTCACATCTTGCTATATCACCTGTCATACCTAATTTATACAGGTTATATAACGCTCAAAATCCTAATATAGGATTAGCTTCTGTTGAATCGTTAGCTACTATTCCAGCTATGATGATTACAGTATTTGTGCTATTAAGTAATTTTATTATTAAAGGAATTGGCAAAAAAAATACAGTACTACTTGGTCTAGCTATAATTTTCATTTTTGGTTTAGTACCAGTTTTTACAACAAATTTTAAAATTGTTTTTATTAGTAGATTACTTCTTGGTGCTGGAATTGGATTATTCAATTCTTTATCAATTAGTATGATTAGTGACTTTTTTGATGAAGATACTCGTGGAACTATGATAGGAATGCGTACTGCATTTTTAAATATTGGTAAAGCACTAACTACATTTATTTCAGGCTATTTAATTATATATGGTGTGCAATATACATTCTTAGTTTATGCTCTTGCAATGCCAATATTCATTTTATTTTTAATATTTGTTCCAAACCCTAAAAATAATGAGAGTAAACAAATCAGTATAAAATTCCATAAAGAAACAATCATCTTAACTCTATTAACACTTTTAGTTGGTATTTCATATATGGGAGCTACTATAAAAATTCCAACTCTACTTGTTGAAAAATATCATCTACATCCAGAGGTTTCACGAAATTTACTAACAATACTTGCTATTAGTGGTATATTTTCAGGATTTTTATTTGGAGAATTAGTTAAGAAATTTAAAAATTTAACACTTTCAATCATGTTATTATTTATGACTTGTGGTAGTTTTATTTTTGCAATCTTCCAGAGTTCAATATTGTTTACCATAGGAGCTATTTTAATAGGTATTAGCTTTGTTGGTACTATGTCTTTTAATTTCTTTTATATTTCTAAAAAGTTAGAGAATAAATAT
The DNA here is from genome assembly GCF_000701685.1 of Gemella sanguinis ATCC 700632. Lineage (GTDB taxonomy): Bacteria > Bacillota > Bacilli > Staphylococcales > Gemellaceae > Gemella > Gemella sanguinis. The sequence continues at coordinate 16,804 of NZ_JNJO01000011.1, forward strand.
ATAAACTTTGCTACAAGTGTTATTTTAGTCGGTGGAAATATTGGAGTTATTTTAACACCTGTAGCACTAACTAAACTTCCTGAAATATTCAGGTTAGAAAAATATATTACACCTTTTTATATAACTACCATACTTATGTTAATATGTACTATAATTAGTTACTTCGCTCTTAAAAATGATAAAAAAAATTAACCAGTTAGAAATTTCTAACTGGTTTTATTTTTATACTCTTCTTACATTTACGAAGTCTGTCGGTGGAGTATTTTCTTTTCCTAAATCTGGTTGCCCAGCAGTTATTAGAATATAATCTCCTTCTTTAGCTAGTCCTGATTCTTTTGAATAAAGAGCAGCATTTTCTAACATTTCGTCCATCATTAAAGTTTTAGGTTCAATAAATATTGTTATTCCACGAGTTAAAGCTAATTTTCTAGCTTTTTCTTTTGTTGGTACAACGGCTAAAACTGGTACTTTTGGTCTATATTTCGCTATGAATTTCGCTGTTGAACCTGACTTAGTATAAGTTACAATATTATTCACATCTAGAGAATCAATAATATGTTTTGTAGATATCGAAATAGCGTGGGCTATACTCATTTTTTGATCACTATTTTTTACATCATTTTCTGTAAGTGAATTTTGAGATTCAACATATTTTATAATGCGATCAATAGTTTCTAAAGCTTCTTTTGGATAGTTCCCTATCGCAGTTTCTTCTATTAACATCACTGCATCTACTCCGTCTATAATCGCATTAGCAACATCAGATACTTCAGCTCTTGTTGGTCGTGGATTATATATCATAGAGTGTAACATTTGAGTTGTTAGTATTACTTCTTTAGTATTGTCATTTGCTTTTCTTATGATTTCTTTTTGAACATTAGGTAAGTCTTGGTATGGTACTTCTACCCCTAATTCATCACGATTAATCATAATTGAATCTGCAAAACTTATAATCTCATCAATGTTATCATAAGCTTCTTTACAGTCTACTTTTACTATTAATCCAATATCTTTTTTATTATTTTTTTCCAGTATATCTTTAACCTTTTTAATTTCATCCAAATTACTTACAAATGGACATGCAATAAAATCAACATCGTTAGCACACGCAAAATCAACGTTATTTTCATCAATTTTTATAAGTTTGTATTTGCTTTGTGCATATATATGATCTATATCATATATAATCGCTGTATTTTTATTTAATTTTTCTCTTAATTCTTTTACTCTTTTAATACGTTCTACATTCTCCTCTTCAGAACCATAATACGTATCAATTAAAACTGCATCTACAGAACTTGTGATAATATCTTCTAAAATACTATCAGTGTTAAGTCCTAAAGTTGCTATTACTTTTGATTTTCTTACCATTGTTCCCCGTCCTATCTCAATTTTTTCTACGATAATTATAACATATTAAATTAATAATGACTAGATTCTTTTGATATCCACTTTATAATTAAAGTATTATTTCTTTCTTTTGAGGTTTTTCATTAGACTCTAAGAAATCTAAAAATTCACCAAACAGATTTTCCATCTCTTCATATGTATTTAGGTAATTAAGCTCTTTTTTTACTTTTGCTCCACCTTTAATACCTTTCATATAGTATGCTGCATGTTTTCTCATCTCATGAACAGCTACTTTTTCTGGTTTGATTTCCATAAGTCTTCTTAAGTGAAGTAGACAAACATCAATTTTTTCTCTTGGTGTTGGTTCTGGTGTTAATTCACCTGTTTCTAAATATTTAACTGTACGGTATAGCATCCATGGATTCCCTAATGCCGCTCTACCAATCATTACTGCATCACAGTTTGTATCGTCTAACATTTTCTTTGCTAATTCTGGAGTTGTTACATCTCCGTTACCAATTACGGGGATTTTTAATTCTTTTTTTACATCGCGAATAACATCCCAGTTTGCTTTTCCACTATACATTTGAACTTTTGTTCTACCATGAATAGCTACTGCACTTGCTCCTGCTCTTTCAGCATTACGAGCATTATCCATTACAAAAATATGTTCATCATCCCAACCCATTCTCATTTTCACGGTTACTGGCTTAGATACTGAATCAACTATTCTCGAAATTACCTTATAAACTTTATCTGGATCTAATAATAATTTACTACCAGCATCAACTTTTGTAATTTTTGGTACTGGACACCCCATATTTAAGTCTATAATATCCGCTTCTGTATTTTTATCAACATATTTTGCCGCCTCTACTAGAGTATCAATCTCTCCACCAAATATTTGTAAACTTAATGGACGCTCTCTTGGGTCAATATAAAGCATGTTCATTGTTTTTTTATTATTAAATAAAATAGCTTTATCACTAACCATCTCCGCACATACTAATCCTGCACCAAATTCTTTTGCAGTAAGCCTAAAAGCAGCATTACAAACACCAGCCATCGGTGCTAGCACTACTCTATTAGGAATTTCTATTTCTCTAATTTTAAACATTCTTTATCCTTTCATCTTATAATTTACTTTTAAAAATTCTAATCGGTTCTGTAATTTTCTCTAATGATTTTTTAATATTCATCCCTGATATTTCAATATCACCATACATCTCTACTAACGGTGCTAACACAAAATTTCTTTCATGAATATATTTATGGGGAACAATCAATCTTTCGTCATTAAATACTAAATCATCGAATGTAATTATATCAATATCAATAGTTCTATTTCCCCAATGTTCTTTACGCACTCTACCTAACTCCAATTCAATCTTTTGAATTGTATCAAGCAGTTCATAGGCATCTAAATTACTCTCTACTTCAATACACATGTTTAAAAAGTTTTGATCAGCTACTCCTCCCCAAGCAGGAGTCTCATACACACTACTTTTTAATATGATTTTTATATTATTTTCTTCAAGTTTTCTTAGTGCATCCTTTAAATATTGCTCTCTCGGTTCTATATTGGTTCCTAATGCTAAAATAATCATTATAATCTATAGAACTCCTCACGAGATGTTTTTACTTCTACACCGCATTTTTCAAAATGATGTCTTACAGGCGCTGCTGGTTTATTAATTTTTAATTTTATATTTTTGATTTCAGGAAATCTATCAAAAATATTTTTAAGTACCTCACCTGCTAAACGCTCTAGTAGATTAAATGTGTCTTCAGTAGCAGTTTTAACTACTACATCAGCTATATCAGCATAACTAACACTGTCTGTCATTTCGTCACTAAATAATGCTTTTTTATAATTCAATTCACACTCAATATCAAAAATAAACTTTTGCCCTAATTTATTTTCTTCTTCAAATAATCCGTGATTAGCAAATACTTCAAGACCATCAATAAATAACATTGTTTTCATGATTAAAACTCCTCAATCATTATTTTGATTAACTATAAAATTTTATCATATTTCTAGTTTTTTCTCTATTAATTATACTCCTAATAACCTTATTTATAAAAAAATCAACTCCATTAAATAGAGTTGATTTTTAGTTTGTTTATAAATATCTTTTATTATATTAATTATTACGTTTTTTTCTACCTAAGAAGAATGCCGCAATTACACCAAATATTCCTAAACCAAATGAACTAGATGAATCTAGACCTGTTTTTGGTAATACTTCTTTTTTATTTGAATGTGAATTAATTTTAACTTCACCTTTGTGATTAACAGCACTTAATTTTGTTATATTTTGTACTGCTGGAGATGTATTACCTTGTGTATTTTCTGGTTTATTAGGAGTTACTTCTGGACTAACTACTTCTTCAGATTTACTAAAGTCTATTTGAACAACTACTGGATCGTGGTCAGAGGCTCTACCATGCTCTTCCATAAATGATGCATTAATATGTACTGGTGAGAATAATACTCTATCCTTAATATTTTTAGAAACTAGTATATTATCTAAACTTTGGTTACTTCCACGATAGAAGTATGAGTATCTATCACCTGCTTCATGTTCCGCCATTAAGTTCACAAGCTCATTACCTACGATTGTTTTCACTGTATCAGAGAATTCAAAGTCATTAAAGTCTCCTGTTAAAACAAATTTTAAATTAGGATTTTGACGTAATCCCTCTCTAACAAATGCATTTAAAATTTTTGCTTGTTCTACACGTTGTGCCTTAGTATTTTCTACTGCTGGTTGATTAGATCCATATACTGCATCATCCCCTAATTTTGATTTTAGGTGGTTTGCAATAACTACTATTCTTTCACCTTTGAAATCAAATTCAGCAGCTAATGATTTTCTTACTTTTTCAAAGTTTATATTAGTTGGATCAATTCTTGCTGGGTTTTTTTCTAAATGTCCATCTACAAAACGTGCAGCTTCTTCACTTCCACCCTTATCTTTTCCGATAAGAGTTACTCTTTTAGGATTGTATAAGTATGCAACCCTAATATTTGAACCTGGTTTCCCTCCATCTTTTCCATCAATTGGAGCTACTTCAGTATATTTATATTCTGGTCCACCAAAACTTTTAATTCTATCAGCTAGTTTTTCTCCACTCTTAACACCTTCTACAGTTCCGTCATTTACTCCACCATTATTATCTTGAACTTCAATTAATGTAATAATATCTGGGCTATGAACTTCATTTATAAATGACTTAGCAATTTTATCTACTTTTTCTTCTGGTGTTTCGTCTCTTCCTTTGCTATTTGCAGAAAAGTTTTCAATATTATATGAAGCAATAGTTAACTTGTCTTCTGCTGGATATATTTTTGATACTTCACGTTTTAAACCACCATCTTGTACTTTCGGTACTTTGTATGGATCAATTCTATATGTTTTATATCTATATGTAAACACCCCTGTAATATCTTCATCAAAGTAATCTTTAGCTTTTGCTACCACATTTTTCCCAACTTCAATAGCTATTGTCTCGGTATTTTGAACACCAGGACGAAGATTTACTCCACCAATATTGTTTAATTTTTGTCCATTATAGTTACCTGGTAATACATAGATATCACCTTTATATTGTGGCCCCAAAATTTTAGGTTTATTAATATTAACACGCATTCCTTCTAAGCTTTCAAAATAATCTAAAGCTTCATTTTCAGGATTATATTTTGTTGGTGTTTTATCTACAGTGTCTTTAGGTATTTTTTCAGAGAATTCCACTGCATCTGGTAAAGCAGCCACTCCTAATTTAGTAATAGTAGCATTAATAATTTGAGTTACAGTTAGGCTACCTACAGGCGCTTTAAAAGTCTGCCCTGATCTAACAGCATATTCTTCTAAATACCCTTCTTTTACTGTTCCTTGAACTTTTAATAAATCTCCACTTTTCACTTTATCTTTTGACGCAACATATAATGCATCTGATGTTTTTGGGTTATTATCTGAAACTTTATCTTGTACATAAAACCCTGATCTATCTGTTTTAGTAACAACTACATTATTAACTATTACCTCACGACCAACTAGTGGGCTTTGGTGACTTTCTCCTTGAATTTCACCAATATTAGCAACCTCTTTAGGTGTTGTTGCTTGCGTGTTAGCTGCTCCTGTATTTGGTGTTCCACTAGTTGCATTAGTATTAGCAGGTGCCACTACTTCTGTTTTTACTTCTGCTGCTGCCGCATGATTTGTTTCAGCAGCTAAATAAGTTGCCCCAACTCCTCCTAATACAGCACTAGCTAAAAATATTGATAATTTATACTTCTTCAAAATTGATACTCCTTGTATTTAAGATTATTTGTCTACACTAATTATTTTACTATCTTTTTTTAAGTTAGTAAATATAAAAATGTTACCCCTTACAAAAAAATCTTTAATGCAATTAATTACATTAAAGATTTCTAACAATCTAAATTACTTTTATCCTTATTGACCTAAAACAAATACATCCTCTATTTGTTTTTCTTCTTTTTTATTACCTTTGCTTAAAAATGAGATTTTAGTAGCAATAACTGACATTTGATAATGATTAACACCATTTTTATCTTTGTAAACATTGTTACTTAATGTTCCAATGACATTTAATAAACTACCTTTATCACAATATTTAGCTGTATTTTCCGCAACTTTTCCAAATGCTGTAAATTCTAAAAAGTCAGTTTCGTATTCACCATCTTTTTTTCTATAATCTGATTGTACAGCTAGAGTTGCTTTTAAATAGTTCTTTCCATTTTCACTCTCTCTGAGCTCTGGTTTTTTTACTAGTCTTCCTATTAGTATAACTTGATTTAACATATATTTTCCTCCCTAAAGTAATTTAGATTGTATAAAAACATATAAAAATTATAGTTATACTATTTTTGGGTTTACTTAGTTATCAAAGTAACAAACACTTCTCCATCTGTTAAAAACTCTGCGTTTATATAGTTGTCTCCATCAAAGTGAAGAACTTTACCAGGTTCTACTTTATGAACTTCATTGTCATTTAAATGAACTTCTACCTCACCTTTTACTACAGTGAATACTACTAGCGCTTCTGGATGATTATGTTTTTGAATTAAATCACCTTTTTTCCCTACTTTTTTAACTAGTTTAAAGCGATCGTGTTTTTTTAATAAACCTTTATCTTGAAAAATTGTTCCTACTTCCATGTCATTTCTCCTTTAATTTTAAATACTTGTATTTTTATTATAACGCTTTTTTATTTACAAAACAAATAAAATTTAAATCTTTTTCTAATTTACTAAATGTAGTTTTCATTTTAATAAATTGAGCTCTATTTTCTGATTTTAAACCATTTTTTAATATTCTTAAAGTATTTGTTAGACCTTCATCTGTAATCATTCCTTTAGGGTCCATAAGAGTTAACTCATCCTGTAGAAAATTAACAGTAGTAAATCCTATTTCTGAGAATAACTCTTTCCATTCATTTTGTGGTAGAGGAAATACACTAATATTTATTGCTTCCGACAGTTGTTTTCTCGTTTCTTCATAATTATTTACTAAAGCAATATCATGTGTTAAAAGTAACCCACCTGGTTTTAATACTCTAAGATATTCCTTTAAAGCTCTTTCCTTACTCTTATTGCTAAACATTGTCAGCATAGCTTCATTAACAATATAATCAAAAGTATTATCAGGAAACTTCATTCTAAAGGCATCTGCTTTTAAAAATTTAATATTTTGATATTGATATTTAGCTAGTTCTTCATTAGCTTCTTGTATCGCTTCTTTATCAACATCTATACCTACGAAAATTGTTTTTGGATATTTTTTAGCTAATTCAATTAAATTAACTCCTTTATTACATGCAACTTCTAAAACTACATCTCCTTCTTTAAATGCTGCATGAGCTAAAAGAAAGTTTGTACCTCTAACTCCTCCAGGACGCAATTTTGTTTTTCCTAATTTTTTCAAAAACTTATGACCCGCTTCTTTTTTCATTAAATTCCACTCCTATTTATATAAATCTTTACTTTCTATTTTATTACAATATACAAAATATTACTAGCATTTTATTGATAATGATTATTATTTTTTGTTTTATGTAGAATTATATAACTAAATCTGCGTATATAAAAAGCACCCTTCTTAAAGGGTGCTTTGAAAAAAGACTAAATAAAATTATTTACCAGTAATACGACCAATAATTGTTGATACTTCACGTAATGGTGTATTATTCATAGCTATAAATCCAGCTGAAAAGATTGCTGCTTTTACTTTTTCAGCAGGTTTCATTTTATTAAAGTTTTTAGCTACATCTTTAACAAATTCAGCATTAGCTTTTCTACTAAAATATCCATCTTTTTTGTATCCAATATCATGTTTACGACAAATAGCATCTAATGTATCAACCGGTTTAGGATTTTTAGTTAAATCACCATGTCCTGGACCACAATAATTCCCATGTAATGGTAATTTAAATTTTCCTTTTTTAGCTTCTGTGGCTTTGTTTGTTGCTGCAGTTTTTGTTACTTTTTTAGCTTCTGTGGCTTTATTTATTGCTGCAGTTTTTGTTACTTTTTTAGCCGCTGTTGCTTTATTTGCTGCTGCAGTTTTTGTTACTTTTTTAGCCGCTGTCGCTTTGTTTGTTGCTGCTATTTTTGTTCCTTTTTTAGCCGCTGTTGCTTTGTTTGCTACTGCTGCTTTTGTTCCTTTTTTAGCTGTTGTTTTTTTGTTTACTACTGCTGTTTTTGTTCCTTTTTTAGCTGTTGTTGCTTTGTTTACTACCGCAGTTTTTATTCCTTTTTTAGCCGCTGTTGCTTTGTTTGCTACTACTGTTTTTGTTCCTTTTTTAGCTGTTGTTGCTTTTCTTGCTACTGCTGTTTTTGCTGTTGGTGTTGTTTTTCTTACAACTGATTTTGTTGCAGTTTTTCTTGTTGTTGGTGTTGTTTTTCTTACAACTGATCTTGTCGCAGTTTTTCTTACTGTTGGTGTTACTTTTCTTACAACTGGTCTTGTTGTAGTTTTTCTCGCTACCGGTTTTGCAACCACTTTTCTTGCTACTGGTCTTGCTACAGCTCTTCTTGCTACCGGTTTTGCCACAGCTCTTCTTGCTACTGGTCTTGCTACAGCTCTTCTTGCTACTGGTCTTGCTACAGCTCTTCGAACTGGTGTAGCTTTTGCTCTCTTAACACTACCTCCTTTTGAATGAGATTTTGCTTGAACTTCATGATTACTGTCCGCTACTGCACCTACTCCAAATAATAAAGCCGCCAATGCAAATACACTTAATCCCTTCTTCATATGTTTGTTCTCCTTTATAATAAATTAGCTAACAAATAATCACTATTAGTTAACTTTGAGAAATACTATATCATAAATAAAATTCTATATCAATAGCAATTTTTCTTGTTTAATATTATATTTCGATAATTATTATCATTACTTGTACATTGAAAATTTTCACTATATAATTTCTATCTCTTTTCAATTAACAATTATTATTTTAATATAAACATATTCTTTATCTTTAATACACTTTCTAAAGATTTTTAAATATACACCTTAGTTTAATACGATAAATTATATTTATACACTTACTATTTATATTATCTATATAATATTTTAGAGACTTTACAAAGTTATCATTTATATTATGAAAATTTTTTCTGTAAATTTTTGGAAATTATCTATAATCATATTAGAATTTTTAGTCATTATAATTTTTTTTAAAATACTACCCATCTATATATAAATAATAAACCCGAAATAAATCTTGATAATTTATTTCAGGTTTATATCCTTATTAATTTTCGTTTGGTAATTGAATCAATTGATTATTATTTGTTCTGTAGAAAGTCATATTTTGCCCTCTAAATATACGACTTCTAAACTTACTAACATTCGGACTAACGACATTTAGTTGTGTTTGATTGTGTCTGTTATTCTGCAATGTTTTACTAGAAATTACTATATTATTTCTAGTTCTATTTTTATGTAACCCTGCTCCCCTTCTTGTTACAAAGTTACTTCTAAACTTATTAACATTTGGACTAACAGTATTTAGCTGTGCTATATTTTGTCTATTATTCTGAAGTGTTCTATTAGAAATTACTACATTATTTCCAGTTCCAAATCTAGTTCTATTTTTATGTAATCCTGCTCCCCTTCTTGTTACAAAATTACTTCTAAAGTTCTTAGTAACAATGTTATTACTTCCTATATTTTTTGTATTTCTATTCGATGAATTAGTAAATGTTGTTTTTCCGTAAGCTCTTGTTTTACCAAATCTTGACTTTGTAATATTTCTTGATGAACCAAATGATCTATTACTTAAATTATTGTGTAAATTAGAAGTTCTAGTTGCTATTCCATTTGAATACCTATTTCTATTATTTGTTTTTGAACTTGTACCCACTCTTGAACTTCTATTAGATAATGAGCCAAATGATGAACGTCCTCTAGATTTTCCATAAGTTAAACTTCTTGAGCTATCAAATAACGATTCATTTGATGAACTTCTTTTTGAGCTTCCATACGAAGACCCACGAGATGATTTCGCTCTTGAACTTCCATATGATGAGCCGTATGATGATTTTCCTCTTGAGCTACCATATGATGAACCACGTGACGAGCTTCCTCTTGAACTTCCATATGATGATCCATGTGATGAACTACCTCTTGAACTTCCATATGATGAGCCATGTGACGAACTTCCTCTTGAGCTACTATGAGATGAGCTGCTAGAAGAGCTCCCCTTACCACCTTTTGCAAAAGCTTGATGTCCCCCATCTGCTATTGCTAATCCACCACATAATAATGTACTTATTGCAAATACTGTCAATCCTTTTTTCATTCTCTCTGTCTCCTCTCACTTTTATACATTTATTTTACCATAGATTCAGCAAACAATAAAGTTAACTTATATTTTTTGTTTATTTCTTTTGATAAATTAATTGTATATGAGTTTTATGAATATAAAATAAAGATTAAATTTTTTAAAAAAATAACCCAAAGTTATCATCACAACATAACTTTAGGTTACTGAAATATTAGTATTATAGAATTTATTGAGTCTTTTAAGATATTTTAAAATCAGAGTAATGATATACCCCTTCTCTTTTGTTGCCTATTGCATTATCCACAATTGCCTTACCTAGAATTTCTACCTCGATAGGTTTATATTTTTCAAATTTTCCTACAAGAATTTTTTTAAAAATCGGTGCTACCTTCATGAATAATTCCTCTACTAATCTCTTATCATCTCGCTTAGCTATTAATAAAGAAGGTCGATATATTCTTAAAATACCCAAATCTAATTTTGACAATTCATCCTCTAATTTTCCTTTTATAGAAGTATAAAAGTTCTTAGATTTACTTGTAGCCCCTAAGGCAGATACGACATTAAAACTTTTTACTTTACCTTCACATAACTTAGCAAAATTAACTGTATAATCTAAATCTATTTTCTTCTGATTCTCTTTTGTTTTTGCAATTTTTATTGTTGTTCCTAATGCAGCAAAAACATCTGAATTATTTAAAATATCTGTATTAAAATCTAGATTTTCAAAATCAATAACTATTTTTTCTAACTTATCATTGTCAGGAAATTTCTCTATTGATTTTCTTCCTAGTATATAAACTTTGTTATAATAATCTTGATTTAATACTTCATTTAAAATTTCTTTTCCTACTGCCCCTGTAGATCCTATTATTACTGCTGTATTGTTCATATTAATCTTGCCCCTTTATAAACTAAAATAATAATGAAAGAAGTGCTAATATTGGTAATCCACCTTGTTTTAAAATAATCTTTTTATCACTAGTTAAACCACCATATATAGCTACCAAAATAATATATATTAATAACATTGCAACTATTTCTACTGGATTTTTAGATAGAAATGCCCCATATAACAAAGCTACTCCTAATAAACCATTGTAAATACCTTGATTTTTAAATAATGTATTTAATCTTGCATTTCTTAATTCCTCTTGCGGAATATTAAATACTCTACTTGTACTTTCAGAATCTGTTGCAAATGTTTCTAAATACATTATATAGAAAAATAACATTGCAACTAACGTTACTAATATTGTTGATAATATACTCATTATTTATACCTCTTCTATTTGAAATTTTCATTAAATTTTTTTAATAGGCTGACTAAGTCTTTTAAATCTTTCTCAGTAAATTCATTACCGATAATATCTTGAACAGTTGTTTCTCTTTCGCAACGTCTTATTTCTTCATGAGCTTTTTCAGAAAGTTCTACTAAGACTTCTCTATTATTATTTTCATTACGTCTTTTAATTACATAACCTTCTTTTTCTAATATTTTTATGTGTCTAGTCACTGCCGCTGCATCTATTTCAAGACTTTGTGAAATTTGTTTTGATGTGCTAAAAGAACTTTCATGTAGATATTTTATAATTTGAAATCTTGTTAAACTAATACCTATTTTTTTCTCAAATAAATCTAGCAATTTTTTATCTAAATTTTTTAAATTATACAATAATTCTATACATTCCTTAACATCCATGCTATACTCCTTTTTTAAAAAATAATTAATTGACTTGTCAACTATTGATTAATCAATTATAATTCTTTTATATTTAATTATCAATAGTTATTTTGTAAGAAATTTCCCTACAACAGGTGTAGGGGATTTTCTAAAATATAAAAACTTTACATAATAACATTTACAGACGCTTTTCATTTATATATAATAAGGTTTATAAGTTACATACTTTATAAAATAAAGTAAAAAATTTATTCAAGAAGATTGACGTCATTCCTTCTAACAAAAAATTTAATATACTAAATTATTGAAGTGAAGGAGAAATTTATATGTTTTCGTTTTTAAAAGCTTCAGCACCAAAACCGAGAATCGACAGTTCTCGTACTGATGCTGAGTATAAAAGACTTCGATGGCAAGTATTCTCAGGAGTATTCATTGGATACGCAGCGTACTATCTAATTAGAAAAAACTTCTCACTTGCTATCCCTTATTTAATTGATCAATACGGTTACACTAAAGCTGATTTAGGTAAAGTTTCACTTGCACTATCTCTTGCTTATGGTTTCAGTAAATTTATTATGGGTAACGTTTCAGACAGAAGTAATCCTAAGTACTTTATTACTATTGGATTAGTTGCTTCTGCTGCTGTCAGCTTAATTTTTGGTCTAGTACCTGCAGTGCTTTCTTCATTAACATTTATGATTGTCCTTTCAGCACTTAATGGTTGGTTCCAAGGTATGGGGTATCCTCCTGGAGCAAAAACTATGACTAACTGGTTCTCTACTTCAGAACGTGGAGCTTGGTGGAGCTGGTGGAACGTTTCTCACAACCTTGGTGGTGGATTAATCGGGCCTCTTGCATTATTAGGACTTTCTCTTTTTGGTGCATGGCAATCACTATTCTACTTACCAGCAATAATCGCTATTATCTTAGCAATTATTATGTTCTACTTAATGAAAGATACTCCAGAGTCTGAAGGTTTACCTCCAGTTGATGAATGGAGAGGAGAAAAAATCGTAGAAAAAGTTGAGTCTGCTCACACTTTATCTGCAAAAGATATTTTCTTTAAATACATTATTAATAACAAATACTTATGGGCTATCGCAGTTGCTAACGTATTCGTATACTTCGTACGTTACGGTATTATCGACTGGGCTCCTACTTACCTAAAAGAAGTAAAACACTTCTCTGTTGATAAACAAAGCTGGGCTTACTTCTTATATGAATATGCTGGTATCTTCGGAATGTTAGCAAGTGGATACTTAAGTGATAAAGTATTCAAAGGACACCGTGCTCCTCCAATGTTATTATTCTTAACAGGAGTACTTATTGCAGTGTTCGTTTACTGGAAAAACCCTCCAGGTAATCCACTTGTAGATAACATTTGTCTAGTAGCTATCGGATTCTTAATCTACGGACCTGTTATGATGATTGGTCTTCAAGCTGCTGACCTTGTTCCACGTGTTGCTACAGGAACAGCTACTGGTCTTACTGGGTTATTCGGTTACCTACTTGGATCAGCAAGTGCTGGTTATGTTATGGGTAAACTTGTTGATGTATTCGGATGGAACGGAGGTTTCTACGCATTAATAGCTTCTTGTGTATTAGCATTCGTATTCATTGCTTTAACATTATTTAAGAAAACATCAAAACAATTAGAAGATTAATAAAAAATGGATCTCTATCAAATTATCTGATAGAGATCCTCTTATTTTTATAACATTAAGTTAGATTTTAAATACTCAACTAACTCACTTCGTTTTTTAGTATTTGTTTTTTCCATAAGTCGCTTTTTATATGTGTCAACTGTTTTTACACTTAAAAACAATTTTTCTCCGATATCAGTTAAAGTATACCCTTCAACTATATATTTTCCGACTTCTTTTTCTCGTTCACTAAGTTCTATTTCTTTATCTGCTTTATATAATTCATAAAAAATTGTAGCATACTTTTCATTCAAGTAAATTTCATTTTTTTCCATTACTACGTCAATAGCTTTTAAAATTTCCTCATGTGCAGTACTTTTTGTTACATAACCTGAAGCTCCCATTTTAAAAGCTTTTTTTATATATGATTTATCTTCATGCATACTTAGTATAATAACTTTAGCATCTAAATCTTTCTCTTTTATAATCTCCAATATATCATAACCACTTCCATCAGGTAATGAAATATCACAAATAAATAAATTATATTCAGTAGTGCTAATTCTTTCTAAAAATTCACCTTTACTCCCACAATCATCAATTAAACTAAATTTTTTATTGTCTTCTAACAAAACTCTAATCCCCATTTTTATCAGTTTATGATCATCAATCAATAGTATTTTCATTAGACTTCTCCTCTATTGTCTCTGTTTTAAACTTACACATTATTATTGTAGAGTACTTTTTATTATTAAGCACCTTGAATTCTCCAGAAAAATCCAATATTCTCTCTTGGATACCAAATATTCCTAGTCGACCTTCTTTTTTGGCTGATTCTACACGTTCTTTTGTTAATCCTATACCATTATCTGCTATACTCAAAATAATATAATCTGAATTACCATAAAGCTTAACAATTACTTCTGTAGCTCCAGAATGTCGTTTTATATTAGATAATGACTCTTGAATTATTCGATAAAGTGTAATATCGAAATTGTCATTTTTACCACCTTTATAATTACTATAAAAATCAACTGAGATACCATATAAATTTTTATAATCTTCGATATATTTACTTATTACCTCTTCTAAGCTTAGCTCTGCACTAGGTGGTCTTAGATTAACTGCTATATTTCTAATATTTGTTAAACTATTTTCGATTTCTGATTGAATTAGTAATAATCTATCTTTTTTCACTTTATCAGTTTCCTTTTCTACTAAATTACTTAATAAAAATAATAAACTCGCGAGTGATTGACTTACCTCATCATGCAATTCTCTAGAAAGCATTTTTCTTTCTTCTTCTTGAATCCTAAAAACCTTATTTAATAAATAGTTATTTAACTTTTTATTCTTTTTATTACTATCTACCATTTCATTTATAGAACTAACTAATACATGGAAATCCTGACTATAATTATCTTTATCTATATTTTTCTTATAATCACCTTCTCTAATTATTTCATCGGTTACAGAAGTTAGATCTCTTACTGGTCGTTCAATTAATTTTGAAATATAGTAAGCAACAATTAGCAACATTACAAAAACAACAATATTTAAAACAAGAATTCTTATAAATTGCATATATGTTTTCACATAAATATCTTTAGTATAAAAACCTATTCTTATATAACCAATATTAACATCATCGACAGGAGAAATGTATTCTAATATCTCTCCTTTTGAACTACCATAACTCTTATAATTTTTTAATTGTCCTTCATTAAACGTCATAAGTTTTTCTGGAACATCTTTTAAAGTTTTACCTATAATATTTTTATCATTATCATAAATAATAATATAAGACACTTCCTTATTCGATGAAGCACTATGTATCTTTTGATATATTTCATAAGTATTTTCAGTTTTTATATCGTCTGATATATCACCAGCTAGCTGATAGTAAGTTTGAGTAATTCTATCTTTCAAAGCACTTTCCAATATGCTTTTATTATTAACATATGTATATACTGAGATTATACTTAAATATATTGTATAGATTATCGCAAAGAATATAATAATCTTATTTCTTATTTTCAACTTAGCCATTTACTTAATCCTCACTTATTAAATCTGGATAATCACTAGCTTTTGTTTCTTCATACTTTTCTATCTGAAGCTGTGATAAGACGTTTTTTATAGAATCATCTTTATCTATAGATAATAATATCTGTTTGATTTTTTCTTTATCCTCATAGTTTTTATGAGTTACTACAGGTCCTGTCGCGACTTCCGGAAACGTCTTAATAATTTTTATATTATTCTCTATTCCAGAAAAATTACTACTCATATACTGCAAAGCCCAGTCATCAACTATTGCAGCCGATACTCTTCCATTTATAACATGATTTATAGATTCTTCATGACTATGTGTAAAATAACTATTACTGAAAAATTTATTTGCTGTTGTTCCATTTTTCTTTAGATAATCATTAAATACTAAATATCCTGAATAACTATAAGTATCTACAAAAGCAAAACTATTATTTTTCAATTCTTCTATTGTATTTATATTTGAATCATTCTTGGTAATTATTATTGGATGATAATATGCCTTACCTCTATTCGGCCTTGCTAAAAGTTCTAACGATTCTTTATCCTCATATAATGAATATGCACCAGTAGATAAAAATGCCACATCTATTTGATTATTTTTTAGTAATAAATTAATATCACTGTAGCTTTTTTTCTGTATCAACTTTACCTTTTTATTCAATTTTTCACCAATATAATTAGCTAATTCTTTTTCTAAAATATAACTTTTATTATCACCAGCAACAGAGATTAAACCAATTCTCAATGTATCATCATCTTTTCCATTATCATCGACATTTTCTGAAACTTTTGAGAAATCAATATAATCTTCCTGATTACTTTTAAACATAAAAGGCAGTGTTACTAATAATGCTATAGATAATATAACAACTACTAGCCCTATTACTACTTTTTTCATTTATTAAAACCAACCTTTACTTATAATTCATTTAAACTGTATATATTAATAAACACTCATCTGAAAAGCATTTTTATCCAATATTAAGACTCAAACAGCTATACTAATAGTATAACACTATTAGACAATAAGAAAAAGAGAAACACTTGCTCAATAATATTAAACAGTATTCTCTTTCTATTATTATATATATTTACTAGCTTCTCTTATACTTAGCGAAGCCATATTATTTTTGTATTTTTCAATGAAATCTTTTACCCATTGGGGATTAGTTTTCGAATAGTCTCTTAAAGCCCAACCTATAGCTTTATTAATAAAAAATTCAGTATGATTTAAGTTATTAACTAATATTTTTTCTAAAAGATTAGTATCTGTCTTTTCTTTTCGTAAAAGTTGATGATCTATAGCGACACGTCTTAGCCAAATATTATCATCAACACTCCATTTTAAAATTTCCTTTTTTAAAGTTTCATCACGATAAATTAAGCTTCCAATAATTCTATCCAGTATATCAACTGTATCCCACCATGATTTCTTTATAACTAATTTCTTTAATTTTTCAAAATCAGTAATTTCTAAAAATTTCTGCAAACTCTTTAGGTAATGTGCTGCAATGTATTGACATTCCCTTTTTTCATGTTGCCAACAATACTCAACAAAATCCCAATCTATTTTCTTTTCTTTTTTTGCATCTTTAAAATATGGTTTGCAAATTTCATCTCGAATAGGAGCTTGAATACCAAAAAAAGGAAATCTATTTTTCATATACCTAGACATATCGAGAGCACGCGCAGTATCTGCGCGTGCCTCTAGTTCATTTATTATATTAAACAAATCCATAATTAGCGTTTATTCTCTAAACTTGCTTTAATAAATCCAGCGAATAATGGATGTGCTTTTTCTGGACGAGATTTGAATTCTGGGTGGAATTGACCAGCAACAAACCATGGGTGTTCAGGTAATTCTACTATTTCTACTAATCTTCCATCTGGACTAACACCTGATAGAACTAATCCTTTATTAGTTAATCTTTCACGGTAGAAATTATTGAATTCATATCTGTGACGGTGTCTTTCAGTTATGTTGATTTCACCATATTCTTTATGCGCTTGTGAACCTTCTGTTAATGTACAAGGATAACTTCCTAGACGTAAAGTTCCTCCCATTTCTACTACATTTTCTTGGTCAGGAAGTAAGTTAATGATTGGGTACGGTGTATTTGGATCTAATTCTGAAGAGTGAGCCCCAGTTAATCCACAAACATTTCTTGCAAACTCTACAGCTGCAAGTTGCATACCTAAACAGATTCCAAAGAATGGTATTTTATTTTCACGAGCATATTTAATAGTTGTGATTTTTCCTTCAACACCTCGATCTCCAAATCCACCAGGAACTAAAATCCCATCAGCTTCTTTTAAATACTCATGAACATTTTCTTCAGTAATATCTTCTGATTGAATCCAATCGATTTTAACTTTAGAATTGTGTTTATACCCTGCATGTTTTAATGACTCAACTACTGAAATATAAGCATCATGTAATTCTACATACTTACCAACTAAGGCAATTCTAACTTCATCTTTTAAGTTATCTACACGTTCTACAAGTGATGTCCACTCTTCCATATCCGCCTCTTTAGCTGTTAAATTGAAGTGTTTTAGAACGATATCATCGATTTTTTGTGCTTTTAGATTTAATGGTAATTGATATAAATTACTTACATCACGACTTTCAATAACATTTTGTTTTGGAATATCGCAGAATAGAGATATTTTAGCACGTAATTCATCTGTTAATGCAAGTTCGTTTCTTACAACAATAATATCTGGTTGAATACCTAAACCACGTAATTCTTTTACAGATTGTTGTGTAGGTTTTGTTTTCATCTCACCAGCTGCTTTAATATAAGGTAATAGTGTACAGTGAATATAACATACATTCTCACGACCTAAGTCACTACGAATTTGACGAATTGCTTCTAAAAATGGTAATGATTCAATATCTCCTGTTGTCCCACCTATTTCTGTAATTACTACATCAGCATCACTTGATTCTCCAGCTAATAGTACACGTGATTTAATTTCATTTGTTACGTGTGGAATTACTTGAACTGTTCCTCCTAAATAATCTCCGCGACGTTCTTTTTCAATAATTGATGAATAAACACGACCCGCAGTCACGTTAGAATATTGACCTAGATTAACATCAATAAATCTTTCATAGTGTCCTAAGTCTAAATCTGTTTCTGCTCCATCTTCTGTTACAAAAACTTCTCCATGTTGATAAGGACTCATAGTTCCTGGGTCAACATTTAAGTATGGATCAAATTTTTGAAGTGTTACTTTTAATCCTCTATTTTTAAGTACTCTACCTACTGATGCAGCTACAATACCTTTTCCTAATGATGATACTACTCCACCTGTTACAAAAATATACTTTGTCATGTTAATCTCCTTTATAAAAAATAAAACCCCCTACGTAAATCGTAGGGGGTGGTTTTCTTCTATCACTCTTTTAGAGTGCCCGTATATTATGATAGCATAACATCATATTTTATTCAACTAAAATATTTTGAATTTTAGAAGAACTTAAATGAACTAAATGGATAGTATCTTAGACTTACTTTACCAATCATCGCTTCTTTTTTAACAAATCCAAAGACACGACTATCAGTACTATGTTGTCTATTATCACCCATTACAAAATACATTCCTTCTGGAACTGTTTTTGATTTAGTACTACTTAAGTACTCTATATTAAAGTCTGGTGTAAATGGTGCTGTTCCTGATTCTTTAGCTTCTTTAATTTTTTGAGTTAAATAAGGCTCATCCACTTTTTCACCATTAACATATAATACATCATCTTTATATTCAATAGTGTCTCCTGGAACACCTATTACACGTTTAATATAATCATCTGTTTCATTTGCATGGAATACTACTTCGTCACCACGTTCATAGTTTTTACTAAGTTTATTAACAAAAACTTTGTCATTATCAGCAAATGTATAGTCCATAGAATGTCCTTTTACTGTAAATGGAGCTATTACATAAGTACTTAAAACTAAGTAAATTGCTATAGATGCGACAACTACTATAATCCATTCAAATATTTCTTTTAAAAATTTCACTTCGTTATCCCTCTTAAATTTTATATTATTATGATTTTTTATTCTACCACATATCTAGTCAAAAATCAAAAATATCTTTTTAATCTAAGTATATATAGGTAAATTATTAAATCTATTTACTAATTATATTAAATATACATTAATCATAACTAAAAATAATAACTATATTATACTATATTTCTTGTATCTCTTTTTTCGAACTACACTCTAAACTTGAAATCGTTAAACAGATTTATTGATTTAAATAATGTATATGATATAATCATAAATACGGGAGTCTGTGAACAGTCTGAGAGGAAATATTTATAAATTTCGACCGAACCTGATCTGGGTAATGCCAGCGTAGGTAGTATTCTTTAAGACCTAACTTAGACCCCTTAAAATTGTAAGGAGGTTTTTTATTTTGTCAAATTGCAGTATTGCATTACAAATTCTTCCATTGAGCGAACAAAATGAAGAAAAAATAAAAATAATAGATAATGTTATTCATTATCTTCAGAATAAACATTCTAATGTCGTTGTTTCTCCTTTTGAAACAGTAATAGAAGGAGAGTTCAATGAATTATTGGATACTCTAAAAGAATGTTTGCTAATTGCGGGTGAGGATAGCAAAAATATTTTTGCTAATGTGAAAATTAATTACGGGAATATTTTAACTATAGATGAAAAGCTTAGCAAATTTAATTAATAAATATGCTGCCGCTATTTCTATGCTTATTCTTATTATAATTTGGCAGGGGGCTGGATATTTAAATTTACTTCCTAAGTATATTATTCCTACTCCTATAGAAATAGTACAGTCTTTCATTAAAAATTATAAACAATTAATTTTCCACAGTAAAATCACCCTCCTAGAAGCTATTATCGGTTTACTACTTGGTATTATAATAGCTTGGACTCTAGCTTTAATTATGGACAGCATCCCAGTATTTAATAAAGCTATTTATCCTCTACTAGTCCTAACACAAACTATTCCTACTATTGCTATTGCACCTATTTTGGTTCTTTGGCTTGGGTACGGATTAACACCAAAGATTGTTTTAATAGTTTTAACTACAACCTTCCCTATTGTCGTTAGTATATTAGATGGATTTAGAAATTGTGATAACGATATGATCACATTATTAAAACTTATGAATGCTAGTAAATTACAAATACTATGGCATGTTAAAATACCAACTAGCTTAAGTTACTTCTATGCAGGACTTAGAGTAAGTGTTTCTTATGCATTTATAGCTGCAGTTGTAGCTGAATGGTTAGGAGGTTTTGAAGGCCTAGGTGTTTATATGATTAAAGCAAAAAAACTATTTGAATACGATACTATGTTCGCAATTATTATATTGGTATCTATTATAAGTTTACTAAGTATAGAATTAGTTAAACTAAGCGAAAAAAAATTTATTAAATGGAAATATATAGGAGAAAATCATGAAAAAAATACTAATTAGTATATTTTCTATTATTCTTGCAGTAACACTTACAGCATGTGGTTCTGCTAATAATAGTTCAAATAATAAAGATTTAAAAAAAGTCGACTTTGTATTAGACTGGGCAGTTAATACAAACCACACAGGATTATATGTCGCAAAAGAAAAAGGTTATTTTGCTGAAGAAGGAATAGATCTTGATATTAAACCAGCACCAGAAGATAGCACATCAGATTTAATAATTAATAATAAAGCACCTTTTGGAATATATTATCAAGATACAATGGCTAGTAAACTTTCTAAAGGAGCTGGAATTACAGCTGTAGCTGCTATTATTGAACACAATACTTCAGGTATCATTTCACCTAAGAAAAACAATATTACTGATCCTAAAGCTTTAGAAGGTAAAAAATATGGAACATGGAATGATCCTGTTGAACTAGCTATGATTAAATCTCTAATTGAAAAACAAGGTGGAAATTATAATAAAATTGAGTTAGTACCAAATAGTGATAGTAACTCAATTACACCTCTTGAAAACGGAGTTTTTGATGCTGCTTGGATTTACTATGCATGGGATGGTAAATTAGCAGAAAGTATGAATTTAGAAACAAACTTCTTCTACTTAAGAGATTTTGATAAAAAACTTGATTACTATTCACCAGTAATTATCGCAAATAATGACTATCTAAAAAATAACAAAGAAGAAGCCAAAAAAGTTCTTAAAGCTATTAAGAAAGGATATGTCTACGCTATGGAGCATCCTGAAGAAGCTGCAGATATTTTAATAAAAAATGCACCGGAACTAAAAGAAAAACGTGATTTCGTAGTAGCATCACAAAAATATATCTCTCAACAATATGCTTCAAATAAAGAGCATTGGGGAGAATTCGATGCTGAAAGATGGAACGCATTTTACCATTGGGTTAACGATAACAAAATTATCGAAAAACCACTTGCAGACAATACAGGATTTAGCAATGACTACATAAAATAATGAGTGTCTTAACAATAAAAAACTTATCTTTCAATTACCCAAATAATAGTATATTAAAAAATATTAATATTCATGTCGACCAAGGTGAAATTGTTTCAATTCTAGGTGGAAGCGGAGTTGGAAAAACTACCTTATTTAATTTAATTGCAGGTATCAACGAACTTCAATCTGGAACTATAGAAATTCAAGGAGATTCTAATTTCAAAGGAAAAGTCAGCTATATGCTTCAAAAAGATTTACTTTTAGAACATAAGACTGTAATTCAAAATATTATACTTCCCCTTCTTATAAAAAAAGTTAATAAAAGAGAGGCTGAAGCTGAAGCCATAAAAAACTTAAAACTATTTAATCTTTATGATTATAAAGATAAATATCCAAGTGAATTAAGTGGTGGTATGAGACAAAGGGTTGCACTTTTAAGAACTTATATGTTTAAAGAAGAATTATTCTTACTAGACGAACCTTTTAGTGCCCTAGATGCAATAACAAAGATATCATTACATTCTTGGTATTTAGATATTTGTAAAAAGTTTAATCTTACAACCCTACTAATAACACATGACATAGATGAGGCAATAGAACTTAGTGACAGAATATATATTATTAAAAATAAACCTGGTGAAATTATTTCAGAAATAAAAGTTCAACTAAATGGTGAAAATGTTGATGAACAAAAATTAAAATATAAAAGAGAAATTTTAAAACTTCTAGGTTTATAATAAAAGAACAGAGTCAGACTTTACTGATTCTGTTCTTTTTTAATAATTTATTAATATATATTGATAAATATATATAATTTTTCTTATATACATGATATAATAAAATTATAATCAAATGAAAGGGGTTTCTATATGAAAAAATTACAAGGTATACTAATGTTATTATTAAGTTCCGTACTACTTGTGTCTTGTCAAGCAAATAAAAACGAAAATAAAGACCAAAATAAAGAGCAGACAACACAGAATGAGTCAAATAAACAAGAGGACTCTAAGAAAAAAGATGAAAATAAAAAAGAAGAAGCTAATAAAAAAGATTCAGATTCATCAAATAAAAGTTCATCTTCAACAGGTATCAAAGCAGAGGATACTAAAGTAATTGGTTCTGACGAGTACGGATATGTTAAAGTCCCTAAAGATTGGGTTAATTTTAAAGATATAAATGGTGGTAATGACATACAATCTAGTGATACATCTGCGTATAATGTTGTTACATTAAACATTTTCCGTCCAAGTCAACTTGGAATATCTGAAGCAGAGTATGCATCTATCGATCCTAAGCAAGTAGCAAATTCAGTATATAGTAGGCAACAGAGTAGTCAAATGTTTGAAAAAATATCAGGTACTAAATCAAAAATCGGTGGCTATGATGCTTATGTTATTAATACTTTAACTAATACTGGAAAATATTTTGTTACATATATTTTTAAAGCAGACGATGGTAAAATTCATTATACTTCAATAGAAGGTGATAAAGATACTTTAACAAAGATGATTCCATTAATTGAGGAAAGTTGGTCACTAAAAAAATAAATCCTGAATAGTATTTACAATAAACTAAAAAATACCGAGAGAAAACTACACTTCTCTTGGTATTTTTATATACTAACTATAAATACTGTATTTTTTGTTTATAAAGTACAATAGTACTGCTGGTAATATCATTATTAACATCAGTTTATATCCAAAAACTTCTAAAGCCAAAAATATAGGAGTTATCCATGTTTTTGTTGCTGAAGAAAATACTAAGCAATATCCCAAGCCAGCTACCATTAACACAGGCAGCCCTAACCATATTCCTAATACAACGCCACTGCTTGCCCCAATAGCAAATAACGGTGTAACCTCTCCCCCACTAAAGCCTATAGCTGTACAAATTGCCGTTAATATTAATTTTAAAATAAAATCATACGCTTTAATATTATTATAATCATTAAATGAGATGTCTATTAAATTAGTACCTAGTGAAGCATATCTAAAGTTTAGTATAAAGCTCATTACTATAAATAATACTAATAAAACCCATGTAAGATATTTGTAAGTAGCAACAACCACTTTAGATTTTTTTTGAATAATAACAAATAATATCCCGGTAAAAATTAATGTTATACTTATAAAAGCTATTTTTAATATGTTTACTAAATTAATATCATTATTACTAACATTAACTTCTACAAAGAATTTCTCTAAACCTAAAATATGAGATAGCTTTGCTGAAATAAATGCTGCAACTATATAACTAACGAACTCATAAATAGAACTAGCAGTAACTCTTATCTTTTTCCCAATTATTTCTAATATAAAAAATACTGCTGCAAGTGGAGTCTGAAATAGAGCTGCAAAACCACTAATCATCCCTAAACGAACAAAATATTTCTTTTGTCTATCACTTAAATCATTAGTCGTCATATTTTTTCCAATAGCTCCACCTAATTGAACTGCAACACCCTCTCTTCCCACACTTACACCAAATACATGAGCAAGCAGAGTATTTATAGTAAGAACAATAGGAAAAAACCAGCTAACCTTATCATTGTCTTTATTAGCAGCTTCTACAAAATACTTCATACCTACTCCATGAGTTTTAATTATCTTATTACTATATTTTGCAAAAAGAAGCACTAGCGGTGTTAAGAGAATTAAATATTGGTAGTAATTTTTACTAATATTAATTAAAAATAGAAGTGTTTGCCCAAAAAATGAACAACATACGGTAGTTAGTCCTATTATTAATATTATTCTAAAATAAAAGTTTTTTATCATCTTAATACCTTTCAAATAATGAGAGTAACCTAACAATATAATATATTAGGTTACTCCCTATTATTATTTATCTTTTTTTATACCTACTTTGATTTTCTTTGGTTGATCAAAACTGAATCCTTCGCCCATTACATCATGAACCTCTGTTATGGTTACAAAGGCTCGTGGGTCAATCTCAAAAACGAGCGATTTCAGTCTACTTATTTCATTTCTTGATACAACACAATAACCAATATCCATATCTTTTCTAGTATAACTACCTTGTCCTTTAAAATACGTTAAACCGCGTTCCATATCTTCTTGAACTATTTTAGTTATTTCTTCTATTTTTGGTGAAACAATCATTACACCTTTACCAGATACCCCACCTTCAACTACATAGTCTATTAACTTAGTACTAATAAATATATAGAAAAGAGTATATAAGATTGCTGGGAAACTTTTTACCGCTACAAACGTAAGAGCTATAATAACACCGTCTAATACTTGAATAATTCTTCCAATTGAATTTCCTGTATAAAGTTGAATAATTTTAGCTACAATATCTACTCCTCCAGTTGTACCACCAACTAAAAATACTATTCCTAGTCCAATACCTGCGATAATACCACCAAAGACAGAAGCTAATAACTTATCTCCACCAATATCAATATTAACATTATATATTTCAAAAAATTTCAACCACGCAGTTAACATAGAAATACCATATAAAGTATATATCATAGTTTTTCTATCTAACATTTTAAAACCAATAATTAATAATGGTATATTAACCAATATTGTACCAGTTGATACTGGTAATCCAAATGCATAAAGTAGTAACAAGGAAATACCTGTTCCTCCACCTTCTGCAAGTTTGTTCGGTACATTAAAGTGCATTATCGCAAATGAATAAATAGCACAACCAAGACAAATAAATATTAACTCTTTCGCAATTTTCTTTATATCAACTTTATCTAATTTTAGCGACATAATACCCCTCCCATAATAAATTACATATACATTATATCAAGTAATATTTTTAAAAACAACACTTCTCGCAAAATTTTTATGTAAATTAAAGTAATTAATAAATTTCATATTGTAACTTTTATTTTTTTTTAGACTTTTCTTTCAATTTGTACTATAATTATAATATCAATCATTGGAGGATAACTTAATGAATAAAAATTTTATACCGAATTATCTTACCTTGTGTAATATCTTTTGTGGCTTTTTATCAATCTTAGTTACTGTACATGGATATTATGTTTGGGGAACTGTCTTTATTTTATTAGCAATGCTTGCAGACAGATACGATGGTATTGTAGCAAGAAAACTTGGTGTCGTTTCTGACATCGGTCATGATTTAGATTCTTTATGTGACGTTGTAAGTTTTGGTGTAGCTCCTGCTATACTAATTTTTGAAAAATTTGTATCTATTGATAAACCAACTTCTACATTAATAGTGATAGTAGCTATCCTTAGTGCCATCTATGCTTGTTGTGGTGCTTATAGATTAGCACGATTTAATGTTACTAAAATGAAAGATGGTTATTATCAAGGTGTACCTATTACAACATGTGGATCAGTTTTAGCTATAATATCATTATTTAACTTACCAAGCATTATAAACCTATTATTACTAATAATCTGTTCATACTTAATGGTAAGTAATTTAAAAATTAAGAAAATATAAAAATAAAAAGTTTGGAAGTATCCAAACTTTTTATTTTTCTTTATTTAAGACATTCATATATTACTTGAGCTAATCCTTCTGAATTTTCCCATGCCATAGAATGCCCAGCATTCTCTACTATTTTTACTTCTATATTATTCTTTGGTAACTCTTCTAAATCATCACTTGGTAATGTTTTACTACCGAAGATAAAGAATCGAGGAATCTTATAACTATAGAACATATCACGCCAAGGGACTTCTCTAACTTCTATAGCATCCCTTGATATTTGATATGCTGCCTCTGGCAACCAATTTCTTAATGTTGCTGCCCACATTGTATTCTTTCCACTTGCACAATATTCTATTAAGCTACTTATTCTACTCTTATAATTCTCTTCAGTATACTGAGCAACAGCCCAACTAGTTCTTCCTTTAGTCGCAGGATCTAAATTAGGTTCTGTTAGTATTAATCGATCTATCTTTTCCTTACAAAGACCGCAAAGTTCTATAGAGATAGCCCCTCCTAAACTATGCCCAAATAATATAACTTTATTTAAATTCAGATCTTCTAAAAATTCACTTAAGTACTTCGCATGATTTTTAACTTTGTATTCAAAATCAAGAGGTTTATCACTATAACCTGCTCCTAGTAAATCTATTAATATTTTTCTATGACCTAAGAACTCTTTCCTATTTGCTATCTCAACATAATCAAAAGAACCTGCACATCCTAATCCATGAATAAATATTATTGGTATTCCTTCACCAGGAAAATCATTATATCTAATTTTATAATTTTTATTTCTTAATTGATATTCTCTCATAAATTATCCTCCCAGACATTTATATCCTTATTATATCATTTATTGTAAGCAGTTTAAATAATAGTTATTACTTTTTTTTTTCTTCTATTTGTTATATAATCGTATGGGTATGTATTAAAATTTATATAAGGAGCATATTAATGATATTTACAGAAATTAGCAGTGACGAACTACAAAAGGTTCAAGAAAAAAATAATGATCGTTACTATTTACAACAAGCTGCTGTATATAGTAAAATGCAAAATTTCAATAACCTAAAAACAAAAATACTTGCTGTAAAAGAAAATGACGAAGTGTTAGCATATGCAACATTTATTTACTTCCCTTATAAAAAATTCTTCTTTAAAGTAACAGCTCAACATGGTCCAATAATGGATTATTCAAATACTGAGTTAGTTAGATTTTATATGACAGAGTTAAAAAAATATTTCGCTAAAGACTTCCGTGTTCTTTGCGTAAGGGTTAATCCATTCTTAAATGAACGTATTTACAAAGATATCGAATATGTTGAAACTACTAAAGAATCTATAGAAACAGATAAAATATTAACTTCACTAGGGTATAAACCACTTAATGATGACTTATTTACAAACCCTACTCTAGCTTCTCGTTGTATATATTCAAGAGAACTAGAAGAAACTCTTACTGAAGATACACTATTAAAAACTGTTTCAACAATGGCTAAACGTTCAATTAACAAAGCTATAAAAGAAGGAATAACTGTAAAAGAAATCGACATTTTTAATGATGAAGATGCTGCAATCTTTGATTCAATAAACAAAAGTACAGAAGATAGAATCAACTTCCAAATTAGAACTAGTGAGTACTTTAGAAATCTAAAAACCGCATTAGGTGATAAACTTCACCTTATGGTTTCTTACTTAGATTGTGATTCACTTATTTCTAAACTAAATAAAGAAATTGAAGATTTCAATTCTGAAAAAACTAAATTAACAGAAAAACTTGAAAGTGGAAAAGTAAATCCTGAAAAAACTATGAATAAAATAGCTAGAATAGATGAATCAATTGCTTTTAACAATGATAAAATAGCAAAAATCTCTTCTTTAAAAGAGGAGCATGGAAATACTATTTATCTATCGTGCGCAAGTTTTATAGAAACAAAACAAGATCTTATTTACTTCACTGGAGGAATGAAAAAAGAATTCTCTAGATTTAATGGCTCATATTTAGTAATGTATACTATGATAAAATATGCTATTAGAAATAACTTCAAAATTTTCAACTTCTTTGGAACTTCTAAAGAGTTCACTTCTGAAGATGCTACTGATTATAGTGTTCTTCAATTCAAACGTCATTTTAACGGAAATGTAGAATATTTTATGGATAACTACGAATTCCGTAATGCAATAGGTAAAATTTGGAAAATATAATATAAAAAACTCTCTCAGAAATCTGAGAGAGTTTTTTTTGAATTAGAATTATTCTGATTTTTTAGTTGCTTTTTTAGCAGCTTTTTTTACTTTTTCTTTTTTTTGTGGTTTATTATTTTCTGGATACATTACTTTATCCACTAAACCATATTCGCAAGCTTCTTCTGCACTTAAGTAATTATCACGTTCTGTATCACGTTCAATTGCTTTAATTGTTTGACCTGTTCTGTCCGCTAAAATTTTGTTTAATTTTTCACGTGTTCTTAATATGTGTTTAGCAGCAATTTCAATTTCAGTGGCTTGTCCTTGTGCTCCACCTAATGGTTGGTGAATCATAACTTCTGCATTTGGTAATGCATATCTCTTACCGATAGTTCCTGCCGCTAATAAGAATGCTCCCATACTTGCAGCCATACCCATACAAATTGTTACTACATCACATTTAATATGTTGCATAGTATCATAAATCGCAAAACCAGCTGTTACACTACCTCCTGGAGAGTTAATATAGAAATAAATATCTTTCTCACTATCTTGTGCTTCTAAAAATAAAAGTTGGCTTGTAATTGAGTTAGCAACTTGGTCATTAACTTCTGATCCTAAAATAATAATTCTATCTTTTAAAAGTCTTGAATAAATATCATAAGCTCTTTCTCCTTGAGAAGTTTGCTCTATTACTGTAGGAATTAAATTCATTTTCTTACCTCCTATTTTATACCTCACTTGCTATTATATATCAAATTTGGTCAATTATCAAATTTTAGCTTTTTTAATTTATTATTCTATCCGGAAATAACATTCTCAATACATCCAGAGATAACCTTCTTGATTTACCTTTATGAGGGTAAATATGCATCATCATCATTGGATTAAAATTAGCTTCTATTACTCCATAATTTTGATCTGTAGCTACTTGTTTAATATCCTTAATAATTAGGTCTACCCCGCATACTTTAGCCATCATAGCATCAGATATTTCTACAGCTAGCTTTTTGTAACTATCATCTACTTCATCAGTCATATCTATAGAGTCTCCACCAGTACTAATATTAGAGTTTTCTCTTAAATATGCTATTTGACCTTCATCCAGAACAGTATCAAAACTTAGCCCTTGTTCTTTTAATTGTAGGCTCTCAATCTCACCTAACTCTATCTTTTTAAGTGGTGTTTTCTTAGCATCTCCACGTAGAGGATTTTCATTTTTTATCTCTACCAATTCAGAAATTGTATGTTTTCCATCTCCTACTACATTTGCTGGTACTCTAAGTAAAACAGCCTTTGTTTCACCTTCAATAACAAAGAATCTATATTCTGTTCCATCTATAAACTCTTCTATTAAAATATCCTTATCTTCTTTTAAAGCTAACAATATAGCTTTTGAAAAGTCTTCTACATCGTCTGTACCATGTTTAAAAATAGAGATTCCTAATCCGAAATTTGTACTTTTAGGTTTTATAACTATAGGTTTATTTTTTAAATAATCAAATTTTAATAAAGCTTCATCTAATGTTGATACTTCATAACCACCTGGAACTCTGAATCCTTTTTCCGATAATACCTTCTTAGTTACAACTTTATTTTCCATTATTAATGGAGATATATAAGTATCTTTACTTGTCATATTACCATTTTTCACATATTCTACAGTTCCATTACTTTCTAAGCGAATAAACTGATCATTTTCATCTATAACATCTACTTTTATACCATTTTTTATAGCATCTTCAATTACTGCTTGAGTAGATAATTCCATGTTACTATATGCACTTAACGAATAATATTCTCTTAAAGCTTCTTCTTTATATTTTTTAGCTAGACTAACCCCTAACTCTATTATATTACCATCTTTTTCATACTCTTTTACTATTTTTGCAGCCAGTGTAAGTGATGGGTCTATTAATTCATTTTCTTTTTCTTCTATTAATAATATATCACTTTCAGGTAAGCTCAATTCTCTTACCATGTTTTTCATATTATCAAGAAGTTCTAAACCTTCTTCCAAGTAGATTGGCATTTCAAATGGATGAGATAAGGCAATATTCTCACTGTATTCTTTTCCTTTAGATTCTGAAGTTTTTTTATCTGCTTCTTCCATCCATACTAAAGATTTTATAAATAAATGAATAAATCTAACATCTTTTTCTAATATTCCAAAAGGAGCAAATGGATTTAAATCAAATAATCTAAATTCTATATATTTAATACCTTTTTTTGGTAAATCCGCTACGGTTTCAGCACCTCTGAATCTAACACTAGAATAAAATTCTTTTTCGGCTATTAATTTTTTATCTTTAACATAGCCCGTTAAATCAGAAATATATTTTTCTAATGAAGAATAAGATACTACGATATCATCATCATTAACATACCCATATCTGCTTGTTCTTAAGCTTCTCACAAAGCCTTCAGGTTTCTTTCCATCTGTAAAATATTTATCTTCAGCAAATGGTGAGGCACCATATAGGTATACAAGTAACCATTGATATCTTAAAAATTGACGTGCTAATTTCATATATATATCATTTTTAACATTAACAACATCGTTATTTGTAATATTGGCAACACTTTTCATAAAATTATCATCAATTTGAAAATTATAATGAATACCTGATACCATTTGTTTATATTTACCATATTTTTCAACTAAGTATTCTCTATAAACAATATCCCATTCTTTTTCAAATTGAGCTACTTTTATATCTTTATCATCAGGAAGTACAGCAGGTATGCTTAGAGGCCATATATACTCATCTTCGGGAATATTCTTTAAAGCTACTTCATGAATAGCATTTAAAACTCTAATAACATCTTTCTCATTTCTTTCTGGTGATGTTATAAGCTCGATTTGAGACTCCGCAAAATCTGTTTGAATATATGGATTTTCATGTCGAGGTTCTAAAACTTTAGGATGATCTGTTTTTGTAATATGACCATTTTCTAAAATTCTTTGTCCTTCTTTTTCTATTCCTATTGTTACTTTAGAAAACAATTCTTCTAAATTATTATCTTTTATAATATTTTTTAATTCCATATCTAATCACTCTCTATAAATAATTTGATTAACTCTTATATTATCATAAATAATAAAATTATAGTAGAAATATTACTCTAATATTAATATATTTTTTCTTTAGGTTACAATAATTATCTAGTTATGATATAATCTAACTATATATGAGGAAAGGAGAAAGAACTAGATCTTCTCTAGTATCTTAAAACAATATATGATTAAATTAATAGCTAGTGATATGGATGGTACACTGCTAAATAATGAACATAAAATACCTGAAAAAAATGTAGAATTAATAAAATATGCTCAAAATAATAACATTGAATTCGTAGTAGCAACAGGAAGAGCTTACTATGAAGCATCACCTGCTCTTGAAGAAAATAATATTGTCTGTGATGTTATTAGTTTTAATGGAGGGGTTGTCTACAATAAAAATAAAGAGATTATAAGTATTACTCCAATACAAGTAAAAGATTTATATTATACGATAGGAATATTTAAAAGTTTAGATATCAGCTACCAACTTTATACAAAAAATACTGTATATACTCACAGTATCGAAACTGATATTCAAGCATATGCTGATCTTATACGCTCTATAGGTTCGACTCCAGATTTAGAATATTTAAGAACTGAATCAAAAAAAAGACTACAAAATGGACATGTTACAGAAGTAGAAAATATAGAACTTTACTTAAACCAAGAGCATAATCCATCAATAAAAATAATTGGAATATCAAATGACCTTGATAAATTAAAAAAGGCTAAAAAACTATTATCAGAAAATGAAAATATTGCTGTAACTTCGTCAGGTTCCAATAACCTTGAAATTATGGATAAAAATGCAACTAAGGGACATGCTTTAAAACAAGTATCAGAAGCATACAAAATATCACTAAAAAATACGTTAGCTATAGGAGATAACTTAAATGATGAGGCTATGCTTAAAATAGTAGAATATAGCGTAGCTATGCAAAATGCAAACCCTCATCTTAAAGAAATAGCGAAATATACAACTGAAAAGAACAATGACGAAGCAGGTGTTGCAGATACTATCTTTGAACTACTAGGTATTCATAACAACCAAAAAGACGAAGAAATTAATAGATTATTAGTTAACAAAGCTATCGAAGCGACAAAATTCTCTTATGTTCCTTATTCTGAATTCAAAGTAGGAGCAGCGCTTCTAACTGAAGACGGAGAAATTTATACAGGTTGTAATATTGAAAATGCTAGTTATACACCTACAAACTGTGCAGAACGTACAGCAATATTTAAAGCAGTAAGTGAAGGCATTACTAAATTCAAAAAAATTGCTGTAGTTGGTGGGCCAAAAGGAAATATAGAAACATATTGTCCTCCATGCGGCGTTTGCAGACA
Source organism: Gemella sanguinis ATCC 700632 (assembly GCF_000701685.1). GTDB lineage: Bacteria > Bacillota > Bacilli > Staphylococcales > Gemellaceae > Gemella > Gemella sanguinis. The sequence continues at coordinate 49,831 of NZ_JNJO01000011.1, forward strand.
AGTAATTGCCGAATTCGCAGATGAGAACTTTGAACTAATTCTAGGAACATCTGAAAATAATTATGAAGTGTATAACTTCTTTAAAGAAGTACTACCGCTAAGTTTTACTAAAAACAATTTAAAATAAATGTATTAAAAGTATAGCATATATAATTATATATGCTATATTTTTTGAAAACATAAAAAAAAAGCCGTAACATAAGTTACGACTTGGTTAAGATGACCCGTACGGGACTCGAACCCGTGTTACCGCCGTGAAAGGGCGGTGTCTTAACCGCTTGACCAACGGGCCAAAAAATATAAAAGGCTATTAGATAGCCTTTTATTCATTTAATGAGCCATGAAGGACTCGAACCTTCGACCCTTTGATTAAAAGTCAAATGCTCTACCAACTGAGCTAATGGCTCATGGCTGGGATACCTGGATTCGAACCAGGGGAATGACGGAGTCAAAGTCCGTTGCCTTACCGCTTGGCTATATCCCAATAATAGAATGGTGGGAAGAAGTGGATTCGAACCACTGAACCCTAAGGAGCGGATTTACAGTCCGCCGCGTTTAGCCTCTTCGCTATCTTCCCGAAATATTTAAAATGGTGGAGGTTAACGGGATCGAACCGCTGACCCCTTGCTTGTAAGGCAAGTGCTCTCCCAGCTGAGCTAAACCTCCGTTCAAATGGTGACCCGTACGGGATTCGAACCCGTGTTACCGCCGTGAAAGGGCGGTGTCTTAACCACTTGACCAACGGGCCAAAAAATGGCTCCACAGGTAGGACTCGAACCTACGACCCTCTGATTAACAGTCAGATGCTACTACCAACTGAGCTACTGTGGAATTATAAGTCTAAAGCATAAGCTAAAGACCTCTGAAGCCTGGCAACGTTCTAGTCTCGCAGGGCGTAAACCCAACTACATTCGACGCTAAAGAGCTTAACTTCTGTGTTCGGTATGGGTACAGGTGTGTCCTCTTCGCTATCGCCACCAGACGAAAACTTCATACATCTATTATATCATCATTTATTCCTTTGTCAACCACTTAACCAAAAGAACTTCACTTGATTAAGTCCTCGACCTATTAGTATTAGTCAGCTGAATGTGTTACCACACTTACACTCCTAACCTATTCTCCTTGTCGTCTTCAAGGGGTCTTAATATCCGTGGGAAATCTCATCTCGAGGGGGGCTTCATGCT
>NZ_JNJO01000012.1 GCF_000701685.1 Gemella sanguinis ATCC 700632
TTGTTTCTCTCATAGATTTTATTCCATAAAAGTCTTTTAAAAATACCAGTTTAAATAATACAACAGGATCTAGACTATTTCTCCCTGTCGTATGGCTATAGTATTTTTCTGTTAAATCATAAATAAATTTAAAATCGATAGCTTTATCTACTTTTCTTAAAAAATGGTCTTTAGGTACTATTTCTGATAGTGTCATTAGTATTATTTCATCTTTTATATTTTCTACTTTATTAAACATACTAAAACCTCCTTTATATACTTATATTATACCATTTTAAAGGTTTTATTTCAGTTAAAAAAAGGCTGTTGACCTATTTGTCAACAGCCTGAAAAATATCAAGTAAAATAATACTTGATATTTTTTATTATTTAATCTTCTATAATATTTCCATCTGAACTACAATGTAATAATGTTACTAGTAATGCTATAGCTGTTAATATTAATATGTATATTGCTACATTCCAGTTAGATATATCTCTTATATATCCTAATAATGGTGGGAATATCGCAGCAAGTAAATAACCACCTGACTGAGCTAATCCTGAAATATTAGCTGATTCTTTTTCATTTCTTGCTTTTGCTGAGAATAGATACATTACATAAGAGAATGATCCTCCTCCAGCTAATGCAAATAAAATTACTAAGATTGCCATTAATGTAAAGTTACCATGTACATATACCATTCCTAATAATGATACTATATATCCTACTACTATAAAAATAGGAATAATTAATTTATTTTTTAACTTATCAGCTAATACTGGTACTAAAAATGTAGATGGAAATTGTGCAAATTGACTTATTGATAATAGTAATCCAGCCGCTTCTGGAGTAAATCCTTTACTTATCATTATTTCAGAAAACCAAGAAACACTACAATAGAATAATGCTGATTGAAGTCCCATACTTAAAGTTAAAGTCCACATTTTCAAACTACCTAAGTAATTTTTAATACCATCAGATTTTTCTGCTACTACATTTTCTACAGTAGCTTTTCTAGAAATATAAAAGTAAACTATCGCATTTAAGATAGCTATCACTATCCAAATATTAACAGCTAATCCTATAGAAAATTCAGTACCTCCTATATTAGAACTTGCTATTGGATAACTTATTCCCGCAGCTAAAGCAGCACTCACATTCATCACGACTGCATAAAATCCAGTCATAACTCCTAGATTTTCTGGGAAATATTTTTTAGCTATTCCTGGTAATAATACGTTACCTACTGTTATTCCTACACCTACAATAAATGTAGCAAAGAAAAACACATAAGTATTTAGATAAAATCTTAAACCTAAACCAATAGTAATAATTATTGCAGAAAAGAATACAGTTTTTTCTAGACCTAACTTTCCAGAAAATTTACTAACAACCGGACTACATAAAGCGAACGCTATTAGTGGAATTGTTGTTATTAAACCAACTACTGTATTATTTATATTTAAGATACCTTTTAAAGGTCCAGATATTGCCCCTACAGAAGTAATAGGCGATCTAAGTATCATACCTAATAAAACTATACCTAATATAATAATTACTTTATTTATATTTTTTGTCATTATATATCCTTTCTCAAATCTTTCTCACAAAAAAGAAGATAGAATAAACAAAACAATTACTATTCATTCTACTTCTTTTTTTATTTTTTAATTTTAATAAGTTCTTACTGGTAGAATAAGTTCAATAATATCTCTATGATAATCACTTGGTTGAACTATAAATGCAGTTAATTCACCAGAAAACTTAATTACGATTTCTTCAGAAGCAATAGCTGAAACTGCATCTTTCAAATATTTACCAGATACAGATATTTCAAAACTATCATCTTCTAATTTAGAATTAACTTGTAATTCTTCAACAGCACTACCTAAATCTTTAGCCTGTGAAGAAATTTCTAAGTTACCTTCAGTTACTACTAATTTAATAATATCATCTTTATCTTCTCTACTCATAAGTGAGATTCTATCAACAGCATTGAAAAACTCTCTACTATCTGCAGTAAATGAACATTCAAACATAGTTGGAATAAGTTTTTCTGTATTTGGATAATTACCACTTATTAATAAAACAGTATAAACTACATTTTGGTAGTAAAGAACTATTCTATTATTTTCATAGAAGATTTCAACCTCATCTCCACCAGTTTCTATCATTCTTTGGAAGTATGTTAGAGCCTTACGTGGAATAATTAGATTAAATTCTTTTTCTGCATCTTCATCATTTAAAACTATTTGTCTTCTACTTAGACGATAAGAGTCTGTAGCAGTCGCAGTTAAAATTTTATTTTTTAATGAGAAGTTAACACCTTCTAAAATAGGTCTTTGATCATTAGGTGCTGTACAGAATACTGTTTCTCTAATAATATCATTAAATACTGTAGCTTCTAATTTAAGACTATTTTCTCTAGATATTACAGGAAATTCTGGATATTCCATAGCATCATAACCTTTAATATTAAATTCACTCTTACCTGAATGAATTTTAATAAACGAATCTGTACTTTCAAATTCAATAAGATTAGTAGGTGCTTTTCTTATAATTTCTATAAAATTACGAGAAGGTAATACTACTTGTCCTTCTTCTTCTATAGTAATAATTTCTTTATCATCTTTATAAGCATCTATTATAAATTCAACAGATACTAAAGAATCACTTGCTTTTAATACTAAGTTGTTAGAAGATAGTTCTAATTTAATTCCTTTTAAAATTTCAAAAAGAGAATTAGGAGCTATAACTCTAGCAACATGATTTAGACCTTCTAAAAAATCAGATTTTTCTATAGTAAATTTCATTTTGTCTCCTTATATATAATATATATTAAATAAAATAATAATAATAATAAGGGCTGTTAACACTGTGGAAAACTCCACCCAAATTAAAAATAAATTGTAAAGTTTGCTGTGAATAACTTGTTAATAACTAACACAAAAAGTTAATACTTATTAACAGCTATTATATTTGACCTAACTTTTCTTTAATCATAGAGATGTTTTCAAAAATATCAGGGAATTCATCTTCATTTAACTTAGCTATCTTATTAAATGAATAAAGAATAGAAGTATGGTCCTTATTAAAGTGTTGACCTATCGCAGGAAACGATAGATTAGTAAGTTCACGACATAAGTAAATAGCTATATTTCTAGCTTGAACAACTTCTTTTTTTCTAGTAGAAGAAAGAATATCATCTTTTCTAATAGAATAAAAATCAGAACAAGCATTAATAATATGATCAGGTGAAATATTTTTACGAGGAGCTTTTCTCACATCTTTTAATATTTCTTCTGCGATTTGAAGAGAAGGTTTTTTATTCATTGTAGCTGACATAGATTTAATACTCTTTAAAACACCTTCTAATTCTCTTATATTTGATGAAACATTATTAGAAATATATATAAGAGTCTCTTCATCTAACTCAATGTCAAACTGAGTACATTTATATTTTAATATAGCCATACGAGTTTCAAAGTCCGGTGGTGTAATATCTGTAGTAACACCTTGTTCAAATCGAGTAACAAGACGATCTTCTAGATCATTAAGTTGAGAAGGTGACTTATCACTTATAAGAACTATTTGTTTTTGGTTCATTTGAAGCTCATTAAAAGTGTGGAAAAATGCATTTTGTGTTTCAGTTTTTCCAGATAAAAACTGAATATCATCAATAAGTAAGGCATCTATCTCACGATACTTACGTCTGAAATCTTCATCAGCATTATCATTTTTATTTTTCATAGGTTTAATAGAGGCTAAAAACTCATTTAAGAATTTTTCCGATGAAATACACTCTATTTTAAACTCAGGAAAGTTTTTCTCCATTTCATTACCTATAGCATGTAAAAGGTGTGTTTTACCTAATCCAGCTCCACCGTAGATAAATAAGGGGTTATAGATACCACCAGGAGAATCAGCAACGTTATAAGCAACGTTATGAGCATATATATTACCAGCACCAACGACAAAATTATCAAATGTATAGTTTTTATTTAGCGTTGGGTTCTTTTTGCTGTTAAAAGCATTATTAGAGGAAACAGGCTTTTTATATTCATCTAAAGGTAAACTTTGTTTTTGATAAAAGTGTTGAGCTCCAGAAGGCTTATTACCTTGTAAGAAGTTTTGTCTAATAATATCTTCAGCAGCAGGTGTTGTTTTAGTTGGTTTTTCAGGTATTTCAAAATTATTATCAAGTGAATCATACTCAATATTAAAATCAAAACCAGTAGTATTCTTTAATATTTGTTTAAGACGTGCATCGTAAGCTCCATGAATAAATTGAGATACAAGAGCTTCTTTACTAGTAATTACGATAATCTTATTAGCAAAATCAACTTTATCAATAGAGGCACCTAAAAACCAAGTTTCAAAAACTTGAGCAGGAAGTTCTGCTTTTAATTCTTTAAGAATAATCTCCCATAAAAAATTAGAATTACTCAAAAAAAATCCCTCCTTAAAAAAATGTACACTAAATTATATCATAAAAAAAGAGATAAACCAAATAAAAAATTAAAGTTATTCACAGTCTGTGGAAAAACTTTTAATAACTATGAAAAACGAAAAGAAATTCTCTGTGAAAAACGTAAAAAAAGTATAAATTTTATAAAAAGTATAAAGAAAAATAACAAGTTTTTAACAGTTAAGAATATTATAAGAAAAGTAATTTAATATTTTTTCACACATAATTCACAGCTGTGGAAAACTTTATTAAGTGAAATTGTGAAAAAGTATAAATTTCTGTGGAAAAACAGTAAGTTTTGAAAATGAATTTTGAACATATTCATAACTTTTTAACAGTTATTCTATGAAAAACTAACTAAATCTGTGGAAAACTTTTAAATATATATTTTTTTATTTGTTAAAAAAGTTTTCAATAAATATCTCTATTTGAGCTATATTTTTTAAAATTTTTAAAGGTTTCTTCTTGATTAATTAAGCTAGATATGTTAAACTAAATCAGTTATTACATCTATCTATTAAGAATTAAAGAAAACTCGAGGAGGATAAAATGAAACGTACGTATCAACCAAATAAAAGAAAACATTCAAAAGTACACGGATTTAGAGCTAGAATGAGCACTAAAAACGGAAGAAATGTATTAGCTAGACGTAGAGCTAAAGGAAGAAAAGTTCTTTCTGCTTAATATATAAGTACTTAAAGCATCGCTTCGGCGATGCTTTTTTGCGTTATACGTTAGTATTTCGAATGTTGAAAACATGAAGAAATACTTACGTATAACGTATGCAAAAGGAACTTGAATTTTGAAGACGCAAGGATGAAAAAATTCCTAGTTCCAACTGCTGCGTTTAAAATAGGTCTGCGCAGAAATGCTTACGTATAACGTATGCAAAAAGAACTTGAATTTCGAAGACGCAAGGATGAAGAAATTCTTAGTTCTGACTGCGGCGTTGACTGCTTAAAGCAACTGCGGTGTTGTTAATAAATACTCGTAAAATACTTACGTATAACGTATGCAAAAGGAACTTGAATTTTGAAGACGCAAGGATGAAAAAATTCCTAGTTCCTACAGTGAATATCAGCCAAGGATAGAGTCGTCTTCCTCCCTATCCTTGGGATATTCTTGAGTACGTTACTCAATAAGATTTCTTTGTATCTTACAGATTTAAGAAATCTAATGATTAACGCAACTGCAGCGTTGAAAATAGGTCTGCGCAGAAATGCTTACGTACAACGTATGCAAAAAGAACTTGAATTTCGAAGATATTGTATAGAAAAACATACTTTAAAAATTAAAAATGTAAAAAGAAAAATATTCTATAACTCAAACAAGATAGATAATTTAAAGAAAGATAGTTGTAAAAATTTCAAGAAACTGTTAAAATATTAGTGTTAAGAAAGGTTTAAAGATGAAAAAAGAATATAGAGTAAAAAAAAGTCAAGATTTTGATAATATAATAAGAAAAAAACAATCTTTTGCTAATAGACAGTTTGTTATTTATTATCAAGAAAATAAACTAGATCATATGCGCTTAGGTATTTCTGTGAGTAAAAAATTAGGAAAAGCTCACGAAAGAAATAGGCTAAAAAGATATGTAAGAGAGAGTTTTAAGACAAGGAAAGATTTCTTAAAAAATTACGATATTATAATTATAGTAAGACCTGCGGCAAAAGGATTATCATTTTTAGAGTTTGGTAGTTCAATTGACCACGTATTAAAAAGATCAAAATTATATAGAGGAAAGAGGGTTTAAAAATGGAAAAAGAGTTTATTTATGTAGCAGGAACAGTAGATGAGGCTATAAAAAATGGTTTAACAGACTTAGGATTAAAAGAAGAAGATGTTAAAATAGAAGTATTAGAAGGTGGAAGTGCTGGTATCTTTGGGTTATTTAAAAAAGAAGCTAGAGTAAAATTATCTCCACTAGATAGTGAATTTAAAAAAGAAGATAAACCAAAAGTAGAAGAAAAAGAAGTTAAAGAAGTAAAACCTGAAGTAAAAGAAGAAGTTAAAGAACAAAAACAAGAAGAAAAAGTTGTTGTTAAAGAAGAAAAAGAAACACCAGTAGTCGAAAAAACTACAGAAGTACAAGAAGAAACAGTAGTTGAAAAAGAAGAAGTAAAAGAACAAAAACCAAAAAGAGAAGACTATATTGTAAAAAATCAAGATAAAATAGTTAGCTATTTACAAAATATAGTAATAGCTATGGGATATCCAGATGCTACTGTAGAATTTAGTGAAGATGGAAATAGACATTTCACATTAAATATAAAAACAGAAGAAAATACAAGCCTAATTATAGGTAAAAGAGGTTCAACTCTTAATAGTTTACAATTTTTAGTAAACAATTACGCTAAAAAATTCAGTTCACACTTCTTTAGAATAGAAGTAGACTGTGATGATTATAGAGAAAGTCGTAAGAAAACTTTAGAAGAATTAGCACTAAATCTTGCTAAAAAATCTAAAAAAACAGGAAGACCAGTTGAATTAGAACCAATGACAAGTGTTGAAAGAAAAATTATTCACAATGCTTTAACTGGTATAAAAAATGTTGAAACAGAATCACGTGGTGAAGAACCATATAGATATTTAGTTATAACAGCAAAATAGGAGAAACAATGAAATCAATACTAATTGTTGATGATAGTGCATATTATAGAAGTCGTGGCGCAGAGATAGCTGAATTAGCTGGTTTTAAGTGTCATTTTGCAGAAAATGGAGAACAAGCAGTAAGGATGTATCATAGAATACAACCGGACATAGTTACAATGGATATTTGTATGCCTCTTATGGATGGTCTAGAGGCTACTAAACAAATCTGTTCTCGCTATCCTAATGCAAATGTACTTATTTGTAGTAGTGTAGGTCATGTGCCAGTATATCGACGTCAAGCGTATGATAACGGAGCTAAAGGTATTCTTCCAAAAGAATATGATTTAGATGAATTAGAATTTGCTATAAAAGAAATAGAACTAATGAAATAAAAATGAGTAAGGCGTTAGCCCTACTCATTTTCTTTAACTTAAAAAAGACATTTAGAAGTAATTAAGTAATATATAACATAAATTTATGACTTTATTAACTAATTACCTATAAAATGGAGAAAGACCCGCAAAGTAGCGAGACTATATTAGGAAGGAAAATATATAAAATATAGGTGTTTTGTTGAAAAAAGATTATTAATTTTATAATATTATTGATTGAAATAGTTTTTCTATAGATGTTATAATACAAGAGAGAGGGCTAAGCTGTCTTCGCTGCACCAGTGTTTTTCGTTAGTTATGGAGCTATACAAGACAGTAAAGTAATTAATAAAGAAATAAAGTTATTACATAAAAAATTCTCAGAATTAAAAGATATTTTAGATTTTATTTATGAGAATAAAGGGATTGTATATTCAAAAAAATTAGTTGAATATATTATAAAATCAAGTTTAGATGAGGTTTCATCTAATATTAAGGAAAATATTTAAAAAAATGTAATAAAGCATTAACATAAGAAAGTAGTTGCTTTCTCTTATTTATAATTTTAAGGAGGTAATAACTATGTCAAAATTACAAATTTTAATTTTTTCAGGGATTTCTATATTATTGATAGTTATAGGAAGAACTATGGAAAATAATTATTCGTTAAAATCAGGAGTAGCTATATTAGCTATAATGTCATTTATCACAGGATATAATATGGTAATTCAAAATCGAATAGATTTATTTGCGGGTTCAGGTTTAAAAAAAGAAGATTTGGATAATTTATCGGAAGAAGTAAAAATTAAATATAGACCTGTAACCTTAAGTTGTGGATTATTCTCATTTGTTGTTGGAATATATTTAATATATACTATTTTTAATAAATAATTAGGGATAAGGGTTGAGAGAAAACTATAAAATTAGGATATTTTGACCTCTATATCAAATATATCGCTTTATAAGGAGAATAAATATGCTAAAAAAAACAATATTATTATCTTTGTTAACGGTAGGTGTAGGTTTAATAATAATATCGAATAATAAAGGAGTAATGAAAAGTGGAGGAATAATAGTAACCGTGGGTATGTTGTATGGATCTTTTGAATTACTATTTAGGAATAGTGTAGAATTACTTTCTGGATCTAAAATTACTAGCAAAGACTTAAAAAAACTACCTTTAGAAACGCAAAAAAAATATAGAAAAGCAACAATATTAGTTGGTATTCTGTGTTTATTAGGGAGTATATTAAATATGTATGCTGTGCTTTATAGGTTATAGTGACATAGATAAAAAAATGAGTAAGGTATATTTGCCCTACTCATTTTCTTTAACTTAAAAAAGACATTTAGAAGTAATTAAGTAATATATAACATAAATTTATGACCTTATTAATTAATTACCTATAAAATGGAGAAAGACCCGCAAAGTAGCGAGCCTATATTATGAAAAAAATATTATTAACTGATTACTATTATATATAACTTACTTAAAGGGAACTTAAAATGCTACTTAAAATTTCAAAAAAAGATAATAAGTTTCAAATATATAATATAATAGTGTATAATTAATAAGGTATTTAGAAAGATAAAAAATTAGAAAGAAGGAGTACAGTAATGAGTGAAACGATTTGCGCTATATCTACTGCCTTAGGAGAAGGTGCTATTGGTATAGTAAGACTTAGTGGTGATGAAGCTTTTAGTATAGCGGATAAAATAGTAAGATTACCTAAAGGTAAAACTGTAGAAAGCTTACCTACCCACACTATTAACTATGGAAATGTTATTGATCCAGCAACAAATGAAAAAATAGAAGAAATAATGCTTGTTAAAATGGTAGGTCCACGTACATATACTACAGAAGATGTTGTAGAAATAAATTGTCACGGTGGAATAATTACTATTCAAAAAGTATTAGCCTTATGCTTAGAACATGGAGCAAGAATGGCAGAGCCTGGTGAATTTACAAAACGTGCCTTTTTAAATGGACGTATAGACTTAACACAAGCAGAAGCTGTTATCGACTTTATTAAGAGTAAAACAGACGAAGCTAGTCAAATAGCTAACAATCAAATGCAAGGCCGCCTATCTACCCTTATAAAACGACTAAGAGCAGAAATTTTAGATATATTAACGGTAGTAGAAGTTAATATAGATTATCCAGAATATGATGACCTTGAAATAGAGACAACAAAAACTATTTTAGAAAAATCAACAAGTATAAAACGTAGTTTAGAAGAATTATTAGAAACTTCTAAACAAGGTAAAATAATAAAAGAAGGTATAAACACAGCTATTATAGGACGTCCTAATGTAGGTAAAAGTTCATTATTAAATAACCTATTACAAGAAAATAAAGCTATTGTAACTGATATAGCTGGAACTACGCGTGACGTACTAGAAGAGTATGTAAATATTAAAGGAGTACCTATAAAATTAATAGATACAGCGGGTATTCGTGAAACAGATGATATAGTAGAACAAATAGGAGTTCAACGTAGTAAAGAAGCATTAGAAAAAGCGGATTTAGTATTATTCTTACTTAATAGTAGTGAAGAACTAACAGAAGATGACAGAGAATTATTAAAACTAACTGAAGGAAAAACTACTATAGTAATACTAAATAAATTAGATTTAGAAACAAAAATAGATTTAGAAGAAGTAGAAAAATTAGCACATAATCACCCTATTATCAAAACTTCTATGACTACTTATAAAGGTATAGATGAATTAGAAAAAAATATTAGAGATTTATTCTTTGGAGGAGCAGCAAGACCAAAAGATGCTACTTACCTATCTAATACACGTCAAATTAATTTAATTCAAAGAGCCCTATCAAGTCTAAATGAAGCAATAGGAGCTGCAGAATTAGGATTAGAAGTAGATATGGTGCTTATAGATTACACAAATGCTTTTAATTTATTAGGAGAAGTAATTGGAGAAAACTCAGGAGATGAGTTAATTAATGAATTATTTAGTAGATTCTGTTTAGGAAAATAAAATGTTTCGCGTGAAACAAAAGTAAAATATATAGGAGAATTAAATAATGAAATGTATAAGTTTTAATGTAAATGGTCTACGTGCTATAGTAGGAAAAAACTTTGAAGAAGATTTTAAAAAATTAGATGCAGATTTTTTCTGTTTGCAAGAAACTAAAATGCAAGAAGGTCAATTAGATTTACAATTTGAAGGTTATTATAGCTATTTTAACTATGCAGAACGTAAAGGTTATTCAGGAACAGCAATATATACAAAACACAAACCTTTAAATGTAACATATGGAATTGGAATAGAAGAACATGATAAAGAAGGTCGTGTAATAACATTAGAATATGATAATTTCTTCTTTATCACAGTTTATACACCTAACTCAGGAAGTGAATTAAAGAGATTAGAATATAGAATGAGTTGGGAAGATGATTTTAAAGATTATTTATTAACACTAAATAAAGATAAAGGTGTTATTGTTTGTGGAGATTTAAATGTTGCTCACACAGAAATAGATTTAAAAAATCCAAAAACTAATGTAAAAAATGCTGGATTCACACCAGAAGAAAGAGAAAAATTTACAAAGTTATTAGATGCAGGTTTTATCGATACATTTAGATATTTCAATCCAGACTTAACAGGTGCTTATTCATGGTGGAGCTATAGATTTAATGCTCGTAAAAATAATTCAGGGTGGAGAATTGATTACTTTTTAGTAAGTAAGGACTTGAAAAAATACTTAGTTAGTGCTAAAATACATAATGATATTTTTGGTAGTGATCATTGTCCAGTAGAACTTGTATTAGATGAAACTTTGATGTAAAGTAGAATATAATTCGGAGAGAACAAATATAGGTCTCTCCGAATTATATTATGAAAGTAAGATGATTATTATTAAAAATAGTTTCAAAATTACCCAAAAAGGTAGGTAATATAATGTTAAGAAAAGCAAATAGTACAGAAATAGAAGAAATAATGTCAGTAATAGAGGATGGTAAAGAGTTTTTAAAACAACAAGGTATAAATCAATGGCAACACGGTTCACCAGGGTGTAGTGATGTAGAAAATGATATAAAACAAGAAACATCATATGTTTATGAGTTAGATGGTGAAATAGTCGGAACAGCTATGTTAAATACTTATGACGCTGATTATGAGAAATACCCTACTCTTTGGACAAAATGTAATAAATACCTAGTTATCCATCGTTTATCTATAAAAAAAGAATATCGTTCACAAGGTATAGGACATAAATTTATGAATGATATTATTTTATTTGCTAAAGAAAATAGTGTAGAATACATAAGAATAGATACTCATAAAGACAATGTAATAATAAGAAAATATTTAAGTAAAAACAACTTTAAAGAGCTAGATGAAATAAAATTATCAATGAAAAATAGTTTAGATGATAAAGAAAGAATAGCTTATGAGTTAAAAATAGAATAATATAAATGTTTCACGTAAAACAAAAGGAGTGATAGGTTTGAAATTTTACTCTTATGAATATTTATTAAATAAAATAGATCAGAGTAATACTATAACATATATAATAGGAGGCTGCTTACTATTAATAATAATAGGATCACTATTTAAGTATTATAAAAATAGACAAGATAGTAAGTATAGAGAATTAGCTATCATAATGGTAGTAGGCATCTTTTTATTAATTGGGATACAAATAAGTGATTATCAAAGTAATAGTATATCAGCTAATCAGTATAAGAGTTCTGTTAAATTTATTGAGGAAGTTTCAGAAAAATTAAATATTGACAAAACACATATTTATATAAATAGTGAAGTATCTATAGAAAATTCATTTTTAAAAATAGATGACAACTACTATAGAGTTATAAGTAGCGAGAAAAAGGATGATTATTTACTAGAGAAAATAGAATTGGTAGAACCAATTGTTGAAAAAGTAGAGGTGAAAAAATAATGCAACTTTCATATATAGAAATAGCGGTAAAACTAGCTTTAGGTTTATTATCGCTTGTAATAGTAATTAATATATCAGGAAAAGGAAACTTAGCCCCTACTTCAGCAAGTGATCAGGTTCAAAACTATGTACTCGGGGGAATAATAGGAGGAGTAATATATAGTCCATCAATATCTATTTTACAATATTTAAATATATTATTAATATGGATAATTTTGGTATTAGGTATGAAGTGGTTAAAAACAAATAACTCATACTTTAAAAAAATGATAGATGGACAACCTACAACAATAATAAAAAAAGGAAAAATAGATATAGAAGCAACAAGAAAAGCAGGTTTAACAGCGCAAGATGTTGCATTTAAATTAAGAACACAAGGTGTCTATAGTATTCAAAAAGTAAAAAGAGCAGTTTTAGAACAAAATGGACAACTAATTATAATACAACAAGGTGAGGAAAATCCTAAATATCCGGTAATTACTGATGGAACTATCCAACATAGCACGCTAGAATCAATAGATAAAACAGAAGAATGGTTATTGGAAGAATTGAAAGATATGGGGTATAAAAATGAAAGTGATATCTTTATAGCTGAATATGATAAAGGTCAATTACATATAGTAGAATATTAATTAAATAAAGATAAAAACAAATAAAAACATAAAATTTATCAATATAATAAATTTTATGTTTTTTTGTTTTATAAAATACTATTTATCTACGTTAATAAAATCGTAAGAAGAATCTTCTTCAAACTTTTTAACTACATACGAACAACTAGCTTTAATCTTTTTATTTTGTTGTTTCATATCTTCAACAAGAGCGTTTAGAAGCTTTCCAGCAACACCTTGCCCTCTTAATGAAGAATCAACAAATGTGTGGTCTGCAACAACTACATTAGGATCAGAAGTATTAGCATAAGTAATTTCGGCTATTAATTTGCCATTTTCATCGTGTTTAACGAAACCATTATTAGTTTTTTCGAATTTCATAGTAAACCTCCCTAGCTAAATATAATATTAGCTATAATTATTTATTGTACATCTTCATTATAGCATATTTAAAATAGTAATACGAATGTTAAAAATAATAAAAATATAAAAAATAAAAAGAGTAATAATTTTATATTAATGATATTAAGTATTTTATTGTTAAAATTTTAAAAATTATAATATATAAAATTTAAATATTTTTTTTTGAGAAACATTTTATAGAAGAAAAAAATAAGAGAAAAAATTTATAAAAAAGTGTTGACAAATAAAAAAAACAGGTGTACAATGAGTACAAACTTAATAAAAAACGTTGAAAAGATAAGTAGATTAGTACGTAGCTAAAACAGAGAGTTGCTGGGTGGTGCGAAGTAACAAAGTGAAGATTAATTGAAAATGGTCTTAGAGTTTTGTTTATCTAATAGGTAAACACGTGAGTTGCACGATATAGCACGCAGTATAATTTTGTACTGGCTAAGGTACTAGCTGTAAAGTTAGTATAAAGTAGAGTGGTAACGCGAATATTAACATACTCGCCTCTATTGCAAACGCAATAGGGGTGAGTTTTTTTATTTATTACACTCCCCTAATCTATTATCAATAAAACAAACGAGAAAAGAGGAAACACAATATGACAAGAAAATTTAGTTTTGAAACATTACAATTACACGCAGGACAAACTGTTGGAGATACTAAATCTCGTGCAGTACCAATTTATCAAACAACATCTTTTGTATTTGATGATACTGAAGAAGCTGCTGATTTATTCGCTTTAAGAAAAGCGGGGAATATTTATACTCGTATAACTAACCCTACTACTTCTGTATTTGAAGAACGTATTAACGCTTTAGAAGGTGGTGTTGGTGCACTAGCTGTTGCATCAGGAATGGCAGCAATCACTTATGTATTTCTAACTTTAGCTCATGCTGGAGATCATATCGTATCATCTAAAACGGTATATGGTGGAACATATAACCTATTCAAATTAACATTACCACGTTATGGTATTAATACAACATTCGTTGATCCAGATAACTTTGAAGAAGTAGAAGCAGCAATCAATGAGAATACAAAAGCTCTATTTGTAGAAACATTAGGAAATCCATTAGCTAACGTTGCTGATTTAGAAAAATGGGCAGAAATTGCACACAAACATAAAATTCCATTAGTAGTAGATAATACATTCGCTACACCATACTTAATTAATGCATTTAGCCACGGTGTTGATATTATCGTTCACTCTGCAACTAAATTTATCGGAGGACATGGTACTTCAATCGCTGGTGTGATTGTAGACAGTGGTAAATTTGATTGGGAAGGTAGTGGTAAATTCCCACAATTAGTAGAAGAAGATCCAAGTTACCACAACTTAAGTTATACACGTGATGTAGGACCAGCTGCATTTATTACTAATGTAAGAACACAGTTATTACGTGATACAGGTGCTGCTTTATCACCATTTAATGCATTCTTATTATTACAAGGATTAGAAACACTATCTCTACGTGTAGAACGTCACATAGAAAATACTAAAAAAGTAATAGACTTCTTAGTAAATCATCCAAAAGTAGAAAGTGTGAACTACCCTGGTTTAGAAAATAGTAAATATTATGAACTAGCTAAAAAATACTTACCAAAAGGTACTGGTTCTATATTCTCATTTGATGTAGTTGGTGGAGAAGAAGCTGCAAGAAAAGTAATAGATAGTTTAGAAATATTCTCTAACCTTGCAAACGTAGCTGACGCTAAGAGTTTAGTAGTGCACCCAGCTTCAACAACTCATGGGCAATTAAGTCCAGAGGAGTTAGCTTATACAGGTATTACTCCATCACAAATCCGTTTATCAATCGGATTAGAAAATGCTGATGACTTAATTGAAGACTTAAGATTAGCGTTAGAAAATATTTAATATAGAACAAACAAAAATGTTTTACGTGAAACATTTATAAGATTACTAAATACCAAATAACCTTAAAAAAATATATATTTATAGAATATGTGCGGGGTTAAGACTCGACTTCTGATAATTTAATAACCGTTTATTTTTGTATTGTATATTTATAATAAACACGTCTTAACCCTCGCGAGTTTTCTCTTTTTGGAAGGTGATTAACAAAAGATAAATAATGATAAAAACAGTATCGACATTTATCTTTATAGTTAATCACCTTCTTTTATATTCAGTTATAAAAAAGAGGGTATATAAAAAAAGTCTTTTTAGGGGAATATCCTAAAAAGACCTATATAAAGGATAATAATTAAGTTAATAGGGTGAAAAAACTAGCTTTTAGCTATTAACATATCACCTGAGGCAACTTCTTTACCATTTTCATCTTGAATCACAGCATTTACTCTTATAAGACTACGTAAACTAGACTGTAGTTCACATATAATCTTTAATTGATCCCCAGCTGTTACTAATCTTTTAAATTTAAAGTTTTTAACGCTAGCTAAATAACCAACGTTATTTGTGACAGTTTCAAAGTCAGTCTGTTCATTTATTTCATCTACTCCTAAAGAGTCTAAAATACACAGTAAACCAGCAGATTGTGCTGCCATTTCAATCATTAAAACTCCTGGTACAACAGGTTTTTTAGGAAAATGCCCTTGAAAATAAGGTTCATTTATCGTTATATTTTTACGACATTCAATTGAACCAGGTTTATAACTAATTACTTTATCTACCAATAGAAAAGGGTAGGTATGAGGTAATAACTTCATTATAGTTTCAATATTAATCATGATAATAAAACTCCTTTTTGTAAAAAATTATTTCAATACTTATTAAAAACACCTTAAAACATTAAATATCTTTACTATATATAATAGAATTTTATTCTTCAATTGTCAAATTAAATAGAAAAAATCGCTTAATTAAATAAAACTATAATTTCTTAAGTTATTAAAGCTAGTTAAAATATTTTTTTAGTGATTTTTTACTATAAGTAGATTAAATTTAGAATGAAATATCTTGTTTTTTCACTCCCTTCCCTTTTTTCTTACATATTCTCCTCTTCCCCCTTTTTTCAGGTGCTTTCCCTCTTTTTTTACATAGATCTATTCCTTTTTCTTTAAAAATCACAATAAATGTTACATATTCATTCCTTTAATACGTATTTTACTACTAAATAATGAATATCCGCCCTCCTCTTTTTTGCTTCTAGACGCTCTCCCCTCCCCTATCAGTATTTTATTATTTAAATTTTATTTATAAAAGCAGTTAACTACAAGAAATATCGATTATAAAATATTAAGGTGAATTAATTTTAATTTTATTATAAAAATTATAAATAACTTTAATATTTAAGGAAAATACTCCTCTTTTATATAAATTTAAGAATTAATTTCTGTTTGTTTACATTTTATGGTATAATTTTATTAAAGTTTTACAATAAGGAGGAGATAATATGTATAAAGTAATGATAGTAGAAGATGATGAGATAATCTCTAACTCAATAGCTGGCTATCTTAATAAATGGCAGTACACTACACATGAAGTAAGTAACTTTCAAAATGTTATTACTGAATTTGTAGAAGAAAAGCCCGATATAGTGTTAATGGATATAAATCTCCCCTATTTTGATGGATATTATTTTTGTGAAGAAATAAGAAAAATATCTAAAGTACCTATTATATTTATTTCATCAGCTAGTGATGATATGAATATAGTTATGGCTATGAATATTGGTGCGGATGATTTTATAGAAAAACCTTTTAAACTAGTGGTATTAAAAGCTAAAATAGAAGCTCTATTAAGACGTGTTTATAATTTTAATAGTAGTAATTCGCTAATTGTTTATAAGGAAGTTATATTTGATATAAATAAAGATGAAATTAAATACAAAGATAATATTGCAACATTAACAAAAAATGAAAGTAAAATTTTGACGATATTATTAGAAAATAGAGAAAAGATTGTTTCTAGAGAAGATATAATAGCTGCTTTATGGCAAAGTGATAATTTTATAGATGAGAATACACTTTCTGTAAATGTTAATAGACTGCGATCAAAATTAAAAGATATAGGAATAGCTGATTTTATAATTACAAAAAAAGGTAAAGGGTATATGGTTTAATGGATATAATAAAGAGTTATATAAAGAAAAATTTAAAAATATACTTATTGCTTATCGTCTTTATTTTTATCTTTGTTTTAATATTTTATTTATACAATCTACCTTTTGAATCCTTGTTTTATGGTGGTTTATTATGTTTTCTAGTTTCTTTAATAGCGAGCATAATAGATTATAATAATTATAGAAAAAGTTATATCGATTTAAAATATCTTGAAACTAATATTTTAAGTAGTATGGAAGACTTGCCTAAGAGTTTAGATATAAGAGTTGAATACTATCAAAAGATTATCGAAAGATTGCATAATGAAGTAGAAAGACTAAAAATTGAAGATAATAAAAAAATGGAAGATTTAGCTGATTACTATAGTATGTGGATTCATCAAATAAAAACACCAATAGCTGCGATGAATTTTCTATTAGATAATGAAGAAACTGATGTAAAAGTATTTAAACAAGAATTATTTAAAATAGAAAGATATGTAGAGATGGTTCTTACATATATCCGTCTAGGTAGTGAAACTTCAGACTATGTAATAACGAGTATTGATTTAGATGAAGTAGTAAGAGAAAACATAAAGAAATATGCGACATTATTTATTAATAAGAAGATTAAATTAAATTATGTTTCACATGAAACATATGTAATAAGTGATAAAAAATGGCTTGGTTTCGCATTTGAACAACTTCTTAGTAACGCTATAAAATATACGAAAAGCGGCGGTGAGATAAGTATAAATATATCTGAGAGTGAATTAATAATAGAAGATAATGGAATTGGTATTTACGAAGAAGATTTACCAAGAATCTTCGAACAAAGTTTCACTGGATTAAATGGAAGATATGAGAAAAAATCAAGTGGTCTAGGTTTATATCTATGTAAAAAGACTTTGGATAAACTTCAACACAAGATAGAAATAACTTCTGAAGTGAACAAAGGAACAAAAGTAAAAGTTAGTTTTCCTAAGAAAGATATATTTAGAGATTAAAAACTCTAGTCTTACAAAATTGTAAGATTAGAGTCTTTTTTGTAAGGAAAATCGATAGAACGAGTAAGAAAAGTAAGGTAAAATATAAATATAAACAAGATAAAACTTGTAGATAAAAGTTCGAACTAGTTAAATTAGATTAAGATAAAATTAGGAGTGATAAAGATGTTATTAGAAGTAAACAATATTAGAAAAGTTTATACAACAAGATTAAGTACACAAAGTACAGAAGCATTAAAAAATGTGAATTTCTCAGTAGACAATGGTGAGTATGTAGCGATTATGGGAGAAAGTGGTAGCGGGAAAACGACTTTGCTTAACATACTAGCTACATTTGATAAAGCAACTTCAGGTAATGTATTGCTAAATAATTTAGATTTAAGTAAGTTAAAGGATAAAGACTTAGCAGATTTTCGTCGTGATAATTTAGGTTTTGTTTTCCAAGATTTCAATTTATTAGATAATTTTTCAATAAAAGATAATATTCTTTTACCATTAGTTTTAGCAAATAAAAAATATAAAGATATGGAAGCAAGATTAGAAAAAGTTACTAAACCTTTAGGTATAGACCAACTAATTAATAAATATCCATATGAAATCTCAGGTGGTCAAAGACAAAGAGTTGCAGTAGCCCGTGCGATTATAACAAACCCATCACTAATTTTGGCGGATGAGCCAACAGGTGCTCTTGATTCAAAATCAACAGATCAACTATTAAATGTTTTTGATAAGTTAAATGAAGTTGGACAAACAATTATAATGGTTACGCACTCTGTAAAAACAGCGGCGAGAGCTAAACGAGTATTGTTTATTAAAGATGGAGTAGTTTTCCATGAATTAAGAAAAGGAAATGCAACAGCAAATGAAATGTTCCAAAAAATAAATGATACACTATCATTGATGCAGGCAGGTGAGTAAAAATGAATTTATTTTATAGTAAATTTGCATTCAATAATCTTTTAAAAAATAAAAGATTTCTAGTACCTTATGTGCTATCAGCAATCTTCACGATTATTTGTTTTTACATATTAAGTTCATTAACATATGGTGGAAATTTAGATAAACTTGAACATGGAGCAAGTGCAGTAAAACAAGTATTAGGTTTTGGGGTTATAGTTATTGGTATATTTTCTGTAATATTCCTTTTTTACACATATAGTTTTTTAATAAAACGTAGGGTAAAAGAGTTTGGGTTATACTCAGTGCTAGGAATGACTAAAAAACAAATAGCGCGTATTTTAGTATTAGAAACAATATACATCGCAGTAGTAACTATAGGATTAGGATTAGTACTAGGTATTGTGTTAGATAAATTAGCACTATTAGCTTTGTTAAAATTATTTACTACTGGTGTTAGTTTTGGATTTGTAATTACACCAAAAGCAATAGTAGTAACAGCATTACTATTTGGTGGAGTGTACTTCTTATTATTAATATATACAATAATCAAAATTTCAAGATTAAAAATAGTAGCTTTACTAAAAGAAAGCAGCAAAGGTGAAAAAGAACCTAAAGCTAGATGGTTATTAGCGATAATAGGTTTAGGATTAATAGGTTATGGTTATTACACAGCTCAAACTGTAACTAACCCTATAAAAGCAGTGACAGTATTCTTCTTTGCGGTAATAGCGGTAATTATAGGTACATACTTTATTTTTGTTGCTGTAAGCATTACAGTATTAAAAATAATGAAAAATAATAAAAGTTTCTACTATAAACCTAAAAACTTTATAAGTGTATCAGGTTTATTATATAGAATGAAAAGAAATGCCGTAGGACTAGCAAATATTTGTATCTTAGCAACTATGATTCTAGTTACTATGGGGACTACTTCAGCTTTATATGCAGGATCAGAAAGTTCATTTGAAAAAAGATATCCAAGAGATATAGCTATAATGGCATATGGTCAAAACGATAAAGAAATAGCTGATTTAGATGCAGGTATAGAAAAAATCGTAAAAGAAAATAATACTGAAATAAAAGATTTAATAACATATAATCAATTAAATATTGCGGGTACAGTAGAAGGTTCAAATTTTTCTTTACAAAGAGAATTTGGATTAGGATCAGTGGATAAAGTTAAGTTTATGACAGTGATAACACTAGATGATTATAATAAAGTAGCTAAAACTAATAAAACACTTAAATCAGATGAAATATTATTGTACGTTGATAAAAAGGGAACTTATGACTATGATCAACTAAATATAAATGGTGAAAACCTAAAAGTAAAAGAAAAAATGAGTAGTTTCCCTGGTGAAGTTGGTTCGCAAACTGCAAATATAACGGATACATACTATGTAGTAGTTAAAGATAAAGAAAAGCTAAACAGTATAAGTACTAAAACAGGTGAAGCTTTTAAAAGAAGTAATATGGATGATATGAAATCAAAATATATTACATTTGATTTAGGAGATAAGAGTAAAGAAGAAATAGTAGTAAATAAATTAAAAAATTTAGAAAATAGTGACAGAGTAATTATAGAAAGAAAATCAGAATCTAAAGTAGAATTTATAGGGTTCTTCGCATCATTCTTATTCATCGGAATATTTATTAGTATGGTGTTTGTAGTTTCACAAGTAGTTATAATGTACTACAAACAAATATCAGAAGGTTATGAGGACAAAGACAAATTTGAAATAATGAGAAAAGTAGGTTTAACTGATAAACAGATTAAACAATCTATAAGAGCACAAGTATTGTTAATATTCTTTGCTCCACTAGTAGTAGCGACAATACATACAATAGTAGCTTATCCGTTTATAGAGAAAATTCTTAAACTATTCTTATTATCAGAAACACGTTCATTCTTAATAGCTATGTTTGCTACAATAAGTATCTTCGCTCTATTCTACCTAGTAGTTTACACAATTACATCGAAAACATACTACAGAATAATAAAAGAAAAATAAATAATAAGTCGGTCATTATTATGATCGACTTTTTTAAGTTGATTAAACTTGATAAGATAGGGATTTTTAATAGGTGTAGAAAACTCTTTTTATTTTTTCCACAAAAAACTATTGACAAGTGAGTGATTACTCACTAAAATATAAATATAAGGTGAGTGGTTACTCACTAATAAAAATAAATAGTTGATTCTTATAAAAAAGAAGTAGAGTTATGTAATGTAAAGAGGTGTTTTTACTATGGGAAGACTAATAGAAATAGAGAAATTATCAAAAAGTTTTGGAGAACAAAAAGTATTAGATAAAATAGATTTTAATCTTGAAAGTGGCGAAATCGTTGGCTTAATAGGTCCTTCTGGTTCAGGTAAATCAACATTAATTAAAACAATGTTGGGAATGGAAAAAGCAGATGAAGGAGAAGCGTTAGTATTAAATTATAAAATGCCAAAAAGAGAAATCTTATCTAATATAGGATATATGGCACAAAGTGATGCTTTATATGAAATGCTAACTGGGTATGAAAACTTAGATTTCTTTGGAAAAATGAAAGGTGTACCTTCTGATAAATTGAAAAAAGAAATAGAATATATAGCTGAGATTGTTGATTTAACAGATGATTTGAAAAAGTTAGTATCTAAGTATTCAGGAGGAATGAAGCGTAGATTATCTTTAGCTATAGCCTTAATAGGGAGCCCAGAGTTATTAATATTAGATGAGCCTACAGTTGGTATAGATCCAAGTCTTAGAAAAAACATATGGAAAGAGCTATTTAAACAAAGAGATAGTGGTGTAGGAATATTAGTAACGACTCATGTAATGGATGAAGCTGAACTTACAGATAAAGTAGGGTTACTTCTTAATGGTAATATTATAGCTTTTGATACACCACAACAGCTGAAAGTAAAAAATAATGTTAAGACAATAGAAGAAGTATTCTTAAAAGTGGAGGAAAACTAATATGAGAGTATTTATGATAATAAAGAGGGTATTTAAAGAATTTTTTAGAGATAAAAGAACGCTAGCACTGATGTTTTTAGCCCCTATATTAATTATGTGGTTAATTAGTATTGTCTTTTCTGCGAGTACAACAACAGATGTGAGTGTCGCTTCAGTAAACACACCTACAAATGTTGTAGAGTTTATGAAGAGTATTGATAATGTTAGTTTAGAACAATATCAAACAAAAGAAGAAGCTGATAAAAGGTTAAAAGATGGAGAAGTAGATACGGTTATTTATTACGATAATGGCACATATAATGTAACTTATGCCAATATAGATTCTAGTAAAACTGTTAAAGCTCAACAAGTATTAAAAAGCTCCATACAAGGTGCAGAAGCAAAAAATCTAGTAGAAGTAGTAAAAAAAATAAATCCAAAAATTGAGAATAAGCAACAACAACAACCAGAGTTAAAAGAATATTACAATTATGGAAATGCTGATACAACATTTTTTAATAAAATAGCTCCGGTATTAATAGGTTATATATTATTTTTTTATTGTTTTTTAATCTCAGGTATGGCATTACTAAAAGAAAGAACAACAGGAACACTAGATCGCTTACTAGCCACTCCAGTAAAAAGAAGTGAGGTAGTATTTGGATATATATTATCTTATAGTTCATTAGCGATAGTACAAACTATTATAGTAACACTATCATCAATATATTTATTAAATATTGAGGTTGTTGGAAGTCTATATTATGTTATAATAGTAAATGTATTATTAGCTATGGTTGCATTAACATTAGGTTTATTACTTTCAACTATAGCGAAGTCAGAGTTTCAAATTATGCAATTTATCCCAATTGTAGTTATTCCACAGATGTTCTTCTCTGGAATAGTATCAGTAGAAAGCATGGGAAAAATAGCGGTGTATATTAGCAAAATACTACCAGTTACATACGCAAGTGATGGATTAAGTAAAATCATTTTAGAAGGAAAAAGCTTAGTTGCGGTAAAATATGATGTAATAGTATTAATAGTATTTTGCATAGTGTTAATAGTATTAAATATTATAGGTTTGAAACGTTATAGAAAAGTTTAATAATAGCGGAGAAAAGCGATGAAAGAAAATATTTTAAGTTCATATTTGGACATAATGAAAGAAGAAAAAATGCCATCTGGCAAGAAGAAAACTATAGAAGCAGCGATAAAGCTATTTGCAAAACAAGGGTATAATGGAACATCAACTTTGCAGATTGCAAAAGAAGCGGGAGTAAGTCAGGCGACGGTATTTAAATATTTTAAGACTAAGGAAGATTTATTATACTCTATAACTTTACCAGTCCTTCCAAAATTGTATTTAGTTTTTTTAGGTAGAGTTCAAAATGCTAATTCTTTACAGGAACTAATTAGATATATTGTAAGAGATAGGTTTGAATTTTTAGAAGAAAATAGTAATACTGTTAAAATTATATATTCAGAAATATTAACAAATGAAAATTTAAAAAAACAGGTAATTGAATCAACTTTAGAAATTTTTGATGAGTTTGATATTAAAGAAACACTATATAATTATAAAAAAATTAATCCAGAAATTAATGAAAATCTTACAACAGCAGAAATAATACGTTCATTTACCGGCCCAATTATCACTTATGTAGCACAAAGATTTGTATTATTTGAAAATGTTCCTTGTGAAACACAAGAACATGATTTACAATTTATAGAAAATCAAATTTATAGAA
This sequence comes from Gemella sanguinis ATCC 700632, assembly GCF_000701685.1. GTDB lineage: Bacteria > Bacillota > Bacilli > Staphylococcales > Gemellaceae > Gemella > Gemella sanguinis. Next base: position 23,989 of record NZ_JNJO01000012.1, read on the forward strand.
ATATTACAAAATAAAATAAAAAGCAGTAGAAGAAAAAGTATTCTTCTACTGCTTTTTCGAACGTTAAGTATGGAATGATCGGAAAATAACGCAAAATAATATGCCATTAGAGACATTAATGATAGATTTTTAGAAATAACGTTCATTTTTTTATTATACCACAAAAAAATATAAATAAAAGTCTTTTTTTACAAAAAAATATACTATATAATGAAATGTAAGAAAATGAAAACAAGACTTCATTTTCACAACATAGCTGTTTTATGTCTATAAGAGAAGATTAATTATTATTCTTTATAGGTATAAGGTAAGCTAGAGTATAAAATATAAGGAGAGAACGGTAATGAATAAAGTAAAAAATATCACAATCGCGACTTTAGTTTTTTCTAGTTTAGTGGCAGTATCTGCTAATACATCAGCAGCTCAAGCAGGAGACACAGCATCTGAAAGATATGGGGTTCATTTAAACCTTACTCCATCTCATATGACGGCTGAAGAATATCAAAAATATTTTGGTTCAAAAACTGAGAGTACAAATACGGTATCAACAAAACAAAGTGAAGTACCAACTTTTGAAAATACAGAAGTGAAAAAAATAACAATTCCTTATTATTATAATTCTTCTACACTTTCAGGTAGATATGGTATCTATACAGACGATGAGAAGAAAGATATTATAGTAACTCAATATAAAACTTCAACAGGTAGTTTTGTAGATAGAGGTTATGTAGGCTATGAAGGAAGTTATTCAACAAACAATGAAGGAAAGAAAGTTTATAACTTTAGAGAAAACGGAATGCAATTAAAAGAAGAAAGTACTAATTTTGCAGACAAAACTTTCCTAGGAGAAATTAAAAATAGTGATGGAGCAATTTATCGTTACTGGAGATAATAATTACAAAAGTCTTTTGTAAAACATAAGATGTTTTATTACTAAATAGGGCAAAAAGAAGATCGAACATAAATAGTTGATCTTCTTCTTTTTTTATTCTATTTCATATAATTATTCTTTTCCTGCCTTATAAACATCATCCAGCAGTTTATTTATTTCTTCTTTTACCTCTTTTTCATACTTAGGTTTTTCTTCTTCTGTTAACTCCCTTCTAGGTTTTTCTTTATCTTGGTCAATAACACTACTAACTATATTCATATTTTTATCGAAAATTATAAACTTACTACGGTCATCTAGATAGGTATACAATTTTCCGTTGTCATCAGGAGATAGAATAATAACTTTTACTTTCCCTTTAGTTTCTAACTTTGGTATTCTATCCATAATCTTTAAGTCATAATCATCTACTTCATATCCCGCTTTTCTTACTTGTTCTGCATATCTTGTTGTATTCATTAATCTATCAAGTTGTTCAATCTCATTTCCTTTGTTATTTTCTCTTGTTAAGACTTTTGGTGGTATTAATAAGTAACAAGTAACTATTATTGTTAAAACAGCGACTATACATAAAATTATTTTAATTTTCTTATTCAACATGCTTTAATTTAACCCTTTCTAAATAATCATAGAAATCTATTTCTGCCTACTTTCATCACACTATAAAAAGTACTAATTTGTAAGTTATTATACTATACTTTATACTATTTATCAAAATTATCTAATGCTTATAAAAAAGAATCTAAGTAATTATATTTTACTTAGATTCTTATATTTATCCTTCTAATTTAACGATTTTATCACAAATAGATAGGGTAGATTTATTATGAGATATAATAATTGTTATTTTATCTTCTTTATTAGCTTCTAGAGCTTTAAGAACTTCGATTTCACTGAAAATATCGATGTTTGCTGTTGCTTCATCTAAGATTAGAAGTTTACTATCGTTATAGAATGAACGAGCAACAGATAGACGTTGTTTTTGCCCAGAACTAATATTTGAACTACGCTCCCCAACTATTTCTTGGTCTTCGCGTTTTAAGCTAGTTACGAAGTTTTTAAGATTTGTATTTCTTAAAGCATCGCTTAATCGATTTTTATCTAAATCTTTATCAAAGAAGTTTATATTATCTCTTATTGTCGCATTAAATAAATAGCTGTCTTGAAGGATAATAGAGCTGTTTTCTCTGAAATATCTATTATCTATATCTGCTAAGTCGACATTATCAATAGTGATACTGCCATCCATACCTTCATCTGAGATAAATTTCATAATCAGTTTAGCGATTGTAGATTTACCACAACCACTAGGTCCGCTAATACCGATGATTTCGCCTTTTTTAGCTGTTAGATTAATATTACTTAATACTGGAGTACCGCTATAGCTGTAAGATAGATTATCAATTTTTAGTTCATTGAAATCTACTACTTTTCCACTATTTTGATCTTCTTCTGGCATATTCATCAGCTCTAAAAATCTTTTACCACTAGCCATAGTTTGACTAAGCGTAGAAGCTAAGTTACCCATATATAAAATAGGAATAAACGACACAATAAACATAGCCACTAAGGCAAGTATCATATTAGGTCTATCTAGTGAAGTAGTAGCGAAATAAATAAATGCCAATACTCCAAAATTATATGTAACAACATTAAGTGCATTTAAATCAATTAAAAATTTATTTTTTACATAAGAGCTACGTGTTAATTCCTCTGTCTCATCAATAATTGCTTGTTTTGCTTCTCTAACTTTATTATATTGTAAAGTTTCAAAGATTCCATAGGCTTGTTCTGAAGAATTATTATTTACCTTTGTAAGTTTTCTTCTGTATTTTTCTCCGACTAATTGACCTCTATTTTTAAAGCTTAGCGGATAAACAAGTCCAATAATAATATAGACAGCTAATGCGATAAAAGCAAGCTTGAAGCTAAAGAACATTAGGAATATAGTTACGGCTAAACTTTGAACGATATAAATCATAAATGGAGTAATTGTATGAGCGTAGAAAACCTCTAATAATTCAATATCAGTAGTAATAATAGTCATATAATCTCCAGAAGTGTTTCGCGTGAAACTATCGATAGAAATCTTCTTAAATTTGTTTAGTACTTTAACTCTTAGGGTATGCAGCACCTTGAATGCTACGTAGTGATTTAACAATTGTTCAGTATAACTAAATAATCCTTTTAAAATAGCTAATGCAAAAATTATAAAAAATAATATTACTGCAATAGTAGTTATTTTTGTTAAAAAGAATAATGCTAGGAAGTAGGTAAATACTACAAGTGTTAGGTGTCCTAAACTACCAAACAGTGTTGCGCGAAGTAGAGGACGTTTAAAGTCTTTAGCGATTGCTAAAAGTTGTTTTAATTCTTTTAAAGAAGTCATTATTCTACCTCCTTAGCTGAAAATTTTGATTTTAGTTCTTGTTGATCATTAAATAATCGTTTGTAAAGTGAAGGAGAATCTAGTAATTCGTCATGTGTACCTTCTTCGATTATTTTTTTATCTTTAAGAACATAAATGTTATCAGAGTTTGTAATTGTTTCTAAATCGTGAGAGATTATAATAATTATTTTTTCTTCTTTAATTGAATCGAAGGCAGAAAGAACGATATTTTTACTATAGTCATCTATATTAGAAACAGCTTCATCTAGTATATAAATGTAACTATTTTTTAGAATAGCTTTTGCGGCAAGTAGACGTTGTTTTTGACCACCAGAAAGGTTACCCGCCCCAGCAGTAAGCTCATAGTCTAAGCCACCATTTTTAATTACAAAGTCTTTTAGATTCACTTTTTCTAATGTATTAAACATATCTTCTTCCGTGATGTATTTACTTACGGTTAAGTGATCGCGGATAGTTCCTTTTACTAAGTAACTATCGTTTGTAATAAGTGTTGTAATTTTTAACATTTCATCAGTAGGGATTGCATCGATATCACAAGTATCATATTTAATAGTCCCTGAATAATTAGAGTATAAACCAAGGATAAGTTTAACAAGTGTAGATTTTCCACTACCACTTTCACCAACAAAAGCTATTTTAGTACTTGGTTTAAGAATCATATTTATATCTTCTAATGTAGTGTTATCACCGTAAGAGAATCCAACATTACTTAAAACAATATTTTTTCCTGGTGTTAGGGTAATATCATTATTTTTTTCTTGTTCAGGATAGTCAAGAAGTTTATAGATATTATCTAATTCTACATTACCTTTCATAGAAATGTGGAATAGTCCACCTAAAGCACGAAGCGGTTTAAAACATTCTAAAGATGCTACAATAACAAAGATAATAAGTTTATTATCTTTAACGATAAATATCGCAATAATTGATAAAACAAAAATCGAAATATAAGTAATAGCGTCCATTACATTAATTGAATTTAACTGATGACGTAAAAGAGCCATAGTTGATTTTCTATATTTAGAACTACGTGTATCTACATCACCAGCTACGCTATCTTCTTTACCGTAGATTTTAGCAGTTGTAAAACCAGCTAGTCTATCATAGAAAACTTCTGATAAGTTTAAGAAATCACTGAAGTTTTGCTTATTTGCCTTTTTAGATTTTTTAATAATAATCATAATAGAAATAGGAATCAGTGGGTAAAGAAGTAACATCGCTACAAATAGTAGAATATGTATTTTTCCATAGATTACAAATGAGCTAAGCACTATTAATAGTGTTGCGAACATTTGTGGTACAAATTTATTAAAGTAAAACTCTATATTAACAATAGAAGATGAGTTCATCACAAGAAGGCTCCCAGTATTAACCGCCTCAGTATAGTTAAGAGACAGACGTTCTACTTTATTATAAATTTCTTGACGTAAAGTATTTCTCACCTGTTTAGAAATTTTATGGCTAAAGAAATTATCCCCAGTAGTTGCAAGGTAATAAAGAACAAAACTTAGTGCAGTTCGTAGTGTAAAAGTAAGAATATAACTAATAGGGTATTCACCGCTAAGTAGGGTAAATAGGAAGTCTACAAAGTTATATATGAAAAAAAGCGAACACCAGAATGCGACTAGTTTGCAAAATGCAACGAGATAAACTTCTTTTTTGATATTAAAAAGAGCCAGAGCTCTACCGTCAATTTTCATATTGCCTCCTTAAATAAGTTAGTTTATGATTGAAAACATCAATCAGATAAGGTAATATAACATTAAAGAGTAAGTATAGTTCATCTGTTGATATTTACTATCAATTATATCTTATTTATTATACTATATTGTGCAAATAAATGAAATAGTAAAAGAAAATATTACGAAAATGTTCAAAAAAATCTATGTTTTATAGCGAAATAACAAAAGTCAAAAAAGGTAAAAAATATAAGCTATATTTTAAGTTGCTAAAATATAATATAGGAACATTAATAGATTAGGAGGAATTTATTAAGATGAAAGTTATAAACAAATTATGGAATAAATTTCTTGGTTATTTAGAGGATAAGAAAATTTATAGAACATATGACGGCGCATTATTCGCTGGTGTATGTAGTGGAATTAGTAAAAGATTTGGAATAAGTTTAAGTTTAGTAAGAGTATTATTTTTATTAACAGGAATAGCCTTTATCGGTAGTCCATTAATACTGTACTTCTTGCTAGTAATAATAATGCCGGCAGAACCAAGAAAACAAAGATATAGAAAACCAAGTTATATTGACGTAAGAGCTTGGGAGAAATAAATAATTGTTTCTAAATAAAAGAAACGCAAAAAAATAAAACAGGATTGACTAAAAATCAGTCCTGTTTTTTTCTATATTTTTTGTTATATCCTGATTATATATAATTAGTAAAATTATGATATAATAGAGAAAATAAAAGGGAACGAAATATCCGGAAAGGAATTAAAAATCATATGAAAAAACTTATAAATAGAATAGCAAATGTTTTTAGAAAAAAATCAGAAGACTCAAATAATGGGAGTGAAATATTTGAATATCACGCACTTATAAAAGAAGATGGTCAGTATAAAATAATATGGAGCAGAGATGGTAAATCTTTTGAATATGAAATCTCAGAGACTTTAGCGAATAAATCAAGAAAGTCAGATAAAGGTGCGCTAGAAGTAATGTTCTATGTAGAGCATAATAGATGGCCGCAAGAAGGGGAGCTAGATAATTATCACCAAGTAAAAGTAAAGACATATAGAGGATCGTTGTTTACAATTTATGTTGAGGATGACAAGTATGAAATAGGGTTTGAGAGTGAACACGGTCATATGAACTTAGGAGATGAAAAATTTCCTATAACGAAAGAACTAAAGGAAAAAGCTTTTAAATCATATGAAGACGCAGAAGCGGTAATGTGGTATGCGTTGACGGGGGCTTGGTTATCCGATGGTAAGGAAGAAGTCTTTAGAAGATTCTTTAGAAGGTTTCCAAAATTCATACTTGTAAACCCAGAAAAATATAAAGGATTATTTTCGGAAGAAGAGTATGAGCATATATTGACAGTTGCTAAAGAAACAGAAGAAAGAGAAACTGAAGAAGCTAGGGAAAGAATTAGAGAAAAGATTCGTGAAGAACCTGAGTTGATACTATTGGATACTGAGAGAAGAAAACAGTTATTTTCAAAAGAGGAGTTTGAATATCTATTTTCACTTGCATTAGACAAAGAAAGAGAATATATTAGAGAAAATCCTGTAAATATATTAGTGTATCCAGGGAGAAATCAAAGATTATTTTCAAATGAGGAGGAGTACAATCGCCTAGTTTCACTTGCAGAAGAACAATGGGAAAAGGAAAAAGGGGATGTAAGATATAGCTTAAAAACCGCTGATGACGGAGAAACAAGATATTTTGAAAAGATAACACTAGAAGCTATAGTAAGGAATCAGAAAGCTCGTAAAGAATATATTAGAAAGAATCCTGAAAGTATGTTAGAGAGTATACAAGAAGGCAAAGATCTGTTTTTAGAGGAAGAATTTGAATCTATCTTATCATTAATAGAAGAACGAGAGAAGGAAAGAAAAGCTATTCGTAAAAACCCAGAGCTTATATTGGAAAAAATAGAAGAAAATAGAAAACTATTTTTATCAGAAGAAGAATTTAACCATTTAGTGTCGATTGCTAAGGAAAAAAAGAATTCTTAAGGAATAAACTATGAATAAGTTAAGCAAAAAATGGAAGATATCTATAATGGCTATAGCAGTTTTGTTAGGCAGTCTATATGGCATTTATAAAGCAAACAACAGAAATGCATTTGAAGAAATGTTCAACTCATACTATAATTTTGTACCGATATCGGCTCTATATAATATGCCGCAAATAGAGCCAATACCTAGAGATAATATAGGAGCTGATGTTGTAGTATTAAACTATAAAGAAAATAATAATGAACGGGAGATAGATATTACATTAGTAGGTGATGATAATGAAAGTATTTCAATATTTTACTCTGTATTAATATCTGATGGAGTACATTTAGCTATAAATTATAGTTATGATATAAATAGTCATAAATTAAGAAATTATGTAAGTTTCTACGGAGATAATGTTCCAAAGACTAAAGATGAAAAAAAACAAATTGAAGAACTACTCAAACAATATAATATTTCTAAAGAACAGCTACAAAAAATATCAGATGAAGGATTAGATAGAGTACTGACGGACTGGAAAAGGTATAGTAATAGCCCATATTCAAGAGATAATATGGGAAGACTAACGATAGAAAAAGATGAGTTTTTAAGGTGATAAATTAAATATAGATATAATAAGGTTGTGGCTTAAGTAAAGTTACAACCTTATTGTTATAATTACTCAATAATAGTATAATAAAGATAAATAATATAAGGTTTTAAATAAGGGAGAAATAAGTTAGTTTAAGCGTAACTAGTATACTGAAAAAAAGGGGCGATTGAAAAATGCAGGAAGTAGAAATAGAAACTTATAAACATCATGGAATATGGATAAGTGGTGATGAGTATAATATATTTTGGTTTAGAGGTAAAGAATATTTCAGTTATGATGCAACGGAAGAATTGGTAGAGAAATCAAGAAAATCAGATAAAGATGCATTAGAGGTAATGTTTTATTTAGAACATAAAAGATGGCCCGAAGAAGGTGAATTAGAAAACTACAATAAAACAGATATTAAAACATATGTAGGAGACGGATTTTTAATTTATGAAGAAAATGGAGAATATGAAATAGAAATAGAAAGAGATTGGGGAAAAGCACAACGTTATCCTATAAATAAAGAGCTCAAAGAAAAAGCGCTAAAGTCCTCTAGAGATGGATACGAAGTCGCAATATATGCAGAAACGGGACGATGGCCCTTAAAAGATCAAGATGAGGTAGACAGAGAATTCCTTAGGAAATATCCTGAATTCATTCTTAAAAACCCTGAATTTAATAAAAAACTATTTTCAGAAGAAGAATATGAACACTTAGTAAAACTTGCAAAAGAAGAACAAGAAAAAGAAAAAATAGCGGAGAGAGAAAAAGAAGAAATTAGAGGGAATCCAGAACTTATCTCATGGGTATCAGAGAAAAAAAGAAATTTATTTTCCAAAGAAGAGATAGAGCGTTTAGAGGTGCTTGCAAAAGAAAACAAAAAAATTCATAAAAAGAAAATAAGAAAACGATGGGGAAAAATTATAGTAGCAAGTGCAGTAGTACTTATATTCTTGAGTGGAGGGTTATATGGATATTTTAAAATAAGTAATAAAAATGCATTTCAAGAGATGTATAACTCATATTATCATTTATCCCCTTATAAGTCAGTTGAATATATGCCACAATTAAACGAGCATTATAGACCAACAAAAACACTGTGGGATACACTTACACATTTATATTCTAATAAAGCAAGCTTGACATACAAAGGTTTTAAAAAAAGTATAACCTTAGTAGAAGATGGTCAAATAGTATTGGAAAAGTATATCCCAATATCGGAGGATGCAAGTATAGAAATATACTATTCATATGATATAAAGGCCTATAAATTAACCAATTATGTAATTGCAAAAGAAGGGTCTAAAGAAGTACCAGTAGAAGACTTTCTGGAAAAATATAACATCTCAAAAGGATACATAAAAGCAGTATCAGATAAATTGTTAGATAGTGTATTGACTGATTGGAAGAACTTTAGCGGTAGCCCATATTCAAAAGATAATATGGGAACAATAACAATTGAAAAAGATGAAATATTAAAATAACAAAAACAGGATTGACTAAAAATCAATCCTGTTTGTTCTATTTCACAGCGTTAATAAATCTTGATGCTATCTCTTTTGGACGAGTAATAGCTCCACCTACAACTACACTAAATGCTCCAGCATCATAGGCAGCTTTTGCATTTTCAGGGTAGTGGATTCTACCTTCTGCAATAATAGGTATTGAGATGTTTTTTGATAAATCTGAAATAAGTTTTAAGTCAACTTCATCAGGTCTTTTCGCAGTGTTTTCTGTATAACCACTTAGAGTAGTACCGACAAGATCCACACCTATTTTTTCAGCATTGATTCCTTCTTCTAATGTTGCGATATCAGCCATAAGAATAATATCAGGATATTTTTCTTTAATTTCTTTTACGAAATCATTTATTGTTGACCCGTCAAAACGTGGACGAAGTGTACAATCTAGAGCGATAATTTCACAACCTGTTTCTACTAGTTCATCAACTTCTTTCATAGTAGCTGTTATAAATTGTGACATACCTTCGTAGCTGCGTTTAATAATACCGATAATAGGTAAGTCTACTTGCTGTTGAATTTCTTTGATGTCACGTACTCCTTGGGCACGGATTCCTACTGCACCAGCTTCTTTAGCGGCTAAAGCCATAAGAGGCATAATGCCACCTTTTTCTGTATATAGTGGTTCACCAGGAAGAGCTTGGCAAGAAACGATGATACCACCTTTAATTTGCTCTAAAATTTCATTTTTTTTGTTCATAACAAACTCCAATCTTAACACATTAATCTTTGATTGTTAATGTATAGTATTTATAATTTATATATATTTTTACATATTCAAAAACCTTACCGTCTGCAAAATATGTGAATCTATCAAATTCGAAGCAAGGTTCATTGTCTTTAGCTACATATTTAGCAACTTTTTTCGGTGTATCTAACGTTACTTTCATTGTTTTTTTAGATTTTTCTTTATGTATGTCTATGCGATATTTTTTTCTAATCATAGTTGCTAATTCTTTAAAGTTATCTAAGTCGTCTGTATTTATGTCTGGTAAGTATTTTAACGGTATGTAGTTAGTTTGATGTGCCCAAACTACATTTCCAATATATTTTACACGAACTACTTTTAGTAGTTTTTGATTTTTGATTTTTAATTTGTCACAAAGTTCTTTATCTTGGATTATTTCCGCAGAAATAACTTTTGAGTGTTCATAAACTGACTCTTTAAAGTATTTATGAAAATTATTGTTTTCTGTGACATAAACTTTTTTATTAACTAATGTTTTATTAACGAAGCTACCTTTCCCTTGAACTCTGAAAATATATCCAGTAGTTTCTAGTTCGTTTAAGACACGAACAGCAGTAGTGCTACTAACGTTATAAATTTCTTTTATTTCACGTTCTGTATAAAGTTGTTCTCCCTCTTTAAACATTCCTGATTGTATCTTTAAGATGATATCATCAATAATCTTTTCGTATTTTTTCAAAAATGGCACCTCCGTCTCAGTGTTATGAAGTAAAATATTATTTGATTATAAATTTAATGTGTTAACTTATTTTTATATTATCACTTAAAGTATTGTTTGTAAAGTTAAAACTGAAGAATTTATATAAAAAGAAAAAAAGAACCGCAAAAGCGATTCTTTTAGGTTTTATATTATTTTTTTACGAATGGACTAATCGCTCCGTAAAGCGCAGCATCATTACCTAATTCAGCCGCTAGGAACTTAGTTTTGTTAATTTTAATTGGGTGAAGTTCACGAACTTTTGCTTCTAATTTGTTTAATAAATAATCTCCTTGTGCAGATACAGCTCCACCAATAATTATGTATTTAGGATCTAAAATACATAATAGATTAACTATACCGCGAGCAACTTCGTATAACCATTCATCAAGTACTTTAAGTGCAGTAGAGTCATCGCGTTTACAAAGATCAAAGAATTCAATAACGCTTAAACCTTCGTACATTTCATTTTTAATTTTACGATCTAGTGCTATAGTAGATGCACGTTGTTCATATGTAGTGTCAGTATCCGTGTCATAAACAGATTGTCCGATTTCTCCTACACTGAAGTTTGAACCAAATGGTAAGCTAGTTAAGTAATAAGCTCCTCCAATACCAGTTCCTAAAGCCATGCAGAATACTTCATCAAGACCTTTAGCTCCACCTAACCATTGTTCCCCAAGTAACGCACAGTTAACATCATTATCAGCGTAAACATCAATACCTAGACGGTCTCCAAAATCTTTTTTAAAGTTTGTCCCTAAATAATTTTTAATAGTTGGAGCAGAACGGATAACTTCCATATTTACATTATCGATTACTCCAGCTGCAGAAATACCTGCGGCAGTAAAGTTATAGCTTTCGCGAATTTTGCTAGCGATTCTAAACATTTCATCTGTGATTTTCGTTGTTACATTGTCTGGTGTTTTACAAGTTTCATAGTGAACAATTTTATAGTTATTATCAATAACTGCAAATTTGATACTAGTACCACCGATATCTATTCCTAAAAACATATACATACCTACCTTATTATTTTATTAAATTCATAAATTGGATAAAATCACCAACTTATGAAGATGCTGTCAACGTTATGTTATCATAAAAGAGTATTTTTGAAAATAGTTTGTAAGAAATTTCTTATAATATTTTTTGAATAAGGTTTTATAACTTTATTATTAATGTTATAAGTTATATGTTATAATGATTTGGTAAGAAATAGTTGAGTAATAAAAAATTATATAGGAGAGCGGAATGGATAAAATAGTATTTTTAGAGCCGGTATTTTGCGAAAGAATTTGGGGTGGAAGAAACTTAGAAAGTTTTAACTTTGATATACCTGAAGGAAATATAGGAGAAGCGTGGGTTGTTGCGGCTCATGATAATGGTAGTTCAAAAATAGTTAACGGAGAACTAGCAGGCTTAACATTAAAAGAAGCTTACGCTAAAAATCCACAACTATTTACAGAGAAAAAATATGATAAATATCCGTTGCTAATTAAAATTTTAGATGCAAGTGATAATTTATCGGTACAAGTTCATCCAGAAGATGATTACGCACGCGTAAATGAAAATGGCGAGCTAGGTAAGACAGAATGTTGGTACGTTCTAGACGCTAAAGAAGATTCAAAACTTATATATGGGCATACCGCTAAAACAAAAGAAGAGTTTGATGCGGCTATTGATAATGAAGAGTGGGATAAGCTTTTTGTAGAAGAAGGAGTAAAAAAAGGTGATTTCTTCTATATTCCAGCAGGAACTCTACACGCTATTGGAGAAGGCATATTAATATATGAAGTACAACAAAACTCTGATACAACTTACAGAGTATACGACTACGATCGTGTAGACAAAGATGGTAATAAACGCGAATTACACATTGAAAAAACTAAAGATGTAACAAAAGTTCCATTTGAAAAAGCAGCTACGACTAGAGAAGTAGAAAACAAAGAAGGAGCTACTATCACACACTTAGCTAATGAAAAATATTTCGCCGTGTATAAGGTAGATGTCTCAGGAAAAGTAACATTAGAGAAAAACAAAACAGGAAACTTATTTACTGTACTAGAAGGTAGTGGAGTCGTAAGAGTAGGAGGAGATAGTTTTGATGTTAAAAAAGGAGATAGTTTTATCTTAACAACAGCTTGCGATACTTTTGAGTTAGAAGGTGCAATGTTCTTAATAGGAAGCTACGATAAATAATTACACAATAAATTAAAAATATAAGAAATTCAAAAACTAGAATTAACTATAGTTTTTGAGTTTCTTTTTTTGTTTTTAAAATACATAATGTGTTAAATAAATAATAGTTATCTATACAAGTGAACTTAAAATTTTTTTGTTGTTTTCTCAAGCCGAACACAAGGAAACCTTTACACATCAACGTTTATAGACGCTAAAATATTTTGTATAATTTAAGCGTTTTCTATTGACAAAACAAAGAAAACGTTTTAAAATGAAAGTGTATTAAAATTTAATGTGTTAAATTATTTTTAAATAACGGAGGACAAAAAAATGAAAGATTTAAAAGGTATTTATTCAGCATTACTTATTCCTTTTGATGAAAAAGGTGAAGTAAAAGAAGAGGGATTACGCCAAGTAATTGAACACAATCTTAATGTTTGTGGAGTTGACGGTTTATACGTTAACGGAAGTAGTGGGGAAAACTTCCTACTAAACACAGCACAAAAAAAACAAATTTTTAAATTTGTTAAAGAAGTAGTTGGCGATAGAGCAAAACTTATTGCACAAGTAGGTTCTTTAGACTTAAATGAAGCGGTAGAATTAGCAAAATACGCAACTGAATTAGGGTATGATTCATTATCTGCAGTTACACCATTCTACTATCCTTTATCATTTAAAGAAATCAAAGATTACTACGAAACAATTATTAACGCAACTGATAACAGTATGATTCTTTACTACATTCCAACTTTAACTGGGGTAAAAATCAGCTTAGAACAATTCTCTGAATTACTAGATAATGAAAAAGTTATCGGTGTTAAATACACTGCGGCAGACTTCTATCAATTAGAAAGATTCAGAAGAAGATTCCCAGATAAATTAATTTGGTCTGGATTTGATGAAATGTTAGTTCAAGCTGCTATATCTGGAGTAGATGGAGCTATCGGTTCTACATATAACGTTAATGGTAAAACAAGTAAAAAAATCTTTGAACTTGCTAAAGAAGGTAAAGTAGAAGAAGCATACGAATTACAACACAAAGCAAATGATGTAATTGAAAAAGTATTAGAACTTGGTTTATACCAAACATTAAAAGAAATCTTAAAAGTAAAAGGTATAGATGCAGGATATTGTAAAAAACCTATGAAAGTTTTTGATCCTGAGAAATTACCAGAAGTAGAAAAATTAGTTAAAGACTATAATCTTTAATAAAAATTAGGGAAAAGGAAGAATGAAGACAAATAGTCGATTTGACTAAAAGCCACATTATAAAAAATTAATAAGTAGGAGGGATGTACCATGGATAAAATAGGATTTGGTACGCTTAACAGTATAGTATTAGCAGTTTATCTAATAGCTATGCTAGCGATAGGGGTGTATTTCACTAAAAAAGCGGGTGAAAGCACGGATGAATTCTTTAAAGCCGGAGGAAATATTCCATCTTGGGCAGTAGGATTCTCAATTTACGCAACAACATTATCTGCCATTACATTTATGGCAACACCGGAAAAAGCATTTAACGGGGATTGGACATATGCGGCTGGGAACTTCTCAATTATCGCGATTATTCCGATATTGATTCACTACTATGTTCCATTCTTTAGAAAATTAAATGTAACAACAGCATATGAATATTTAGAAGAACGTTTTAATCCTAGTGTACGTGTAGTAGGAAGTGTGTTATTCTCGCTATTCCATATTGGACGTGTAGCTATCGTTATTTACTTACCAACAGTTGCTATTACATCAGTATCGACACTTAACCCATTCTTAGTGTGTGCGGTTATCGGATTACTTTGCGTAGTCTACTCATTCTTAGGAGGGGTAGAAGGAGTTATTTGGACAGACGTTATCCAAGGTATTATTTTACTTGGAGGAGCTGTTTTAGTAATTATCTTAGGGGCATACCACGTAGGTGGATTTGGACACATTACTCAAGATGCTTTAGCAAATGGTAAAATTGTAACTGCTGAGAAATTTAATTGGTCATTAACTGCATCTACTATTCCAATCATCTTCATTGGATCAGTATTTAACAGTTTACAACAATATACAGCTTCTCAAGACGTAGTTCAACGTTATAGTACTACTGAATCAGTTAAAGAAACTAATAAATCACTTTGGACTAACGGATTATTAGCATTCATTTCTATTCCAATTTTCTATGGAATGGGAACAGTTCTTTACAGCTTCTACAAAGGTAGCCACGCTGTAACTAAATTACCAGACTTCATGAACGCTGAAGTAGTAGGTAAAGCAGCTAACACAACAGCTTTAGTACCTTACTTCATCTTAACAGCATTACCAGCTGGTATCGCAGGATTAGTTATCGCAGCTATTTTAGCAGCTGCTCAATCAACTATCGCATCAAGCTTAAACTCAATTTCTGCTTGTATCACAGTTGATATTAAACAACGTTTCTTCGGATTAAGTAAAGATGCTAAACAAGACGTTCTATTAGCTCGTGTTATCATTATTGTAGCAGGGGTACTTGGAACAATTGCAGCATTATACTTTGTTAACACTAACCAAAAAGAAACTTGGGATTTATTCCTTAAATATATCGGACTTCTAGGAGTGCCTTTAGCTGGTACATTTGCACTTGGTATCTTTACTAAACGTGCAAATGGAGCTGGAGCATTATTAGGATTATTAGTAGCAGGTGTTGTATGTTGGTATATCCAAGACTACACAACTTATGCTAAACAAAGTCCATTTATCTTCTCAGGATTCTCATTCTTAAGTGCATTAGTATTCGGTTATATCTGTAGTTTCTTCTTCAGATCTACAAAAAATATCACAGGTCTAACTATCTATACAAAAGATCAAGAATATGTAAAAGAAGCAAAATAAAGTTAAACAACAAAAGAAGAGTAGAGTTACTAATTTGTAACTTTACTCTTTTTTTTCGATTTTTAAATAGATGTATATACATGCTCAAGGTAAGGTTAATTTAGGGTGATTTTATAGTTGAAGAATTTATTGAATGTATTAGAGACGTTAAATCTATTTTATTTATATTTTAAGTGAGTGATTTATGATGAAGGTCGATGATTTCGTTCATTATCAGGATTAATATAGTATAATAATTTAGGTATAAATATTGATAATGACTAGAGAGTTGGTGGTATAAATAAAAGAATAGCGAGAGCGTTCATTAGATTATATTGCTGTATTTATTATATTATAATGAAACGCCATTTATAGTTAGGGTAGTAGATGAGGTTGAAAATAGTCTACATAAAAATGACATGTAGATGTATTTTCCAATAAAAGTAAGTATATTTGATTAAAAATAAAAACCAAGAAAGGATGTAACTATGAAAGTTAATAAGAAAAAGTTATTTTTAACAGTGTTAATGGCAAGTAGTTTATTTACTAGTCAACAAGCGTTAGCAAATGATACATCTCAAAAAAATATTGAAGCTAAGCTAAACAGCGCGCAGTGGAAAGGGCTAAAACCTTCTAGAGCTGGTGGAGATAATATTGCGTTTGTAGATAAAGCATCGTTGAATAGTGATGAAGTAAAAGAAATTAAAACACTAGGTGAGAATGAAAAAGTAGATGGATGTACAGTTTATAAGTTAGTCTACGAAAAAAACTCGGTAGGAACTACTAACAGTACTAAAGAAAAAATTCAAAAAATCTTACCTAAAACAGGAGATGTTATTGGGTGGGGACACCTAGTGGGTGCTGGTATATTAGCTGGTTTAGCATTTTTCCTAATTAAAAATAAAAAAGGACGTAAATTCCTAGTTATCGCTTTAATCGGAGGGGGATCACTAGTTTATGCAATGCAAGATACAGGCGCATATTCAGGAACTGAAATAAAAGAAACTACTTTTATAGCGAGCGATCAAGAGTTAAAAACACCCGAGATAGACGGTTATCATTTTGTAGGTGTAATAAAATTAGAAGATGCATGTGTATTTAATACTTCATCAGATGAGACGCCTGCTGATAATCAGAAAGAAGAAAAACCAAAAACAGAAAAACCTGATAATAAAAAAGAAGAGCAGCCAAAAACAGAAAAACCTAATAATAAAAAAGAAGAGCAGCCAAAAACAGAAAAACCTGACAACAAAAAAGAAGAAAAACCAAAATCAGATAATCCTAAAACAAATAAAGAAGAACAGACAGTTAAACCCGCTGAAATACAGTTTAACTTCACAAAAGCTTACCATGGTAGAACACTAAAAGCAGGTCAATTCAAGTTTGAAATGCGTGATAGTAGTGGCAAAGTAGTTCAAACCGCAACTAACGATGAAAAAGGAAATATCTTATTCCAATCAATTAAGTTTAAAGATAATGAAGTAGGGACACATACGTATACTATAAGTGAAGTAAAAGGGACTGAAGAAAATACAGAATACGACAAAATGGTATCAACAGTAACTGTTACAGTAACTAAATCTGATGATAAGCTGGTCGCAAAAATAACGAAGATTGTTTCAGCTAATGGAATAGACGGAAAACATAAGTCTACGAATGGACAAGCAGATACAGAGTTTAATAACAGTTATATTGAACCTATCACAGTAGCGCCATCAGATCATTTAGATGATTAATTATAAGTATAAGTTCTCGGTAATATAAAAAAGAGTTACAAAAAAATGTAACTCTTTTTTGTTTATATTATTTAATTTTACTAATCTCTTCTTCAAGAGCGCTCTCTGTTAAAGCACCAGAGATTTGGTTTGAGATAGTTCCATCAGAATTGATAAAAATATGTGTTGGGAATGAACGAATAGTGTAGTTTACTAAGAATCTATCGTTCACATCGAAAAGAACAGGGTATGTAACTCCAAGTTCTTTTGCCTTAGCAAGGATAGTAGCTTTATCCTTATCTTGAGGACTTTGGTTTTTGAATACATCATCGCTAGGAGATGTTATTGATAAGAAAACAACATCCTCCTTATCTTTTAATTTTTGATAAGCTTTTTCTAATTCAGGCATTTCTCTAACGCAAGGACCGCACCAAGATGCCCATACGTTGATATATACTTTTTTACCTTTGTAGTCGCTAAGTTTAACTGTGTTACCGTCTTTATCCATAGCGCTAAAGTCAAAGGCTTGTCTAGTTTTTTTCTCTTCAGTAGAACTTGAAGAGCTAGAACTTGAAGAACTAGAGTTATTTTGTTCGCTAGAATTTGATTGAGTCTTTGAACATGCTGTTAAGACTAATGCACCACTTAAAAGAGTGGCAGTAAGTATTGATAATTTTTTCATTAATTATACCTCCAAGGTTAGTGTGAATAATTTTTATTAACTAAAGTATCTTGCAATCGTAGTGAATGAACCACTTAAAATTAGAACACCGATAATTATAAGTATTATTCCAGAAATAATCTGTGTATATTTTAAAATATTAGTATTGCGTTTGAATACTGCAAGTAGTGTAGAAGCGAAGAAAGCTACTAAAATAAATGGCAGAATAAATCCTAAACAATATACTAATACTAAAAGAATACTCATAATACCTGTATGGCTAGAAGCGTATAAGAAAACACTAGCTAAAATAGGGCCGATACAAGGTGTCCAAGAGAAACTAAAAGTGAACCCCATAAGAAATGCAAGAAACGGTGTAGTTTTATTACCTTTTCGTTTTACTTTATTTTTTGCAGAGAATTCTTGTTTTAAGAAACCGATTTTGAAAACTCCTAATTGAAGAAGCCCCATAAATACGATAAGAACACCACTTATAATTTGTAATGTTTTTATATTTTCATTTAAGAAGACACTGATAAAACTTGTTGCAAATGCCAAAATAAAGAATGTGGCACAAATACCTAGTACAAAGAATAGGGTATTAGTTATAGTGTTCTTTTTGTTAAACACTAATTCTCCGTTAGCATTTTCCTCTTTTTTTCCTGCGAGAATACCGATATAAATTGGTAATATTGGTATTACACAAGGAGAAAGGAATGATAACAAGCCTTCTAAAAATAAGAGTCCCATTTTTGTAAGAGAAGCAGCACTGTTTATGTCTGTCATATTACCTCCCGTTTATATTTAATTTTTATATTTTTAAACATTGTCAAATACTTGTATAATCAACTTTTTAAGAAAAGGACTCCACAAGTGATTCACAAAGATAATATATAACAAAATACACTTTTTAGCAAAGAAAGTGTTTTGGAAATACGGAAACACTTTTAAAAAGTTATTATAAAGATAAGAAAATATTGTTTACAAAATTTAAAGTATATAGTTTTTCGTAAATAGAAGTTTATAAAATAGGAAAAAAAGAAGAATTTTAGCCTATAATTGTTTGATATTTATCGTTGTTTTTTTTATAATAAAAGCATAAAATTTAATCAAATGCTTTAAGGGGATAATGTTAAGTAGTTATGAGATTAGGATTCTAGAAGATACAATGTGCATAAATACATTTTTCGTTAATGGTTAAATTACTTAATAAATTTTTTAAAAAAACTATGAAATAAAGCTTATGTTTAACCAGGTGACATTGATTAAAGAAATTTATTTATTATTAGGAGATTTTTATGTATAGAGCTAAAATAGAGTTTTCTTATTTTGAGGAGTTAGGTAATAATGATAGAGACACTGCTTTGAGTATTCCAAACGGAGCTTGTTTTACTTTTTGGGACTGTAGATTAAAGTACGTAAACAATAGTGAATTTAATCACTATTTTGAAATATTTGCTAATAAAGAAGAATATATTACAGAATGTTTATCTATTCTATCATTTTTTACGTATATTCCTTTGTTACCCTTATCTTCTTCAGAGATGATAATTGAGGATATGTGTGAAGGAGAAAAAATCCCAGTAGAAAAGCAAAGTGATAAAATGAATGACTGGCTAGAGAGGTTAACTTTAATAGAGATGGGTTTAAAGGAGAAAATCCATGATGAAAAAAGAAAAAAAATAATTAACTGGATGGAAACTTACTCGTACGGTATTAAACATCATTATCAAGAAAACAGGAAAGAAGAATTCCTTAACTTATTTATACCAGTCGAAAAAATTTCAGCAACTGTGTTACAAGAATGTGAAACAGAAGAAAAAGAACCTGCAAATACAAATAGAGAAAAAATAATACTTGCTTGGAAACGGCTGAAAAGTTACTATCTTGGTGGTTATCAATTTGAAAATGAAAAAATAAAAAAAAGTTTTTCTGAAATAAACGATAAAAAAATTGGAAATTTAGTGAAAATAAGAAATAAAATAGCACATGATGGATATCGAGTAACCGAAGAAGATATAAGAACAATACAATTTCTATCTTCACAGTTTATTTCAATTTATGCTTTAAAGAAACCGTATAACGAATACTATTTACGATCACGAGTGCTTGGTGAAAAATTCTAAGTAGACAGCTTTTCCGCTTTTTTATTTAAAGGCCTAAGTCGATTGAGGAGGCGAAGTCTCCGAAAAAAAACCACCCGCTATGCGGGTGCGAGATAAAAGATAAACAATTGAAAAATCATCCTTTCTTGATAAAATAAGAGTAGTTCAAGCTCTAAAATAAAGAAAGGATGATTTTATAATGGCCAATAAACAAAACAGTTTATCGCATACAAAGTGGTTGTGTAAATACCATATTGTATTTACTCCTAAGTATAGACGAAAAATCGAATTTAATCAATATAAACGAGATATAGTGAATATAATCCAAAGATTGTGTAAATATAAAGGAGTATTGTGTAAATATAAAGGAGTAGAAATAATAGAAGGACACATAATGCCTGATCATATACATTTGCTGTTGTCAATCCCGCCAAAATATAGTGTTTCAAGTATAATGGGATACTTGAAAGGAAAAAGTTCATTGATGATATTTGATATGCATTCAAACATGAAATACAAGTATGGGAATAGGAAATTTTGGGCAGAAGGATATTATGTAAGTACAGTAGGACTGAATGAAAGTGCGATAAGAGAATATACTAAGAAAACAAGAATCGTATAAAACCGCAATGGGTAATATATAATTATGATATTGTGTTCGTTAATAATATTAATTTAATACATTAAAAAGGAAGGGTATCTTCTGCTTTTATTACAATAAAAACACCAAAAAGTATGTGATTTGCTGTTGTTTAAGGTAGAATTTGTCATTTTAATAGTAAAGTATATCAAGAAATACTACAGAAAAATGTCAATAAATCTATAAAAAGAGCTCTGTTAAATTACCGGTAAATTACGAAAACAGACTTATGTAACAGCAAGTTATCACTATTGTTACAAAACTGTTACAACTATTGAAAAGCCATCTGTTACATCATATAATGTTATTACGTCGAAATTAAAACGAAGTTTAAACACATTTAAACGAGGTTAAAGACGTCTTACAAGTATTAATAAAAATTAAGAAAATTAGAAAATGGAAAAATAGAAAATTATTGAGGGAGTCGCAAGACTCAAAAATTCGATTTAAAAAGGAGACTTATTTATATGAGTAAATTACATAAAATAGTAGCAACAACGGCATTCGTAGGAACAGTAGCAGTAGGTGGATCTCAAATCGCTGACGCTGATACTTATACAATCAAATCAGGTGATACTCTTTGGGATATCGCTGTAAACAACGGGACAACTGTTGATGCACTTATGCAAGATAATAACTTATCAAGTCATTTAATCTACCCAGGAGATAAATTAAACTACTCTTCTAACTCTTCTAGTTCAGTAGAAAAATTAGCTCAAGTTAAAAATGATGGTTACTACACAATCGCATTAGGTGATACTTTAGGAACAGTAGCAGATAAATTTGGTACTTCAGTAGATAACCTAGTTGAAATTAACAACCTTTCAAACCCACATTTAGTATATGTTGGACAAGTAATTAAAGTTGATGGAAATGCAGCACCTAAAGCAACTCCAGCTGTAGCGCAAGCAGCTCCAGTACAAGCTGCACCTGTACAAGCAGCTCCAGTTGCTAGAGTACAAGCAGCTCCAGTAGCTCAAACAAGAGTAGCAGCTCCAGCGGCTCAAACAAAAGCAGCAGCTCCAGCGGCTCAAACAAAAG
>NZ_JNJO01000013.1 GCF_000701685.1 Gemella sanguinis ATCC 700632
GTTTCTATTCTTTTTATTGTTTCTCTCATAGATTTTATTCCATAAAAGTCTTTTAAAAATACCAGTTTAAATAATACAACAGGATCTAGACTATTTCTCCCTGTCGTATGGCTATAGTATTTTTCTGTTAAATCATAAATAAATTTAAAATCGATAGCTTTATCTACTTTTCTTAAAAAATGGTCTTTAGGTACTATTTCTGATAGTGTCATTAGTATTATTTCATCTTTTATATTTTCTACTTTATTAAACATACTAAAACCTCCTTTGTATACTTATATTATACCATTTTAAAGGTTTTATTTCAGTTAAAAAAGGCTGTTGACTTATTTGTCAACAGCCTGAAAAATCTGAAGTATAAAATTATATACTTCAGATTTTTTATTTTATAATATTTTTAATAAATAAGTAGTAGGAAAACCTCAATTACTCTACATACATATATGCTTTACTAATGACTCTCCAATCTTCTGTCATTCTAGAGCTTGCTTCTAATTCTCCTTTAGCGTTAATGCGATACCTTGTAGGAAGCATTTTAGGACTTGGGTGTTTAGAAGAGTTAGGATTTTCACTAATTACTGCGTAAACTAAATTATCAGAGTGTAGAGATACACTCACGATATAGTCATCTTTTGTCATATCAGGTAGGAGTTGAATATAAGATGCTAGTACCCAGTTTTTCACCTGTTCTTCAGATAGTTTTGTAGTGTCTACAGAGCTATCTTCTTTAACTCGACTATTAGTTTTAGAAGTAGATTTATCACTAGAACTACTATTGCTATCATTGTTGCTATTTTCTTTAGTTTCAGTAGTTTCTTTATCTTTATCTTTTTCTTTCTCTTTTAGACCTCTAACTGTAAAACTTCGTTTGAATTCATCTTTAATAACTATTTTCTTTCCGTTTAATTCAGATTTATCTAATGAAAGTGAGACCTCTACTTTATCTCCATTTCTTAAATTATCATTTTTATCATATGAAATTTTAGGATTTTGTAGAAGTTGTTTTAGGTCATCGCTAGCGTTGTCAACGTTAGGTATATTTTTTATATTTGCAGAAGGTTTACCTTCTCCTTCAGTTCCGCTAGTGGTAAATTCTAATTCATATTGAGACATGTTTACAGCTATTTCTTTATTTTTATTAATATGATTATAAGCGAAGTAACCTCCAGCGCTAAGAAGTATAATAAGACCTATAATGCTAGTGATAATTATACCTAGTTTACTTTTACGAGGTTTATCATCATCTGAAGTCTCTTGGTTATCTTGATCTTCTTGGCTCTCTTCAGATTCTTGAGCTTTTTGTAGTTCTCTAGCCATTAAAATATCTTGAGTATTTTGAGTTTCTTGCTGTTGTGTGTTCATACTTTCGAAATTATTGTTTGATGAAGTGTGAGTTTCTTCTTGTGGAACATCTGTAAGAGTAGAGTTAGTGCTTGGATAACTTGCAGAGTTGTTTTGTTCTACGTTTGAATATTGGTCTTTGTTGTTGTAGAAAACTTGTTCGCTGTTTCCGTTAAAATCATTATTATAATTAGGAAATTGTTCCTGATTGATGTAGAAATTTTGTTCGTTATTCCCATTAAAATCATTGTTATAATCAGGGAATTGCTCCTGATTGTTGTAGAAAACTTGTTCGCTGTTTCCGTTAAAATCATTATTATAATTAAGGAATTGCTCCTGATTGTTGTAGAAAACTTGTTCACTATTCCCGTTAAAATCATTATTATAATTAAGGAATTGCTCCTGATTGTTGTAGAAGTTTTGTTCATTATTCCCATTAAAATCATTATTATAATTAGGGAATTGTTCTTGGTTGTTATAGAAAATTTGCTCATTATTTTCATCAAAGTTATTATAGTAATTTGGATATTGTTCCTGATTGTTATATGTATTATTTCCGTCCATATTTTGATTATAACTGTTATTATAATATGGGTTTTGTTCGTTATTACCGTTATAATTTGCATTATTAGGGTAGTTAGAGTCGTAATTGTTATTATAATATTGCTCTTGATTATTGTAGTTATAATTCTCAAAATTCTTATTATTGTTATAATTTTCTTCTTCGAAATAATATTGATTAGATGAATTGTTTTCGGAATTGTTGTAATTCGAAGAGTTTGAATTTAGATAATTATTTTCGTTTTGGTTGCTTTGTGAGCCGTTAGTTAATTTATTTTTTTCATTCATTAATATAATTTCTCCTATTATATATTTTCTAGAATTATAATAACATATTTTGATTGAAAAAAGAATATTTTTTTTATAACAGAAGTCAAATTATATTCGTAAATTAACATTATACTTGTGGATAAATAGCAAAACTATGGAGATGAGATATATTTTACAAAAATGTAAAAAATTTAATAAATTAAGTTGACTAAAAGATTATAATAATATATCATAAGATTATGTATTTTTTTTATATAAACAGAGGAGGATATTATGAATTTTAAATTTATGGTTTCACTGTTACTTTTTTACATGAAAGGTGAAGTGAATATAGAAAAAAATATGGTAAGAGCAACATTTCCAAATACCATATTCAAGTTAATTCCATTAGGAAAAACTAATAAAAGTATACAAGTTAATCAAATCTCTAATATTGATGATAGCTTCAGATTAGATGTTAAAGCATTTATTCTCGGTATTCTTGCAGTAATATTTGGATTCTCTGCGTTTTCAGATTCTGTAGTGCTTGGTATTATTTTATTAGTATATGGAGTGAGTACAATTGTTTCATCTTTTGAAACTATATTAGTTGTGTATTCTACAGCTGGGGTACCTTTTGTTATTAGCTTTGTTATATTCGAGAAAGAAAAAGCACTGCAAATTAAAGCCGAATTAGATAAAATAACAAATTATCATAACGATTCTCGTGATTTAAATATCCATAGAGAACAAAGTCTAGCAGGAATGAGAGATATTATGAGAGAAGTTACTAACTTCCCACGATATGATCAATATGGTAATCCGGTGAATGGTCAACCTAATTTCCAAAATGGACAACAACCATATAATCCAAATTTCCAAGGAAATAATGGATACCAAGGATATAATGGGCAAAATCCACAAGGGCATGATTATCAACAGTTTGATCAATATGGACAACCGGTAAACCCTAATTATCAAGGTCAACCAAATCATGGTTACAATTTTAATTTCCAAGGTCAATCAAATCCTCAAGGATACCAAAACCAGGGACAACCAAACCACGGACAAAATCCAAACGGACCAAGACCGCAACAACCAATGAATCAAGGACATCCAAATCAAGGATATAATCCAAATGGGCCAAGACCACAACAACCAAATTACCAAGGTCAACCAAATCAAGGTGTAAATCCAAACCAAGGTCAAAATCCAAATGGACCAAGGCCACAACAACCTAGCCAAGGGTCAGTAAATCAAGGTGTAAACCCAAATCACCAAGAGCAAAGCCCTATAAAAGAAGCTCCGAAACCACAAGAAACTGTGCAAAAACAAGAGGCTCCAACTCCAGAGGTTAAAGAAACACCAGAAGCTAACGAGCCAGTTGAAGTGAAAAAAGAAGTAAATGAAACTCCAAGTATTCAAGGTGGAGCTAAGAGTAGAAGACTTCAAAAGTTAAATAAACCAGAAGAAGAACAAACTATTCTAAAAAGAAGAAATAAATAATTAACTGCAAAGATAGAGTCTTAGGACTCTATCTTTTTTTTGTATACAGAAATTTGTTAAGATACCATATTGTTCATAAAAAAATAAAAGTCATATTAAATAATTAATTTTTCTAGGATATTATTTAAATATAGTATCAATCTAGTATATAATAGAGGTGTGAGATAATGGAAAGGATCAATTATTATGACAAAAATAGCTATTTCTTTTTCTAATTCATATACAGGAAAAGTGCTAAATGGAATAGATAGGTTGCAGGTAAAAAGAACAGACTATTTGGAAAAATTAGGTATTGTTCATACTATAGTTAGTACGCTAAAGAAAAATATTGGTAAGGATAATCATATATTGAACTATTTATTTTCAAGTGATTATAATATAACGAATAAAAATAATAAAGAACTGAATATAAGTAATACAGAAAATGAGATAAAAATCGATTTAAATAATGAAGAATATATTTTTAATGGAGTAGAATTCTCGTCATATTATAGTCTGATAACTCATTTATTAACAGTGTTTATACCTGAAGATGCATTATGTTTTTTTGATTGGTTTGGAGAACCTATAAATTATCTGTTTGAAGGTGTGAAACATGCTCGCACAATAGGTGTAGTTCATTCGAATCATATTTGTAGTTATGTGCCATCGGTAACTAACAATCATCAACTTTGGCATAGAGAGTTTGATTACTACATAACTACTAATGATATTCAAACGGAAGATCTTAAGAAGAGGTTTCCCAAAAAAGCTAATAGAATATTAACTGTAGTTCCTTATGATGTTTTTTATTTAGAAGAGCCAGTGTCGCCTGAAGATAAAGTGTCGCACAATACTAATACGTTACAACTAGTTACAGCTAGCTATCTAGAGGATAACAAGTGTATTGACTATCTGATTCAAATAATGCGTTTAGTTATAAATAAAAACCCTAATGTTTATTTGAATATTTATGGACAAGGGACGCAATTAGAGTATTTACAAAATTTAGCTAGTAGTCTAGGGGTCAGCAATAATGTTTATTTTCATGGACATTATGAAGATGCGGCTATCTTAAAAAAATATGACGTCTATGTAAGTACTTCTCCAAATGAAGCTTTTGCGACAGTTTTATTAGAAGCGATGTCGCTTGGGTTACCGGTTATTGGTTTAGATGTGCTATTTGCGAATAAAAACTATATTAAAAATGGTTATAACGGCTATCTTATACCTTATTCTGTAGTGAATATTGAGTCGAAAGCAGATATCTACTTTGAACAAATAGCTATGTATACTGAATTTTCTAATAAACTATTGACATTAACAAACGATGAAATAAGTAACTTAGGTGAAAACGCGAAAAAGTTTGTTGAAAAGTTTTATGGAGAAGGTAGAGCTGTTCAAGATTATAGAAAATTATTAGAAGATGTAGAAAAAATAGAGGAGGAACCTTACATACCGATTAAGAGGGGTGATTTATGTGCAGGTCTTCATGTAAATCATGTTAAAGTTCCTAGGGAATGGTCATATGTTATGCAGTCGTATAATAATTCATATATTTGTGATCTAGATGTTAATATAATAGCGGTGACTGAATTTAATGAAGGAGAGTTTCCTATAATAAAAGCAATCAAGTGGAAAGAATAATGTTTTATATAAAAGAATACGTTTTACAAAATTTATTTAAAAAAGTTTAAGATTTAAACATGAAAATAGTGTAAATCGTTTTATTAAAGGGATTTACTATTGATAAGTTATTATATATCGTGCTATAATAGAGACGTATAATATTCAGAGGGGATATTTAAGTTACAAAGGAATGGAAGGTTGTTACAAGAAAGGATATATCATGAAAAAGAAATTGTTTTTATTAACATTATCTGCGAGTAGTTTATTAAGTGCACAACCAGCTCTTGCGAACAACTCACAAACAGATGTTGAAGCTAAATTAAATAGTGTAGAGTGGAAAGGATTAAAGCCTGCTAAAAATGGTGGAGCGAATATTGCTCATATAGATAAATCTAGTTTATCTGCTGATGAGGCGAAAGCAATCCGTACGTTAGGTAGAGATGAGAGAGTAAAAGAATGTTCGGTTTATAAATTGGTTTATGAAAAAAATGGGTCATCACCGAAAAAACCAAAAACATTACCTAATACAGGTGATGTAATAGGTAGCGGTTATTTAGTTGGAGCGGGAGTTCTAGCTGGATTAGCGTTTTATTTATTAAGAAATAAACAAGGAAGAAAAATGCTTGTTATTATGTTAGTAGGGGGAAGTTCATTAGTATATGCGATAAATGATGCTAATGCAATTTCAGGTACTGTCATTAAACCTTCAATTCTAGTAGCGAGTGATAATGTGATTAACGCACCAGAAATAGATGGATATCGTTTTGTAGGTGTTATTGAAATGGAGGGTGTTTGTTTAATAGATCCAACGCCAACACCAACGCCAACACCAACGCCAACACCAACGCCAACACCAACACCGACACCAACGCCGACACCAACGCCAACACCGGAACCTCAACCGGAAAATGAAGATAATAATTATGTTACGGTTAAACCGGGAACACCTTCTCCGGCAAGTTCACCAATTATGTCACCATTTATTATAGATTTTAGTGATCAATTTGAAGACGAACAAAAAGATGAATTAAAAAAACTTACAGATTTAGTTTAAAACTAAATAAAACACCTGTAAAAACTCCTTTGTGAGAGCAAAGCTGTTTACGGGTGTTTTTTTGTAAAGTTATGAAAAAAATAAAAATTTTCAATATATTTTTAAAGATGAAATAATTATTTTCAAATAAAATGTAAAAAATAATATTATTCTTAATCTATGAATATATTATATTGCTGTTTATATAAGTATTGGAAAAAATATAAGCTGTATGATATAATAAAAATTAAATAGAGAAGAAAAATATTAAATTTACAAAAATAACAACAACAAAAGGGGAAGGGTATATCATGAAGAAAAAATTATTATTATTAACATTATCGGCAAGTAGCTTATTATACGCACAACCAGCGCTCGCAAATAACTCAAAAACAGATGTGGAAGCTAAGTTGAGCAGTAATCAGTGGAAAGGTTTAAAAGCGGCTAAAAATGGAGGAGCAAATATTTCTTATGTAGATAAAGCTAGTTTATCCGCTGAAGAGAAAGCTGCAATTCGAGCATTAGGAAAAGATGAAAGAGTCAAAGAATGTTCAGTTTACAAACTGGTTTATGAAAAAAATGGAGCACCAGTCAACAAACCTAAAACATTACCAAATACTGGGGATGTAGTAGGTTATGGTTACCTAGTAGGAGCAGGCGTATTAGCGGGATTGGCCTTTTATCTATTAAGAAATAAACAAGGAAGAAAAATGCTTGTTATTATGCTAGTTGGAGGAAGTTCATTAGTATATGCAATAAACGATACTAATGCATTTTCTGGGAATCCAGTTGCTCCAACTATACTAGTAGCTAGTAATAGTGTAATTAATGCACCGGAGATTGATGGATATCGTTTTGTAGGTGTGATAGAGTTGGAAGGAGTTTGTTTAATTGACCCTAATCCAACACCAAAACCAGATCCGAAACCAGAACTAAAACCAGATCCGGATCCAAAAGTGACACCAAATCCAGAACCGAATCCAGAGGAACCACAAGTTAAGCCAGGGACACCGTCACCAGCATGTCCGCCAACTATGAACCCTAATGTACCTTCAGAAGTTCCAACAGGTGATCCAGGAACACCGTCACCAGCGTGCCCACCGACCGTGGTACCAAATCTACCTACACCCCCAAGTTCACCTGGTGGTGGAGTGGGAACACCAGCTCCAGCGAGTTCACCAATTATGGCACCGTTTATGTTAGATTTTAGTGATGAGTTTGAAGATGCACAAAAAGATGAATTAAAGAGAATAGCAGGTCTATTTTAAAATAAATAATACCTATAGGAGATCTTGAATAACGAAGATACTCTATAGGTATTTTTTGTTATTAACTAAAAATGAGTGTATTTTTATCGAAACGCTCAAATAAAATGGAAACCACTCTTTTAATTACATAAAAACGTTCAAACTAAGCGATAAATTTGATTGTTTTTGATTGTTTTTGCTTGAATTTGATTGAACAGTTGTTATATATTAAGTATAATGAATTTGGGAGTTAAGGAGAATAAGAAATTGGTAAATGAAAGACAAAATAATATTTTAAAATTATTAGAAGAAACAGGTTCTGTAACGTTGCATGAATTGGTAAATTTCTGTGATGTATCAGAAGCAACAATAAGACGTGATCTTACAACTTTAGAAGAAAAGAATTTGCTGTATAGAACTCACGGTGGAGCTGTGAAACGCTCATCTGCACGCGGAAGTGAAGAAAGTGTTGCGATGAAACGCTCAGAATACCTAGCAGAGAAGAAGGAAACTGCAAAGTACATTAATCAAAATATAATTCAGTCTGGGCAGACGATTTATTTAGATGCAGGTACATCTACATATGAATTAATTGATTACTTACGTGATAAAAGAATAACGGTAGTAACAAACTCTACATATCATTTGCCAAAACTTATTAATAATAAAATACATACTATTATATTGGGTGGAACTTTGAAACATTCAACACAAGCAGTAGTGGGACCTGCGGCTATTGAACAATTAAAAAATTATAGCTTTGATATGTGTTTTATTGGATGTAATGGGGTTGATGAGAATTTTGGAGTTACTACAGCTGATGAAAGTGAAGCATTTATTAAGAGTTTAGCTATTCAAAACAGTAAGAAAAAATACGTTTTGGCAGATAAAACAAAATTTGGACATAGAAAATTCCAGAAATTTGCTGAACTAGATGAGGTAACAATATTATCTTATGAAGTACCAGAAAAATATAAAAGTTACAAAAATATAATAGAGATTAAGTAGAAGGAGGAAGTGTAAGTGTATTATACAATAACTTTAAATCCAGCGGTAGACATGTTAACAACAGTAGAAAACTTTGCTCTTGGGAAATTAAATAGAACAGG
Organism: Gemella sanguinis ATCC 700632; assembly: GCF_000701685.1. Taxonomy (GTDB): domain Bacteria; phylum Bacillota; class Bacilli; order Staphylococcales; family Gemellaceae; genus Gemella; species Gemella sanguinis. The sequence continues at coordinate 8,655 of NZ_JNJO01000013.1, forward strand.
GGAAGCTAAGTATGTTGTTGGTGGAAAAGGTATCAACATTTCAATGTTATTAAAAAATGTTGGGGTAGATACTTGTGCATTAGGATTTGTTGCAGGGTTCACAGGATATTTCATTAAAACAGAGTTAGATAAACTTGAAGTTAAATATGACTTTGTTGAAACTTTAGGTGCAACTCGTATCAATATGAAGTTAACTACTGAAACTGAAACAGAAATAAACGGTCAAAGTAGTGCTGTTAGTGAAGAAAATGTTAATGAATTCTTTAAAAAATTAGATAAACTAACATCACAAGATGTAGTATTTTTATCAGGAAATGTTATTGCAGGAATGGGTGTAGAAGACTTTAAAGCTATCGCTAAAAAAGTATCTGAATCAGGTGCGACATTAATAGTTGATAGTAATAAAGACTTAGTGTTAGATACATTACAATATAAACCATTTGTAGTAAAACCTAATGAATTTGAATTAGGTGAAATGTTTGGTGTAACATTAAATGGCTTAGATGAAATATTAGATTATGCTAAAAAACTTCAAGACCGTGGAGCAAAAAATGTACTTGTTTCACGTGGAGCAGACGGCGCAATCCTACTTACAGAGGCGAATGAAGTGTTTGAAGTGAATGTAGCAAAAGGAAAAATTGTTTCAACTGTTGCAGCTGGAGATAGTATGTTAGCTATGTTCGTTGCAAAGTATAACGAAACAAAAGATTACGCTGAAGCATTAAAATATGCTTCTGCAGCAGGAGGAGCTACATCATTCTCAGTAGGTGTAGGAAGCAAGGCCCTAATTGAAGAACTTGTACCTCAAATTAATGTAAAAAAACTAAAATAGATTAAAGAAAAAATAATTAAGGAGATTTTTTTAATGAAATTAACAGATGTTATTAATTATGATTTAACACAGTTTGGTTTTAGTGCGGCAAATAAAAATGAAGCATTAGACAAATTAACTACTATGTTAGTAGAAAAAAACGTTATTAAAAGTAAAGATAATTTTTTAAATGCTTTATTAGCGCGTGAAGCTCAATCAACAACAGGTGTTGGTGAAAATGTTGCGATTCCTCACGCTAAAAGTGCTGATTTTGACAAAGCTATGATTGTTTACGCTAAAAGTAATGAAGGTGTGGAGTGGGAAAGTTTTGACGGACAACCAGCTAAACATATCTTTATGATTTGTGCACCAGATGGTGGAGCAGATGAACACTTAAAAGCTTTAGCTTCATTATCTCAAGCTCTAATGGATCCTGAAGTAAAAGCAGGTTTAGATGCTGCAACAACTAAAGAGGATGTAGAAAAAGTATTTTCTGACTTTGTAGCTAAATCAGAAGCACCAAAAGAAGAGAAAAAAGAAGAAGCTAAACCAAGTGGAGAAAAACCTTACATCATAGCTGTTACAGCTTGTCCTACAGGTATTGCTCACACATTTATGGCTGCTGAAAAAATAAAAGAAACAGCTAAAGAAATGGGACTTGATGTTAAAGTTGAAACAAATGGTCAAATCGGTGTAGAAAACAAACTTACTAAAGAAGATATCGAAAGAGCGGCAGGTATTATCGTAGCTGCTGATAAGAAAGTAGAAGTTGCTCGTTTTAACGGGCGTCCAACAATTATGACAAAAGTTGCTGATGGTATTAATAAACCAAAAGAACTTATTCAAACTATTTTAGATGGTAAAGCACCAATTTATAATCACGATGGTGCAGAAGATGAAGCAGAAGATTCTGCTGGAGATGAAAGCATTTGGCGTCAAACTTATAAACACCTAATGGAAGGTGTAAGTAATATGCTACCATTCGTAGTAGCTGGTGGTATCTTAATAGCTATCTCATTTATTTGGGGTATTAACTCATTTAATCCAGAAGATCCAAGCTATAATAAATATGCTGAAGTGTTATTCTACCTAGGTAAAATTTCATTTAGTATGATGTTACCGATCCTTGCTGGATTCATTGGACGTAGTATAGCGGATAGACCAGGGTTTATTGTTGGTATGGTCGGTGGTATCCTAGCTGATCCAAGTATTCTTAGTCTGAAAAGTGATGTATTAGCGTATACACCATCAGGATTCTTAGGAGCATTAGTAGCCGGGTTCTTAGCGGGAGGAATAATTTCATTCCTTAAACTAGCGTTCAAATGGATGCCTCGTTCATTAGATGGAATTAAACCAATCTTCTTATTCCCTATCCTAGGGTCACTAATCATGGGGTTATTAATGATTTATGTAATTAACGCTCCAATGGCGTCAGTTATGGTAGGGTTACAAAGTTTCTTAGGTGGTTTAAGTGGAAGTGGAAAATTCATCCTTGGTTTCGTAGCTGCAGCAATGATGGCTATCGATATGGGTGGTCCAATTAACAAAGCAGCATATGTAACAGGTACAGCTCTTCTAACTGCTTCAGGAACAGCAGGTAGTGATGTAATGGCGGCAGTAATGATTGGTGGTATGGTACCTCCATTAGCGATTGCTGTTTCAGCAACAATTAATAAATCTATCTGGCCAAAATCTCAACGTAGTGGTGCATTAGTGAACTATGTAATGGGGTTAGCATTTATTACTGAAGGAGCTATTCCTTTTGCAGCAAGTAATCCATTACGTGTAATTCCACCATTATTCTTATCAAGTGGAGTTGCAGGAGCATTAAGTATGGTATTTGGTTCTGTATCAAAAGCGCCGCACGGTGGTATCTTTGCGATAGCAGTAGGTGCGGTAAGTAATCCATTAATGTACTTCCTTGCATTAGTAGTAGGTGCGTTATTAGGTGCAGTATTATTAATTGCTTCACTAAACTTTAGAAAGAATAAATAATATTTAATAACAAAAATCCTTAAAGTCTTTTGAACTTTAAGGATTTTTTGTTATTTAACTAAAACTTCCCCAGTAGCTAGTGCGGATGTTGTTTTTACAGTTACCTGTAGCCATATAGCGTCGTTCATTGGAATATGAAAGGTAGCTAATCCAGATAAAGCCTTCATTCATAATATAACTATCGTAGTTAACTATCTCTCCGAAGGAGTAATTAGCTACTACATGACCTTGAATGCTAGGTTTATCTCGAACGTTGATAGAAGTAACATTAACTTTGAATTGTCCAGTTTCATCTGTTCGTTGCCAGGCATCTTCGTTATCGTAGCACGGTCTAATAAATCCTACTAGGTGAGTATCATCTCTTGACATCAACTTAGCTGTACCACCTCGAGAAGGAGTGCCGTCAACATTTTGCTCTACAGAGGTAATTATATTGCCTTGTACTTTGATAACAATACCAACATGCCCATATATATCCCAAGGTCCCCATTGCCAAATAGCTATATCGCCTGGTGCTATAGCAGTTTGTCCTTTTAAATATCTACGCCAACCTTTAGGAAGTGGATTTTTCAGATAATCAATAGCATTGCCAAACATACGATAATTACCAAAGTATTGCGTATATGCCATAGTAAGGTCTACGCACTGTGCTCCATACATACCATCCATATCAATCCAACGATAAAGATTATTTTTAGCCCAATTAACCATAGCTTCTTGTGTAGCCATAAGAATCCTCCTTTATTTTAAGTTGGTAGTTTTACTATCTAATTTAATTTCGATAATTTTAATTAAATCATTAACGCTTTTTCCAATGTTTTGTAAGGTTTTATCTAGTTTTACTATAAAAAACACCGCAACAAATATTGGGAAACCTACAGTATTAATAAAATTAAGAATATCCATAATAAAAAAAGGTGCGACTTTCGCCGCACCCGCCTCCTTCCAAATTATTGAAGAACAGTTTCTTCAGTAGTTACGTAAGAGGCTTTTTTGAATTCTGCTAGTGTACGTTTTTCATTGTTAAAAACTTTTGTAGCAATAATTTTTTGACCTACAGCTTCAGCCTCCGCTTTTGTTAAATTATCTTTTGGATAATTTAATGTAATATGATAAGATTTTTTATCTGCAGTAGTAAAGTATAAATTTAATTTTTTTTGCATAGTTTAGTTCTCCTTTATTAGATAAGTTCTTTAGTTGTTACGGTTATATTATCGATAGTTTTTGATAATAATTTTCCTATATTATCTCCAACATCTTTTAAAGTAGTCTCGTCGACAGTAGTGTTAGCATCGAAAGTATAGCTTTTTACGACTTGTTTATCACCTTTTTCTTCGGCGTAGTTTAATTTTAAAACTTTTTTTAATATTCTCATGTAAAAATCTCCTTTTATATATTATTTGTTATTTTTGTCTTAGGCCTCTGACACTATATATATCGAAGGAAAATTCAAAATTTCCCAAAAAATATTTAAGAAAATAAAATTAGTAAAGTTAATGTGAATTTATAATGAAAATGTGGTATAATATATTCACTGAAAAAGTGTGAAATGTGATTAAACCGGAATTTAATATACACATTTAAAGGAGTTTTAATTATTATTAAGGTACAAATACTATAATGTAAGGTGATAGAATTTGAAAAGTTATGGTTTTGTATTGGGAATTTTGAAAAAATAAAGAAGAAGGACTGATAAAAAATGAAGGATAACAAATTATTAAAAGTTTTATGGGGGATTGTTCTAGCGATCTTTTTATGCAGTGCTATCTTTATAGGGATAAGTTATTTCTCTGGTGGGGATAGTTCATCAAGTAAAAAATCGAGTGAAAATTCAACGACAACTACAGACAAAGATAAAGACAAGGATAAAGAGAAGGAATCTTCATCTGACAACAAAGATGATGAGTCTTCATCTGATGATAATAAAACTGATGAGCAAAAATATAGAGAAGGTCAAGACTCAGACAATAACTCTTCTAATGACTCATCTGATAACAACGCTTCAAATAGTAGTTCAAGAGAAAATAGAGATAATAACTCGAATAGAAGCAATAGATCATCAAATAGTAGTTCAAGAAACAATAGCTCAAATAGTAATAGAAACACTAATACATCAAGACCAAGTGAAGATAATAGCGGTTCAAATGCTTCAACATCTTCAACACCAGGTACATTTAAAAACTCTCAAGATGCACACAAGTATGCTGACGAAGAAATTAATCGTCTAGCTAAAGAGAATAAAAAAGGTTACGAATATACTTTAGGACGCAATAATAAAGGTGAAGTAACTGTAAATATTAAACCAAAAAAATAAGTTTAACTAGCTTAAGTTGTGTGCAAGTACAGAGCTTAAGTTAGTTTTTTAAAAAATTAATGTTCTAATTATATACTGTAAATGCTTAGTTTTAACCAACTATCGTTGGTTAAAGAGCTGGGAAAAATCTTTGAAATAACACTAAAAATAGAAAATTTATATAAATCTTAGCTAATTATTAAAATTAGTGTTATAATAGAATATGAAAATTATCTGATAGAGGAAAAACTAACTATGAAAAATAATAAACTATTTAAAATAATGATAGGACTTGTGTCTGCAATAGTAGTTGTAGGTGTAGTCTATTTTGGTGTTAGTTATTTTAATGGAGAGGATAATCAGAAAAAGACTAATAACCAAGTTACAGAAAAGAATGAAAGTAAAAATGAAGATAAATCAAATAATAAAGAAGAATCATCAAATAAAAATGAAGATAAAAAAGATGATAACAACAGTACTAATCAAGAAAGCCAAGGAAATCAGCAACAATCAGGTTCACAATCTAAGCAATCATCAAATAACAATGCTAAGAATGTAATCACAAGTCCTAGCCAAGGGTCAAGTAGTTCTAATTCATCTAGTGGTGTAATAAAATCACAAGAGTATGGTGGGAAAAAGATTTCTGGAAATGAAGGATTAGGGACAACAGGAAAAGTGTTTAAATCACAAAAAGAAGCTATGGAATTTGGAAATAGTGAGGTTGCGCGTCTTGCTAAAGAAGATCGAAAACCAAGACAATTCTCTGTAAGTAAAGTAGCTGCTGATGATGGTTCAGTATTAGGATGGACAGTTGATATATACCTAGATAATTCGGCTACAACTAATAGTAATGATAAAAATGAGAGCAACTAGAAAAATCTAGTTGCTCTATTAAAATTAGGATAGAATTATGAATACTCTTTGTTCTTTAAATATAACATAATAGAATTGTCTAGTCAAATAATTGAAAGTGCTTTAATCAAGAGGAAAAATATGCGTATAGGAATAATAGCTGAATTTAATCCACTTCATAGTGGTCATAAATATTTAATAGATCAAGCAAAAAATATAATAGAAAACAATGGTGGGGGAGAAATTGTCTGTGTTATGAGTGAATTCTTCACGCAAAGAGGAGAAGTAGCTATAGTAGATGGTTATATTCGAGCGACAGAAGCTGTTCGAGCAGGTTGTGATATGGTGATTGCTCTTCCTTATTTAGCAAGTGTTGCTTATAGCGACGATTTCGCCAAAAAAAGTATAGAAATTTTATCAAACTCAGGAATAACACACCTTATCTTTGGAACAGAAGATACTTCAATCGAAACATTTGAAGAAATTTATAATAAACAACAGAATATAACTGAAGAACAGTATAGAGAATTGTTAAAACAAGGATATAACTTTGCGACTATTAATAGTAAAATACTAGGGTTGCAAAATGATGTTCCAAACTTTATTTTAGCGTATAGTTATTATAAAAACATTCGTAAATATGCGCCTCATATTAAACTTTTACCTATTAAAAGAGAAGGTCAGGGACTTAATAAAGAAGAGGTAGAAGATAAACAATTTTTAAGTGCTACAGCAATTAGGAAAAATATAAATAATAGTGTGGTAACAAACTACTTATCTAAAGAGATGATTGTAAATATACGAGCGAGTAAAATTTTATTGGAAGAGGACTTTTTTGACTTAATAAAATATAAGATATTGTCTCTAGGAAAAGCAGGATTAAAAAATATATATGATGTCAATGAAGGATTAGAAAATAGAATATATGACATGGCAAATATAGCCACTGACTATCAAGAGCTAGTAAATAGTATATCTACAAAAAGATATAGCAAAAAGAAAATACAAAGAATATTATTACACATATTAACTAATACTACAAAGGCTGATTACAACGAATTTTTTGGAACAAAAGTATTTAGAGTATTAGCGGCTAAAGAAGACAAGGCTAGTATAATAAGAGAAATAAATAATCAAAGCAATATTACTTTAGTGCCAGTTTTAAATAGTAAGACTAGCGGTTATTTTGTTCACGATATAAAAGTAGCCCGTATATATAATTTAAAAGCGCAACAAGAAGATATATTTAGAAAAAATATAATATTAATAAAATAAAAGAAGTGACTTGAATTTTTATCAAGTCACTTCTTTTACATACTAGGTTCTATATAAAACTCTTTATTTTTATTTTTATGTGAACGTGTAGCTATAAAGTATACTGTTAGTAGGAATACTGCAGTAATTACCCAGTTTACAGAGTCTGCAAGACAGATTGCTAAGAATCCGAAAGAATCTGTAAGGAAGATTACTATAACAACACGGTTGATTAACTCGATAATACCTGCCATCATCGCAGTAATTGGGAATCCATATCCTTGTAATGCACTACGATAAACTATTATAAGACCTAAAGGAATATAGGCAAGAGTTACGTTGTTAAAGTAGGTTACTGTAGCGTGTGTTAATTCTTCGTTAGGTGCAGTAGTAAATAATGAAATAAAGTTTGGTCCGAAGAATCTAATAACGATTGTACTGAAAATAGCGCAACCTATAGTAATTAATGTTGTATATTTAACGGCTTTTGGTATACGATACATTCTTTTAGCTCCGATGTTTTGGCTAATAAATGTTGAAATAGCTGTACCTAAAGCAACGTAGACATAAGATACAATATTTTGAATACGTACACCTACACTGTACCCAGCGATATAGTTAGTTCCAAATCCGTTAAGGAATTTTTGAACAACTATTAGTCCTATACCAGTAAAAGAAAACTGCATTCCCATAGGAGCACCTTGTAAAATAAGGTCTTTCATATGAGAAATATCTAGTACAGCATCTTGTTTAGTAAGTCGTATTTGAGGGTATTTTCTGTTTATATAAATATAGCAACAAAGAGCCGAAGCGGCCTGTGCGATTATAGTTGCCACCGCGCTTCCTTCTACTCCCCAACCAAATATAGCAACAAAAACATAAGCTAAAATAGCATTTATTACTACTGAAAGTAATAAGAATAAAACAGGAGTGAAGCTGTTACCAATACTTCTTAGAGTGGCGGCAAATAGGTTATAAATTAAAGAAGAAGCGCACCCTATATATAATATAAATAAAAATCTATGTGCTCCATCAAATAATTCGGCTGGAGTACTAATAAGCTCAAGAAGATAAGAGTTGACTAATGATAGAACAATAGTAAATACTATTCCGATAATAATAGATAAAATAATAGAGTTAAAGAAATATTTCCTAAACTCTTTAAAATCACCAGCTCCAAAGCTTCTGGCCATAATTACCCCAAACCCGTAGGCAGAACCAATAAGAAATCCCATAACAATGAAGTTAATAGGGTTAGCGACACCTACAATTGCTATTCCACTTTCTCCTACATAATGACCAAGAATAATAGAGTCAATAATTAGGTATAAGTTTTGAAGTAGTCCTCCAATAAAAATAAAAATAGAAAAGTGTATTATTTTTGATAATATAGGACCTTTGGTCATATCATGCATAAAAACACCTCTTTCTAATTGTTTGCAAAATTCTAAATAAATTTTATAATATGTTATTTAAAACATCATAGTAATTTTAAACTAGAATTAATGGAAAATCAATTGAAAACAAAGAGGTGTTTCAAAAGAAAGTATAAATTACTGAATAATTTTATTTAATATACATCTCTTTTAAAACACCTTTTGAGAGGAGTATTAATCTCTATTATTTTAATTATGTTTTGTATTTAGCAAAGTGGTGGTACATTTATTTTTTATACTTTTTAATAATCTATAACCTTGTGATTTTGAGATCTTTCTTAATTTTATAGTTTTATCAAAATTATTAGTTTTCATAAATGTACTAAAAAACTCTTTTTCTTGATCTGTCAATTCGCTATCTATACTCGAAAAAAATTCAAACTTTATAATATTAAAGTCTGGTTCAGAAAACAGAGTAGTTTTTTCTACCTCTTCAAAATTAATTATTTTTTGTCGATTTCTACGACGGATTTCATCGATAATTTTTCTTTTCATTGTTGAAAAAGAAAATTTATCAAAATCATCTTTTTTAATCTCCCCAGCTTCTAGAATCAAAAAACTAACAAGTAAACCATCTAACGCAAACCCATAGAACTCCCTATAATCTTTAGGTGCGATGTTAACCTTTTTTAAAGCTAGTAGTATTAATTGTTGTTTTTCTTCAACTAGTTTTTGAAATTCTTCTTCCTGTTTATCAGAAAGATTATAGTCTTTCATACTTTCTTACCTCCCTAAAAAGACTCCTCTCATATATATACCTTAAAAAATCTAAGGTTTGTAACAAAAATTAATAATAATCAACAAATTTAATAAGATCTTTTCTTAGTTTCTTAAGTATTTTATCCCTTTGTCTACTTATAGCCATAGCATTTGTATGTCTAATACTAGCTAATTTTCTGAGAGAATAATTTTTAAAATATATCCCCAAGATTATTACTTTTTCACTCTTGTCTAATTTATTTATAGCATTATATAATGCATTATAAATTTCTTTTGTTTCATAAAGTTGGCTTGGTAAAGATCTAGTATCTCTAACTTGATTAACTGCATTAAAGCTTTCGGTATCATAACTAGAAAAATGTATTAATTTATTTTTTTGATCTAATTTTTTTGTATAGTAATACCTATTGTCTATTGTTTTTAATAAGTTATATTTTTTCCTTGAGATAAACACTTTTTTCTTGTTTATTATGATAAATTTTTTCATAATGTATTCTCCTTTATACAAAATTAATAAAAAAGTATAAACATAAAGAAGAAAAGAGATATTAAAAGGTACTAATAATTATATAATATTTCTCAAAAATAAGAAATACTACAGAAAAATGTACATTTTAATATTCTCCTATAATACAAAATAGCTATATATAATTATAGTTTTATGTTATAATTGTTCCATATATATATTAAAGGAGATTAATATGCAACCATTTAAAAGAACAACAGAAATAGTTTTAGCTTGGATAGCTAATACATTGTTATTTATTTTCACAGGAGCGTTGGGATTAACGATTTTCACAGGATTAGGAAAAGAAATAGCGAAAGATCCTGACTTTATAAGAGGATATTTAAGAGAGGCGGGAAGAGGAGCAACAGCAGCGGATGCAGAAAGAATGCTAGATATAATGTTAAAATTAGGTTTTATTGTTTATTTAATATTAGCTGTACTTGCTTTGGTGGCAACATTAACAATGAAATCTAGAATAGTATCGGGTGTGTTATTTTTATTAACTGCGGTAGGAGTAGGATTGTTCTCATTATTAGTGTTCTTCCCAATCTATATAATGTACTTAATCGTAGCTATTATGTTATTCGTAAGAAAAGAGCCGGAGCAACTGCCGTTTAATCCATATATGGGAAGTGGAGGATATCCTTACAGTACGCAAAATAATCAATATAACCAAGGTCAAGATACATTTAACCAAAATGTAGATGGTACAAACTATCAAACGACAAATACTCAAAATAATAACGAGGAAAAAGTAGATAAAATAGAATATCTATAAAATTAAAGAGGAGTTGACACTTTGTCAACTCCTCTAATTTTGTTTATTTTATGAAAATCTTGCCTTAATTGTAGTAGGTATATTTTCGTAAACTTTGATTGTTACGAAGAATAAGAATGTAACTAATGCACCTTTAAGAAGGTTGAATGGAATAATTCCTGCAGTAACAATAGTTTTAACGTTTTTTGTAATATCAGCTAAGTCCATAATATAACCATATGCTGGTAAAAGAATAAAGTAGTTAAATAGAGACATAAATGCTGTTATTGCTAAAGTAGCGACTACTCCACCGATAATAACCTTAGTGAATCCTTTTTTGTAGAATAAAACAATGATACTAAGGAAAATAAATTCTACAGCTAAGTTAGCTACTGCTCCAGTTGGCTCGTGTGTAATAAGTGCAAAATGCAAGAAGTTTTTTAGTAAAGAAACTAAAAGTGCATGTTTGTAATCTAATAATAATAGAGCCATAAACAATGGGATAAATGTAAAATCAAACTTTAGAAACGGTGGTAAAAACGGCACCGCAAAGCTAAAGAAAGATAGAAGTAGTGCAATAACTGCCAGCATTCCACTTAGTGTAAGTGAATGAATATTTTTTTTGTACATATTGAACCTCTTTCCATCTTCATAGGCAAAAAAATAACCGCCTTCTAATTATGTAAAGGTGATGTAATAAGGGTAGCTTAATAAATCTATCAAAGATAGATAGATATCATTATTCTTATTTCACCACGCTTTAAATAATGTACTAAAGCGGGACTAAAGGTATGGTTGATTCAGTTAAAATATAGATTGAAAATATTATAAATAAATATTTACCAACTAATAAAATAAGTGAATACGACTATATCTTCTATCATCCAGACTGTACTGTCGGTTTTGGAATTTCACCAAATCAGCTTGCGCTCGCGGACTTTAACCGCCGGTCGGGAATTTCACCCTGCCCCGAAGATAATTAAATTTTTTATAGTTTTATTATAAACCTAAATGAAAAGGTTGTAAATAGAAAGGGCTTAAAATTTTAAAAAAATTGATAGTAGCCGGAAGCTACTATCAAATATTTTTTTATTTAATAATTTAAATTTTATATAACTTATTTTAATTAAGCAAGGTAAGCTTTTAGCATCCAAACATTTTTTTCTAATTGAGTTTTAACGCCTAAAGCAAAATCAGATGTTCCTTGATCTCCTTCAGCTTCTGAGCTTTCCATAAGTTTTGATAAATCGTTAATTAATAATTCAAAGTCGTGGAATACTTCTGCAACCATTTCAGAAGTAGTTTCTTTTTCTGTAGCTTCTTTGATAGTTGCTAATTCTAAAGCACCTTTAAGTGTAGAAACTGGACGTCCTCCAATAGCAAGTAATCTTTCTGCAGCTTCATCAAGAGTTTCTGTAGTGTAGTCATAGTAGTTTTCAAACACTTCGTGTAAAGTGTAGAAGCTACGACCAGATACATACCAGTGGAAGCTGTGTAATTTAGTATAAAGAACTGTTAAGTTTGCTACAAGTTTATTTAAATCTGTTTTATGTGCCATAATGTTTATCTCCTTTAAATTTTTTATTTAAATTTTTTATATTTAAATTATAACACCACAAAAAAATATTGTAAAGGTTAGTTGCTCAGGACAGTTATTGAGAATTGTTATCCACATAAGAAATTAGTGAGGAGAGTATTCTTTGTTATTTAACTTGGCTTGAGTTTCAAGTTTGCAATATTTTATTTATGTTGTTAGAATAAAAGAAAACAAAGGAGGAAAACATGGCTAGAATATGCATATTTTTAATTAATTTATACAGAAAATATATATCTCGTTATACAAAGCCCCGTTGTAGATTTTCTCCTACTTGCTCAAGTTATGCAGTCGAAAGTTATCAAAAATTTGGGTTCTTCTTAGGCACATATTTGACCGTTAAAAGACTGCTAAAATGTCATCCTTTTTATAAGGGGGAATACTTTGATAACGTTCCGTTGTTTAAAGAGGATATATTTAAATTTGGTAGAAAGAATAAAAAATAAAGCTCTATATTTATCATAGTAAAGGTTATTGATAAATATAGAGTTTTTTGTATAAAAAAGGAGGGTTGGCTATTGCTAGCCAACCCAGGGGGGCGGAATTTTTTGAATAAATTTAGAAAATAGGATTGATTTTTGCCGAGGTGGTTAACTATTGTTAATTTGCCCAGCAACAATAACTGTTTGTTTTAACCCTATGCAATATAAAAAGTATTTGTGAGGTAACTCCTCATTTATTATCCACAAATTCCAACTGTATTTATGTTATTTTTCAACACTGTTTCCTGCATCTAACCATGCGGCAATTCCGCCCGGGAATCTATAGACATTTTTGAAACCTGCTTCTTTAGCGATAAGTGCACCAACATGACTTCTTTCGCATCCTACAAATCCACAATAAAGAACTATTTTTTTATCTTTATCATCACCTAAAGCTTTTAAGAATGCTTCTTTTTCTTCTGGTTTTACCTCATCAAGTTTAGTCGGTAAAACTGCGTTAACAGCAGTTTTGATATGAGATTTTTTGAAACTATCAGCTGGCATAGTATCGACAAGAACCATGCTTTCGTTGGCGTCTAGAGCTTTTTTAAGTTCGTCAGCACTCATAAGATTATAATTACCAGTTTTAACCGCATTAACTAGTTTTATTGCAGCTTTTTCTACATCAGCTTCTTTGCCGTCTTTATAAGTACGTGCAGTATTGTCGCTACAACCAACTAGAGTAGTAGCTAATAGAAGGCTAGATAAACCTAATGATAGTCTTTTAATTTTTTTCATAAGAAAGTTTCCTCCTGATATTCTTTACATATATATTATAACACATAACAAGGTTAAAATAAATGATATACAACAAACCAATGTTGTTAATATAAGGCTTTAAAGCGATTATATTAATAAAATAATGAAGTAATATTATAATTATTGTTACACATAATATATAAAATTATATTTTAGAGAATACCAATTATATTAAAAATATTGTGTATCTTTTTAGGGAGTGAAAATAAGGAGAGGGGAATAGTATAAATATATTATAATAGGGTTAAAAATAGAAAAAATAATAGTTGAAAATAAATTAATTATTATTTTTTCTTTTATAATTTTTTTAAAAAATATAAAAGGCCTAGAATTCTAGACCTTTAATTGATATTAGTTATTCTTGTTTATGCCTAACATTGCTTTAACGAAGTCCGGCATTTCTTGACTGTTACCTTGATTTGATCCATTATTATTTGCATCTCGTTTAGCTAACATTTCTTTAACAAACTCCGGCATTTTTGGTTCGCTTTCTTTGAATTCATCAAAGGTTGATTTTTCTGGATTGTGGAAAGTATACTTGTTATTTTCGTGTTTTCTTATAGTTGAAACTAATGCCTTAATTAGTCTCGGATCATAGTTAGGCATAGGTGGACGATGATACTTAACGCCGAATTCTTCGCAAAGTTCCTTACATTCAACATCGTTATCGTACAATACTTCAACGTGCTCACTAATAAAGCTTAATGGAATAAATATATAGTGCTCTGGGTGTTGTTCCTGCCCTTTTAAATATTCTAGGACATCAGGTTTTATCCACGGCATACCAATATCACTTTCACTTTGCCAAGTATTTACATAATTATCAGGGTGTAGATCTAATTTATTTGCGATAATATCAGTCATATTATAAACTTGTTCAACATATGGATCATTGAACTTAAATGCGATTTCTGGAACGCTATGTGCTGTGAAAATTGCCTTATAGCTATCAGTTTTTATGTCGTTTTCTATGATTTTTTTAATTTCGTCTACCCAATAGTTAATAAGTTCTCCTTCTTCATACCATGATTTTATAATATTAAATTTGATTTTATCGCTTTTAATAAATCTCTCGTAACCCATTATTGAATAAATAGAGTAATGAGGTTCTAGTACTAAACAAATACATTGCTCTATGCCATCATTTTCCATAGTTTTGATAACGTCAGGAATAAATGGTCTTGAGAATTTATTTGCAAAGTATATTGAATATTCTTCGCCTAATTCATCTCTAAGTAATTCTACTTCTTTTTTTGTAATTTCTTGAAGTGGTGATTGTTTAATTTTTAAATAATTGCCTAGCAATAAGTTTATTTCGTCGTCATTAGGACGTTTTCCTTTTCTAATGTTAGTAAAAAATTCGCATATTCCATCGAAATCATAACTTTCTGGCGAACCATAAGTCATAACAAGAATAGATTTTTTCATATAAATAAATACCTCTCAGTTAATGTATAAATTTATTATAGCACTGTACATACAAGAAAGCACGAATTTTTATTTAAGAAGAGTCGGAGGTGCATGGGGGAGGAGAGATTTATAGTTGAAAAAAAAGAGAAAAAGAGTTATTATCAATAGTAAAGTATAAAATATGCTTTTTGTGGATAATGAATATCCATATTGTTTTTATAAATGTGAAATTTTATATGTTTAAAGAAAAAAGGAGGCGGAACTATGAGAAAGAGATTTGTAGGAGCGGTAACATTGATTACAGCAGTGGCGGGGGTTATTTATATGAAAAATAATCCAAAATATAAAGAGATAGTTCAAAAAGTAAAAAATGCAGATGCTCGTGGTTTATATGAAAAAATTATTTTAGAAAAAGATAAGTTAGCTTTTACAAGTAAAGCTAAAATAAAAGATTACAAAGTAGATTATGAAAGTATTAGAAATATGGGCGAAAAAATATTCGCAAGACTGATTATTAATAATAATGAAAAAGCTAATATTGAAATTCTTATGAGTGATGATGCGCAGCAAGTTGAGGAAGTAGGTCATTCAGAAGAAGTTGATAAAATATTAGAGAGCGAAGAAGAGTAATAAAACAACCCTCTGAAATGAAAGTTTCAGAGGATTGTTTTGTCTTAAGGGGGAGTTTAGTATTGATAATTTATATAAAATAATTAATTTTTGGTATAAAAAATACATTTCAATAAAGGGTTTTTATAGAATTTTGGAAACGAATTACTCAGAAATTATATTTTAAAATAAATTTAAATTATGAGATAGATAAAATAACAAGAATATAGATACGAATTGTCAGAAAATACAGCTTTATTTTTCGATTTAAAATGCTAATTTATCAATGATTAGAGCTTATTCAAATTTTTTTAAAAACAATCTAAAAAATTATAATTTATTAATGCTTCTAACTAGTTTTAGGACATATAATAGTATATAATAGACAGTGAGAAAGTGTTTTTTTGGAAAGGATAAAATGATCGAAATAATTGTAAATACAAACAGCAAAAATTCTGTAAAAAAGTTATCTGAATTAGAAAAAATATTTAAAGTGGAGAAAATAGCTTATAAAGTTCATAGAACATCAAAAACTATTACCGCTAAGGAGCTAATGGATGAGGTTTCTTCAGAAGAGTTGATAGTTATAGGGGGAGATGGAACAATTAATGAAGTCATCAACAACTATCATGATGAAAAGATTATCTATCTAGCAAAAGGTTCAGGTAATGATTTAGCAAGATCACTAGGACTAAAATCAGAAAATATAATGGATTTAATAAAATCAAAGAAAGTAAATATATATGATGTTGCTAGTGTGAATGGGGAGAAATTTTGTTCTGGATTAGATATAGGGTTTAATGCGGATATAATAAAACGTGAAAAACAAACTAAGCTAAAAAAGTACCTAAAGAAGTATATTTACATTTATTGCGGGATTTTAAGTTTGTTGTCGCTGAAAAAATACTATGTAAAGGTGGAGTATGATGAGGGGAAATTAGAAAGTAGTAATATCTATTTATTTAATATCATGGTTCAGCCTTACGAAGGTGGAGGAATAAAATTTTCCGATACCGCAAATGGTCAAGATGGATTTCTTCATGTGATGGTAATGAGTGATATGAAGTTTAGAACTTTTGTCTATAATTATATATGCCTTCTTCTGAAACAACCTCAGAAGATGAAAGGTGTAAAATATATAAAAACAAAAAATATAAAAATTGAGACGAATCAAAAACATTACCAAATTGATGGAGAATTAAAGAAGGCCAAAGGGATTTTAGATATAAAATGTATAGAAAAATTCTATAAGATTAAGAGAAAATAAGGGAATAATTTAAGCGAATAATTGGGGATAGTAAATACAAAGACGAATTTACTATTTATTAGAGTTATTTGCATTTAAAATTATTCCTTGTTTTTTGTGGAATATTTATAAAAAAATGAAAAGAGGAAGAGAAGGAAAAATGAGCAGAAGAACGAGAAATAGTGGTGTAGAAGAGTCGAAGTTAGATGGCTTTAGAGTAGTTAATGGGTTATTAACTATAGCCTTATTAGTGTTAGGAGCTATAGTTCTGTGGACGATGTTTTCGCATAATTTCCTGGACTTTAGAGGAGTTAACTATATTATAGCGATAAGTACTTTGTTAGTACTTATATTGGGACTATATTCTGTAATTAAAAGAAGGGTAAAAGTACTTACTACAATACTGTTAGTATTAATGAATATAGTACTAGTCTTTACATATTCACAATTTAGAACTGCGATTAACTTATTTGATAACTTAAATAGTACAGCAGCGGTAAGTGAATATACTATGAGCGTAGTAGTGCCAAAAGATAGTGATGTTAATTCGATAAATGATTTGAGTGGAGCGGATGTAGCAGCTCCAGTATCAAGTGATGGAGATAATATCAATAAGCTAATGAAAGACATCCGTGCAAAAAACAACAATAAATCATTAGATTTAGTGGAAGAAAAAAGTTATATTAGCTCTTATGAAAGTCTAGAAAAAGGAACTAGCAAGGCTATGATACTTAACAGTGCACATGAAAGTTTTGTAACTAGTCAATACCCAGACTTTAGTGAAAAAACTAAGAAAATATATGAACTTAAAATAACAAAACGAGTAGATTCAAAAGGTAATGAAAAAGTTGGAGATACATTTAATGTTTATATAAGTGGTATAGATACTCACGGTCCAATATCTTCAGTATCTCGTTCAGATGTAAACATAATTATGACGGTCAATAAAAAAACAGGTAAGATATTATTAACAACAACGCCTAGGGACTCATATGTAAAAATAGCCGATGGCGGAAATAACCAGTACGATAAATTGACGCACGCAGGTATATATGGAGTTGATGCTTCTATTCATACTTTAGAGAATTTATATGATATTAAGATAGATTATTATGCTAGACTTAACTTTACATCATTTACTAAGATTGTTGATATTATCGGTGGTGTAGATGTTTATAATGATCAAAGTTTTGTATCACATATAGGAAATTATAATTTTGAACCTGGTATGTTACATCTAGACTCTGCACATGCATTAGCCTTTGTAAGGGAACGTTATAGCTTAACTGATGGAGATAACGATAGAGGTAAAAACCAAGAAAAAGTTATAACTGCGATGATTAAAAAATTATCAACAAAAGAAGCTCTTTCAAATTATAACAGTATAATTAAAGAGTTAACAGAATCTATTCAAACTAATATGCCGCTTGAGACAGCTATGGGGCTTGCGAATGAGCAGTTAAGTGCTGGAAAAGACTATATCGTGAGTTCTCAAGCATTAACAGGAACAGGAAGCATGGGATTAACATCTTACGCTATGCCTGAAGCAAATCTATATATGACAAAAATAGATGATAAGAGTTTAAATGAAGTAAAAGAAAATATTAAAAATGTATTGGAAGGAAAATAAATGAGAGAAGGAATAAGGATAGTTGATATTCATTCACATATAATCTTTGGTGTTGATGACGGCGCTAGCGATGAAAGTGAAACTAGAAAACTATTAGAAGAAAGTTATAAACAAGGGGTACGCACTATAATTGCTACCCCTCATAGAAGACGTGGGATGTTTGAAACATCTAATGAAGTTATTAAAGAAAACTTTGCGAGGGTTGAGGAAATCGCTCGTGAAGTAGCGGATGACTTAGAGGTATATCTAGGAAGTGAAATTTTTTATAGAGAAGGTGAAATCGCAAAAATTGAAAGTGGTAATTATGAAACACTAGCACAAACAGACTATATATTAATAGAGTTTTCTTATGAGATACGCTATAAAGAAATGTACAATGCATTAAATAATATACTTCAATTAGGTCTTACGCCGGTAATTGCTCATATAGAAAGGTATAACAATCTTGATGAGAAAAAAGCGCAAGAGCTAGTTAATATGGGATGTTTAGTACAAATTAATGCAGCTAGCATATTAAAACCGAAGTTGTTCGGAGATAAGCATAAAAATTACAAAAAACGTGCTAAGAAATATTTAGACGCAGAGCTAGTGCATTTTATCGCTAGTGATATGCATAATATGACGAATAGACGAACATATATGGAAGAAGCGTTCAATATAATTGAGAAAAAATATGGAACATCTTATGCTTTCGAGTTGTTCTCAAAAAATCAAGAACGACTATTAATGAATAAAATTATATAAGGAAAAGAGGAGAAGCCAAGAATGGATAATCAAGAAAAAGATTTTGTACAAATAGATATAATGCTGTTATTAAGAAGAATATGGAGTCAAAAACTAATAATAGTATTAACGACGTTAGTTTTTACAGCTGGAGCACTAATGTATAGCTTATTTATTGCAACGCCGAAATACAACAGTACAACAAGAGTATATGTGGTAAATCAGAAAAAAGATAATCAAGCTATTACTACACAAGACGTTCAGTTAGGTACATTATTAGTTAAAGACTATAAAGAAATTATTTTATCAAATAGTGTAATGAGTGATGTAGTATCAAAAAATAATTTATCAATAACACCTGGGGAGCTTGCTAAAAAAATAAGTGTTGATGCTCCAAAAGATACACGTATAATTTCTATTACTGCAACTGATAAAGATCCACAAAAAGCTCGTGATCTAGCTAATGCTGTAAGAGAAGTATCAGCAGATAAAATTAAAGAAGTTACAAAAATAGAAGATGTAACAACTTTAGAACAAGCGGAAGCGGCTTTAACACCAAGTTCACCTAATGTATTTAAAAATTCAGTACTAGCAGCGTTATTAGGATTTATTTTAGCGGTTGGTGGAGTAGTGTTAATAGAACTTATGGATGATAGAATCAAACGTCCAGAAGATATTGAAGAAACAATGAATTTAGTACTTTTAGGTGTTATCCCAAGTACAAATAAAAAATAGGAGAAGATTATGTCGCAAATCAATTTATTAACGAATGAAAGAATAGTAGATAGAACTAATACAGAGTATTATAATGCGCTAAGAACAAATATCCAGTTTTTAGGAAAAGATATAAAAGTTATTGCACTAACATCAACAAGTGAAAACGAAGGGAAAAGTACAGTTTCTGTAAATATAGCAATTTCACTTGCTGAACTAGGGTATAAAACTATTTTAGTAGATGCTGATACAAGAAAATCTGTAATGGCAGGTAGATTCAAATTCACTAACAAAATAACGGGTCTTACTAGTTATTTATCAGGGGTAGCAGCTATTGAGGAAGTAATTTATGAAACAGACGTTGAGAACTTAAATATTATTCCTGCAGGGAAGGTTCCACCTAGTCCAACTAGCTTATTACAAAATAAAAACTTCAATATTATGATTGATGTGTTTAAAGAATATTATGATTATATTATCATTGATACACCACCTATTGGTGCAGTTATCGATGCTGCGATTATCGCGAAAAAATGTGATGGCTTTATAACTGTAGTAGAAGTAAATAAAGTTAAGAAAAAAGCTTTAGAAAGAGCAAAAGATCAACTTGAAAAAGCTGGTTCAAAATTCCTTGGAGTAATTTTAAATAAAGTAGAAGAACGTGATTTAGGTTACGGTGGTTATGGTAGCTATGGTGGTTACGGGGATTATGGTAAAAAAGAAGAGTCGAAAGATAAAAAGAAAAGAAGAAATAAGTAGGTAACAAATATGTATTATGTAAGAAAAAATAATAAAGTTTTATTCTTGCTTTTTGACATACTTGGTTTGTTAATATCATACATATCTACTTTCAACTTTAACATTAGTTCTAAGGTCAGTGTATATTTAGCTATGATTTTAGTTGTAATAAGTACCGCTATTATTGTTATGGGAGAAGAATATTCTACGATAGGAGAACGCGGATATTTAGTAGAGTTGAAAATGGTATTTATCTATACTGTTAAGTTAGTTTCGTTATTTGCTCTTTATACAGCGATATTTGAGAGAGAGTATTTCTATAATCTTTCTTCAAGTTTAGAATTACCTAAATTCATGGTATTGATTTTTGTGTTTACATATGTATTTAGAACAGTAATAAAAAGGATTAATTCTAAGTATAAAGATGATAGTAGAAATATAATAATCTTATCTGAATTTGAGGACCTTGACAAAATTGGGGAGTTACCTCCGAACTATAATGTACTTGGATATGCTAATGATTCTGAAGAGTATATTTATAATAATAAACCTGTAATACACGGTCTAGATCAAATCAGATACTTTTTATCGACACATAGGGTTGATGAAATATATGTAAATTTACCTTCTCATAGTAATTTACGAGAAACATTTCAAATGTTTGAGTTGTTAGGAATTCCGATGAAGATAAATATCACCCCTATAATTCAAGAAGTAGGGGCTAATACTGTAGTAACATTTCAAGGGGATAATGTTTATCTAACATCCGCTATGAAGATAGCTACATTAAGACAGATGATATTTAAACGTTTAATGGATATTGTCTTATCTATTATTGGAATTGTTTTAACAGGTATAGTTGCGATAATAATATATCCAATTGTAAGAAAAGAAGCGCCGGGTCCATTAATATTTAAACAAACAAGAATGGGTCAAAACGGGAAAAAATTCCAAATATATAAATTTAGAAGTATGTATATGGATGCTGAGGAAAGAAAAAAAGAGCTGATGGAAAAAAATCAGCTATCATCAGATCTAATGTTCAAAATGGATAACGATCCTAGGATTTTCCCATTTGGGCAAAAATTACGTGATTGGTCACTAGATGAACTACCACAATTTATCAATGTCCTAAAAGGAGATATGAGTGTTGTGGGAACTAGGCCGCCAACATATGATGAATATAAAAAATATGAGCTACACCACTTCAAGAGAATGCGGGTGAAACCAGGAATAACGGGTATGTGGCAAACGAGCGGTCGTAGTAATATATTAGATTTTGAAGAAGTTGTAAAACTAGATTTAAAATATATAGAAGAATGGTCATTAAGGCTAGATGTAAAAATTATTTTTAGAACAATATTAGTTGTTTTAAAACGAGAAGGAAGTAAATAAACAGCTAATTAGGGAAAAAAGAAAAAGCCTATGTTTAAGTCGGCAAACAAGAACATAGACCTTAATATTCAATAAAGACATTATAGCATAAAATAATAAGAAATGGAAGACGATGGTATGGAAATAAATGAAAAAGTAAGGTTAGTACAAAAGAAAGAAGTAGAACTATTAAAAATCTTTTCAGACATTTGTGAAAAGCACAATTTAACATATTATGCCCTAGGAGGAACATTATTAGGAGCGATAAGACATGGAGGTTTTATCCCTTGGGATGACGATATGGATTTAGGTATGCCTAGGGAAGACTATGATAAATTCATAGAGATCGCGGATAGTGAATTGCCAAAACATATACTACTAAAAACTCATACTGATAATTTAGGAAATACTTCTATTCGTGATACTGCTACTGTAGTAACATTTGGTACTACTGACTGCAATCCATTTTTAGACATCTTCCCACTAGATGGTTTCCCAGATAAAGGATTTTCTGAATGGAAGCATGAAAAACATATTTTATTCTATAGAATGTTATCTAAGCTATCTGTTGTTCATGAAATTTCTGATAGAGATAGAGGGAAATTTGAGAATACTTTAGTAAAAGTAGCTAAGGCAACAAAGATAGATAGATTTTTAAATACAGAAAAAATTAATAAAAAACTTCATAGAGTAATTAGAAAATATGGGTTCTATGATAGCCCTAGAGGTGGTAATGTTTTAGGAACATATCGTGATAGAGAGATTGTTCCAATAGAAGTATTTGGTGAACCTAAAAAAATGGAGTTCGAAGGTATGCAATTAAGCGTGCATAGCCAACCAGAGAAATATTTAGAAAATATCTATGGCGACTTTATGAAATTACCAAAAGAAGAAGATAGAGTAGGTCATTTCGAAGCGGCTTATGGAAAATAGGAGGAAGACTATGAGCAAAGTGAATATTATGGGAATAGATATTGATTCGCTGACGAATCAAGAAACTATAAATAAAGTAGAAGAATATATTATTAACAAAAAACCACTGCATCTTATGGGTGTGAATGCAGATAAATTAAATTTATGCAAAACTGATAAAAAATTAGAAGAGATTGTAAAAAAATCAGAAATAATAAATGCAGATGGAGCCTCTGTTATTTTAGCTTCTAAGTATTTAGGTAAACCTCTACCGGAAAGAGTAGCAGGGATAGATTTAATGCAAGATTTATTAAAACTATCTTGTGAAAAAGGCTATAGTGCATATTTCTTTGGGGCAAAACAAGAAGTAGTAGATAAGATGTTAGAAAACTTCAAAGAAACTTATCCTAATTTAAAAATCGTTGGTGCAAGAAACGGATATTTTACTGATGAAGAATTAAAAGGGATCGAAGCGGATATAGCAGAGAAAAATCCAGATATAGTATACATTGGTATAACTTCACCTAAAAAAGAATATATAGTTCAAGAGTTTTTAGATAACGGGCTAAACAGTGTCTTTATGGGAGTTGGAGGAAGTTTTGACGTTCTTTCAGGAACTATCCCGAGAGCGCCAAAATGGATGCAAAAAGCTAATTTAGAATGGTTGTTTAGAGTAGCCAATGAACCAAGAAGATTATTCAAACGTTATTTCGTCGGGAATGTCACTTTTATAAAAGAGATAGTAAAAGAAAAGAGAAGTCAAAATGGCTAATATACTTCATATTTCACGTACAATGGATATAGGGGGAGCTGAGAAGATAGTATATCAATTGGCTACTGATTTAAAAGAAGAGTTTGATAGTGTTCATATAGCCTCTACAGGCGGATTATGGGAAGATGAGTTAAAGAAAAACGGCATTCAACATCATAAAATACTAGATGTTGAATCAAAATCACCTAAAACCCTTGCTAAAAATTTTAAAATATTAAGCAGTATTATAAAAAAATATAAAATTGATATTATTCACACACATCATAGAATGGCAGCTTTTTATGCCAGATTACTAATGTATTTATTCCCGAAAGTAAAGCATGTCTATACAGCTCATAATATTTTTGATAATAGATTGAAACTTTATAAATATTCAGTGCAAGGTGCAAGAGTAATAGCTGTAAGTATAGCGGTAAAAGAACATTTAAAAAAACAGTTAAATTTAAATAATGTAGAAATTATTTATAATGGCATAAAGGTAGATAACTCTAAAGAAACATCATCTGAAGTTACTGATTTTACAGGGACAAAAATAGGTTTTATTGGACGATTAGATTATCAAAAAGGTGTAGATATATTAATTAAGTCATTAGCTCGTCTAGATTATAGCGATTATAAAATGTATATAATTGGAGCGGGACAAATGGAAAATGAGCTAAAAGAACTAGTTTCTACTTATAAATTAAATAGTAATGTAGAATTTTTAGGGTATAGAGATAATATTTCTGCATTGATAAATAGCTTTGACTTTTTAGTTTTTCCTTCTAGATTTGAAGGTTTTGGTCTGGCGTTAGCGGAAACTTTTCTACGTGAAAAAACTGCTGTTGTAACAAATATCCTAGGTTTTAGCGATTTGATAAATGAAGACAACTCTGTAATAGTTGAATCAGAAAACATCGATGAAATTAAAGATGGTATAGAATTATTAATTAGAGATGAGAAAAAAAGGATAACTTTAGGAAAAACGGCAAGAATTAGTACACTAGACATGGTAGAGTATGATGTATTTCTAAAAAAATATTTACAGGTATATAAAAATATTAAATAGAAAAATATAAAAAACTATTGAAAATCAATAGGTAAATAGTATTTATTTAAAATTGAAGGAGATGTACAGATGAAAAAAGTAATGTTGGTTTTTGGTACAAGACCAGAAGCTATAAAGATGTGTCCGTTAGTTAATGAATTAAAGAGAAATGGAAATTTTGATGTAAAAGTATGTGTAACTGGGCAACACCGAGAAATGTTAAATCAAGTATTAGATGTTTTCAAGGTAGTTCCAGATTATAATTTAGATATAATGAGAGATAATCAAACTCTATTTACTATTACAACATCAATATTAGATAAAATTAAACCAGTATTAGAAGATGAAAAACCAGATGTTGTTTTAGTTCATGGAGATACTACGACAACATTTGCTACTGCACTAGCTGCGTTTTATCTTGGTATAAAAGTAGGACATGTAGAAGCAGGATTAAGAACATACAATATTTATAGTCCATTCCCAGAGGAGTTCAATCGTCAAGCAGTATCTATCGTATCAAACTTTAACTTTGCACCAACAGAAAAAGCAAAAGAAAATCTATTAGTTGAAAAAAGAGATGAAGACACTATCTATGTTACTGGTAATACAGGTATAGATGCTTTAAAAACAACGATTAATCCAGAATATAAACATGAACTATTTGATTGGGTAGGAGATGATCGTCTAATAATGTTAACAGCACATAGACGTGAAAATCTAGGTGAACCAATGGAAAATATGTTCAAAGCTATAAAGAGAGTATTACAAGATCACAGCAATGTAAAAGTTATTTATCCAATTCATAAAAATCCAAGAGTAAGAGAAGTTGCTAATAGAATTTTTGGGGATGAAGATAGAGTTAAATTAATTGAACCGCTAGAAGTTATTGATTTCCATAACTTCCTTAATAAGAGTTATTTAATTCTAACAGATTCTGGTGGAATTCAAGAAGAAGCACCATCACTAGGGAAACCAGTGCTTGTTTTAAGAGATACTACTGAAAGACCAGAAGGTGTTGCTGCGGGAACATTAAAACTGGTAGGGACAAAAGAAGAAGATATTTACAATAACTTCAAATTGTTATTAGAAAATAATGAAGAATACAAAAAAATGAGCCAAGCAAGTAATCCTTATGGAGATGGTAGAGCAAGTGAAAGAATAGCAGAAGTGCTATTAAAGGAGATATAGATTGTGGATAAAGTAGCAATTATTGTTCCAGTTTATAATGCAGAGGAATTTTTGAAATATAGTGTAGAAAGCATGTTAAATCAAACATATAGTAATCTGGAGATTGTTTTGGTAAATGATGGTTCTACTGACAAATCTGGATTACTATGTGATGAATATGCTCAAAAAGATAGCCGTATTAAAGTTGTTCATGTAGATAACGGTGGGCAAAGTAGAGCCAGAAATATTGGGGTTAAAAATACAACCGCTGATTGGGTTATGTTTTTAGATTCTGATGACTATTATGAAAAAATAACGGTAGAATATTTAGTAGCTTTGCGTGATAAGTTTAATGCTGATATGGCTGCAACTACAGTAGTAGAGGTAAGAAACTACGAAGTAAAAGACGCTTTGGATAGAGTTGACTTAGAAGGAGCTACTGTACTTAATAGAGAAACTGCTTTAGAAGAAATGTTCTATGGGAATATAGTAGGAACTCACCCAGGTGGAAAAATATATAAAAAAGAAATAGTAGAAAAATATCCATTTCCAGAAGGTGTGATTTATGAAGATTTGGCTATTGCTTATGAACATATAAATGCTTGTGAGAAAATAGCTGTAGGAAAGCATAATCTATATAAATATTATAGACGAGTAGGAAGTACGGTGAATTCAGAATTTAATCCAAAAATACTAAACTTCTTTAATGCGATGGATTGCAATTTTGGCTATGTTGACAGAGACTTCCCAAATAATCCTAATATGAGAAGGGCGGTTAATAGCCGTTATGTCTTAAATGGATTACACGTAGTAAATGCGATGTTAAAATCAAATATGACTACAGAATTAAAAAAACAAAGAAAAGATTTTTCTAAGTATTGGAAGGATGTTATGAAAAATCCTAGAGTTATTAAGAAAAACAAAGTAAAATATGGATTATTTATAGTGTCTCCAAAACTTTATAATTTAGTACGAACTAAGTATTTAAAAGATTAAACTTAGAAAAGATAATATAGGAGGAAAGATGATATATTATATAAATGCGCTTAAAACTGATGATAATACAGCTGGTCCTAAGGCGCCGAATGATATATACAAATTGACAAAAGAATATAATGGTAAAGAAATAATTTTTAATCCTTTTCCAGTAAATAAAGGTAGATTATATCAAAAAGCATGGTTATTATCTAAAGGGGTAATGCAATGGATGAAGGTATTTTCTAGTGCGAAAGAAGGAGATGTTGTAATTTATCAACACCCTACTTATGGTATAGGATTAAATGCTAAACTTATTCCTTTGATTCAAAAACATAAAAAAGCGAAGTTTATAGCTGTTATCCACGATTTGGAATCTCTTAGAATGGGAGTTCAAAAAGGAGTAGAGCACAACCATGAGTTAACTGATGTTGCAGATAATAAAGTATTGAGATGTTTTGATAAGATTATTTGCCACAATGATTTTATGAAAAAATACCTTATCGAAAAAGGTTTTGAGGAAGACAAACTAGTTTCTCTAGAAATTTTCGATTATTTAACTGATGCACAGATGAATGATCAGGTGACAGATGGACTAGCAATAGCTGGGAATCTTTCAAAAGGTAAAAGTACATATATTTATGAGTTATTAAAAACTAATCCTAATTATAAGTTAAACCTATTCGGGCCTAACTTTGATAAGAGTATTGAGCTAGGGGAAAAAATAGAATATTTTGGTAGTTTTAAACCAGAAGTTCTTCCAGGTGAATTACGAGGTAAGTTTGGTTTAGTATGGGATGGAGAAAGTTTAGAAACTTGTAGTGGGAACACTGGGAATTATTTAAGATATAATAACCCTCATAAAACGTCACTGTATTTAGCTTCTGGGATTCCTGTTATTATATGGAAAGAAGCGGCAATAGCGAAGTTTATTGAAGAAAACAATGCAGGAGTTGTCGTAGGTAGTTTGTTAGAAATAGAAAATATCCTTAATAATATTACTGAAGAAGAGTATGTTCAAATTAAGAAAAATGCCGAACAAATCGGGAAGAAACTAAGAGAAGGATATTATTATAAAAAGGCATTGGAAAAATGTCTTGAAAAGGATAAAGTTAATGAGTAGAAACGGTGGGAAATTATGAATATAGTAATAAGAAGAGATTCTTTGAAAAATATGTTGTTTTATATACCATATGTAGCTTATTTGTTATATAGTTTATTAAACACATCATTTTACGCTAAGTATATAAACAGTTATGGGAAAATTTTGTTTGCATTTTGCGTTTTACTATTATTACTAAAAGAGTTTTTGGGTGCTAGATTTACTTCTAGAGATGGAATTCTAGCTTTAGTACTAATGGTGATTACGGGATACTTTTATATGTATTTTGGATTAACTCAAACACTACTCCCAATATTTATTTACTCTGCGCGTAATATGGAAGTTAATAAAATATTACGAATCTCATATATTATCAGCGTATTTATGCTAGTATTTATTATATTAAGTAGTTATTTAGGAATAATACAAAACTATATTTATTATTCTGCATTAAGGGAAAGACAATACTTAGGATTTAGATATGCTTTATATCCATCATCTATTTTATGTAATATTATCTTTTTAAAAGTTTACCTGGAAAAAGAAAATATTTCGTGGTTATCTCTAATATGTCTTTTAGCAGCTAATTATGTATTATTCCAGTATACAGATTCACGATTAACATTTATTTTAGGAGTAGCATTAATTGTTTTCTCTACTATAATGAAAAAATCACAAAAATTCAGAGAAATTTTACTAAATAGAACATTTATATGGTCGTTTCTTGTGCTAGCTTTATTAAGTATATATGCTACAATAAATTATGATTATTTAAGCGATTGGCAATCGGATCTAAATGAAGCTTTAGGTGGTAGATTATCACTTGGTAACAGTACTCTGAAATTTTACGGATATGGATTATTCGGGAAGACGCTTTCGCTATCAGGTAATGGATTAGACGAAAATGGGATGCTTAATACATCAACATATGACTATGTAGATAACTTATATGTGTTATTACTGCTAAGAGCAGGGATAATATTCTTATTTATATTCCTAGTAGCTATGACTATAATAATGAAAAAAATATATATTCAAAAAGATAGTTATTTATATATTATATTTATTTTATTAGCATTCCATGGAATTATAGATGATTTAATAATGCTACCTCAATATAATAGTTTTTGGTTTGTAGTAGCTGCACTATTTATGGGTAGAAGAATAGGTAAGACAACAAATAATGAAAATACCGAATAGTATTTGCTATTTAGAAAGGAATAATTATGTACGATTATTTAATAGTAGGAGCGGGGTTGTCAGGTGCAATTTTTGCTCACGAAGCAACAAAAAAGGGAAAAAAAGTAAAAGTAATAGATAAACGTGATCATATTGGTGGAAATATCTACTGTGAGAATGTAGAAGGTATTAATGTCCACAAATATGGTGCACACATTTTCCATACATCTAATAAAGAGGTGTGGGAATATGTAAATCAGTTTGCTGAATTTAATAATTATATTAATTCACCAGTGGCGAACTACAAAGGTAAGCTATACAATTTACCATTCAATATGAATACTTTTTATGGATTATGGGGAACAAAAACTCCAAAAGAAGTAAAAGCAAAAATTGCTGAACAAACTGTTCATCTTAAAGACACTGAACCTAAAAATTTAGAAGAACAAGCAATTAAACTTATAGGAACAGATGTGTATGAAACTTTAATTAAAGGATATACAGAAAAACAATGGGGACGTAGCGCTACAGAACTACCGCCATTTATTATTAAACGTCTTCCTGTGCGTTTTACATTCGATAATAACTACTTTAACGATAGATACCAAGGTATTCCTATTGGAGGGTATAATGTTATTATTGAAAATATGTTAAAAGGTATTGAAGTTGAGCTTAATGTTGACTTTTTCGAAAACCGTGAAGAACTTGAAGCGAGTGCTAAAAAAGTAGTGTTTACAGGTATGATAGACCAATACTTTGACTATAAATACGGTGAATTAGAATATAGAAGTTTACGCTTTGAGCATGAAGTATTGGATGAAGATAATTTCCAAGGAAATGCTGTAGTGAACTATACTGAACGTGAAGTACCATATACACGTATTATTGAACATAAGCACTTTGAAAAAGGTACTCAAGAAAAAACAGTTATTACTCGTGAATTTTCAGCGGATTGGAAACGTGGGGATGAACCATATTATCCAATTAATGATGAAAAAAATAATGCAATATACCAACAATATTTAGAAGAAGCTAAAGGCAAAGATGTAATATTCTGTGGGCGTTTGGCGGACTATAAATACTATGATATGCATGTAGTAATAGAAAGAGCGCTTAATGTGGTGCGTGAAGAGTTAGGAGAGTAGTAATAAAGATTGCCTTAAATTATTATTTGTAAGAGTGTGCTTATAAATACATACATCTATAAACCTACCATTGCATGTTTGTGGTGGTAGGTTTTTGAGGAGAAATAAAGCAGAGGAGGAACTTAGGTGAAAGTAATTAGAAATTATTTGTACAACTTATCGTATCAAATATTAAATATAATATTACCGATTATCACAGTACCTTATGTCACGCGTATATTTACTAGTGAAGAATTAGGTAATTATGGTTTTTATAATTCAATAGTAAGTTATTTTGCTTTGTTTGCGATGTTAGGGATTAGTATTTATGGTACAAAGCAAATAGCTGCTTCTAGAGATGTAAGTAGCACTTTTTGGAATATTTACATCATTCAAGTTATTACGAGTGGTATAGCAATAGTAATATACTTCTTTATAATAAAATTAATACCTGGAATGTCAGGTATGATACCATTAATATTAGCGATTAGCTTATTTGGAAAACTAGTCGATATATCTTGGTTATTCTCAGGTAAGGAAGATTTTAAAAAGATTACTATTCGTAATGGTATAGTAAAACTAGCTGGTGTATTAAGTATCTTCACTTTTATTAAAAGTCAAGACCAATTATATCTTTATGTATTTTTCTTAGTAATCTTTGATTTTCTAGGACAATTAGTAATGTGGGTACCTGCGAAAAAATTTTTAAGAAAACCTACATTTAATAAAGAAATTATTAAAACACATATTAAACCGACGGTAATGCTATTCCTACCTCAAGTTGCGATTTCTCTATATGTTGTACTAGATAGAACGTTACTAGGGGTTTTAGGTTCATACTCTGATGTAGGTATTTATGAACAAGGGCAAAAGTTAACGAGTATATTGTTAACGGTAGTAAGTTCATTGGGAACAGTTATGCTACCGAGAGTGTCAAATTTACTTTCGGATAATAAGCATAAAGAAGCGGAAAATATGGTTAAGTTCTCTTTTACATTGTATAACCTAATTATTTTCCCAATGGTATTTGGTTTGTTAGCTGTTAATGAAATATTCATTAAACTGTTTTTAGGTGAAAGTTTCCAAGATGTAAAATATGTTATTTACATAATAACGATAAATATTATGTTTATAGGCTGGACGAATATACTTGGATTCCAAGTGCTTGTAGTGAGAGATAAAAACAAAGAGTTTATGTTATCTACAACAATACCAGCGGTGGTCAGTGTTCTCGTTAACTTAGCCATGATACCATGGCTTGGTTATATTGGAGCAAGTATAACATCGGTAATTGTAGAATTTTTAGTGTTTGCCATACAGTGGTTCTATAGCCGAAATATTATCAATAAGAACTTATTATTTAATACAGAATTGTTGAAAATTATAGTTGCGTCAACAGTGATGTTTGCTGTTATTGAAGGTGCTAAAATTGGATTAGGGCTAAGTGGGTTAATAGGCTTAATAGTATATGTTGCCCTTGGAGGAGCGATATATCTTGTTATATTATTTATACTAAAAGCTATAAATATTCGAGAGATAAAAGCTACACTAAAACATTAAAAGTAATATAACAAATTAATATGATAAAACCAACTGGATAAAGTATCTGGTTGGTTTTTTATTTCGGAAAATCGTGTTGAAAAATATTTTTCTCAGTATGGTAAAAATTAGTGCTGAATTTTATCTTTATTTAGGTATAAAGTAGATAAAAAATGTTGCTTACATAATAAAAAAATAATATAAAATTAAGATATGTAAGCTTTGAAAACGCACTAATTGATACTTAAAATCAGAGTTTGGAAACGAAGAAAACGCTGTAAAATTAATGAAATAAGGTAAATTTTCTGACAATAATACAAAATACAAAAAAATTAAAAAAAAATATGTTTTTTCGGTTCAAATATTTTACTTGTAGCTAATTATAATGTTATAATAACTAGTGCAAATAGCGGACTAGTGCTAAAATACTAGTTTTTTACATGTTCATAATGAAAATATTATTAAAAAAATATTAAAGGAGAAAAAACGTGATCGGAAAAAATAATTTATTAAAGAAACAACAGAAACAAGGAACCCGAGTTGAAACTTACTCAATTAAGAAATTTAAAGTAGGTGCAGCGAGTGTTCTTGTCGGTGTAGGTATTTTCTTTGGAGCAGGAGCAGCTCAAGCGAGTGACCAAACTGCAGAAAATACAGCCGGAAAAAATACTAATGTAGATACAGGTGTAAGTAATAATACTAATAATGCTAATGTTGCAGCTAATACAAATGTAGCAACAGAAGCTAAAAAAGTAGAAGCTAACACAAATGCTACTACAGAAGCAAAAGTAGAAACTAAAGAAGCAGCAAAAGCAGAAGTAAATGCAAATGCTACAGCTGAAACAAAAGTTGAAGCTGACAAAAATACTGCAACAGAAACTAAAGTAGATGCTGAAAATAAAGAAGTTGAGGCAAAAGCTGAAACTAAAGAAGCAGCTGATAAAAAAGAAGAAACAGCTAAAGAAGACAAAAAAGAAGAAGCTAAACCAGCTGCAAAAGAAGAGAAAAAAGAAGTAAAAGTAGATAATTCAAAATTAACTAACTATATTTCAAACATTGAATCTAATATTCAAAACGGAAAATATGCTAATAAAACTGACGAAAGTCTAGATGAACTTAAAAAAGCTTTAGCTAATGCTAAAATCACAGCAGGTACAGCTACATCTCAATCACAGTTAGATAAAGCTTACCAAACATTAGTTACTACTGCTAACTCAAGATTAAGAAATAGATCTAAAGATGCAGTAGAAAGCAAAGTAGAAGTTAAACCAGAAGACAAAACTGAACCAAAACCAGGAACAAACGCTATTGCTAACACAGGGAAAAATGACCCTCGTAATGGAAAAGAAATCAATAAAAATGCAGCATTCCGTGCAGATGTAGCGGGAGCAGCATCAGGAATCGGTGCAGATGTTGAGGATGCAACAGCAACACCAAAAGCAGAAAAACCAACAGAATTTTCTAAAATTAATGCAAAAGAACTAGTTAAACAAATTAACTGGTTAGATTTTGGAGATACAAGTGCTTGGACTAATACCACAAAAGCTAAAGATGGTAGAACAGCTCTTCAAGTAGGATCAACTTACACTAAAGAAATTATGCCTGGATATATAGTTAATATTAAGGTTAAGAGTCTTAAACCATTCCAAACAACTGAAATCTATAAAAACCGTATGGAAGCAGAAGGTGCTACAGAAGCTGAAAAAGCTACATATGATCCAAATGCAAAAAATGGATATATTGGAACTATTGGAGATCCTACAACTAGAGCAGCTTTCGCAAACAGAGAAGAAGCATTAGTAGTAGCAGACGCTCAAAATCGTTGGACTGAAATTCGTACAGAAGGAATTGATACTGGTTCAAAACGAACAACAATTTCATCAGAGTATAATGGTGCGAATATCGGTGTTCAATTTGAGATTTCTGCAACATTCCGTGGTAAATCAGTGAAACCTGCAGTAGTAGCTGCTGATGGTGAGTCAGCTAACCCTGGTGAATTAGTAATGTTCACAACGAATGGTACTGGTTGGAAACATATCGGAGAATGGAAAAAAGCTACTTATGGGGGAAATACTAAAACGTATGTAGTTCAAGACACACACAATTATTTTGATCCCGCAAATAACTATAGTAGAGCAAAATTTGTTGATGTAAATGGTACTAAAATATCAGGACTAAACTTGGAATTACTTCGTAATGCTAATGAGGTTGGCCCAGATAAAAAACCAGTAGCGTGGAAATACTTTGGTAGCCCAGACCAAGTTACGGGAGGATTAGGAACTGGAGTTTTCGGACCAAACGTGTCTGCTAACCGTTTTTCAGTACCCCTAGTTATGACTCAAGGAGCTTCAGAAGTGGGACTTTATATCGCATCATCAGGTAAACAATCTGCTATGCTTGGATTCTTCCCTCTTGATGAAGGAGACGCTCCAGAAAGTTATGGGAAAGCACAACACTCAATTGGAACGGTAGATGGTGTAACAGGTACAAAACTTGCTCAACCATACTTAGGAACTGTAAGTCCTGATATGGATGAAAATAACGCAAAAGACTGGACAGGTGATGACAACACTATTTCAGCCGATGAAGGTGTTGATCAAATCGTACCTGATAACTTAAAAGGTCAAACTAATGATATGATTAAATTAGACCGTACTCGTCCAGGGACGTATACTTTAGATGTTGAAGCACATACTGATGGCGCTCCTAAAGCGTATGTTTACGGTTGGATTGACTTTAACCAAAACGGAACATTCGATGAGGATGAACGTTCTGACTTGGCAACTATTACAAAAGATGGACCAGTTAGACTTGAATTCAGAAATGCAAAAACAATGATTGACCCAAGTGTTACTGAATTAGGTACACGTGTTCGTATTGCTAGTAATCAATCAGATATTGAAAACCCAACAGGTTTAGCTTTATCTGGAGAAGTAGAAGACTTTAAAACTCAAATTACTTTCCCTCCAAAAGGTGAGCGTAAAGAAACAATCGATGTTCAAGGAGCGACACAAACAGCAACAGTTGCTTTCACGGCTCAAGGACTATACAAGTACAACCGTGATAAAAATGCAGAAATCGATCAAACTGTAGCTCCAGTTATTATTGATAATAGAACGAAACAAGTAATAAATCCAAAAGCTGATGGATATTATGTAATACCAGGAGAAGGTAAATATAAAGTTACTCCAAACGGTAATAACGTAGATATTGAATTTACTCCAGAAGATAACTTTGTAGGAACTGCGAGCGGTATAAGTATCCGTCGTACAGATGATAATGGTTATACAACTGATTGGGTTTCTAAAGATAAAACATTATTACCATCAATTAATGAAGTGATGGACAATATGGATGGTCTTTACATTCCAACAGTAACACCTAAAAATATCGAAGGTGTTGACAAAACTTCTACTGACGTTCAAGGTGCAACTCAAACAGGAACACCTGAGTTTGAATTAGAAGGAACTAACAGCAACGGTGAAAAAGTTAAAGTAACACCTGATTTAGAGTACGGAGCTAAATTTATTGACCCAGCAACAGGTCAAGAAACAGATGATTATATAGTGACAGTAGAAGGAGAAGGTACATATATATTAGACCAAGCAACAGGGCAAGTAACATTTAAACCTGAACCAGGATTTACTGGAACAGCAAAAGGTATTACAGTATCAATTACAGCTCCAGTTGGTAGAGATAAAGATGGTAATGTACCAGCAGATGCTCTTAAAACAGCAACAGCTAAATACATACCAACAGTAACACCAATTACTTTAACACCAACAAATAAAGTTTCTGAAGATGTACAAAATGTACCTCAAACACAAACTCCAACATTTGAATTAAGTAATGATAAAACAGCAGAAATCACTAGTAAGAAATTAGTAGATCCAGCAACAGGTCAACCAACTGATGCAACTACTGTAACAGTGGCAGGAGAAGGTAGCTACACTATCGATCCAACAACTGGGGCAGTAACATTCGTACCAGAAAAAGATTTCGTTGGAACTGCAAAAGGTGTAACAGTTCAAGCAACTGCAACAATTAAAAATGAAGATGGTAAAACAACTACAATTACTGCAGACGCAACGTACACACCAACAGTAGTACCAGCTGTACCAACAGCACAACCAGCTAAATCAATCGATGTTCAAGGTGCAACTCAAAAAGGTAAACCAACATTCGAAGGTACAACTGTAACAGTTAATGGCGAACAAAAACCAGTAACAATCAAAGAAAACAGCTATACATTAGTTGATAAAGATGGAAATGAAGTAACATCAACTCCAGCTTATGCTGAAGATGGAACTACTGTAATTGGAACACATACTATCGATCCAACAACTGGAGAGGTAACATTTACTCCAACTGATAAATCATACTCAGGAAAAGTAACACCAGTAAGTGTTCAAGCAGAAAGTTCAAATGGAATTAAAGTATCAACAACTTACACACCAGAAATCGTACCTGTAACACCAACAGCTGAAAATGCAGCAACAAAAGATATTCAAGGTAAAACACAAAAAGGTAAACCAACATTCGAAGGTGGTAAAGCAACAGTTGATGGTGTAGAAAAAACTGTAGAAATTGATGAAGACACACCAGCAACATTCGAAGATGGATCAAAAACTAAGACAATTCCTGGAGAAGGTACATATACAGTAGCGCCAGATGGAACAGTTACATTTGTACCAGAAAAATCATTCACAGGAAAAGGAACTGGAGTAACAGTTAAACGTGTAGATAAGAATGGAACAGAAGTAACGGCTAAATACACACCAACAGTAACACCAGTAACACCAACTGCAGATCCAGCAGAAACAAC
>NZ_KL370814.1:0-21804 GCF_000701685.1 Gemella sanguinis ATCC 700632
TTCCATCGTGTGATACTGTTACAGTTACATTTGCTTTCATTGTGTCATAAGTTACAGTAGCGTCTGTTCCTTTAACCTCTTCAACTGTGTAGTTGTGAACTCCTGCTTGTTCTTTCTTGAATTCGATAGCTGAGAACTTAACGTTTCCAGATGCGTCGTTGCTTACAGTTTCAAGGACTTTACCTGTTGAATCTTTAAGCACGAAGTTGAATTCATTAGCTTTAAGTTCTCTTCCTTCTAATCTCTTAGTGAAGTTGAACTCTACTTTAACTGGTACGCTGTTTACACGTTTTTCAGTTGGTTTGTTTGGTTTTTCAACTTTCTTAGTTGTTGGGTTGTAGTAGTTTACTACTTGAGCTGCAGTATTTTCGATGTCTACTCCACCTGCAACATCAGCTTTAACTGTTGCTGGAATATCAAATTTGTAGTAACGTCCAAATTCAAATTTAGTTGTGTCGATAACTTGAGTATTTTCTGCATCTCCTAGAGACTTAGTGAATCCGTCTTTAAGTGTTGCTGTAATTACTCCGTTAGCAACTGTGATATCGAATTTATCTGTTACGTCTGCACCAGTCTTACCATCGTAAGCTTTGATTGCTGAAGCATCAACATCAACTTTAGCCTCATCGTAGTCATCAGAGATTCCTACAGATTGGATGTGATCTTTGTTGTTTGCATCAAATTTAGTTGTATCTAACCATACTTGGTAAACTAGTTTTTGACCTGGTTTAACTGATTTAGTGTTAATGTTTTGAGCTTCATTGTTATCAGCTTTATCAGCATATGGGTTTGCATTTGTATCTGCATACTTGTCTGCTAATTCTTTATCATCATCTAATAATGAAGTTCCTGTTAGGTCAAATTCTTTTTCGTTTAGAACGTATTTCTCTGGTTGGAATTTAGGTTCTTCCGGTGGTGTTACGCGGTTGTTGAACTCTTTGTCAGCAATTTCTCCAACAGTAGCTACAAGAACTTTAGCTGTTCCGTCGTGTGATACTGTTACAGTTACATTTGCTTTCATTGTGTCGTAAGTTACAGTAGCATCTGTTCCTTTAACCTCTTCAACTGTATATTTGTGAACTCCTTCTTGACCTTTCTTGAATTCTAATGCTTTGAACTTAACGTTTCCTGCTGCATCGTTGCTTACAGTTTGTAGAGTTTCACCTGCTGCATTTTTAAGCACGAAGCTGAATTCGTTAGCTTTAAGTTCACGACCTTCTAATTTCTTAGTGAAGTTGAATTCTACTTCAACTGGTACGTTGTTAACACGTTTTTCAGTTGGTTTGTTTGGTTTTTCAACTTTCTTAGTTGTTGGGTTATAGTAGTTTACTACTTGAGCCGCAGTATTTTCGATGTCTACTCCACCTGGTACATCAGCTTTAACTGTTGTTGGAATATCAAATTTGTAGTAACGTCCAAATTCAAATTTAGTTGTATCGATAACTTGAGTATTTTCTGCATCTCCTAGAGACTTAGTGAATCCAGCTTTAAGAGTTGCTGTGATTACTCCGTTATTAACTGTAATATCAAATTTATCTGTAACATCTGCTCCTGTTACTGAATCGTAGGCTTTGATCTTAGTTGCATCAAGATCTAACTTAGTTTCATCGTAGTCATCTGAGATTCCTACAGATTGGATGTTATCTTTGTTGTTTGCATCAAATTTAGTTGTATCTAACCATACTTGGTAAACTAGTTTGTCACCACGTTTTACAGTCTTAGTATTTAAGTTTTGTGCTTCGTTGTTAGATGCATCATCAGCGTATGGGTTTGCATTTGTATCTGCATACTTGTCTGCTAATTCTTTATCATCGTCAACTAGTTTGTCACCAGTAATATCAAATTTCTCTTCAGAAACAACATATTTTTCTGGTTGGAATTTAGGTTCTTCCGGTGGTGTTACACGGTTGTTGAACTCTTTGTCAGCGATGTCTCCAACAGTAGCTACAAGAACTTTAGTTGTTCCATCTTGTGATACTGTTACAGTTACATTTGCTTTCATTGTGTCGTAAGTTACAGTAGCGTCTGTTCCTGCAACCTCTTCAACTGTGTAATTGTGAACTCCTTCTTGACCTTTCTTGAATTCTAATGCTTTGAACTTAACGTTTCCTGCTGCATCGTTGCTTACAGTTTGTAGAGTTTCACCTGCTGCATTTTTAAGCACGAAGCTGAATTCGTTAGCTTTAAGTTCACGACCTTCTAATTTCTTAGTGAAGTTGAATTCTACTTCAACTGGTACGTTGTTAACACGTTTTTCAGTTGGTTTGTTTGGTTTTTCAACTTTCTTAGTTGTTGGGTTATAGTAGTTTACTACTTGAGCCGCAGTATTTTCGATGTCTACTCCACCTGGTACATCAGCTTTAACTGTTGTTGGAATATCAAATTTGTAGTAACGTCCAAATTCAAATTTAGTTGTATCGATAACTTGAGTATTTTCTGCATCTCCTAGAGACTTAGTGAATCCAGCTTTAAGAGTTGCTGTGATTACTCCGTTATTAACTGTAATATCAAATTTATCTGTAACATCTGCTCCTGTTACTGAATCGTAGGCTTTGATCTTAGTTGCATCAAGATCTAACTTAGTTTCATCGTAGTCATCTGAGATTCCTACAGATTGGATGTTATCTTTGTTGTTTGCATCAAATTTAGTTGTATCTAACCATACTTGGTAAACTAGTTTGTCACCACGTTTAACAGTCTTAGTATTTAAGTTTTGTGCTTCGTTGTTAGATGCATCATCAGCGTATGGGTTTGCATTTGTATCTGCATACTTGTCTGCTAATTCTTTATCATCGTCAACTAGTTTGTCACCAGTAATATCAAATTTCTCTTCAGAAACAACATATTTTTCTGGTTGGAATTTAGGTTCTTCCGGTGGTGTTACACGGTTGTTGAACTCTTTGTCAGCGATGTCTCCAACAGTAGCTACAAGAACTTTAGTTGTTCCATCTTGTGATACTGTTACAGTTACATTTGCTTTCATTGTGTCGTAAGTTACAGTAGCGTCTGTTCCTGCAACCTCTTCAACTGTGTAATTGTGAACTCCTTCTTGACCTTTCTTGAATTCTAATGCTTTGAACTTAACGTTTCCTGCTGCATCGTTGCTTACAGTTTGTAGAGTTTCACCTGCTGCATTTTTAAGCACGAAGCTGAATTCGTTAGCTTTAAGTTCACGACCTTCTAATCTCTTAGTGAAGTTGAACTCTACTTCTACTGGTACATTGTTTACACGTTTTTGAGTAGGTTTATTTGGAGTTTCAACTTTCTTAGTTGTTGGGTTGTAGTAGTTTACTACTTGAGCCGCAGTATTTTCGATATCTACACCAGCTTTAACTGTTTGTTTAACTGTTGTTGGGATATCAAATTTGTAGTAACGTCCAAATTCAAATTTAGTTGTGTCGATAACTTGAGTATTTTCTGCATCTCCTAGAGACTTAGTGAATCCAGCTTTAAGAGTTGCTGTGATTACTCCATTGTTTTCAACGATATCAAATTTATCTGTTACATCTGCTCCAGTTACTGAATCGTATGCTTTAATCTTAGTAACATCAAGCTCTAATTTCTCTTCATCGTAGTTATCTGAGATTCCTACAGATTGGATATTTTCTTTGTTGTTAGCTGAGAATTTAGTTGTATCTAACCATACTTGGTAAACTAATTTATCTCCGCGTTTAACAGTCTTAGTATTTAAGTTTTGTTTTTCGTTGTTAGATGCATCATCAGCGTATGGGTTTGCATTTGTATCTGCATACTTGTCTGCTAATTCTTTATCATCATCAACTAGTTTGTCACCAGTAATGTCAAATTTCTCTTCAGAAACAACATATTTTTCTGGTTGGAACTTAGGTTCAGTTGGAGGTGTTACACGGTTGTTGAACTCTTTGTCAGCGATGTCTCCAACAGTAGCTACAAGAACTTTAGCTGTTCCATCGTGTGATACTGTTACAGTTACATTTGCTTTCATTGTGTCGTAAGTTACAGTAGCGTCTGTTCCTGCAACCTCTTCAACTGTGTAGTTGTGAACTCCTTCTTGTTCTTTCTTGAATTCTAATGCTGAGAACTTAACGTTTCCAGACGCATCGTTACTTACAGTTTCAAGGACTTTACCTGTTGAATCTTTAAGTACGAAACTGAATTCGTTAGCTTTAAGTTCACGACCTTCTAATTTCTTAGTGAAGTTGAATTCCACTTGTACTGGTACGCTGTTTACACGTTTTTCAGTTGGTTTGTTTGGTTTTTCAACAGTTTTGCTTACTGGGTTGTAATAGTTTACTACTTGTGCTGCAGTATTTTCAATGTCTACTCCACCTGCAACATCAGCTTTAACTGTAGCTGGAATATCAAATTTGTAGTAACGTCCAAATGCAAATTTAGTTGTGTCGATAATTTGAGTATTATCTGCATCTCCTAGAGACTTAGTGAATCCAGCTTTAAGAGTAGCTGTCATTACTCCATTTTCAACTTTAATATCAAATTTGTTTGTTACGTCATCTCCTGTTACAGAGTCATATGCTTTGATTGCTGTTGCATCTACATCAACTTTAGTTTCATCGAAGTCATCAGTGATTCCTACAGTTTGAACATTTTCTTTGTTAGTTGCTGAGAATTTAGTTGTATCTAACCATACTTGATAGTAGATTTTATCTCCGCGGTTAACAGTCTTAGTATTGATGTTTTCTGCTTCATTGTTGTTAGTTTGATCAGCATATGGGTTAGTATTTGTTTCACCGTATTTATCAGTTAATTCACTATCATCATCTAATAATTTGTTATCAGTGATTGAGTATTTAGGTGTATTTAATACATATTTTTCTGGTTGGAACTTAGGTTCAGTTGGAGGTGTTACACGGTTGTTGAACTCTTTGTCAGCGATGTCTCCTACAGTAGCTACAAGAACTTTAGCTGTTCCGTCGTGTGATACTGTTACAGTTACATTTGCTTTCATTGTGTCATAAGTTACAGTAGTGTCTGTTCCTGCAACCTCTTCAACTGTGTAGTTGTGAACTCCTTCTTGTTCTTTCTTGAATTCTAATGCTGAGAACTTAACGTTTCCTGCTGCATCGTTACTTACAGTCTCTAGGACTTTACCTGTTGAATCTTTAAGTACGAAGCTGAATTCGTTAGCTTTAAGTTCACGACCTTCTAATTTCTTAGTGAAGTTGAATTCTACTTGTACTGGTACGCTGTTTACACGTTTTTCAGTTGGTTTGTTTGGTTTTTCAACAG
The DNA here is from genome assembly GCF_000701685.1 of Gemella sanguinis ATCC 700632. GTDB lineage: Bacteria > Bacillota > Bacilli > Staphylococcales > Gemellaceae > Gemella > Gemella sanguinis. The sequence goes on from NZ_KL370814.1 coordinate 5,227, forward strand.
TTTTGCTTACTGGGTTGTAGTAGTTTACTACTTGAGCTGCAGTATTTTCGATGTCTACTCCACCTGCTACGTCAGCTTTAACTGTTGCTGGAATATCAAATTTGTAGTAACGTCCAAATTCAAATTTAGTTGTATCGATGATTTGAGTATTTTCAGTATCACCTAATGATTTAGTGAATCCAGCTTTAAGAGTAGCTGTCATTACTCCATTTTCAACTTTAATATCAAATTTGTTTGTTACATCCGCTCCAGATACTGAATCGTAAGCTTTGATTGCTGTTACATCTACATCAACTTTAGTTTCATCGAAGTCATCAGTGATTCCTACAGTTTGAACATTTTCTTTGTTAGTTGCTGAGAATTTAGTTGTATCTAACCATACTTGATAGTAGATTTTATCTCCGCGGTTAACAGTCTTAGTATTGATGTTTTCTGCTTCGTTGTTGTTAGTTTGATCAGCATATGGGTTAGTATTTGTTTCAGTGTATTTGTCAGTTAATTCACTATCATCATCTAATAATTTGTTATCAGTGATTGAGTATTTAGCTGTATTTAATACATATTTTTCTGGTTGGAACTTAGGTTCTGTTGGAGGAGTTACTGTGTTGTTGAACTCTTTGTCAGCTGGTTCAGTTACGTTAGCAACTAATGCTTTAGCTGTTCCATCGTGAGACACAGTTACAGTTACTTCTGCTTTCATAGTATCGTATGTTACAGTTGTGTCTGTTCCTGCAACCTCTTCAACAGTATATTTGTGAGCTCCTTCTTCACCTTTTTTGAATTTAAGTGCTGAGAACTTAACGTTTCCTGCTGCATCGTTGCTTACAGTTTCAACAACTTTACCTGTTGAATCTTTAAGTACGAAGCTGAATTCGTTAGCTTTAAGTACACGACCTTCTAATCTCTTAGTGAAGTTGAATTCTACAGTGATAGGTACACTGTTAACACGTTTTTGAGTTGGTTTTTCTGGAGTTTCTACAGATTTGCTTACTGGGTTGTAAACGTGAACGATTTGGTTCGCTTTGTTTTCGATGTCTACTCCACCAGGTACATCAGCTTTAACTGTAGCTGGAATATCAAATTTGTAGTAACGTCCAAATGCAAATTTAGTAGTATCTATAACTTGAGTATTTTCTGCATCACCTAAAGATTTGTTCATAGAAGCTTTAGATGTAGCTGTGATTACTCCGTTAGCTACTGTAATATCAAATTTAGAAGTTACATCAACTCCTGTTACGCTATCGTATGCTTTAATATCAGCAGCGTTAACAGTTAATTTATCTGCATCATATGTATCAGAGATACCAACAGATTGGATGTTGTTTTTGTCAGTGAAGTTCTTAGTATCTAACCATACTTGGTAAACTAATTTATCTCCACGTTCAACAGTTTTAGTATTGATGTTTTCTGCTTCATTGTTGTTAGTTTGATCAGCATATGGGTTAGCATTTGTTTCAGTGTATTCATCTTGTAATTCATCATCATCGTCCATTAATTTTGTACCTGTTAGGTCAAATTTTTCTTTGTTTAGAACGAATTTTTCTGGTTGGAATACAGGCGTTTCTGGAGGAGTTATTTTGTTGTTGAACTCTTTATCCGCTGTTCCATCAGTTGCTTTACCATTAGCGTCTACCCCACCAGTAGAAACTACGTTAGTTACAGTTGTTAATGTGTGACCATTTTTAGCAACTTCTACAGTAATAGTAGCTTTCATAGTATCATATACCATTCCAGCTTCTTTAACTGCAGGGATAACTTCTTCTACAGTATAAGTGTGAGTACCAACTTTAGAGTTGTCGAATGATAATTCTGTAAATGTTACAGTTCCATCTGCTTTGTTAGTTACAGTTTCAACTTCTTGTCCGTTTGCATCTTTAAGAACGAATTTGAATTCTCCGTCTTTAAGTTCACGTCCAGCTAATTTCTTAGTGAAGTCGAATTTAGTTTTAACAGGTGCTACAACGTAGTTGTTGAAGATTTTATCATCAGCACTTGATTTGAATCCACCTTCAGCACTGTATTTAACTGTAGCTTGTAATTCACCTTGAGCATTTTCAGTTACATTAACAGTCATAGTAACTGTCATTGCATCGTATTCAACGTTTGCATCTGAACCTGGTGTTTCAGTGATTGTGTAAGTGTAAGTACCAACTTTGTTAAATGTTAATTTACTGAATGTAGCTTTACCGTCAGCTTTGTTAGTTACAGTTTCTTCATATGCTTGGATTGATTTGTTTGGTTGTACTTCTTTTAGTTTGAATGTAAACTCACCATTTGCTAATACACGTCCTTCAAGTTGTTTTTCAACTTCTGGAGTTACTTCAACTGGCTCTTGTTTTACATAGTAGTAAATTGGTTGTTTATATGGTGTTAATGTGTTTAATAAGTCAACGTTTGTACCAATACCTCCTACTCCACGTTCTAATTGAGCATTTGGAGAAAGGTGACCGATATTGTCCCCTAAGAATGGTACGAATACAGTTTTATATGGTGTATATCCAGCAGCTTTTTGGAAGTCGAATGGAACTTCTTTCCCGTTTGGATAATTAGTTTTTGCTCCTGTTTTTGGATCAGTTACTGTATGTGGAATAGTTGTAAGAGGTGTTTTCTTAACAGCTAATTCCTGTTTGTTATAATCACCTGGTTTAATAGGTTTAGTTTCTGCTAGTAACATATAACCATCTGTGCTTAAAGTACCATCAGAACGTTTACTTTGTTGTTTTGGATCTAATAAGTAAACACGAACTACTACAGTTCCATCTTCACCTACGATTTCCTTAATACGTTTGATTCCTGCACGCTCAGCATCCATGAATTTAGTACCAACTTTGTATGGACGACTTACATATCCTGATTTATCATTTGCATCAGCTGTTTGATAAAGTTTGTATCCATCAAATTGACGCTCACCAGAAGCTGTGAAGTTTTGTCCTTCCATAGCTCTAAGAGTATATCTAGCTAAGTCTACCTCATTACCATTTGGTACGTAGTCTTGAACAGTTTTATCTGTTTTATTAGCATTAAATGTTGCATTGTTTTTATCAACTACTTTATAGTAAGTTGTTTTTTCAACTGAGATTGGAATTTTAGCATTTGTATCAGTAATTTCACGACCATTATATGCTGGTTCTACAACGTTAATAATATCGTGAGAATTACGTGCAGCATAAACTGCATCGAATAATTTTTGTTCGTCAGGAGTAAGTTGGTGTCCACCTGATACTAAAGCTTGGATACTTGCCCCAACTTCATATCCGAATTGAATAAATGGTTGGTCAGTTTTACCAGGACCAGTTCCTGTACCAGGGCTGTAATCAACTTGCCAAGTTAATTCTCCGTTCGAAGCAGCTGTAGTAGTAGTGAATTTTTGAACTCCACTAGACGCAGTAATTTTTCTAGTTTCTACTACATTTCCAGTAGTTTTATCAATTAATTCTACGGTAGTATCTGTAGATTCATCAAATCTCTTATACGCACGAGTATAGTAATTTGTATTATAACGTTTGTTAAAGTTAGTAAGATCTACGATACTGTATGTGTACCAATCTCCCTCTTTAGCAGAGTAACCAGATGGTACAGGTTGAGAGCTTACAGTTGCACCGTTAGCATCTCTGATTTCTGGAGTTACTTTTTCCCCATCTTTTAAGTAAGTGCTTACAGAAGTTGGGTTAGAGTTGTGATCTCCAGATACAGCTTCATCTGTAGCAGCACGACGGCTACGTACTCTAGGTTTATTTGATTCATCTGAAGCTGGTTTTGCTTCAGTTGCTGCTGGTTTTGCTTCTTCAGCTTTTTCTTCTTTATTAGCTTTTCCTTCAGCAACTTCTGGTTTAGCAGTTTCTTCTACTTTAGCAGTTTCTTCTGCAGCTGGTTTTGCTTCAGTTGCTGCTGGTGTAGCTTCTTCTGCTTTTGCCGGTGTAGCAGCTGGAGTCTCAGTTGCAACAGCTTCCGCTTTAGGTGCTGCTGTCGTTGCCGAGGCTTCAGGTTTCGCTGTTACTTCCGTCTTAGGTGTTGCAGTTTCCGCATTAGTTTCAGCCGCTTGCGCTTCCCCACTACCTGCTAGCGCGAAACTAAGTCCAAATCCTAAGAAAACAGACGCTACGCCAACTTTATATTTTCTTAAAGAAAATCGTTGATGTTCTCTTCTTATCATTTGATAATTTCTCCTTTTTAAATAATATTTTTAAAGAGTATACAATTATATATGTATATCTTTGTTTCATAATATATGTATAAACATCGTATTACTAACCTCGTTATTATATCATATCAAATTCTTCGCTACAAGCAAAAACTATTTTAAAATTCTAAAATTTTATAGAGTTCAAAAAGTATTCGCAAATAGCGTTTTCATTAGCGTTCTCAAGAGTTCATTAAGCATGGTTATTTTTATACTTCTTACTTTGCCCCCCATAAATAGTATCGTTTCCAGAAGTTATGTCTACCATGTATTATAGTTATCAAAATAAAAATGTTTCATTAATAAAAGATATATTTTGAGTCCATTATATAAACAATTATTTGTTTTTTAAGTTTTCAATGATGTTTTTCTATTCTTTCAAAAAAAATAATCTCCAAAAAATATTTTTGGAGATCATTTCACAAAATTCTTACTCATTAATCGTAAGACTCATTTTCAATTATTTTAATTTTTTCCTATTTTATTAAGTTTTATTACAGAATTTTATACAGTAATTTTTTCTTTATATTTTTTTAAATACTGTAAAATTGTTATTCTACTATTTTGACTGAATCTATTTTTTTGAGTAAAATAGATAAAATTACAAGTCTAATTTATAATCTTCTGCACATACATAGTTCTTCTTTTCCATATAGTAATAAACTGCATAAGATAAAATTGCTGGCAAGATAAAATGCAGTAATAAAATTTCGACTAATAATACCGCATGACTTGTATAAGAAGACATTGTTTGCCATGTCATAAGTTGCCCTACCAACCCAGAAGTACCCATTCCTCCACCTGCAGGATTATTTTCCATTCTACATACTAATGTAGCAATAGGTCCTAATATCGCACTAGCAACTATTGGTGGAATCCAAATAATAGGTTTCCTCATAATATTCGGTACTTGAAGCATAGATGTTCCTAATCCTTGCGCTAAAAGTCCATTCCATTTATTTGCTTTAAAACTAATTACCGCAAAACCAACCATTTGGGCTGCACACCCTACAGTTGAAGCACCTGCAGCTATACCTGATAGACCTAGGATAATAGACAACGCCGCCGAACTTATCGGTAATGTTAGTATTATTCCCATTATTACCGATACAGCTATTCCCATTAAAAATGGTTGTAGTTCAGTTGCTTCTCTAATAAATGTTCCAAGAATTTTCATTCCTTTTATTAAATATGGTCCTGTGAAATAGGCAACAGTAGCACCTATAACTATCGTTACGAATGGAGTTACTATAATATCAATTTTTGTCTTTCCTGATATTAACCTTCCACATTCAGCAGCTATAACTACTGCGATAAATGCACCTAACGGATCTCCTGAACCACTAACAATTAGTTTCCCTTGTTCAATAAGGTGATTAGTCCCTAAACTTGATCCGAATGCTCCTAAAAATCCAACTACACCCGAGGCTAAAATTACCAGTTTAGGTGCTTTTAATGCATGCGCAACACCTATACCTATTACTGGACCAGTTAAAGCCATCGCTATTGTTGCTATCGCTATAAAGAATGTCGATATACCGCCACTTAAGTTAATAGCAATCTGCTTAATAATAAGACCTATTATAAGGGTACAAAATAACCCAAGCGCCATACCATTAAGTGCAACAATAAAGTATCTATGAAATAGTTTCGATAAAAGGCTATCCTTTTTCATATCTAAACTCCTTAATTTATATATAAAATTTTTTAGTATCTTTTTAAGGATACTTTAATTATAATTATATCGCAATGATACCGTTTTGTCATTATATTATTACTATTTTTTAGTAAATATTCCCTGATAATTGTAAGCAGTTTACATATTATTAATTATAGGTAATCTAACTTTTTATATACAATACTTAAAAAATCCAAAGTGGTACATTACCACTTCGGATTTAAAACTATTTTAATTATATTTATTATCTACGTGTTCTACGTTTTCTAGCAGCTATTGCTACTGCAGCTAATAACACAGCAACACCAGTTGTTGACGTACTAGTAGATCCTGTATTTGGTAAAACTTTTTTCTTTTTATTTGCAGTTTTAACTATAGCTTTACCTTTAAATTTAGATGTTTTAGCAAATCTTTCACGTTTAACACTTGATACAGTATCTGGAGTTTTTGTATTATTTTCCAAGATTTTTTCTAGATCTTCAGCAGATAATTCTGGTAAATCAACTACTGGAGGATTTTTTGTAACTCCCCACATATAATTTTCCATATCATACTGACGTTTGATTTGTAAATATTTATCATATTTTACTTGTGCATCTTTTTCAAGAGCTTTAAGATTTTCTAAAGCATCTTTAGCATTTTTATTAGAAACTTCTAAGTCTTTACGAGCTTTTTCTAATTCTTTAAGTATTAATGCATGATTGTTTTTAATATATTCTAAGCGAGCTTTCTCTTCTGTACTATTTAGAATCTTATTATTTAGGCTAGCTAATTCAGTTTCTAAAGATTCTAATTGAGATTTTAATTTTTCCTCATTTTTTATAGCACTATCTAATTTTGCTTTTGCGTCTTGTAATTCAGAGTTAGCTTTAGCTAAATCACTTAATAATTTAATAATGTCGTTTTTCACTTTTTTCACTTGACTATTATCATTATCAATTTCAGCATTAACTTTATTTATTTCAGCTTTTGTTGAATTTAAAATTGATTCATTATTATCATTAGCTTTTTTAGCACTATTGAACACTTGAGTAGCAGTATTAACTTTAGATGGTTTATTTTGTGCTTGTTTCAATTCATCTTCACGTTTTGCTAATTCTTTTTCTTCAGCAGCTTTTTCATTTTCAATACGTGTTATTTCAGATTTTGCTTTTTCTAAATTAGCTTTTAGTTCTGTAGTATCTTTAACTTCTAATAATGGTAGAGTTTTTTCAGATTTAGCACCCCATAATTTATCGAATTTTTCATAAATTGGTTGCCCGTTATCATCATAGTCTGTTACTCCATAGCGTGGCGGTACACTTACTACACCTAATCTTAGCCAATTATAGTATTTACTATCAGATGGTGTAAGTACAAAGTATGTACCAAATGTTTGGTCTTCTGTATTCATTAAGTGTTTAGCATGATCATAATGATTATTCACTCTTCCTTCATGGTAGAAACGTTGTACTGATTGATAGATAGAATCGAATAGGAATTTTCTTGCTACCATATTTGATTGTGAGTCTTCTTTATCAATTGATTTAGCATCTAAACTTTCGAATCTGTTGTATACATTACCTCTATCAGTTTTATCAATTCCATTTTCGTATGCAGCTTTGTTAATTGAACGATTATCGTGATCTGGATCTTTAAAGCCACTTTCTTTAGTATATTTAGCAACATCTTGTGCAAATTTTAATACATTTAAGTTTGTTTTAGCTGGCGCTAGTCCAAATTGTTTACGCACTTGGTTATTTAAGTAGTTAAAGTATTGTGTTAATAAAATTTGGTCTTTTTCAGATAAATTATTAACGTCTACTTTCTCACTATTTGAATAATCAATAGAATCTGTATCTAAGATAGGATATTTTTTAACTGCTTCTTTTTCTTTAGCAACTACACTATCAATTGTTTTTTGTTTTTCTTCAAATGAAGCTTTTTGATATGCTTTTAATGCATCAACAAATTCTTGATCGAATTTGATTTCTGTTAAGATTCCTTTAGCTCCAAAAATAGCTTCATTTTTCTTAATTTCATCTTCGATTTTTTCTTTTTCTGCTTTAGCATTATCTAATTGTTTTTGTTTATTATTTAAAACAGCTTTTTGCTCATCACGCTTAGCTTCTAATTGTTTAATTTTATTTAGATTTTCTGCTTCTTCTTCTCTTGCTTTATTTAAAGCAGCTTCAGCATCTTGTAACGCTTTTTCAGATTTCTCTTTATCTTTTTCTATTTTATTTAGTGATTCAGTTAATGTGTTTAGTTTATTTTTATCTTCTTTTAATTTAGCTAAAAGTGAAGATTCTTCGTTTTGTTTTGATTTAAGATCTTTGTCAATACTAGATGATTTTTCTTCTTTCTCTTTAGCTACTTTTTCTTTGTCTTCTGTATCTTTTTTCGCAGTTTCTACATCTGATTTAGATTTATTAATTTCAGTTGCAACATTATCTTTATTAGATTCTAATTTTTTAATTTCATCTGCTTTTTCATCAATTACTTTATCCGTAACATTTGAACCTTCTTCAGCATCTTTTTCCAGTTTATTAACTTTTTCAGAATCTTTCTTTGCTAACTCAACCTTTTTATCAGCTTCTTTTTTTTCTAATTCTAGTGATTTTTTAGCATCATCAGCTTTTTGTTTTTCTTTAGCAACATCAGCTTCCGTTGTTTTTCCAACTTCTGTTTTTACTACTAAATTACTATCGTTTTTTGGAGTTTCAGTTTCTGCCGCATGTGCTTCTTGTGCCATTACAGCACTACCTACTAACGCTCCTCCTAAAATCACTGTAGTTGTTATTTTTTTCATTATACTTCTTCTCCTTTTCTAAACAACTTAATATATTTTTCACATAATTATTAGCTAAATATATAATATACACTTAACATAATACTATTAATTATAGCACTACATTATAAATATATCAATATTTTTCTGATTTACATTAATTACATTAAGGAAATATCACTTGTAAATACAATTAATTACATTAAATTCAATAATTATAAGTATAATTTATTAACTATTTTTCAGTTATAAAAATACTTCGCTAATTCTGATATTATCACTAGTAATGATTTATATACGATTTAAAATATTGAAAAATTTAAATCGAATATGATATGTTAACATTACTTCTTAGTTTATGAGGAAGTATGTAAATATATTTATATTGTAAAATATTATTCACACAAATATATTTTCAATTTATTAAAAATTACTTATTTTTCAAATATAACGCTTCCTTCTTTTTCTTCCTTGAGTTTTATTTATGTCACCTTAATGGATACTTTATTAGTTATTTCAGATTACGTTAATTTCTTTAAACATAAAAAAGACCTTAAGCAATCAATTGCTTAAAGTCTTTTATGAGTAGTTTCAAACTAGTTAGTTTTTTTTCTACGTAACACCGCTGCTGCACCTAATAAAATTGTTGATACTAGCATTGCGCTCATATCATTTTCCACACCAGTTTTAGCTAATTGTTTAGGTTTAACTTCAACTTTTTTCGGTGGTAATTGTGGTGCAGGTGGGGGAGTTGGTGTCCATGGTTTTGGTGGGATTTCAACTACTGGTGGTGGTGGTAAGATTGGTTTGTGTGTATTTGTTAATACTACTTCACCATTTTCTCCTACTGTAGTAGTTACAGTATATCCACTTGGTACGTCGATTTCGCGTACTTCATAATTTACTACTTCACCATTTACTTTAGCTTTTAAGTTAGCAAAAGTATGTTTCCAACTATTTTCTTCATTAAGAACTACTACATCACCTTGTGGTTTATCATTAGCAAATAATTGTACAGTAATGCTAGCTGGTCTTGAAGAATCTTTGTTGTTTTCATCTTCCCAAAGTTTAATTACAGATAGTTCTGTTAATGCTGGTACGTGAGTGTTAGTAATAACGATGTTGTTTTTCCCTTCTACTGTAACTGTATAACCTTCTGGTACATCTACTTCTTTTACAGTATACTCGATATCTTTTCCTTCTGCTTTAGCTTTTAAGTTACTAAATACGTGTTTCCAATTATTTTCTTTGTTTAATTTAACTGGAGCACCTACTGCTTTGTCTCCAGCAAATAATTGTACTGTTACTTCAGTTGGTTGGATACCGTCATTGTTATTCTCATCGTTCCATTTTTTCTCAACAGAAACTTCTTTTTCAACTGGGTTGTGTTTATTAGTTAATACTATTTTTCCGTCTTTAAGACCAGAATTTTCAACAGTATAACCTTTTGGTACATTTACTTCAGATACTGAGTAAACAACCTCTTTTTTGTTTAATTTTGTTGGTAAATTGTTAAATAGGTGTTTCCATGCATTTGCTGCATTTAATGTAACAATACCACCTAATTTTTCACCATTTGCAAGTAATTGCACATCAATTGATGATGGGCGGATTCCATCATTATTGTTGTTGTCATCCCATTTTTTCTCTACAGTTATGTTTGTAAGTGTTGGGTTATAAGTATTTTTAATATTGTAACCTGTTATTTCAGGTGTATATCCTTCTACCCCTACTTCAGAGATAGTATAAACTATTTCTTTACCATCTTTGTACTTAGGTAGATTATCGAAGCTATATTTCCAGTTGTTAGCTGCAGTAATTTCTTTTGTTGCAACTTCACTACCGTCAGCAAGTAGTTTTACTACTATTTTTTCTGGGCGATTTAGATCTTTATCGTTGTTATCTACCCAAGTTTTAGTACCAACTACATTTACTTTTTCGTCGATTTTTTTGTTTGTAATTTTGTAAACAGCATCCGCTGCTACTCCATTTTCTTTTGCTTCTGTTTGTTTTTTAGCGTTAATAAGTAATTTAACTGCTTTGTCTGGTAATGAATATCCAGTTGGTGCTGCTATTTCTTCAAGAAGATAGTAATCATTTACTAAATCTCCAACAGATGCTTCACCTTTTTTATTCGTAGTTAAAGTAGTTATTGAACTTCCGAATTTACTTCCATCTTTGTCAGATGCATAAACGTTAAACTTAGCCCCTTCTAGTGGTGCATTAGTCACAGAGTCTTGTTTTAGTATAGATAATGAATACTTTTTACCTTCTGCTTCACCACCAGGTGTTAGAGTTTTTATCCAAGATTCAGATGTTAGAGAAACTTTATTTGGTTTATCTACTTTGCCACCATTATCATTAGAACCTTCTGTAACAACTTCACCTTCTAATTTTGAATTATTGTGATAAAGTGTTCCATTTGGTGGTGTTTTACCTAAAGCAACATCGTACATAATACGGATATTATCACTTGGTAAAATATCTCTTAAGAATTTTACTGTGAATCCTCTGTTATCTTCGTTGAAAGTTACTTTATAATCTGTTTCTGGTAATGGTTTTGCAGTTGCTGGATAGTTATCCAGACGATATACACCATCAGTAGGAGTATATGTAAATGTACCATATTCTACTTTAACAGAACTTGGATCAATAGTACCATCTGAAAATGCTAAGTTATCAGTAACTACAACATTTTTCATATGTTTACCATCAGCATTTACTTTAATTTTATAACGTAAGTCTGATGATTTACTTTCTCTTTGCCAACCTTCTTTTTTGATTCCAACTTTAGGTTGAACAGGAGCTCCTTTATATTTAAGTTTATCTCCTTCAATTTTTTTTCCATCAACAGTTAAATTGAAGTCTAGATCTTTTTCTCCTGATACTTTCTCATGGTCTACACGCCCATAAAAGAAGAAATCTCCAATTACTTCTGCATGTTTACTTGGATAGTCAGTATAAGTGAAAGTTAGATTTTTCTTTTTCAAATCAACCGCTGCATTTGCTACAACTTCAGAAGTATTGTTTTTGTCAACAATATTGAATGTTCTATTTTTATCAGCATAAGTACTACCAAATTGGAATTGATCAGGTATTCCTATAGTTGATGTATCTCCTTGTTTCACTTTTGAAGGATTAGGTATGCTAAACTCTGCACTAACTTTGAAAGTTTCCCATGGTGTTAGAGCATGATCAACTTTTCCACCTTCATTTTTTTCCACACGGACATTAGACACATCAATCTTCTTCTCAGTTGATTCTACAGCCTTAGCTTTACCTTGGTCAAAAAATGATAATCCAGTTACTGCGCATATTACAAACAGTAATACACCTAAAAATTTAAAAACTGCTTTTTTCATTAATATTTCCCTCCTTTTTTATAAATTTACAGTTTTCTTGAAAGTACAAATATTATTTAAAATATTTATATATTTGTTTCTTTCATCTATAATAGTATCACTTTTAGTATATATTTGTCAAATTAATTTTAGGAATCGTTCCACATCTTTGATTTTATAGGTTTTAATTATATTTTAATATAATTTTATTTTATCAAGTTAGTGTTTCTGTTTAGAAATTTAATATCTTTAACATCTTTATTATATTAACAAATATCATAGTACTAATAGCTGTATTAGCGTCTTTTGTTATGCGCTATTGTATAAGTTTAGTTTCGTTGAAGTAATTAATATGTATTATTAATTAAATACAACACAAAAATACCCTTAGAATTATTATATCTAAGGGTATTTTTTGGAAAATATACAATTATTTATTGTCTTCTTTTCGTTTTCTTAATAAACCAAATGATAGCAATGATAATAAACCAAAACCTAAAGATGTTGCACTTTGTGTTTCAATACCTGTCTTACTTAGTATTTTCTCTCCAGACTTACGTATTGTTGTCGCAACTTTATTATTATCAGCTTCAACATTATGTTTTTCTGGATTCGTAGGTTTTTCTTCCGGTTTTTCTGGAGTCACTGGTTTTACCGGTTCAGTTGGTTTCTCTGGCTCTGCTGGTTTCTCTGGTTCAGCCGGTTTTTCCGGTTCAGCTGGTTTTTCTGGCTCAACTGGTTTCTCAGGTTCAACTGGTTTCTCAGGCTCAGCCGGTTTTTCTGGTTCAGCTGGTTTCTCTGGTTCAGCTGGTTTCTCTGGCTCTGCTGTTTTTTCTGGCTCAGTTGGTTTTTCCGGTTCAGCTGGTTTCTCAGGTTCAACTGGTTTTTCCGGTTCAACTGGTTTCTCTGGCTCTGCTGGTTTCTCTGGTTCAGCCGGTTTTTCCGGTTCAGCTGGTTTTTCTGGCTCAACTGGTTTCTCAGGTTCAACTGGTTTCTCAGGCTCAGCCGGTTTTTCTGGTTCAGCTGGTTTCTCTGGTTCAGCTGGTTTTTCTGGTTCCGTCGGTTTCTCAGGTTCTGCTGGCGTTTCCGGTTCAGTTGGTGTTTCTGGTTCAGTTGGTTTTTCCGGTTCAGCCGGTTTTTCTGGCTCAGCTGGTTTCTCTGGTTCCGTTGGTTTTTCCGGTTCAACTGGTTTTTCCGGCTCAACTGGTTTCTCTGGTTCAGCAGGTTTTTCCGGCTCAACTGGTTTCTCTGGCTCAGTTGGCGTTTCTGGTTCTGTAGCTTTACCATTCAATTTAGATTCTGCTTCTTTAACTTTAGCTACTAATTGATCGACTTCATTTTGTGATAAATTCTTGTTTAATGCTTCTTTTGCTTCTTCTAAAAGTTTATCATATTCTTCTTTTAGATTATTATCAGCATTTTTATATTTATCAATATTTTTCAACTCTGAGCTATTATCTACTAATTGTTTTAGTTCTGTTTTATCAGTATCTAATCCATTTAACATATCTTTGGCTTCTTGTAATTTTGCTTTCGCGGCATCTACTTCTGCTTGTGTTACATTTTCTTTAGCTAACACTGCTTTCGCTTCTTCTACTGCTTTATTATATTCTGCTTGTTTGTCTGCATCGGCATTGTAGTATTTAGCGTTGCCATCTTTTGTTGCACTTTCATCAGCTAAGTTTTGTAGAGCTTCTTTATTTGTGTCTACTCCGTTTAATGCATCTTTAGCTTCTTGTAGCTTAGCTTTTGCTGCATCGATTTCTGCTTGTGTTACATTTTCTTTCGATAATACTGCTTTCGCTTCTTCTACTGCTTTATCATATGCAGCTTGTTTTTCTGCATCGGCATTGTAATATTTAGAATTACTGTCTTTTGTTGCACTTTCATCAGCTAAGTTTTGTAGAGCTTCTTTATTTGTGTCTGCTCCGTTTAATGCATCTTTTGCTTCTTGTAATTTAGCTTTTGCTGCATCGATTTCTTTTTGCGTTACATTTTCTTTAGCTAATACTGCTTTCGCTTCTTCTACTGCTTTGTCATATGCAGCTTGCTTATCTGCATCAGCGTTGTAGTATTTAGAATTGCTGTCTTTTATATTACTTTCATCTGATAATTCTTGTAATTTAGATTTATCAGTGTCTGCTCCGTTTAATGCATCTTTTGCTTCTTGTAATTTTGTTTTTTCTGCATCTACTTCCGCTTGAGTTACATTTTCTTTAGCTAATACTTTTTTAGCATCTTCAACTGCTTTGTCGTATGCGGCTTGTTTTTCAGAGTTTGCATTGTAGTATTTAGAATCAGTTTCTTTCGTATTACTTTCATCTGCTAAGTTTTGTAGAGCTTCTTTATTTGTATCCGCTCCGTTTAACGCATCTTTTGCTGCTTGTAGTTTAGATTTTGCTGCATCTATTTCTGCTTGCGTCACATTCTCTTTAGCTAGTGCTGCTTTCGCTTCTTCTACCGCCTTATTATATGCAGTTTGTTTTTCTGCAGCAGCGTTATAGTATTTAGAATCGCTGTCCTTTGTACTACTTTCGTCAGCTAAGTTTTGTAGAGCTTCTTTGTTTGTGTCTGCTCCGTTTAATGCATCTTTTGCTTCTTGTAATTTAGCTTTTGCCGCATCTACTTCTGCTTGTGTTACATTCTCTTTAGCTAGCACAGCTTTTGCTTCTTCTACTGCTTTATCATATGCAGCTTGCTTATCTGCATCAGCGTTGTAGTATTTAGCATTGTTATCTTTTGTATTACTTTCATCAGCTAAGTTTTGTAGAGCTTCTTTGTTTGTATCAGCTCCGTTTAATGCATCTTTCGCTGCTTGTAATTTAGCTTTCGCTTCTTCTACTTCCGCTTGTGTTACATTTTCTTTAGCTAATGTCGCTTTTGCTTCTTCTACTACTTTATCATATGCAGCTTGCTTATCTGCATCAGCGTTGTAGTATTTAGGATTGCTATCTTTTGTATTACTTTCATCTGCTAGTGCTTGTAATTTTTCCTTAGCAGTTTGATCTCCATTCAATGCATCTTTTGCTTTTTGTAATTTAGCTTTCGCTGCATCTACTTCTGCTTGTGTTACATTCTCTTTAGCTAATGTTGCTTTTGCTTCTTCTACTGCTTTATCATATGCAGCTTGTTTGTCTGCATCGGCATTATAGTATTTAGCGTTGCTGTCTTTTGTATTACTTTCATCTGACAATTCTTGTAGTTTAGATTTATCTGTATCCTTACCATCTAAATCTTCTATTATTTCTTTAAGATTTTTCACTACTTCATCTACAGTTTTTTGATAAGCGTATGAATCGGCAGACAACTTCTTAGCTTCTTCTATAGCTTCATCAAATTCTTTTTTAGCTTCCTCGCTTGCATTATAATATTTAGAATTATTTTTAATAGAATCTTGATCAGCTATTAGTTTATTTAACTCTGTATAATTAGTAGGTTGTCCATCTAAAGTATTTTTAGCAGCTTTAACTTCTTCAACCATTTTATCAATTTCATCTTGAGTCACATTTGGTTTAGCAAGTGTTTCTTCTGCCTTTTTCACAACATTATAATAATTTAAAAGTGATTCTTCACTTGCATTATAATATTTAGAATCTTTTGTAACTTCATCAGAATTTTTTAATTTTACTTGTTTTTCTAATTCTGTTTTATTAGTGTCTGTTCCATTTAATGCATCTTTAGCTTCTTGTAGCTTAGCTTTCGCTGCATCTACTTCTGCTTGTGTTACATTTTCTTTAGCTAGTACTGCTTTTGCTTCTTCTACTGCGTTGTTGTATGCAGCTTGCTTATCCGCATCGGCATTATAGTATTTAGAATTGCTGTCTTTTGCATTACTTTCATCTGCAAGATTTTGTAGAGCTTCTTTATTTGTATCTGCTCCGTTTAATGCGTCTTTAGCTTCTTGTAATTTAGCTTTTGCTGCATCTACTTCTGCTTGCTTTACATTTTCTTTAGCTAATACTTTTTTAGCATCTTCAACTGCTTTATCATATGCAGCTTGTTTGTCTGCATCGGCATTATAATATTTAGCGTTAGCATCTTTCGTTGCACTCTCATCAGTTAAGTTTTGTAGAGCTTCTTTGTTTGTGTCTGCTCCGTTTAATGTATCTTTCGCTTCTTGTAGTTTAGCTTTCACTGCATCTACTTCTGCTTGCGTTACTTTTTCTTTAGCTAATACTGCTTTTGCTTCTTCTACTGCTTTGTTGTATGCAGCTTGCTTATCTGCATCGGCATTATAGTATTTAGCGTTGCTATCTTTCGTTGCACTTTCATCAGCTAGTGCTTGTAATTTTTCCTTAGCAGTTTGATCTCCATTCAATGAATCTTTCGCTTCTTGTAGTTTTGCTTTCGCTGCATCTACTTCTGCTTGTGTTACATTTTCTTTAGCTAGTACTGCTTTTGCTTTTTCTACTGCGTTGTTGTATGCAACTTGTTTCTCTGCATCCGCATTGTAGTATTTAGCGTTGCTATCTTTTGTTGCACTTTCATCTGCAAGATTTTGTAGAGCTTCTTTATTTGTATCTGCTCCGTTTAATGCATCTTTAACTTCTTGTAGTTTAGCTTTTGCTGCATCTACTTCTGCTTGCGTTACATTTTCTTTCGCTAATAC
>NZ_KL370814.1:22889-44772 GCF_000701685.1 Gemella sanguinis ATCC 700632
TGCTTCTTCTACCGCTTTATTGTATGCAGCTTGCTTGTCTGCATCAGCGTTGTAGTATTTAGAATTTGTATCTTTTGTACTACTTTCGTCAGCTAAGTTTTGTAAAGCTTCTTTATTTGTATCTGCTCCATTTAACGCACTTTTCGCTGCTTGTAGTTTAGCTTTCGCTGCATCTACTTCTTCTTGTGATACATTTTCTTTAGCTAATACAGTTTTCGCTTCTTCTACTGCTTTATTATACTCAGCTTGTTTGTCAGCATCTGCATTGTAGTATTTAGCATTACTATCTTTTGTTTTACTTTCATCAGCTAATGATTGTAGTATTTCTGTATTAGTTTTATCTCCATTTAACGCATCTTTTGCTGCTTGTAGTTTAGCTTTTGCTGCATCTACTTCCGCTTGCCTTACATGATCTCTAGATAATGCTTTATTAGCTTCTTCTATTGCTTTATCATAAGCTTCTTTTTTGTCTGCATCTGCATTGTAGTAATAGCTATAACCATTTTTCATTTCACTATCTTTGACTAATTCTGATAATTCTTCAATATTTGTATTTTTACCATTCAATGCATTTTTAGCTGCTTCTAATTTAGCTTTAGACGCGTTTATCTCAGCTTGTGTTACATTTTCCTTAGCTAATACCGCTTTTGCTTCTTCTACCGCTTCATTATATGCATCTTGTTTTTCAGTATCTGAATTGTAGTAATTAGGGTTATAATCTTTTCCGTCACTTTCATCAGCTAAACTTTGTAGTGGAGCTTTATTAGTATCTTTACCATTTAATGCTGTTTTTGCCGCCTCTAATTTGGCTTTCGCGGCATCTATTTCTGTTTGAGTTGCATTTTCTTTAGCTAACACTGCTTTTGCCGCTTCTACTGCTTTATCATATTCTGCTTTTTTAGCCGCATCTGCATTATAGTATTTAGAATTACTATCTTTTGTATTACTCTCATCAGCTAATACTTGTAGTCTTTCTTTTTGAGTTTTATCACCATTAAGTGCATCTCTTGCCGCCTGTAATTTAGCTTTTACAGCATCTACTTCTTTTTGAGTTGCATTTTCTTTAGCTAAAACTTGTTTGGCTTCTTTTACCGCGTTATCATAGTCAGTTTTCTTAGCTGTTTCCGCATTATAGTATTTTGCATTACTATCTTTTGTATTACTTTCATCAGCTAAACTTTGTAATGGAGCCTTATTAGTATCTTCTCCATTCAACCCTGCCTTAGAAGCTTCTATAAATTCAATCAATCCATCTAAGTCTTTTTGAGTAAGTGAACTACCTTTTCCTTGGTTAGCTCCATGAATTTTTGCAAATTCGGCACTTTGATCATATTGTTTCTTAGCACTTTCATCTGCATTATAATATTTTGGACTATTTTTTACTTCATCTATTTCATTATACAGTGGCCAGAATTTAGAAAAATCAGTATCTTTTCCATCCAATGCAGCATCTGTTTCTAGTACTTTTGCTTTTGCCGCATCTACTTCTGCTTGTGTTACATTTTCTTTTAATAATAGTTCTCTAGCCGCTTCTACTGCATTATAATGCGCTTCTTGTTTTTCTTCTGTTGCATTATAACTTCTACTAGAACTATATGTTTTCCACGATTCATCAACTAATTTCTTAAGTTCTTCAGAATTAGTTTCTGTTCCATTTAACGCATCTTTTGCTTCTTGCAATTTAGCTTTCGCTGCATCTATTTCTTTTTGTGTTACATTTTCTTTCGCTAATACTTTTTTAGCTTCTTCTTCAGCTTTATCATATGCTAATTTTTTCTCAGGATCAGCATTGTAGTACGTAGAATTACTATCTTTTTCATTACTCTCATTTACTAAAATTTCTAGTTTTTCTTTAGTAGACTGATTACCATTTAGAGCTTCTTTTGCTGCATCTATTTTTTCTTTTGCTGCATCTATTTCAGCTTGAGAAATGTTTTCTCTACTTAATAGTTCTTTCACATCTTCAATAGCTCTATCATACGCAACTTTTCTATCGTCATCAGCATTATAGTATTTTTCATTGCTATCTTTGCTATTACTTTCATCTACTAGAGTTTGTAAATCTTCTCTACGTATTCTATCACCGTTTAAGGCATCTCTTGCAGCTGCTAATTGTTTTTTCGCAAGATTAACTTCTTCTTGTGTCGCTTTTTCTTTTGATAAGACTTTTTGAGCCTCTTCTACAGCTAAGTCATAAACAAATTTTCTAGAGTCTTCTGCTTTAGTATATTTGTCTTCCTTAGTTTTATTTTCTAAGTCTTTTACTAATTTAGATAATTCAGATTTATCTGTTTCCTTACCATCTAATGATTTTACAATATAATATAAGTAACTTTCTATTCCTCCTACATCACTCTGTGTTACATTTTCTTTTGTTAGTAATGCCTTAGCATCTTTTATACGTTTTTCATATAATGCTCTTTTCTCTGGATCTGCATTATAAAATTCGTGACTATTTAAAACTGATTCTTCTTTATCTATATAGGCTTGTAATCCTTCAAAATTAGTTGGTTGTCCATCTAATTCATTTTTTGCTGTTTCTAATTTAGCTTTTGCTGCATTTATTTCATCCTGTGTTGGATTTGCTTTAGCTAATACTGCTTTTGCTTCTTCTACCGCTTCATCATAAGCTATAAATTCTCCGCCAGAAGCATTATAGTATTTATAATTTGTATTTTTAGAATTACTTTCATCTACTAATTTTTGTAGAGCATCTTTATCAGTTGCTTTCCCATCTAAATCTTCAATAATTTCTTTAAGATTTTTTACTGTTTCATCAACATTTTTTTGGTAAGCTTCTGGGTTACTTGCTAATTTCTTAGCTTCTTCTATTGCATCATCATATTCTTTTTTAGCTGCTTCACTAGCATTAAAGTATTTAGGGTCGTTATGCATAGTATTTTGAGCTGCTATTAGTTTATTTAACTCTTCATAATTTGTTGGTTGTCCATCTAATGCATTTTTAGCCGCTTCTACTTCTTCTTTCATTTTATCAATTTCAGTTTGAGTAGCATTTGGTTTAGCTAATGTTTCTTCTGCTTTTTTCACTGCATTATAGTAATTTAACAATGCATCTTTACTTGCATTATAATACTTAGGATCTTTTGTTACTTCATCAGAGTTACTTAATTCTACTAATTTTTGTAATTTTGATTTATCTGTTTGCGCACCATTTAATGCATCTTTTGCCGCTTGTAATTTAGCTTTTGCTGCATCTGTTTCTTTTTGAGTTGCATTTTCTTTTGATAATACTTGTTTTGCTGCTTCAACTTCTTTATCATATGCAGCTTTTTTATCTGCGTCTGCATTATAATATTTCGAATTTTCTTCTTTATTTTCTGTTGCTAAATTTTGTAATTCAGCTTTATCTGTAGGACGACCAGTTAATTCACCTTTAGACTCTAACGTAAATTTAATTAATTCATTAATACTTTCTTGTGAAGTATGGTTATCTTCACCATTATCTAGACCTTCAATTACTGCTTTTACATCATCTATATTTGCTTCATAAGCGCTTTGTGCTACTTCGTCTGCATTATAATATTGTGGACTATTTTTTATTGAGTCAATCTCATTATAAAGCTCTCTTAATTTTGAATAATCAGTTGGTTTTCCATTTAATGCATTTTTCGCAGTATTGATTTTTGCTACAATAGCATTTATTTCTGCTTGTGAAATAGGTGCTTTCGCTGCTTTTGTTTTCCCTTCAGCTATAGCATTATTATAGGCAGTTACTTTGGCTTTATCAGTTTCATTATAATATTTCGCATTTGTTTCTTTAAATTCTGCATCAGCATTAATTAAATTATTTAATTGACCTTTATTTGTTACAGCAACTTTTTGCAATTTTTTAACTTCTAGTGTAAGGTCATTTGTTACATTATTAGTTATAGTCTGATTTGATCTTCTATCAGCTAAAACTTTTTTTGCTTCTGCCAACGCTTTGTCTAATGCATTTCTTTGAGCTGGTGTTGCATTTAAATAATGCTCACTATTTTTAATTGTATCTCCAGTAGCAATCCATCCTTTTAGTCCTCTAATATCAACTCCAGGAAGGGCTCTCGTATCTCTATCGCTATCTGTTTCTTTTTCTTCTCTTTTAGCTATTTCTTTATTTTCAAGTTGTTTAGCTAAAACTTTTCCGATAATATTATTTACTTTGTTAGTAATATCATCAACTTCATTTTGATCTGTATTTCTTTTGTACAGTACAGAGTTAGCTTCTATAATAACATTACTTAAAGAATTTTTACTTTTTTCATCAACATTTTCAGCATTTTGTAATTCAGTTGCTTCTTTTACAGCAACCTCTAACATAATTTTATCTACTTCTTCAGTTGCTTCTTGATTAGATTCAACATTTTTATTTGTTTCTTCTTTTTTAGCAACTTCAGGAGCATTCTCTGATTCTTTATTACTAGATTCTTCACTTGCTAATGATTTTCTACCTCTTTTTTTATTAGGTATCTCTGTATTAACATTTTCTTCACTAGCTACTTCTTTTTCTGTTACTTCTTTTCCTGTAGTTTCTTGATTAGTTAGTTCTTTATTAACAGTTTCTTTATTAGCAACTTCTTTTCCTGTCACTTCTTTATTAGCAACTTCCTTATTTGTTGTTTCTTTTGAAGTAGGTTGCTCAGTTACTACTGGTTTACTATTAATTTGTTGTGTATTTTGATTATTACCTAGCGTTGAATTATTTTCTTGTTTAATTTCTATTTTATTAGTGCTAGTTTCTTCAGTTACTTCTGCAGCATGAGCAACACTGCCCATACCAAAGAAAATAGATGCTGCAACAGCTACCGATGCTGTTCCAACAGTGAATTTTTTTATAGAGTAACGCGTTACTTTTTCTCCATCTTTTTCTAGGTGTAGTTTATAATTATTTTTCCCTATCATAATATATATTTTTCCTTTCTCCATACAATCTTTTTCTTTACGATTATACATATAAAAACGCCATTTTCTATTATCCTATATTAGAGCGTTTTTGTCTATTAAAAAATACTAAATTAATAATAATTTTACATATTTTTTTTAAAAATAATTACTAAAGCATTCATACCGTATATACAGGCGATTATGAGTATTTTTATAAATTCATTTCTTTTATTTTTTATTTTATTAATCTGGTATTTAATAAAATTTTATAATAGAAAATACTTGATTATTCTTATTTATAATTACTTGAATTATTTTAAATATTATTCACTCCTTAGATCACAAAAGAAAAGAGCTAGTAACCTAAGTTACTAGCCCTTAATTGACATATACTATTTTATTAGCGTTTGATGTTGTAGAATGCTTGTACACCTGGGTATTCAGCTGTTACATCTAATTCATCTTCAATACGTAATAATTGGTTGTATTTAGCAATACGGTCTGTACGGCTAAGAGAACCTGTTTTAATTTGTCCTGCGTTAGTTGCAACTGCGATATCTGAGATTGTAGAATCTTCAGTTTCACCAGAACGGTGAGAGATAACAGCTGTGTAACGAGCACGTTTAGCCATTTCGATAGCATTTAGAGTTTCTGTTAATGTACCGATTTGGTTAACTTTGATTAAGATTGAGTTACCAACACCTTGTTCGATACCTTGTGATAATTTTTTAGTGTTTGTTACGAATAAATCGTCCCCTACTAATTGTACACGGTCACCGATACGTTCTGTAAGTAATCTCCATCCTTCCCAGTCGTTTTCATCCATACCATCTTCGATAGTAATGATTGGATATTTGTTTACTAATTCTTCTAAGTAATCTACTTGTTCAGCTGAAGTACGGCTTGCTCCACCTTCACCTTCGAATTTAGCATAGTTATAAACTCCGTTTTCGTAGAATTCTGATGAAGCACAGTCGAATCCTAAGAATACATCTTTACCTGGTTCTAAACCAGCAGCTTTAATAGCAGCTAAGATTGTTTCAACAGCATCTTCAGTTCCTTCGAATGTTGGAGCGAATCCACCTTCGTCACCTACTGCAGTTGATAATCCACGAGCGTGTAATAATTTAGCTAAGTTGTGGAATACTTCTGCTCCCCAACGTAATGCTTCTTTGAATGTAGGTGCTCCTACTGGTAAAATCATGAACTCTTGGAATGCGATTGGAGCATCTGAGTGAGATCCACCATTTACAATGTTCATCATTGGAGTTGGTAATTCTTTAGAGTTAGTTCCTCCTAAGTATCTGTATAGAGGTACTCCTAATGCATCAGCTGCAGCGTGTGCTACTGCTAAAGATACACCTAAGATTGCGTTAGCTCCTAGACGTCCTTTGTTTTCAGTTCCGTCTAATTCGATCATAGCGTAGTCTATTCCTACTTGATCAAATACGTCGAATTTACCTTCTAATAATGGTGCAATTTCTTCATTAACGTTAGTTACAGCTTTAGTTACACCTTTACCTAGGTAACGTCCTTTGTCTCCATCACGTAATTCAACTGCTTCATATTGTCCAGTTGATGCTCCTGATGGTACTAATGCACGTCCAAATGCACCTGATTCAGTTGTTACTTCAACTTCTACAGTTGGGTTACCACGTGAATCTAAAACTTCTCTTGCATATACTTCTGCGATAATATCAAATGTTTTTGCTAACATTAACTTTCTCCTTATTGTTTAAATTTATATTATTATATTATTTTTACCTTAAATTAAGCTAATTTTCCACCTTCTAAAAGTGCTAAGAAAGAATCAACTTTTAGAGATGCTCCACCTACTAATGCTCCATCTACGTCTGGGCATGCTAAGTATTCTTTTACATTTTCAGGTTTTACTGATCCACCGTATTGAACACGAACTTTATCAGCTACTTCTTTTCCGTAAAGTCCTTCTACGATATCACGAACTGCTTTACACATTTTTTGTGCATCTTCTTTAGTTGCAGATTTACCTGTTCCGATAGCCCAAATTGGCTCGTAAGCAACTACTAATTTTTCAGCTTGCTCTTTAGTTAACCCTGCTAAATCAGCTTGTAATTGAGCAGTAATAACATCTACAGCTTGACCTGCTTCGTATTGTTCTAGTGTTTCACCACAACATACGATAGGCACTAATCCATTAGCAAATGCTGCTTTTGTTTTTTTGTTAATTAGTTCATCAGTTTCACCGAAGTATTCACGGCGTTCTGAGTGTCCTAGTATAACATATTTTACTCCTAAAGCGTTTAATACGTAAGGAGAAGTTTCCCCTGTGTATGCTCCGCTTTGTTCGAAGTGACAGTTTTCAGCACCGATGCTTAATTCACTATCTTTAGTTAATTCTACTAAAGCTTCTAAGTGAGTAGCTGGTGCACAGATTGCTGATTCTACGCTAGTAGCTGCTGGTACTTTTCCTGCAACTTCTTTAGCGAATTCACGAGCTTCTGCAACTGTTAAATTCATTTTCCAGTTTCCTGCTATAAATGGTATTCTTGTCATATATTTCACTCTCCTTGAGTTTTCTTTTATTATTATTTATCTGATAATGAATCGATACCTGGTAATACTTTTCCTTCAAGATATTCTAATGAAGCTCCTCCACCTGTTGAAATGTGAGAGAATTTTTCAGCATATCCTAAAGAAATCGCTGCCGTAGCACTATCTCCACCACCGATAATAGTAGTAGCACCTTCTAAGTGTGCGATAGCTTCACATACCCCAATAGTACCTTTGGCAAAGTTTGGCATTTCGAATACACCCATTGGTCCATTCCAAATTACAGTTTTTGCACCTTGTAAAGTGTTTTTGAATAATTCAACAGATTTTGGTCCGATATCTAATCCTTCTTCATCTGGTTGAATATCATTTTCTGCTACACGGCTAGGTGCATCATTTGAAAATTCTTTAGCAACTACTGTGTCAACTGGTAAAATTAGTTTATCTCCTGCTTTTTCCATAAGTTCACGTGCGTAGTCAACTTTGTCATTTTCACAAAGTGATTTACCGATTTCCTTACCTTGGGCTTTCATAAATGTATAAGCCATACCACCACCGATAATTACTTTATCAGCTTTTCCTAGTAGGTTTTCGATAACTGCAATTTTATCAGATACTTTTGCTCCACCTAAGATTGCAACTAGTGGACGTTCTGGATTATCTACTGCACCACCGATAAATTTAATTTCTTTATCAACTAAGAATCCTGATGCAGAGTTTCCTTCACCAATGTTAGAAGCGATACCTACGTTTGATGCGTGAGCACGGTGAGCCGTACCGAATGCATCATTAACATATACATCTCCTAATGAAGCCCAGTATTTAGCAAGTTCAGGATCATTTTTAGATTCTTTCTTACCATCTACATCTTCAAAACGAGTGTTTTCGAACATTAAGATTTCTCCATCTTTAAGTTCTTTTACAGCTGCTTCTAATTCAGCTCCACGAGTTTCAGGTACGAATTTTACTTCTTTACCTAATAATTCTGATAATCTTTTAGCTACAGGTGCTAAGCTTTTAGATGCTTTATCAGCTTCTTCTTTCACACGTCCTAAGTGAGAGAACGCAACTACTTTTGCACCTTGGTTTAAAGCATACTCAATAGTTGGTAATGCTGCTGTAATACGATTATCGTTAGTAATTTCACCATCTTTTAAAGGCACGTTGAAGTCAACACGCATTAAGACAGTTTTCCCTTGTAAATTACCTAAGTCTTTGATAGATTTCTTCATGGAAAGCTCCTTTATTATTTATTAGAATATATGAGACAAGATATAAGCTTTTTAAAACTTATATCTTATCTATTCATCCTATTATATATTATAGATTATTTTATTAATCCTGCAAAGTATTTTAATGTTCTTACTAATTGAGAAGTGTAAGACATTTCGTTGTCGTACCAAGATACAACTTTAACTAATTGTTTGTCTCCAACTGTTAATACTTTTGTTTGAGTAGCATCGAATAATGATCCAAATTCAATTCCTACGATATCAGAAGACACGATTGGGTCTACATTGTATCCGAATGATTCGTTAGAAGCAGCTTGCATTGCAGCGTTAACTTCTTCAGCTGTTACAGTTTTTTCAACTACAGCTACTAATTCAGTTAATGATCCAGTTGGTACTGGTACACGTTGTGCAGCTCCATCTAATTTTCCGTTTAATTCTGGAATTACTAATCCGATTGCTTTAGCAGCACCAGTTGTGTTAGGAACGATGTTTTCAGCTGCTGCACGAGCACGACGTAAGTCTCCACCACGGTGAGGAGCGTCAAGAGTGTTTTGGTCTCCAGTGTATCCGTGGATTGTAGTCATTAATCCTTCAACTACTGTGAAGTTATCGTGTAAAGCTTTAGCCATTGGAGCTAAACAGTTAGTTGTACAAGAAGCACCTGAGATAACTGTTTCTGTTCCATCTAAAGTTTCGTGGTTTACGTTGTATACGATAGTTTTGATGTCATTTCCACCTGGTGCAGAGATAACAACTTTTTTAGCTCCTGCTTGGATGTGAGCTTCAGCTTTTTCTTTAGAAGTGAAGAAACCAGTACATTCTAATACTACGTCAATTCCTAATTCTCCCCATGGAAGTTCAGCTGGGTTTGGATTAGCAAATCCTTTGATTTCTTTACCGTTTACGATTAGGCTTCCGTTTTTCTCAAATACTTCACCTTGGAAACGTCCTTGAGTTGTATCATATTTTAATAAGTGTACTAATTGGTTAACTGGAGTTAAGTCGTTAATTGCTACAACTTCAATTCCTTCTACGTTTTGAATTCTTCTTAATGCTAGACGTCCAATACGTCCAAATCCGTTAATTGCTACTTTTACTGTCATTTTATAAAAGTCCTCCTATTTTATTTTATTAACTTTATTTATAATTTTTTTGCAAATTGCCTCATCAATAATTAGTGTCATGTTTGCAGGTTTAGTATTTAAATAACTAAATACCGCATCCGCTTTATCTTCACCACCAACTATTGTAAAGACATTATCAATGCCATTAACATCTTTAAAACTCATACCTATAGTAGAGGTTTTAAATACTTCACTGCCGCTCTCATCAAAGTAACTTCCGAATGATTCACAAACAGCTTTTTTCTCTTCCAACACCTTCAAAATTTCTTTAGATGATTTTCTTCTATAAGCCATTTCAAAAGCATTCCCTATACTATGGATAATTATTGATGTTTTGCTTATGACATCCAAAGCATTTTTTACAACTGGTTCTTTTTTCAGTTCATCTAATGCTTTTTGTCCTAAGTTATCCGGTGCATGTAACAGTTGATATTTATTTCCAGAATTTCTAGCCATTTTTGACGCTATATTATTCGCTTGATATTCTGTATTTACAACGGATAAGCCACCTCTTATAGGTGTTATAGTGACATCTTTACCATAACCAAATGTTTCATCAGTTTTACTAGTTACATAGTACATTGTACTTCCACCACTAACACCAATTACGCACTCTTTGGTAATTTTTTCATTAACCTTATCTAAAAGAAGTTCAGTCATTTCTTCTCTAGTACCTTCATTATTTATGAAGTCACCCGCAATTATATGTACTTCTTTTACTGAAAAGTGTTTTCTTAATAGTTTCTTTTCTTCTGCGAACGCATCGTTAACTAGCGAGTCTTTTATTTCTAATAAAAGTTCTTCACCTTTTTCTGTGATACGCATTCCAGTTGATTTTTTAATAATTAAACCTAATTTAGATAACACTTCACATTCAGTTCGTAATTGCCTTTCTGTCATATCTACAAAATTTAATAGTGTCTTTCTTCCAACAGGTTGATTAACCTTAATCGTAAGTAATAGTGCATATCTACTATTAAATTTAGCAAACATCTCAGGTATAAGTTTATTTTGCATATGTAACAAATGTAAAATATCCATCTTCTTATTCCCCTATGTAATTGAAAGTTTTATTATGTTTCTCACTTCAATTTTTATTTCGCTGGACGCTTTTCGTCCTGTTCGGTCGAAAAACGACCAACTTGAGGTAAAAAAATAAACTTTCTGATTAGATTATAACAAACGAATCTTGAAAAATCAAGAGTTTAAGCTAAAAATCTATCAAAAAATTTATTTTCTATTTTAAAACCGCTAACAATTCAACTAATATAATGAAATAGAAGACAAAAATCATCTCATATTCTTTATAATCTACTGGTAAATCTGAAATATATTGACTTGGATAATCAAGTTCTACTTCTTTTTTAAGCCCCTCTATTTTAATATTATTAAGATTGTATCTATCTAATATTAGACTTAGCTCTTTTGAATTATAGTAAAATATTTTTTTAACTTTTGAGAAGAATACACCATCTACTTGTGTAATATTTTCTATTACTGATAATACAGACATAAAGTGCTTCTCTGCGTTTTTTGTATCTTTACTAATTGTACTATAAAGATGTTCTAGTATTTGAGCTGGAATTTGATATCTTAATTCTAAGCTATTTATATTTAGAGCGTCAGTATCAACTGTTTTTTTCGTTTTAATTTTTTTATTAGTTTGTTTTATCTCTTCCGCTTTTTTTGACTTCTCTTTTTTATCAACGAAAACTACAAACTTATCTTCTATATCTATAATTTCCTTCTTAGAAAAATTTAATTCCCCTACTTTTTCTATAGTTTTTTCTTGATCTAACTTTTTATAAGGACGTTTAAATTTATCTCCATCTAATAGATAAAAACCTCTATATGATTTATGATATTTAAATTTCAATGTTACACCTCTTTTCAAACTAAAATCCCTTTCTATACTACCATATTTAGAAGAAATATTCAACTTTGTAAAGATTTTCTCTATATAGTTATCCTTTTTTATAAAAAAATAGCGTAATATATTAATTTTATACTACGCTATGTTTCTATTAAAATAAATCTCTTAATTTTGAATTTTCTATACCCTCTTCTAATAAAACAAGTAGTTTTATTCTAGCTTTTTGACCACTTAGACCTGTAGTGAAAATTACGCCATTTTGATGGAATCTTTTTCCTCCACCTTCATAGTCATATACATCTTGTGTGACTCCGTTAAATGCACGTGATACAAATACAACTGGCATGCCACTTTCTAAACATTTTATAACTGCGGGAACTGTTTTAGGAGGGAGATTTCCTGCACCAAGAGCTTCAATAACTAGACCATCTGCACCAAGCTCTCTTACAGCATCTATAAGCTCACCACTCATTCCGGCATACGCTTTTAATAAATATACTTTTTTACTATTTTTTCTAACATCATAATGTTCTTGGTTAATGAGTTTTTGGAAGTAAATAACTTCATTTTTTGAAACTAATCCTACAGGACCAAAAGTTGGTGTTTGGAATGTTGCTACATTAGTTGTGTGAGTTTTAGTCACGTATGTAGCAGTATGTGCCTCATCATTCATAACAACTAGAACACCTTTATCTACACTCTCATCACTTGCTGCAACTACAAGAGCACTACGTAAATTAGCTAAACCATCTGACCCTATCTCATTACTAGAACGCATAGCACCAGTTATAACTATAGGAATATTTACATCTAAAGTTAACTCTAGATAATATGCAGTTTCTTCTAGTGTATCAGTTCCATGAGTAACTACAACACCATTATATCCTTCTTCAACAGCTTTTAAGATTCTTAATTTAATCCCTAACATTTCTTTTTCAGTAATTTGAGGAGAAGGCAGATTGTATAGTACCTCTACATCTATATCTCCTATATAAGAAAAAATATTGCCACCTTCATTTAAAGGATTATCTTTATTAGGTGATACCTTCCCCGTAGTATGATCTTCACTCATAGAAATAGTTCCACCAGTATTTATAACTAAAATTTTTTTCATGTTATTCTCCCTTCTAGTCTTTTATATTATCATAACCATTTACTACTAAATCCACTTTCCCATCATCTGGATTAATAACTAGCCCATGAACAGGAACATCATTCGGAATAAGTGGGTGATTACATATCATGTTAACATCATGCGTTACACTTTCTTTAACATCATCAAAACCATGTAACCATTTGCTAAGGTCTAAACCTGAATATTGGAGTATATCTAGTGTTTCTTCTGATACTCCACGTTCTTTCATTTTTTCTAATATTAAATCAGTATTAATATTTTGCATACCACAATCATGGTGGCCCATTACTATAATCTCATCAGCTTTTAACATATGTACTGCAATAATTAAACTACGCATAATAGAACCAAAAGGATGTGTCAGAATTGCTCCAGCATTTTTTACTACTTTAACATCACCTTGGGATAAATTTAGTGATTTCGTCGCAAGCTCAACTAATCTAGTATCCATACAAGTAAACATAACTACTCTTTTTGCCGGATATTTATCTTCTGTTTTATATTTTTGGTATTCTTCAAATTTCACAAAATACTCATTATATTCTAGCATAGAATCTAATAATCTCATTATTATTCTCCTTATTGCAATTTATATTTTTGTTTATATTTCATTATACTACAATTTTCCCTTTAACGTAAACTCAAGATTATTATATTTTTATAAATGTATATTAAAAAGATATATTCCATAGTTAATAAACTACAGAATATATCTTTCCTATATTACTTCTTTATCCAATTCACAAACTCATCCGCTTCTTTTGGCCCCATAGAACCTTGAGGATAAGTATATAAAGGAGCTCCTTGTTCATGGTACTTAGCTAATAAATCATTAACAAAAGTCCAAGATACTACTATTTGATCCCATTGTGAGAATAGCGATCTATCTCCTTTGAAGCATGCATATAGTAGTCTTTCATATGCTTCAGGAGTATTCATTCTATTTTCTAATATACAACTCTGACAAAAATCTAATGATATTGGTTGAAGTTCTTGTTCAGTTCCAGGTTTTTTCGCATTAAACTGGAAGTATACTCCTTCATCTGGTTGTATTTTTATAACTAATACATTCCCAGGAGCATTATCGATAGATTTAAATTGAACTACTACTTGTGTTTCTCTATCGCCTAATTTTTTACCTGTTCTTATGAAGAAAGGTACTCCATCCCAGCGTTCATTATCAACAAATAGTTTTAACGCTGCATAAGTTTCTGTTTTAGAATCTTTAGATATATTTTCTTCATCTAAATATCCTTCATATTGAGCCATAACTAGGCTATCATTAACATTGTCTATAGGTTTAATCGCAGAAAGAAGCTCAAGTTGACTATCATGTATTCCTTGGCTACCTTCTTCTTTAGGCTCTTCCATTGCAACTATAGATAGCACTTGTAGTAAATGGTTTTGCACCATATCTTTTAAAGCTCCACTTTTGTCATAATAGCTAGCTCTTGTTCCTACTCCTACTGTTTCCGCAGCAGTAATTTGGATATTTTCTACAAAATCTTTATTCCAGATTCCTTTAAAGATAATATTTTTAAAGCGAAGAGATAGTATATTTTGGATCATCTCTTTTCCTAAATAATGATCTATGTGATAGATTTCATCTTGTCCGAAGAACTCAGCTAGCTCATCATTTAACATTCCCGCTTTTTCTAAGTTTTCACCAAATGGTTTTTCTACTATTACTTTTGCATTGTTTTCAGAACAATATTTTTTTAATCCTCTTGTAATTGTAAGGAAGAAAGATGGTGCAACCGCATAGTAATACACGTGTTGATCTATGCGCATTAGATTATAAAACATTTGTAATATGCGATATTCCTCTTCATCTGTCATGTCCATCTTGAAGTAAATTATTCTTCGAGAATATGAGCTAAATTGTTCCTCATCAAATTTTGTTCTAGCATGTTCTTTTACCCAATCACGAGCTATCTCTATATATTGATCAGGTGTATATGGTCTACGACCAATTACAATAATTTTAAATTCGTCATCTAGTTGCCCAAGGACATCTAGATTATATAACGCAGGTAATAATTTTCTATATGTTAGGTCTCCTGTCCCACCAAATAGAGTTATTGCATTTCTATTTTTCATTGTTTCCAACCCAGTCATAGTGATAGTTACCTTCTTTATCAGTTCTTTCAAATGTGTGTGCTCCAAAATAATCACGTTGTGCTTGAATTAAGTTTGCTCCACTATTTGCAGTTGTGTAAATATCTAAGTATGATACTGCTGAAGTCATAGCACTTAATGGTAATCTGTTAGTAATAGCTAATGCAGCTACTTCACGTAAATTATCTTGTCTTGTTTCAATAATATTTTTGAAGAATGGGTCAAAAATAAGATTTTCTAATTTAGGATTGTTTTGATATGCTTCGATAATATTTTGTAAAATCTTAGCTTGGATAATACATCCTCCACGGAAGATTTTAGCTATTTGAGCATAATCAAATGTCCAATTATATTCTTTTTCAGCTGCTTGTAATAATTTAAATCCTTGAGCATAAGATACTATTTTAGAAATAAATAATGCATCTCTTACTATATCTTTAAGGCGTTCTTTATCACTTACAGTTTTATATGCTGGACGAGCAAATTCTTTTTCAGCTTTTACTCTTTCTTCTTTAAGGTTAGACATATATCTTCCGTTTAATGCTGCTGTAATTACTGAAACATCTATTCCTAAATCAATAGCTTGTTCATTAGTCCATTTACCTGTACCTTTTTGTTGAGATTTATCTAAAATTTTATCAACTAGGTATGAACCATCTTCTTCTTTTACTTTAAAGATATTAGCAGTAATTTCGATTAAATAAGATTCTAATTCACCTTTATTCCACTCTTCGAAAGTAGCTTGTAGTTCTTCGTTGCTAAATCCACCTAAGTGTTTTAGTACTTGATAAGCTTCAGAGATAAGTTGCATATCTCCGTACTCTATACCATTGTGAACCATTTTTACATAGTGTCCAGCTCCTCCTGTTGAAGTATAACTACAACATGGGATATTATTAACTTTTGCTGCGATAGCTTCTAAAATAGGACGAATTTCTTCATAAGCTTTTTCGTCTCCACCAGGCATTAATGCAGGACCGAATCTTGCACCTTCTTCTCCACCAGAAACTCCTACACCAAAGAAGTTAATTCCTTTTTCTAATAATAAATCATATCTTCTTTGTGTATCTTTGAAGAATGAGTTTCCACCATCAATAATGATATCTCCTTTATCTAAAAGTGGTGTTAATTGTTCGATTAAGCTATCTACTGCAAAACCAGCTTTTACCATTAAAACAACTTTTCTTGGTGTTTCTAGACTATCCACTAACTCTTGTAATGAGTATTTTCCTTCTACATTTTTGTGTGGGTGTTCTTCTAACATTTTATCAACAACTGATGTTGTTCTGTTAAACACCGCTACTTTGTACCCATTATCCGCAATATTTAATGCTAGGTTACTACCCATAACAGATAATCCGATAACTCCGATATTTTGTTTCATCAAACTGAACCTCCTAGTTTTTCTTACTATAAATTATACCACTAAATACATACATTATGCTAATACTTTTACTTAAATTTTTTTCATATTTTTGTTATTTTCAATACTATTTTTTTATAACTAAAACCTAAAAAATAAAATTTACTATTTTTCCATTTATTATTATACCTTACCCAATAAATACTATAGCAGTTTTAAGACAACTATTAATAACTATCTTTGTTATAGTAATTATATTAAAAACAATAATACAGTTTCTACTAAACCTTAATCTCCTTGTTAATTATGATTATATAAGTAAGCCAAACTATTGTTACTCTGAATATAAAAATTGTATTTCATTATAAATTTTTTTTTATAAATAAAGGTGTAAAGCTTTAAAAAATTAAAATATTAATTAAATTTGAGAAAAAATAGTTGTTTTTAGAATTTTTTTGCGATATAATTTACATATAAGTAATGATAACGTTTACTTTTATAATATATACATTCTAAGGAGAATTATGCTATGACTGAAGTTAGAGTTTTAAAAATGTTTATAAATGGAGAATTTGAAGAACATTTTAATCATGAGTATCTTAAAGTTTTAAACCCTTCGACAGAAGAAGTTATCGCTAAAATACCTGCTGGTAACTGTAAAGATGTTGACCGCGCTATTAACGCTGCTGATATCGCACAAAAATCATGGGAGAAACTACCAGCAATTGAACGTGGTGCATATTTGAAAAAAATTGCAGACAGAATTCGTCAAAGAGAACCTGAAATTACACAAGCAATCGTTGATGAAGGTGGTAAAACTTTTGAATTAGCAAAAGTAGAAGTACTATTTACAGCTGACTACCTTGATTATATGGCTGAATGGGCTAGAAGATATGAGGGAGAAATCGTTCAAAGTGATAGAAAAGACGAGCATATCTTAGTATTCAAACGCCCTCACGGAGTTACTACTGGTATCTTACCATGGAACTTCCCATTTTTCTTAATTGCTAGAAAAGCTGCACCTGCTCTACTTACAGGTAACACTATTGTTTTAAAACCAAGCCAACTAACTCCTATCAATGCTCACATTTTTGCTGAAATTTGTATCGAAGTTGGACTTCCAAAAGGTGTTCTTAACATTATTCACGGACGTGGATCTGTTGTAGGAAATAGATTAGCTTCTCATCCAAAAGTTGGATTAGTTAGCTTAACAGGTAGCCTTGCTGCAGGACAAGAAGTAATGCGCGCTGCTGCTGAAAATATTACTAATGTTTCATTAGAACTTGGTGGTAAAGCTCCAGCTATCGTATTTGCAGATGCAGATTTACACCTTGCTGCAAAAGCTATTATTGCATCACGTGTAATTAACTCTGGACAAGTTTGTAACTGTGCAGAAAGAGTATATGTTCACGAAAGCGTAAAAGAAGAATTCGAACAAATTTTATTCGCTGAATTAGATAAAGTTAAATTTGGTGACCCTAATAAAGAACGCGGATTAGACTACGGTCCACTTATCGAAAAACGTGCTCTTAAAAAAGTAATTGAAAAAGTATCTTACGCTGTTAAACAAGGGGCTACTCTTGCTTATGGCGGAGAAGTTGATAAAGAACAAGTTGGTTACTTCTACGGACCTACTGTATTAACAAATGTTACTAATGAAATGAGCATTATGAAAGAAGAAACATTTGGACCTGTTATTCCTATCGCTACATTTAGCACTTTAGATGAAGTATTAGAATATGCTAACGATTCTGAATATGGATTAACTTCATCTGTATATACTAATAATTTGAATACTGCATTCAAAGCTATTAATGGCCTAAAATTCGGTGAAACTTATGTTAACCGTGAAAACTTTGAAGCTATGCAAGGATTCCATGCTGGACGTCGTAAATCAGGTATCGGCGGAGCTGACGGTAAACATGGTCTAGAAGAATACCTAACTACTCAAGTTGTATACCTTCAATTAGATAACGAATAATCACACTCTATAAAAATAATAAAAGCTGTATAAATTAATTTTATACAGTTTTTTTATGCTAAAACATTTTCATTGTATTTTTTTCAGAAAATTATTGACAAATTTTCTGATAAATGTTAATATTTTATCAACAATTATTTAAGGAGCTACTCTCATGAAAATTTTAAACTTAACTAAAAGAGAATACTTTTTCGTGCCATTTTAGCAGCACTTATATCTATACTCATTGTAGATGTAAGTGCAACGAAGCGTCTACAATGGCTAGTTAAGTTTGTTTTCAGGCCATTGGTATTAAACTAAATGGCTTTGAGTATTAATATATATTTATTTAGAGCTATTTAGTTTAATACTAAATAGCTTTTTATTATTAACTATTCTTTAGGAGGAAAAATTTTATGTCAGAAAATTCAACATGGGGTTCAAAAATTGGTTTCATACTTGCATCTGCTGGTTCTGCTATTGGACTAGGAGCAGTATGGAAGTTTCCGTATATGACTGCAGCTAACGGTGGTGGAAGTTTCTTATTAGTCTTTCTAATTTTTACATTATTAATCGGTTTACCATTACTACTTGCAGAATTTGTTTTAGGTCGTGGTGCTGGTGTATCAGCTATTAAAACTTTCGGTAAATTAGGAAAAAATAAAAAATATAATATTATAGGTTATATTGGTGGATTTGCTTTATTTATACTACTTTCATTCTATAGCGTTATCGGTGGATGGATTCTTGTATACTTAGGTATTTCAATTGCGGATGCATTACACCTACACACTACTGTAGACCACGCAGCATTATTCACTAGTATTATTTCAAATCCATGGATTGCTCTTGGAGCTCAAGCATTATTTATTTTATTAAATATAATTATTGTATCTCAAGGTGTTCAAAACGGTATTGAAAAAGCATCTAAAATTATGATGCCTCTTCTATTCATTATTTTTATAATAATCATTATTAGATCACTTACTTTACCAAATGCAATGGCCGGAGTTACATATTTCTTAAAACCTGATTTTTCTAAGATTACTACTTCAGGTATCTTATTCGCACTTGGACAATCATTCTTCGCCCTATCTATTGGGGTTACAGCAATGTTAACTTATGCATCATATCTTAATAAAAAGACTGATATGGTTCAATCAGGTATCTCTGTTGTTCTTATGAACATTGCGGTATCTGTTATGGCTGGACTTGCTATTTTCCCAGCTATGTCATCTTTTGGTATGGAATCAGAAGGTGGACCTAGTCTATTATTCATAGTATTACCACAATTATTCAATAATATGGCATTTGGAAAAATATTCTATATTTTATTCTTAATACTATTCTTATTTGCGACTATTACATCTTCAGTTGTTATGTTAGAAATTAATGTCGGTAATATAACTAACCAAAGAAATACAAACAGAACTAAATTCAGTATCATTATTGGTATCTTAACTTTCATCGTAGGTATTCCATCAGCTTTATCTTATGGATCTTTATCAGATACTTTAATCTTTGGAAAAACAATCTTTGATCTTATGGATTTCTTAGTATCAAATATACTAATGCCACTTGGTTGTCTAGCTTTATCTATTTTCACAGGATATGTACTAGATAAAAAAGTCGCTATGAGAGAACTTCATGTTAAAGAAGACAATAAGACTAGCCTATTACTATTCAAATCTTGGCTATTCCTACTAAGATATATACTACCAGTTATTATTTTAGTTGTTTGTCTAGCACAATTTTTATAATATTTTAATACTATCATTAAAGCTCCTATTGAGTTTTAGTGATAGTTTTTTATTTACTATATTTCTTTTCATAGAATTTTCTAGTTATTTTCAAAATCAATTTACAATTTATTATTTTTATAGTACAATATTATTTATAGTTTTCTATAGGCAAAATTTTCGTCTTAGGGAAAGTGATGTTATAATTTTGTATTAACTATTAAATTCGAAAAGGTGATTGAATGTTTTTAAATAAATTTTTAAGAAAGAGTCAAGAAGAGTTAGAGGCTGCAAACCAACTATCTCTTCAAGAAATAAACAACACCGTAGAGATTCCAAAAGAAGGTAGTTTTTTAAA
Organism: Gemella sanguinis ATCC 700632; assembly: GCF_000701685.1. GTDB lineage: Bacteria > Bacillota > Bacilli > Staphylococcales > Gemellaceae > Gemella > Gemella sanguinis. Next base: position 43,205 of record NZ_KL370814.1, read on the forward strand.
AAAAGTACTAGCTTATAGCGGACCAGGAGCCTTAGTAGCTGTTGGTTATATGGACCCCGGTAACTGGATTACTTCTATCGCAGGTGGTGCCCAATACGCTTATAGCTTACTATTCGTAATACTTATATCAAATCTTATCGCAATGTTACTACAGTCAATGTCCGTTAGACTAGGAATTGTTACTGGTATGGACTTAGCTCAAGCGACTAGGAAACATACCGGTAAGAAAATGGGATTTGTTCTTTGGATTATTACCGAGCTTGCGATTATGGCTACAGATATTGCTGAAATAATCGGTAGTGCCGTAGCATTAAAACTATTATTTGGTATACCTCTACTATTAGGTGTAATAATAACTATATTTGATGTATTTTTACTTTTATTATTAGCACATTTTGGTTTTAGAAAAATTGAAGCTATAGTATCTGCATTAATATTTACAATACTTATTATTTTCTTCTACGAAGTCTTATTAGCTAATCCTAATACTGGGGAGTTAATTAAAGGGTTTATCCCTAATAAAGATGTCGTAGGCAATAAAGGTGCACTATTTATCGCATTAGGTATTGTTGGGGCAACAGTAATGCCGCACAACCTTTACCTACACTCTTCTATTGTCCAAGCAAGACGTTACGATAGAAAAGATAACAATAGTAAAAGAGAAGCTATTAGATTTTCTACTATAGATTCTAATATTCAACTTTCAATTGCTTTTATTATTAACTGTTTACTACTAATTCTAGGTGCTGCATTATTCTATGGTCATGGTGATAGTTTAGGACGTTTTACTGATCTTTACAATGCTCTTCAAGATAGTAGTATAGTTGGAACTATTGCTTCACCAGTACTTAGCGTATTATTTGCTATAGCACTTTTAGCATCTGGACAAAACTCTACTATAACTGGTACATTGTCTGGTCAAATAGTTATGGAAGGTTTTATTCATTTGAGACTTCCTATGTGGGTTAGAAGAATGCTAACACGTGTAATAGCCGTAATGCCTGTTGTTATTTGTTTAATAATTTTTGGAGATAGTGAACAAGCTATAGAAAGCTTACTAATTTATACTCAAGTTTTCTTAAGTATCGCTCTTCCAATATCTATTATCCCATTAACACTTTATACATCAGATAAAAAACTTATGGGAGAATTCGTTATTAAACCATGGATGAAAATTCTTGCATGGATCTGTACAGTAATTTTAATAATTTTAAATTTCTGGCTAATAATATCAACATTTATATAAAAAATATAGAGTAGAGATAATCTCTACTCTATATCAGATTGTTGACAAAAATACCGAAATATCAAGCTAGTATTGATGTTATGGTATTTTTTTTCAAAAAAAATAAGCCTTAAGGCAAAAATTTAGTAGTATTAAGAGGTTTTATACCTCTCTTAATGCTATTGTTTTCATATTTTGAACGCAACAAGACAGCCAAGCGTACGACTGTACTTTGGCTTTTCCTCTATATTGTGCATACCTGTATCCGTGATTTTGTTTAGAATCCGCAAAGCTACGTTCTATTGTTTCTTTTCTTCTCTTATACAATAGTTTTCCTTCTTTT
>NZ_KL370815.1:0-976 GCF_000701685.1 Gemella sanguinis ATCC 700632
TCTCTCATAGATTTTATTCCATAAAAGTCTTTTAAAAATACCAGTTTAAATAATACAACAGGATCTAGACTATTTCTCCCTGTCGTATGGCTATAGTATTTTTCTGTTAAATCATAAATAAATTTAAAATCGATAGCTTTATCTACTTTTCTTAAAAAATGGTCTTTAGGTACTATTTCTGATAGTGTCATTAGTATTATTTCATCTTTTATATTTTCTACTTTATTAAACATACTAAAACCTCCTTTGTATACTTATATTATACCATTTTAAAGGTTTTATTTCAGTTAAAAAAGGCTGTTGACTTATTTGTCAACAGCCTGAAAAATACAGAATTTTTTAATTAAAATTCTGTATTTTTTATTGATAAAGTAGATGACATAATATGTAATATATTTGTAATTAAGTGGTAACTGTGCAGTAATGGAAAAAATGTATAATGTATAATGATTTAAAAGATATATTAAAAGAAAAATTAGTATAGGAGATTGGAAATAACTATGAAAAAGAATTTGAAAATGGGATTAGGAATTTTAACAGTATTAGCGACACCATTTGCAGTAGATGCTGCTACTGGATCTAGTGAAGCTCATGCAGTACAAGTTAAAGAAACGACTAAAAAACAAGTTGTTACAACAACAAAACAAACAGAAAATACAAAGAAAACAGAAAATCCTAAAAAAGAAGATGTTGCTAAAAAAGATACATCAAAAGAAAAAACGACTAGCTCTGCAAAAACAGTATCAGGTAAGTCTCAAGCTCCTGTAACTAACGCTGCAGAAAAGAAAACAGGTTGGACATCAAATGGAACATACTATGTAAATGGTAAGTTAGCAAACTGGTGGTATGACGATGGAAAAGACTGGTATTTCTTCCAAAATGGTAAAAAACATACGGGAGAAGGAAAAGATAATGCAGGTAAACATTATTTTGCAAATGGTAAATATGCTAATGGTAATGTAAATGGAACATATTA
>NZ_KL370815.1:1331-41847 GCF_000701685.1 Gemella sanguinis ATCC 700632
AATGGAAAAGCAGCAAACTGGTGGTATGACGATGGAAAAGATTGGTACTTCTTCCAAAATGGTAAAAAACACACAGGAGAAGGAAAAGATAATGCTGGTAAACATTACTTTTCAAATGGTAAATATGCTAATGGATATCAAAACGGAATCTACTATGCAAAAGGGAAAGCTGCCAACTGGTGGTATGATGATGGAAAAGATTGGTTTTACTTCAAAGACGGTAAGAAGTTTACTGGTATAGCAAATGATAGTTCTGGAAAACATGAATTTGTGAACGGGAAATATGCTCAAAAAGGTGGTAAAACACAATCTAGTCAAGCAACTAGTAATCAATATACTGGACACTACAAAGTAACAGGACTATATATCCCAGTATACGATGGTAATGGTAAAATTTTATCACATATCTCTCAAGGAACTATAATCTTCAAAGATAACAGAGCTTCTGCTTCAGGAAGAATTCCTGTTCAAGTAGCTGGATTAGTAGGATATGTTAATCCATCACAAGTACAAGCAGTTAACTCAAGTACTACATTTATCCCTGACTATGTAAGTGATGGTAAATATGTATATCACAGATACTCTAAAAATAGTAAATTAAAAGTTGCATACCATAATTCAAGTATGCAAGTAGGTAAATCATATTACTCAGCTGATGGAATTAACTTTGGTTCATTTAAATTAGACCATCCTTTCCAATTCAGTAGCTTAAAATCAAAAACAAACTATTCTGCTGCTGATATAAACAAACTTTATACGCTAATGGGAGCTAGCAATAGTATGTTAGCAGGTAAAGGTGCTGCATTTAAAGCTGCAGAACAAAAATATGGTGTAAATGCTTTATACTTAGTAGCTCACAGTGCTTTAGAGAGTGCATGGGGTAGAAGTAATATAGCTAAAGCTAAAAATAACTTCTTCGGAATTGCTGCTTATGATTCAAGTCCATATACATCAGCAACTAAATTTGATAATGTAGATGCAGGTATTTTAGGAGCTGCACGTTGGATTAATGATAAATATCTAAGTAATTCAAGCTTCCCAGCAAAAGGGGCTTACTTAGGAAATAAAGTGAGCGGAATGAACGTTAACTATGCAACTGCACCTTATTGGGGAGAATCTATTGCAAGTATAATGTTTGATGCTAACGATAGATTAGGTAATAAAGATAAATAATAAATTTTAGGCTAGATTACGCAGTTAATCTAGCCTGATTTGTGGAAGGAGAAAGTATGCTAGTATCCATTGTTATTAGTGCTTATAATGAAGAAAAATATTTACCAGGATTAATAGAAGATTTAAAAAATCAAAGTTATCCACACAATCTGATAGAAATAATTCTTATAAATGCAATGTCTACAGATAAAACTAAAGATATTATGGAGAACTTTCAAAAAAATAATAGTGATTTCTATAAAATAAAAGTAATAGATAATCCTAAAAAAGTGCAGCCTAGTGGGTTCAATTTGGGAGTGAAAAATTCAGAGGGAGATGTAGTATTAAAAATTGACGCTCATTCAAAAGTGACTAGTGATTTTGTAGAGAAAAACGTTAATGTAATAAATACAGGTGAATATGTATGTGGTGGGAAAAGACCTACAATTGTAGAGACTTCTGATGATTTCTCTAAGACACTTCACTTAGTAGAAGAAAACATGTTTGGTAGTAGTATAGCTAGTTATAGGAAATCTGATGAAGATAGATATGTAGATTCAATTTTTCATGGAATGTATAGAAAAGAAGTGTTCGAAAAAGTAGGTTTATTAAATGAAAAATTGATTCGTACAGAAGACAATGAGATACATTATCGAATAAGAAAAAATGGTTTTAAAATTAAATATAGTAAGGATATACTATCATATCAATACATCAGACCTACTTTAAAGAAAATGCTAAAGCAGAAATATTCTAATGGATATTGGATTGGTTTAACATCCCATGTTGAATTTAAATGTTTATCAATATTTCACTTTGTTCCATTAGCATTTGTTTTGGCTATAATATTTAGTTTATGCATGATTCCAATTACATCTATATTTATTATTTTATTAAGTAGTGTTTACTTTTTATTTACATTACTTATTACAATTATGACAATAATAAATAATAAGTTTAATGTAACAATTTTACTAATGCCAATAATATTATTTTTAATCCATGTTTATTACGGGGTAGGAACATTAGTAGGTCTAATAAAAGGATTTAGTTGGAAAAAAGAATATTACTCTAATAAATAAAAAAATAATTTTTATAAAATAAAAATACAGAATTTATTTATAATTTAATTCTGTATTTTTTATTTTAAAGTTTACATAATTAATATGTAACAAATTTGTAATTAAGTGGTAACTGTGAAGTAATGGAAATAATGTTATAATGTATATTGATTTTTATTGAAAATATTATGATAACGTATTGAAACAAAAACAGTATAGGAGATTGAAAATAACTATGAAAAATAATATAAAACTAGGATTAGGAATATTAACTGTATTAGCAACACCGTTTGCTGTAGATGCAGCAACTGGATCTAGTGAAGCTCATGCTGCACAAGATACTGTAAAAAATACACAAGTAGCTAAAACTACTAATAAAGAAGAAGTAAAAACTACTACTCAAAAACAAGTGGAAAGTACAACTAAAGTAGGAAATACTAAGGTTGAAACTATTAAAAAAGAAAATATTAAAGTAGAAGATACTAAAAAAGAAAATACTGTAAAAAAAGAAGAAGCTACAAAGAAAGAAGGAACAACTAAAAAAGATGAGTCTACTGATAAACAAGCTAGCTCTGTAAAAACAGTATCAGGTAAACCTCAAGCGCCTGAAGCTGATTCTAAAGAGAAAAAAACTGGTTGGGCATCAAATGGAACATACTATGTAAATGGTAAGTTAGCAAACTGGTGGTATGATGATGGAAAAGACTGGTATTTCTTCCAAAAAGGTAAGAAACACACAGGAGAAGGAAAAGATAATGCTGGTAACCACTACTTTGTTAATGGAAAATATGCCAACGGTTATCAAAAAGATACATATTATGTAAAAGGAGAAGCAGCAAACTGGTGGTATGATGATGGAAAAGACTGGTATTTCTTCCAAAAAGGTAAGAAACACACAGGAGAAGGAAAAGATAATGCTGGTAAGCGTCATTTTACAAATGGTAAATATACTAATGGTTATCAAAAAGATACATATTATGTAAATGGTAAGTTAGCCGATTGGTGGCTGGATGATGGCCAAGATTGGTATTTCTTCAAAGAAGGTAAGAAATTCACAGGAGAGGCAAGTGACAGTGCAGGTAAACACTTATTTACAAACGGAAAATATGCTAATGGTACTGAAAACGGGTTATTCTATGTAAGAGGGAAAAAAGCAAATGGTTACGAAAAAGGAACATACTATGTAGATGGTAAGTTAGGTGACTGGTGGATTAACGATGGCCAAGATTGGTATTTCTTCAAACATGGTTTAAAATTTACAGGAGAAGCAAGTGATAGTGCAGGTAAGCATTATTTTGTAAATGGAAAATATGCCAACGGTAAAGAAAAAGGAATTTACTATGTGAATGGTAAAGTAGCAAATGGATATGCCAATGGAATCTACTATGTTAATGGTAAATTAGGTGACTGGTGGCTAGATGATGGTCAAGATTGGTATTTCTTCAAAGAGGGTAAAAAATTCACAGGAGTTGCAAAAGATTCTTCAGGAGAACATAAGTTTGTAAACGGAAAATACGCTGCAGCAACAGGTAATGGTTCTGATGGACTAAGCAACGTATTAAGTATCGCACAAAGTTACTTAGGTGTTGAGATGGGATCAGCTGAACACAAAAAAATTGTTGATGCATATAACTCAGTTAATCCAAAACCTGTTGGATACACTGCTAAGTACTCAGATGACTGGTGTGATGTTTTCGTAACTACAGTCTTCCAACAAGCGGGATTAAGTAGCCTTATCGGTAGAGAATGTGGAGTTCAACGTCATATCGGAATTATGCAACAAAAAGGAATTTGGCAAGGTAAAGTTTTACCAAAAGCAGGAGATGTTATTACATTTGACTGGGATGGTGGAGGATTTGCCGACCACATCGGAATTGTTGAATCTGTAAAAGATGGAATTGTAACAACTATCGAAGGTAACTCTTCACCTTACACAAGCTCAGGGAAAACAAAAGTAAATAGAAAAACTTATAACTGGAATGCAAGCTACATTAAAGGTTATGCAAGACCAAATTACTAAGAAATAGTATAATAACTTTAATAAGTTTATTAATAGGAGAAGTCGTAAAGTGTGATTAAGAAATCATAATTTATAATTTCTCCTATTTGTTTTAAATTTTAAAAAATAGTATAATATAATGACTTAAATTTTTAGTTGTTAAGGAGAGTTGTTTTGTTAAGGAAAGTGATAATAACTTTGGGTTTTAGCTTAATGTTTACTAGCGTTACAACAGTTGCTAAAGCAGAGTGGATAAAAGATCAACAAAATAAATGGGTGTATTATGAAAATAATTCTAGTAAACTAAACTATAATGTGACAGAAAATTATATAGAGCCGATGAAGTTACCTCAGTATTATCAGGCTGATGATAGATGGGGAACAAAAAGATATGGTTTATCAAATATGAAGCTTACAGGATGTGTACCTACAGCTTTAGCGATGGCTATATCTGGTCTTAAGGAAGATGTTAATCCGGTTCAGGTGGCTGATTTTCTATATGTTATGACTATGGAGCTGAATACTACTTTTTTAGGAACATCTAGCTTAGGAGTTCAAGAAGTAGTAAGTCAATGGGGCTTAAATTATAAGGTAATAGATTCAAAAGAAGAATTAGAAGAAACTTTAAAAAGTGGTACATTAGTCTATGGTGCAGTAGGTCATGGTATATTTGTTAATGGATATAGTACGCATGCTGTTCTATTAACTGGATATGAAAATGGTAAAACAAAAGCTTTTGATCCGGATAATATGGCAAAAACAAATAAGTGGTATAACATAGATGATATTTGGAAAGAACGCAGCTTAGCACCTGAAGATAATATGACAGGTGGAGCATTTATAGCTATTTATAAATAAAAAACTAGTCTAAAAATTTTAGACTAGTTTTTCTTTTTAATTATTCTTCAAAACCGTTTGGATGTTTACTTTGCCATCTCCAAGAATCTTCACACATACGTTTTACATCGTATTGTGCTTCCCATCCAAGTTCTTCTTTTGCTTTAGTAGCATCAGCATAACATGCAGCGATATCTCCTGCACGACGTGGTGTAATAACATAAGGTAAATCACGTCCTACTGCTGCAGAAGCACTTTTAATAATATCTAAAACAGAATATCCTATTCCTGTTCCTAAGTTATATATAGATAGTCCGCTACCTTTTTCAAGTTTTTTTAGTGCGGCAACATGCCCGCGAGCTAAGTCAACTACGTGAATATAGTCGCGTACACCAGTTCCATCGTGTGTATCAAAGTCATCACCAAAAACATTAACTTTTTCTAATTTGCCTACAGCTACTTGCATAATGTAAGGTATTAGATTGTTTGGAACTCCTTTTGGATCTTCCCCGATATCACCACATTCATGTGCTCCAATTGGATTGAAGTAACGAAGTAATACAACATTCCACTCGTTATCAGCAGTATAAACATCTTTTAATATGTCTTCTGTAATTAATTTAGTGCGTCCATATGGGTTAGTTACAGACAATGGAAAATCTTCTTTAATTGGCAATGTATGAGGACTTCCATATACTGTAGCTGATGAACTGAAGATTATGTTTTTACAGTTATTTCTTTCCATAACTCGGAATAATGTAGTAGTTCCAGCTATGTTATTATCATAGTAAACTAATGGAATTTCACAAGATTCACCAACTGCTTTTAATCCTGCAAAGTGGATTACTCCAAAAATATCTTTTTCTGTTTCAAATACTTCGTTTAGTTTTTCTTCATCACGAACATCAACTTCATAGAATGTTACTTTTTTACCAGTTACTTTTTCTACTACTTCTAAACTTTTTTTATTTGCATTGTATAAGTTGTCAACAACAACTACTTTATTTCCATTGTTTAATAATTCTATACAAGTGTGAGAACCAATAAATCCTGCTCCACCTGTTACTAATATTTTCTTACTCATAATATTTTAATCTCGTTTAAAGAGTCCTTTCTAACATTTTATACATATAATTTTATAGTAAGGGCATTCTTATGTCAATAAATTATATTTTATAAAAAATAAAAAATTTATTATAATTAGTACTTTTTTTGTAAAAATAGATAAAATGTAATAGAATATATAGAGTATAAAATTATATTTTTTAGGAGTAAACATATTATGGTAGACAATAAATTAAAAGTAGGATTAGGGTTGTTAACAGTGCTAGCTACTCCAATCGCAGTTAATGTGGCATCAGGTAGTGAAGTACACGCAGCAGAACAAAAATCAGCAGTAGTAGAAAAATCAGCAACGGCAGAAAAATCAGTTGCAGAGAACAAACAAAATGTAACCGAAAAACCAGTGGTGGCAGAAAAATCAGATAATAAAGCGGTAGTTGCAGATAAAAAAGTTACAGAGAAATCAGAAGATAATAAAAAAACAGAAGCTATTGGGAAACAGAAAATTGTAGAGAAGTCATTATCAGAAGAAAACAAAACAGAATCAGTAAAACAAGAAGAAAATAAAAAAAATATGCTGCCAAAAGAAGGTGGGAAACCTTCTGATGGAAAAGAAGAACAAGACAAAACTGGTTATGATAAGGGGATTTTTTATGATAATGGTAAATTAGCTAACTGGTGGTATGATGACGGTCAAGATTGGTACTTCTTTCAGAATGGTAAGAAACATACGGGAGAAGGAAAAGATAATGCAGGTAATCACTATTTTGTAAATGGAAAATATGCTAATGGTTATCAAAAGGAAACATACTATGTAAAAGGTAAGCTTGCAAACTGGTGGTATGATGACGGAACAGCATGGTACTTCTTCCAAAATGGTAAAAAACACACAGGAGAAGGAAAAGATAATGCAGGTAATCACTATTTTGTAAATGGAAAATATGCAACTGGTGAGTATGATGGTAAGATTTACGTAGAAGGAAAAGAGACGACACCGGTAAAAGATGGTTATAAAAATGGAGTATTCTTTGCAGATGGAAAGTTGGCGAATTGGTGGTATGATGATGGTACAGCATGGTATTTCTTCCAAAATGGTAAGAAACATACAGGGGAAGGAAAAGATAACGCAGGATACCATTATTTTGTAAATGGTAAATACGGAACTGGTGAGTACAATGGTAAAGTATATATAGAAGGAAAAGAGATAACACCAATAAAAAATGGTTATAAAAATGGTTTCTTCTTTGTAGACAGTAAGTTAGCAAATTGGTGGCATGATGATGGAAAAGATTGGTATTTCTTTAAGAATGGTAAGAAATATACTGGAGTAGCTAATGATAGTGCAGGGACTCATCGTTTTGTAAATGGTAAATATGATAATAATGTACCAGCAATAAATATGCCACAATATTACCAAAGTGATGCTCGTTGGGGAAGAAAAGTATATGGTATAGCCAATATGACTGCTGCAGGGTGTGTGCCTACGGCGTTAGCGATGGCATTTTCAGGACTAGGTAAACCTGTAACTCCGGTTAACGTCGCAGATGTAATTTATTATAATACTAAAGAATTTAATGTAAGTATGATTGGTACTTCAGGAGCTGGTGCAGATTATGCAATCAAGTATTATAACTTCAAAAACACAGTTATTAACTCTAAAGCACAACTAGTTCAGGCTCTTCAAAGTGGTAATCCAGTATTTGCACTTGTAGGTAATGGGGACTTTGTAAAAGGATACGCATATACACACGGTATTATGCTAAGTGGTTACCAAAATGGTAAAACAAAAGCTATGGATCCAGCTAGTGCTTACAATACAAATAAATGGTATAATGTAGATAGTATTTGGAATCAACGTAGCACAGATCCATATGATACAATGCTTGGCGGATCATTTATGCTAATTGAGAAAAAATAGATAGAAATAACTAGTCTAGAGTCTAATAAATTATATTCTTACCAAAAGTTGATACAAAAATCTGGCTTTTGGTAAGAATATATAAAATTAGATTGTAAGACTAGTTTTTTTATTTGGAATGGTTAAATGCAATGGTCTTTTATAATTCGACTGTTGCTAAATATTAATAAAATTGGTATACTATAAGTTAAAGAACTTGAAAGCGAAGGAGTGTGCTTAATTCATGGTTTATAACCACAGAGTAATAGAAAAAAAATGGCAAAAATATTGGGAAGAGAATAAGACATTTAAAACATTAGATGATCACACTAAAGAGAAATTTTATGCATTAGATATGTTCCCGTACCCATCAGGAGCAGGACTACACGTTGGTCACCCAGAAGGATATACTGCTACTGATATACTAAGTAGATATAAAAGAGCAAATGGATATAACGTACTTCATCCAATGGGATGGGATGCTTTTGGATTACCAGCTGAGCAATATGCTTTAGATACAGGTAATGACCCAAGAGACTTTACTAAACAAAACATTGATACATTCCGTCGTCAAATTAAAGAACTAGGATTTTCTTATGACTGGGATCGTGAAGTAAATACAACTGATCCTAAATATTATAAATGGACACAATGGATTTTCAAAAAACTTTATGAAAAAGGTCTTGCATATGTAGATGAAGTACCTGTTAACTGGTGTCCAGCACTAGGAACAGTACTTTCAAATGAGGAAGTAATCGATGGTAAATCAGAACGTGGAGGTCACCCAGTAGAGCGTCGTCCAATGCGTCAATGGGTACTTAAAATTACTGATTATGCTGAGCAGCTGCTAGCTGATTTAGATATTCTTGATTGGCCTGAAAGTCTTAAAGCAATGCAACGTAACTGGATTGGAAAATCTGTAGGTGCGGAGATTGATTTTAAAATAGATGGTACTGACAAAGCATTCACAGTATTTACAACACGTGCAGATACAGTTTTTGGTGTATCGTACTGCGTACTTGCACCAGAGCATAAACTAGTAGAAGAAATCGTTACTGAAGGTCAAAAAGAAGCTGTAGAAGCTTATTTAGATTTAGTTAAACGTAAATCTGACTTAGAAAGAACAGATTTAAACAAAGATAAAACAGGTGTGTTTACAGGAGCTTATGCGATAAACCCTGTAAATGGTGAAAAAGTAGAAATTTGGATTGCAGACTATGTACTTGCAAGTTATGGAACAGGAGCTGTTATAGCTGTTCCTGCACATGATGAGCGTGACTATGAATTTGCGACTAAGTTCAACCTACCAATTAAAGCTGTTATTGAAGATAATGGTGAGGTAGTTGTACCATTCTATGGTGATGGTAAACACATTAATTCAGACTTTATTAATGGTTTAAACAATGAAGATGCTATCGCTAAAGTTATTGAATTTTTAGAAGAAAATAATGCTGGACGTAGTAAAGTTACTTATAAATTACGTGACTGGTTATTCTCAAGACAACGTTACTGGGGAGAACCAATTCCAATTATTCACTGGGAAGATGGTACTATGACTACTGTACCTGATAGTGAATTACCATTATTACTACCAGAAACAGATAATATTAAACCATCAGGAACTGGAGAATCTCCACTTGCTAATATCGAAGAGTGGTTAAATGTTGTTGATCCAGAAACTGGTAAAAAAGGTAAGAGAGAAACAAATACAATGCCTCAATGGGCAGGGTCATGTTGGTACTACCTACGTTATATCGATCCGCACAATGATGAAATGTTTGCTGATCCAGAAAAATTAAAATACTGGTTACCGGTTGATGTATACATTGGTGGAGCAGAACATGCTGTTCTTCACTTACTATATGCTAGATTCTGGCATAAGGTTCTTTATGATTTAGGTTTAGTTCCATCTCGTGAGCCATTCCAAAAACTATTCAACCAAGGTATGATTCTTGCTGAAGGTAAAGATGGACGCCCAGAAAAAATGTCTAAATCTAAAGGTAACGTAGTAAACCCTGATGACATTATCGTATCACATGGTGCAGATACATTACGTGTTTACGAAATGTTTATGGGACCACTTGATGCTTCTATCGCATGGAGTGAAAATGGTCTAGATGGATCACGTCGTTTCTTAGATAGAGTATACCGTCTATTCGTAGATGAAGAAACTGGAAAAGTTAATGATAAAGTTCAAGATAAAGATAATGCAGAGTTAGAAGTAAGCTACAACTACACTGTTAAGAAAGTATCAGAAGATATCGAGATTCTTGGATTTAACACTGCTATTTCACAACTTATGGTGTTTGTAAATGATTGCTACAAAGCAGAATTTATTCCTCGTAAATATGCACTAGGATTTATTCAACTTCTTGCTCCATTTGCACCACACCTTGCTGAAGAAATGTGGGAAATCTATGGTAATACTGAGTCTATCTCATATGCACCATGGCCAACATTTGACGAAAGTAAACTTGTAAGTGATACTGTAGAAATCGTAGTTCAACTTATGGGTAAAGTTAAAGCTAAACTAGATGTTAAAAAAGATTTAACTTCTAAAGAATTAGAGGAAATAGTTTTAGCTAATGATGAAGTAAAAGAATTAATAGCTGGAAAACAAGTTATGAAAGTAATTGTTGTTCCTGGAAGATTAGTAAATATTGTTGCTAAATAAGGAGAATAGAAATGGAAGAGTTAATTTATAACATTGTAAGTGAAATCGTTGAGCATAAAGATGAAATTAAAATCGAAAAATTCGTAAAAAATGCTCGTGAACACTATATCTTAACAGTACACCCTGATGATTGCGGTCGTATTATAGGGAAAAAAGGTACGGTAATTAATGCTATTCGTACAGTATTAAATTCAACAACATTTAGTAAAAAAGTGTACTTGGATTTAGTAGAGTAGTAAAGTTAATATGAAATATTAAATAGCATACCTCAATAATAATATAAGCATTATTGGGGTATTTTTTATAAAAGTATTTCTGTTTTAATAAATACAACTTTCATACTAGAATTTTATAATTTTTAGAAGTATAATTAAGGTGATACAAAATGATATGTCAGTTGTAATCGGGAGGAAAAAATAATGCGTGAAACAGTAGATGGAATTATTATAGAAGATAAAAATGTAAAAATAGCATTCACTCATAGAAATATTGATGCAAAAAATAAAGATGACATGAATATTTTTTCTGAAAAGTATGGATTTAACTACAGTAATGTAGCATTTAATAGTCAGGTTCATGGTGCATCTGTTCGAAGAATTAAGTCTAGTGCTGATTTAGCTGAAAATGGCAAAGAAGCTGATGGCTTAGTAACATCATTAAAACAAGTGCCGTTGTTAATATTTACTGCTGACTGTGTGCCTATAGTTTTTTATGATAAAAAACAAGGTGTTGTTGCTTTAGCTCATGCAGGATGGCGTGGTACATATGGTAATATTGCCGGGGAAATAGTAGAAATTATGGTAAAAGAATATAGCTGTCAATTAGGTGATATTAAAACTATAATTGGGCCATCGATTTCAAAAGAAAAGTATGAAGTATCTAAAGATTTAATAGAGAAGTTTGCTAGCTTAAAAGTGGATAATTACTATGAAAAAATAGGAGATAGTTACTATTTAGATTTATGGACTATTAATAAAGGTTTATTAGAACAAGCTGGTATTTTAGAAGAAAATATTGAGGTTACTAGTATTTGTACTGTAAAAGAAAATGATAAGTTCTTCTCTTACCGTCTAGATAATCAGACGGCTAAAAGAATAGGTACATTAATACAAATTGATTAATTAAGAGAGGTAAAGCAGGTTTAATGGAAAAAGATATAAAATTAGTTGAGCAAATTTCTACATTTAAGAGATTACCAAAAGGTGATAGTAGATGGAGAGTTGCGTTTTACTATATCGCTAAAGAATTTTGGGATTTAGATGAAGTATTTGTAGTTATTGATAAAAACCTATACACAGAAAAAGGATTGAAGATTCCAGTGTTTAGAGAATATCAAGAAGCAGAAGGGTTTCAAATCTTTTCTAGCTATGTAAAAGCAAAAGAGTTTGTTGAAAAACAAGGTGATTTATTTACTTTAGAAGATGGCACTAAATTAATTGGAAGAATTCGCCAAGGTGCTTTTAGAGAAGTATTTGTTCCATTTTTCGCAGAGCAAAAGTTCAATTATCTTCTAAATGAAGATGAAGGTTTATTTGCGGATACATTTAAGAGATTATTAGGTGTAATGGAAGCTAGTGAAAATTATATAGTAGATGAAGAACAAGAAAAATATCTACTAGATGGTGATGTTCAAAGCTTCTTTGCAGATATTTGTAAAAAATATATAGTTTTAGTATAAAAGAAAATCGTTAGCAGCCGCTAACGATTTTTTTGTTGATGACTAAATCATAATAACTTAACGATAAGAGAAGCTCTATTTTTTTTGTCTAAATATATGTTATAATAAACAAAATAACTTTATAAGGTAGGATAATAAAATGAGAGATATGCTATCAGTGATACTGAGATTAATATTAGGAATTGTAGCTTTTTTTGTAATAATAATAGTAGTTGTTTTTAACTATGAGACTGGAGAAGATAAAAGAAATATTAGATTAGAAGAAGATAGAATTGCAGAATACACAGCTCAAAATTACAAAGATGTTAAGAAAATAGAGTTTAAAAGGTTTGAAAAAAATATTTCAACTCAAACATGGTTTATTGATGCGGTAATAAATGATAATATATCTGTAAGTTATAGTCTTAATGGAATAGGTGAAAATGCGGATATTGGAATATCGTATAATCCTGATAAATTTAAAGAAAGAACTAAAGATGAACAGAATATTACAGAAAAAAGAAATGTTGAAATAATTTATAAATAGGAAAATCATATAATTAATGTTAAAAAGTTATACTAAATGGGAAATTGAGTGTATTTAAATAAAAAGATAAAGCGGGTTGAAAAAATGAAAGATATGAAATCAATAATAGGAAGAATAATATTAGCATTCATAGCATTTATTGTCATAATAACAATTTATGGATTAAAAGGGAAGACAGGCGAAGATGAAAGAAAAATTAGATTAGAAGAAGAAAGAATTGCAGAATATACGATTCAGAATTATAAAGATGTCAAGAAAATAGAGTTTAAAAGTTTTGAAAAGAATAGTTCGACACAAACATGGGTTATTAGTGCAGTAATAAATGATAATATATCAGTAAGTTATAGTCTTTTCAAAATAGGAGAAAATAAGGATATAGGAATATCGTATAATCCAAATGAATTAAAAAAGAGAACAAAAGATGAACAGAATATTAAAGACAAAAGTAATGTTGAAATAATTTATAAGTAGGAAAATCATATAATTAATGTTAAAAAGTTATACTAAATGGGCAGTTGAGTGTATTTAAATAAAAAGATAAAGCGGGTTGATAAAATGAGAGATATGCTATCAGTAATACTAAGATTAATATTAGGGGTTGTAGCTTTTTTCGTTATAATAATAGTATTTGCTTCTAACTATGAGAGTGGAGAAGATAAAGGGAAAATAAGAAAAGATCAAGAGAGAATAGTTGAATACATAAAAGAAAAAGTGGAGTTAACAGACAATGAAGAACTAAGGAAAATTGAATTTAAAGAATATAAAAAAAATAGTTCAACAGGAACATGGCATTTTGATGTGATTTTAAACGATAGAGTGGATGTGACAATTACTTTATGGGGTCTGGGTGGTAGGATATATATAGATGGATTTAAAGATGGAACTATGAAAGTCTTACGTGACGACAGTAAGAAAAAAAGTAATAATAATGATATTGAAGTAATATATAGCGAATAAAAAATCGTTAGCAGCCGCTAACGATTTTTGTCTGTAATAAAGTTTATACCATATGCAATCGCAACAAATAATATTACGATATATATAGTATAATTTGTATAACTAGTATTATTAAGAACGTTTACTAGATAGCTTTGAACAGAAAATGGAACAAACACTGCAAATATTAGTGTAAGTAACTTATCTTTTCTAAATATTATTATAAAGAAGATAAAAGTTAATAATGTCACTATAAAGTAAGTAATTCTTGGTAGTTCGATATTGAAACTTTCTGGTCTTGGGAAAGGGTTATAATAGAAGAATATAATTCCTAACAATACATAAACAAGTATTATACCATTATGTTCTTTTTCAGAACTTTTTAATACGTCTTTTAGTATTAATAGATAACCTGAGAATAACCATAAAACAAGGACGATTAGTATTATGATAAGGTTCATAATATTAAGTTTTTGATCTAAATTAAAGTTTATTTTAAAAGTATATATAAATGTAAAAACTAAAAGTAGAACAGATAGTAATATAGAATATTTTTTATTCATAAGTAAATCCCTTCTTAAATAATTATCAACTTTGAGGATTTGTTGATTAAATTTCTTTTTTTCTATATAATATTAAGTAATTATATCATTTTAAGCAATTTAAAACAAGGAGAGTTGAATGGTGAAAAATATAAAATATAAAAAAACACACGGGTTAATAACTTTATTAGAAGTAATTTTGATAGTTGTGATTTCTGGGTGGTATTATTATTCTGAAAGAAAAATGGGGATGATCAGACATATAATGGCAAAAAATGTTTATAAATTCCCTAAGTACTTTACAGATACAAATATAAAATTAATAGTTCTAGCGTTTGCGATTATGATTTTAATACAGCTATTTATAGTAATAAAATCTAAAAAATATATTGAGACTTTCTTAGTAAATCTAGTACTGGCTGGTATAGGGGCATATACTATTTTAGCCTGCAATGCAGATAGTATATTTATTTATTATTACTGGGTAATCTTTTTTGGTTTATTTAATTTACTTAGATTTCTACAATTTTTCACTTTAAAAATAAAATAAGGTACGAAGGTACTTTATTTTTTTTTTTTTTTTATAAAAAATATTGAGTAGAAAACTTTATAAATTCTTTAAACTTTGTTTTAACTCACACTGATAATATGTAAATGTACCGAAAAATATAGTGAAAATTAATTGTACTAATAGCACTATAAGTTGTATAATTATAATACAATATACTATAGATATTAGTATAAGGAGGGAATTTATGGATAATAGAGATAACCAAAATAATCAAAACTTAGAAAATAATAATCAACAATTTAATAATCAAAATCTAGAAAATAACCAACAAGTTAACAATCAAAACAATGTACAACAACAAAGTTACGATCAAAACAATGAGGAATTTGAAGATTTTGATAATGAGAAATACTTTGAAGAAAATCAAGACTTTGAAGATGAAGAGCAAAATGCTCAAGATCCAAAACAAAATAAAAATTATGGCAAGTTATTTTTAACTGTATTCGCAGCATTTGCGCTAGGAGCTACTAGCGTTTTCGGTGCACAAGCTGTAACGGGTACAGGTAGTGCCTTGAAGTCTTCAGTTACTGCAACAAAAGAAGATAAGGATAACCAACAACTAACTGTTAATGCTATATCAAAAGCTAAAGATGCGGTAGTATCAGTAGTTACATACCAAACTAACAGCAATAACTTAGATTCAATCTTAGGTGGTAATTCAAAAAATAAATCTAAGAATAACTCTAATTCATCTGATTCAGGTGATTTGAAAACAGCATCTACAGGTAGTGGTGTTATTTATAAAAAAACTGGTAATACTGCATATGTAGTTACTAACAACCACGTAGTTAAAGGAGCTAAAAAGTTAGCTGTTATATTAAGTGACGGTACTAATGTTAATGCAGAAGTAGTAGGTACTGATGTTTGGACAGACTTAGCTGTATTAAAAATAAATGGTGATAATGTAACAACTACTATGGACTTTGCGAATAGTGATGATATAGCAGTAGGTGAAACTGCATTTGCGATTGGTTCTCCACTGGATGTTAGTTTTTCAAATACTGTAACAAAAGGTATAGTTTCAGCAGTAAATCGTCAGATTCCTATGGATGTTGATGGAGATGGAACTGTAGACTGGAACCAAACAGTTATTCAAACGGATGCTGCAATTAACCCAGGTAATAGTGGTGGAGCACTAATTAATAATGAAGGTAAACTGATAGGAATCAATGAATCTAAAATTGCCAAAGCAACTTCTAATGTTAGTGCAGAAGGTATCGGATTTGGAATTCCTTCTAATGAAGTTAAATTAATTACTGAACAACTTGAGAAATCAGGTAAAGTAGTTCGTCCTGCTATGGGTGTTCAATTAGTTTCGGTAAATACAATTGCTAATGATACTGTAAAATCGGAATTAAAATATGAAGGTAAGCAAGGAGTAGTAGTTCGTTTAGTTGAAAGTGGTACTCCAGCAGCTAAAGCAGGATTAGAAAAATATGACGTTATAACTAAACTAAATGATACAGAAGTTAAAGATGTAGCGGCAGTTAGAAAATTCTTATTTGAAAAAACTAAGATAGGTGACACTGTTAAAGTAACTTATTATCGCGGAGGTAAAGAAAAAACAGCTGAAATAGTTGTGCAGGCGGTAAGTAATACATAATATATAGAAAATTATGAGGGAGATGTGTTCTCGTAATGGACTTTTAATGTCTTTATTGTTCGTAAAATGTTTATTTTTAGAAATGATAAAGAGTGAAAACATTATAAAAACAGAATTTATAGATTTATTAATTTTAAAAATATTTAATAAAAATGTTTGATTTATTGTAAAAAATAGTAAATATTATTTGCCAAAAAAGTCAAAACATGTTATCATAGTTCTGTTGAAATTTTGAGAAACATAGGTGAATATATGAAGAAAGTAAGAAAAGCAATTATTCCGGCAGCGGGATACGGGACAAGATTCCTTCCAGCTACTAAAGCATTACCGAAGGAAATGTTGCCAATCATTGATACACCTACTATTCAATATATAGTAGAAGAGGCAGTGAAAGCTGGGATAGAAGATATAATAATAGTAACAGGAAAACAAAAAAGAGCGATAGAAGATCATTTTGATAGAAATGTTGAGCTAGAAGTAGAATTAGAAAATAAAGGTAAATTAGAACTTTTAGAAA
The DNA here is from genome assembly GCF_000701685.1 of Gemella sanguinis ATCC 700632. Taxonomy (GTDB): domain Bacteria; phylum Bacillota; class Bacilli; order Staphylococcales; family Gemellaceae; genus Gemella; species Gemella sanguinis. Next base: position 18,387 of record NZ_KL370815.1, read on the forward strand.
AAGTAAAATACCCAACTACTTTAGCGAAAATTCATTACGTTCGTCAAAGAGAAATGGCAGGTTTAGGGGATGCAATCCTTACAGCTCGTAGTTTTATCGGAGATGAGCCATTTGCAGTATTATTAGGGGATGATGTTGTAATTAATAAAGAACGCCCTGCAATAAAACAACTTATGGATGAATCAGAAAAAACAGGATGCTCAGTTATTGGAGTACAAACTGTACCTGAAAATCAAACACATAGATATGGTGTAATTGCTCCAAAAGGTCATGAAGGGAAATTATACGAAGTTGAAACTTTCGTAGAAAAACCAGCCCCAGGGACTGCGCCATCTAACTTAGCTATTATGGGACGTTATGTTCTAAATCCAGGAATCTTTAAGCATTTAGAGAAAAAACACGTTGGTGTTGGTGGAGAAGTACAATTAACAGATGCTATCCAAATGCTAAATGAAGAAGAAAAAGTTTATGCTTATGATTTTGATGGAGCACGTTATGATGTAGGGGAAACTATTGGTTTCGTTAAAACTACAATAGACTTCGCTCTGAAAAGCGACCTTAAGGATGAACTAGTTCCATTCTTAAAAGAAAAATTAAGTGAATTAGAATAATACTAAAGCGATGTAATATTACATCGCTTTTTTAAAACTATAGAGGTATAACTATGATTGTTAATCACATTGGAATTTATGGAATTTGTATTAAAGATAATAGACTATTATGTATAAGAAAAGAAAAAGGTCCATACAAAAATAGATTCGATTTACCTGGAGGTAGTCAAAAAGAAAATGAGGGATTAACTGAAACGTTAGTTCGAGAATTTAAAGAAGAAACAGGTTATCAAATAGAAAACTACAGAAATTGCAGGGTTTATGATATATTTGTAGAAGAAAAAAATCGTACGGTACATCATATTATGGTATTTTATGATGTAGACGTTAATTTTGAACAACAAGATGAAGTTTTAGAAAAACTTGTTGATGAATTAAATGATTCTAGTGGAATCTATTGGATTGACTTGGAAAAATTAGATATAAGTAATGCATCTCCTGTTATTTTAAAATTAGTACAGGAACTTAGTAATGATAAAACTATTTTAGAAAAAGTAGTATTTAAGAATTGGAAAATATTATAAAAGAACTTATCCATCAGAAAGTATGGATAAGTTCTTTTTTGTTCTATTTAAAATCATTTTTAGCGTCAGGTTTAGCACCTTTATCTTTGTTTTCATCTACAGGTAGAGAACCATCTAGTTGCCAGTCATTCCATCCTCCATCGTAGAAGTATGTATTAGCACGACCAGTTAGTTGAGTCATAAACCAAGGAATAGAGTTTCTCCATCCAGTTCCGCAATAAACTGCAATCTTATCTGTTTCAGAAATACCTTGGCCTTTCCATAAGTTATAAATTTCTTGTGGATTACGTAATGTACCATCTGGATCATAGTAGTCATCCATATTAGCAGCATCAGTTCCAGAGAATCCGTAGACAGCTCCCTTAGGTTCACCTTTCTTATCGATATAGTCGTAACCACTAGTTTTACCAGTGTATTCATCCCAAGAACGAATACTAACTAGTTTAATTCCTTCTTTTTGAGCTTTTTCAGACATTTCTTTAGCACGAGCTATATCGTATTCAGGATGAGCTGGTACATTAACACCGAAGTCTTTAGCTTCTTGTGGAGTATTAACATTTGATTCTGTTTCATATCCAGCATCTTTCCAAGCTTGTAATCCTCCGTTTAAAACTCGTACATCTTTAACTCCAGCCCATTTAAGCGCCCAGTTTACACGGAAGGCAGCTGACGCATCGCTTGAGTATAATATGATAGTTTTATCACTTGTAATACCTTGTTTTAATAAATTCTTTTTGATTTCATCCGCAGAGCGAAGATTCCAAATTGGACCTTCTTCTATCCAGTCAGTATTAAAGTGATAAGCTCCTTTGATATGCTCTTTGTAGGCTTTTGCCTTATCTAATTCTCCCCAAGAAACTTCAAAGATCGCATAATTATTATTTGTATATGTTTCAGGTTTTTTACCATCTTGTACATCTTTTACCCATTTAGGAGAGACAAGGTTTTGATATTCTGGATAAGCTACTATATTTGCTTTGTTTGCATCGTTATCAGCAAATGTTTTATAATCCTCGAATTTATAAACCTCATAACCTAGAGAAGCAAATTTATCTGATACTTTTGCGATATTATCTTTGTTAGTATCGTAAACAACGATTTTTTTGTTTTTATCAAGTCCTTTATCACTAACAAACTTTGCTTCCTTATCTTTATTAACTTTACCTATGAATGAAGCACTATATTGAATTGAGTTTTTAAGGTGTCCTCCGTTTTTCACGTTATCAACTTTAAACCCGTTATAAGCTTCATCATCACGTGTATCAATAAATTGGTACTCGCTGTTACTTAAATTCTTAGTGAAATCTTCCAGTGAAATAGCCTTTATCTCCTTCTTCTCAACAGGTGTACTACTATTGTTGCCATCTTTTGTAGTACAGCCGCTAAGAATAAATCCTGAAGCTAAGAAAATAATCCCCACTTTCTTAAAGTTAATCATATTAAATTGTATGTGGTAACCTACCACTTTCCTCCTTTTATTTGTACACTATGATTATATTATATAATTTAAAAATTGTAAATATGAGTAAAATTTTTAAATTTCTAGTAAGGTTTACATAAAATATCTCAAACTGTACTATCGTTAAAAAGTATGAATATACAAGTGTGTAAAGGTTTTTGTTTTAAGTGATAATCTCTTTCAATTACAATAAAAAATTATTATGATAACATTTTCTTAAATAAATGCACATATAACGATAACAATAAAGTTTATGTGTAAAACGAAGAGAATAATTTTTTTATTTCTCAAAAAATAAATTAAAAAAAGCTTTGCAAATTTTCTGAAACTGTTATACAATAAAACCAGTAGGAGTTTTGTGCTACTGCTTGTAAATAAATTTTGCTGAAAGGAGGAAAAGGTATGTTAGAGTTTAATGTTGATAAAATTACTATTCCGCTAAAACAACATGTTGGTGGCCCATGTCAACCTATCGTTAGTGTTGGGGACCATGTAAAACGTGGACAACTTGTTGCAACTCCTAATGGATTAGGTGCTAATATTCACACAAGTTTATCTGGTGTTGTTGAATCTGTTGATGAAATGAACATCGTTGTAAAATTAGATAAAGAACAATCAGATGACTATGTAAAATTAGAACCAACAGACGATCATCTACAACGTATTAAAGACGCTGGTATCGTTGGTGTAGGTGGAGCTGGATTCCCTACTGGAATCAAATTATCTGCACAAATACCTGGTGGATACGTAATAGCTAACGCTGCTGAATGTGAACCGGTATTAGGACACAATGTTCGTTACATGGAAGAACATCCAGAAGAATTGGTACGTGGATTAAAATACATTCTTAAACTAACAGGAGCAAAAGAAGGTTATATTGCGATTAAAACTAAATATCGTAAAGCTTTATTAGCTTTAGGAAAAGCATGTAAAAACGAACCAAATATCAGTATTAAAATTTTACCAAATATGTATCCTGCAGGGGACGAACGTGTTATCGTTAGGGAAACATTAGGTGTAATTTTAAAACCTGGTCAATTACCATTAGAAGCAAATGCTATTATCTCAAACGTAGAAACTATTAAACGTATTGTAGAGGCTATTGAATTAGATAAACCATTAATCGATAAAGATATTACTGTCGGTGGACGTGTTCATAATCCAGATGTTTTCATGAATGTACCGATTGGATTACCAATTAGTGTATTTATTGAAAAAGCAGGAGGATACATTAACCCGCATGGTGAAATCGTACGTGGTGGACCATTCACAGGGCGTCCAGCTAAAGAAGACGAACCAATTAATAAAACAACTGGGGGTCTATTAGTGGCAATGCCATATCCACAAGAACGCGAAAAAGTAGGGATACTTATTTGTGAATGTGGAGCCCAAGAAGAACGTCTTCGTCAAATAGCTGACGGAATGGGAGCAGAAGTTGTATCTGTTCAAATGTGTAAACGTATGAAACCAGATAAAAACGGAAGATTACGTTGTGAGCTACCTGGTATCTGTCCAGGACAAGCGGAAAAAGTATTAACAATGAAAAAAGATGGTGCGAAAGCTGTAATAGCTGGTACTTGTCAAGACTGAACTAACACCGTTACAGGTGTAGCTCCTAGGTTAGGAGTAAAAGTTTATCACAGTACCGACCACGTCCTTCGTGCCACTGACCATCATTTATACAGAAGCTATAAAAGCTTAGAATTACATAATAACAAATAATTAGTTGGAGGTTAGAAGTAATGTCAATTACAGTAGAAACTGCAAAAGAACATTTAAATGACAAAGCGGTATTTTGTTGCAGAGCTGAGGAAGGTATCGTAATTACCCCAGAAAACTTAGAAGATCCAGGGTTATTCGATGATTTAGTAGATTCAGGTTTACTATCATTCCCAGATGATGCTTTAACAATCGGACAAGTATTAGGAGCTAAATTAACTAAAACAACAGACGCTCTAGTACCTATTACGCCAGCTATCATTGATGCTGTTCAAGGCGGAGAAGAAAAAGCAGAAGAAAAACAAGAAGAAGTAGCAGAAGTTGCACCAGCTGCAGAAGTTGCTGAAGCAGCACCAGTTGCACCAGTTGCAGCACCAGTTGCTCAAGCATCAGCACCAGCTGGAGTATTCAAATTACAAATTGGAAAAGGTGAAAACATTAACCTTGAAATTCCATTATCAGCATTCGCTCAACAAGCTGCTCAACCAGCACCAGCTGCAGCAGTAGTTGAAGGGAAATCAGCAGCAGTAGCAGAAGCAGCTCCAGTAGCTGTAGAAGCAAAAGCTGAAGAAAAACATGAAGGTGAATCAAAATTCATCCGTTCATTAAAAACTAAACACTATAAAATTGACAAAGTAGTATTTGGAGAAAAAACTGAAATTCAAGGAACTACTTTAGTATTAAGAACACCAGAAGATTTATGTAAAGAAGCTGCTGAGTCAGAAGAATTAGTAGAAGATGTTAAATTAGAAATCATCACTCCTGATAAATATGACACTTACAGTGAAACAATCATGGACGTTCAACCAATCGCTGTTAAAGAAGAAGGAGAAATCGGACACGGAGTTACTCGTGAACTTAAAGGTGTAGTAATGGTTCTTACAGGAACTGATGCTAACGGAGTTCAAATCGGGGAATTCGGATCTTCTGAAGGTGAATTAGAACGTAACATTATGTGGGGACGTCCTGGTGCTCCAGATAAAGGAGAAATCTTCATTAAAGGTCAAGTAACAATCAAAGCAGGAGCTAACATGGAACGTCCAGGACCATTAGCTGCTCACAAAGCTTTCGATCACATTACTGAAGAAATTCGTAAAGCTCTTAAAGAATTAGAAGATGAAAGCCTAGTAGTAGGTGACATCAACATCGAACAATACCGTCACCCAGGAAACAAAAAAGTATTAATCGTTAAAGAAATCATGGGACAAGGTGCAATGCACGATAACTTAATCTTACCAGTAGAACCAGTTGGTACACTTGGTGCTAAACCAAACGTTGACCTTGGTAACTTACCAGTAATGCTTGCTCCAACAGAAGTATTAGACGGTGGTATCCACGCATTAACATGTATTGGACCAGCTTCTAAAGAAACTTCTCGTCACTACTACCGTGAACCATTAGTACTTGAAGCTATGGCTGACGAAGAAATCGACTTAGTAGGGGTATTACTAGTTGGATCACCTCAAGCTAACTCAGAAAAATTCTATGTATCTAAACGTGTTGGTATGACTATCGAAGCTATGGATATCGATGGTGCTATCGTTACAACTGAAGGATTTGGTAACAACCACATCGACTTTGCTTCACACATCGAAGAAATCGGTAAACGTGGAGTATCAGTAGTTGGTATGACTTACTCTGCAGTACAAGGTGCTCTTGTTGTAGGTAACGAATACATGTCAGCTATGGTTGATAACAACAAATCTAAACAAGGTATCGAAAACGAAATTCTTTCAAACAACACATTATGTAAAGAAGATGCTATCCGTGCTTTAGCAATGCTTAAAACACAAATGGGTGGCGGAACAATCAAAAAAGCTGAAAGAAAATGGAATCCAAACGTTAAATTAAACAACGTAGAAGTTATCGAAAAAACTACTGGTGAAAAAGTAGAATTAGTTGATAACGAACAAGTGTTACCAAAATCTAAAAAACGTCAAGAAATTTACGAAAAAGAAGACTAAAATTTAAAAGAATAGGAAGTAAGTTATGATTGAAAAATTAAAATATGCATCTACAGAAAGAGTGTTCGAAGGGGTTATAGTCGATCATAACGACGCCAGCGTTACGATAGATATTAAAGGACGCCTAGGGCAATTTAAAATTCCTATGAGAATGCTAATCTCGGAATATCCAGTAAAAATCGGACAAGAAGTTGCATTTTTACTAAGTTATCCAGAAGTATTAAATGAAGAACCTGACGAACATTACGTAAATGCAATACTTAATACTAAAAAGTTAGAACAAGAAGTACAAAATAGAAAACACAACGAAGAAAAATAGTAGGAAGGAGAAATTAGAATGTCATTAACGATATTTGAAGGTCTACAATCAGAGATTTTTGTACCTATTACACCTAAACCAGTTTGGGCTCCAGTAACTAAAGAATTAAAAGATATGAAAGTAGCATTAGCTACAGCAGCAGGAGTTCACTTAAAAACAGATAAAAGATTTAACTTAGCAGGGGATACTACATTCCGTGAAATCCCAGATACTGCTCACAGTTCAGATCTTATGGTATCTCACGGTGGATATGACAACGCTGACGCTAACAAAGACATCAACTGCATGTTCCCAATCGACAGATTACACGAACTTGCTAAAAAAGGTTTCATTAAAAGCGTAGCAGAATTCCACTATGGATTCATGGGTGGTGGTGGAGACCAAGAGGCTTTCACTAACGAAACAGGTCCAGCAATCGCTAAAAAATTAAAAGAAGAAAATGTTGATGCAGTTATCTTAACTGCTGGTTGAGGTACTTGCCACAGAACTGCCGTGATCGTGCAGAGAGCAATTGAGGAAGCAGGTATTCCAACAATCTTAATAGCAGCACTACCTCCAGTAGTGCGTCAAAACGGTACTCCAAGAGCCGTTGCTCCACTTGTACCAATGGGAGCAAACGCTGGGGAACCAGGAAACGTTGAGCAACAAACACAAATTCTAGAAGCAACATTAGAGCAACTAGTTAAAATACCAAGTGCAGGTAAAATAGTTCCTCTACCATTTGAGTATATCGCTCACGTGTAGGAGAATTCCGGAGAGGGGCTTTCGCCCCTCTCCATTTTTTACACAAACTGTACTATAAAACAGTAAGGTTGCTGTTTCATTACAGAAAATATACAGTAAGGGATGATGATTATGCCAAAAGAGAGATTACAAATAAAGGCATTTCATATGAAAGATGTTGCATTAGGTAAGAAAGTGAAAATTGATAATAATCAATTAACTATTCCTACAGAAATAGAATATGATGAAAATGTCTTTGAAAAAGTAGAGGTTAAAATAATAAAACCAGGAGAACATAATTTTTATGTTAATACTATAATGGACATAGTACCAATATCAACAAAAGTTATAGGTCGTCTTGGGGAAGGAATAACACATACATTAACAGGAGTATATATGATTTTAACTGGCGCGAATACTAAGGGTGAGCAAATGCATGAATTTGGTTCATCAGAAGGTATCTTGCAAGAACAGTTGGTATTAAATAAGGCTGGTTCTCCAGCAGATACAGATTACTTAATACATATAGATGTTATTATTAAACCTGAGATTGATTTTAATCGTCAGTTAGCATTTTCTATTTTTGAACTTTCTGATGTTTACTTACAAAATATAAGAGAAGTTATGAAGGTTCTTAGTGGTCGTGATGCTGATGAAGTTCATGAATTTTATAATAAACAAAATCCAGGAAAACCAAAAGTTGCTTTGGTTAAAGAAGTAGCTGGACAAGGTATGATGTATGATAATCAGTTATTTCCTATAGAACCAAGTGGTATTGATAAAGGTATTTCAATTATAGATATGAATAATATGCCAGTTCTATTAACACCTAACGAATATCGTGATGGTGCTATAAGAGCTATGGTATAGGAAGGGGTGTTATTATGGGGATAGGACCATCTACAAAAGAAACAAGTTTGCATCACTTTAGAGATCCGTTATTAGATACGCTGGCAGACGATCCAGATATCGATTTCCAAGGGGTTGTTGTTGTAGGGACTCCACAAGATAATAGATTAAAACACCTTGTAGGTTGGCGTACAGCGGTGTGGCTAGAAGCTATGCGTACAGATGGTGCTATTATTTCAGCTGATGGTTGGGGTAATAGTGATGTCGACTATGCCAATACCATGTTTGAAATTGGGGAACGTGATATTTCTATAGTAGGTTTAAAATTTATGGGTAAACATAAGTTTGTTGTAGAAAACCAGTATACGAAATATGTTTTAGATTTTAATAAATCTGAAGAAGGTAATGAAACTGAGGTAGTTTGTCAAAATAATATTGATTATTCTGATGCAAGAAAAGCTTTAGCACTATTAAAATTAAAAATGCGTCAAGACGCTAATGAAAAAAATTAAAAATTAAGGAGTGAATTATAATGAAACTAAATAAAATGATTTCAGTAATAGATACACATACAGCTGGGGAAGCTGCACGTTTAGTAACAGCAGGAGTTCCAAAAATTCCTGGTAAAGATATAGTTGAGAAAAAACAATATCTTATTGATAATTTAGATGATCTACGTAAATCTGTAATGTTCGAACCACGTGGACACCAAGATATGTTTGGAGCATTCTTATTACCTCCAACAAAAGAAGAAGCAGACTTCGCTTTAATCTTCATGGATACTGGTGGTTACTTAAACATGTGTGGACACAACACAATCGCAGCGGTAACAGCAGCTGTAGAAACTGGTATGGTTGATGTTGAAGAAGGTGCTACTGAAAAAGAAGTAGTAGTTGAAACACCAGCTGGGCTTATCTATGCAACAGCTAAATTAAAAGATAACGGAGCAAAAGTAAAAGAAGTTTCATTCAGAAACGTTGAATCATTCTTATACAAACGCGACTTAGAATTAGATGTTGAAGGAGTTGGACACATCAAATTTGATATTTCATTCGGAGGAAGTTTCTTCTGTATTCTTTCTGCTGACCAATTAGGATTAGAAGTTAAACCTGAAAATGCTTCTAAATTAAAAGAAGCTGGTCTTAAAATCCGCGATGCAGTTAATGCAAATATCGAAATTCAACACCCAACATTATCACACATTAAATCTGTAGACTTAGTTGAAATTTATGACAAACCTTCTCACCCAGAAGCTACTTATAAAAATGTTGTAGTATTCGGAGATGGTAACATTGACCGTTCACCATGTGGAACTGGTACTTCAGCTAAATTAGCTACATTATACGCTAAAGGTGAACTTAAACCAGGTGAACCATTCGTATATGAAAGTATCTTAGGTACTTTATTCAAAGGTAGAATAGTAGAAGAAAGAAAATTAGCCGACTTTGATGCAATCATCCCAGAAATTACTGGTTCTGGATACATCTTAGGATTCAGTAACTATGTATATGATCCAGATGATTCATTAACTTACGGATTCTTATTAGGATAGGAGTGTAGACATATGAATTTATTAACGGTATTATTAGTAATATTAGGAGCTGGAGGAGTATTCTTCTTAGTTTCATTTGTAATGGACGTAGTTAAGCATAAAGATGATTTAGGAAAAGAAAACCCAATTCTTGGATTCTTCATCGGATTAGTAACTGACTTCTTCGATACATTAGGTATCGGAAGTTTCGCACCAACAACATTATTATTCAAAGTTACTAAATTTTTAGATACAGATAAAAAAATCCCTGGTACATTAAACGTTGCGCACACAGTGCCAGTATTAATGGAAGCTTTCTTATTCTTAACAGGGGTTAAAGTTGAAGGTGTTACTTTATTCTCAATGATCGCATCTGCAATCGTAGGTGCACTAGTAGGAGCAAGAATCGTAAACAAACTTCCTGAGAAAAAAATCCAACTTGTTATGGGTGTATGTTTAATCGTAACAGCATTCTTAATGGCTTCAGGTCAATTAGGTTGGTTAAAAGCTCTAGGTTCTGGTAACGAAGCAGTTGGTTTAACAGGTATTAAACTTATTATCGGTGTTGTAGGTAACTTCATTCTTGGAGCTCTTATGATGGCTGGTGTTGGACTATATGCACCATGTATGGCTATGGTTTATATGTTAGGACTAAGCCCATTAGTGGCATTCCCTATTATGATGGGATCTTGTGCTGGATTAATGGCTATCGGTTCTCCAGAGTTTATTAGAGCAGGGAACTATACTAGAATTGGTTCTCTAGCGATTACTGTTGGGGGAGTTATAGGGGTTACTGTAGCTTACACATTAGTTAAGAGCATGCCACTAGAAGTACTTACTTGGGTAATCATTGCAGTTGTTATCGTAACAGGTATCTCTATGATTAAACAAGGTACTAAAAAAGAAGCTTAATATTTAAAAGAAAAAACGGAATTTAAAATTAAATTCCGTTTTTTTTATGTTCAAATAATAAAAGTCATCAAATTATTTTTGATGACTTTTATTTATTAGGCTTTGTTTTTTCATTGAAGTTACTGCAGAATAACAAAATACAATAACTGCAATCCAAATTATTATAAATGAAATAAGTTTTTGGATACTAAGTTGTTCCCCGTAGACAAAAATACCTATAAAAAATTGCATTGTAGGTGGTAGATATTGAAGTATTCCTAGTAAATAAAGTGGAATATCAATAGCTCCTTTTGCAAAAAGCATAAGAGGTACCGCAGTTACTACACCTGATAATAATGCATATATTAAAGTAGATGTCCCATATGTATGGAACGTAATATTGCTGTTTGTTCCTAAGTACCACATGTAAATAAGTGCAATTGGTGATACTATGGCAGTTTCCACTAATAAACTAGCTTTAGGACTAAGAACGATTTTCTTTTTACATAAACTATACAATCCAAAAGTTAAAGCTAGTAAAATAGAAATCCAAGGCAATGATCCTAAAGAAATAAATAAGTACAATAGAGAAGCTCCTACACATAAACATGCGATTGTTTGTACTCGTGTTAATTTTTCTTTTAGGAATACTACCGCTAAAATTATCGTAACTATTGGATTTAAGTAGTAACCGAAACTTGCTTCTAGAACGTGGTTACTATTTACAGCGATAATATAAGTTAACCAGTTAGCAGTTATCAATAGAGAAGCTGCTATAAGTAGAATAAAACTTTTTTTATCTTTCCAAACTTCTTTAATCTCGTTAAAAATAAATTTTTTATTTGCGGCAACTAATACTACAAAAACCATAAAAATAAATGAACACAAAACACGCAGTGAAAGTACTTCGTATGCATCAATACTTTTCAGTAGTTTAAAATAAATAGGGAAGAGCCCCCAAGAAAAATAGCAAATAAGAATTGCAATCAAACTTTTTTTAGTATTACTCATAAATATCCCTCTCAATGTCTAAAAGTTATTATTATATAAGTATATAGCAAATGTAAATAATAATCAATAACTAATAAAATTAAATAATAACACTAAAATTATATAGATTTTTGGTGTATGGCAATAAGGGACTTTATAAAGTTTAGAATTGGAAATGAAAAAATGTTATTTGTATTTTAAGTAGTATATTTGTTTACTAATAGAGATAGGGAGATAAAAATATACTTTTTATAAATGAGAATACAAATATATTTTAGAGACAGTGGTAAGCCTTTTCAGAAAATACTTTCCATTATTATGTAATTGTTATAGAATAGTTATATAAGATATAAATCTGATTGAAAAATACAGGAGAGAACATAAGTCACCGAAGGGACAAATTGGTATTTGGCGATTATCGATGAAATTCTCAGGTACAGGGACTGTATTTTGACAGAACTCTGAAGCATATAGTCAACAGAGAGAAAGCTAGCTTTCTTTCTGTTTTTATTTTTTTAAGGAGGGGTGCTATGAAATTAATAACAAATAATCCTAAATTTAAATCGGAAAAATATAGGGATATAGATATCGAATATTATGATGCTGATTATCTAGATATATTAATAAAAGTTAGAGATTTAGTGTATAGGAATTATGAATTGGTTACACATCCACTTTATGGAAGTGTTAAACCTAATGAGACAATCTATAGATCTGTCGTTATAAAAGAGGGAAATGTCTTAGATTTAAATTCAGTTAACTTAGCATCAGAGGCTATAGGGACTTTTGAAAAGTTTAGAAAAAATAGGGGAGTTCCAAATTGGACTGAAAGCGTAAGGGACGATTTTAGTGTTATTGATCATGATTTAATATCTAACGCTATAAAAAGAATACTATAAAAATACAAAGGAGAATAATTATGACAAGAGATTACGATGTAATAATTATAGGTTCAGGGCCTGCAGGATTATCAGCAGCGCTATATGCATCACGTGCAAAACTAAATACATTGGTATTAGAAAAATCAAAAAATGGTGGACAAGCAGCCATTACTCACTTGATTGAAAACTATCCTGGTGCTGTAGAAGATCCAACAGGACCTAGAGTAACTGCTCGTATGGTTGAGCAAGCTAAAAGTTTTGGTGCTGAAATTAAACAAGATGAAGTTCTAGATGTTGACTTCACTGGCGATGTTAAAGTAGTTAAATGTGTAAGTGGAGATTACACAGCCAAAACAGTTATTATAGCAACAGGAGCATCTCCTAGAAAATTAGATGCGCCAGGTATTAGAGAGCTTGAAAGTAAAGGTATTTCATACTGTGCTACATGTGACGGAGACTTTTTCGAAGGATTAGATGTATACGTAGTAGGAGGGGCAAACAGTGCTGTAGAGGAAGCTTTATTCTTAACTAAATTTGCTCGTAAAGTAACAATTGTTTATCGTAGAGAAAATGTTCGCTGTGAAAAAGTAACTGCAGAGAAAGCTAAAAACAATCCAAAAATTGAAATTTTAGGAAATACTGTTGTAACTGAAGCAATTGGTGATGGTATCTTAGAAGCTATTAAGCTTAAAAACTTAGTAACTGGAGAAGAATATGTTATTGAAGCAGATGAAGAAGATGGAACAATGGGATTATTCTTCTTTATCGGATATATTCCTCAAACTAAACTTTTTGAAGGAAAAGTTGAAATGACAGAAGACGGATATATTAAAGCAGGAGAAGACACACGCACAAGTGTACCAGGTGTTTATGTAGCTGGAGATTGTCGTGTTAAAGATATTCGTCAAGTAGTAACTGCGGTATCTGATGGAGCTGTTGCAGCGATTCGTGCAGAAAAATATATTGCAGAAAAATTTGAATAACGGTAATAATCTATTAAAAAAAACATATTACAAGTATAAGTAAAGGAGAAGAAGATCATGTTAGAACTAACAAAAGAAACTTTTGAACAAGAAGTACTAGAAGCTGAAGGTTACGTTTTTGTAGACTTTTGGAGCCAAGGATGTGAACCTTGTAAAGCTTTAATGCCAGATGTGCATAAATTAGCTGAACAATATGGGGATAAAATTAAATTCACATCACTAGATACTACAAAAGCACGTCGCTTAGCGATTAAACAAAAAGTACTAGGGTTACCAACATTAGCTATATATAAAGATGGTAGTAAGCTTGAAGAAGTAACAAAAGATGATGCTACTATTCCAAATATAGAAGCTATGATCAAAAAATATTACTAAAAAAAAATAATATAATAGGGAGGTATTTAGTATGCGTCTTGAACTAGGTAAGATTCATATCAAAGACATACAATTTGCTAACGAATCAAAAATTGAGGCAAATGTATTATATGTTAATAAGGAAGAGTTAATAAAAGCTGTATGGGAAGATGAAGCAATTGCTTCTGTTGATCTTGAAATTGCTCGTCCGGGAGAAAGTGTTCGTATCACACCGGTAAAAGATGTAATTGAACCACGTGTTAAAGTTGAAGGACGTGGTGGTATCTTCCCTGGTATCCTATCTAAAGTGGATACCGTTGGGGAAGGACGTACAATTGCTCTTAAAGGTATGGCGGTAGTAACAACAGGTAAAATCGTAGGATTCCAAGAAGGAATTATTGATATGACGGGATTAGGTGCTGAATATACACCATTTTCTAAAACAAATAACTTAGTAGTTATTGCAGAACCTGTTGAAGGAATTAAACAACATGAACACGAAAAAGCTGTTCGTTACATTGGATTCAAAGCTGCAAGATATATTGCAGAATTAGCTCGTGAACTAGAACCAGAAGAAGTTGATGTTTACGAAACAAAACCATTGTTAGAACAAATTGCTGAATATCCAGATCTACCAAAAGTAGGATATGTGTACATGTTACAAACACAAGGATTACTACACGATACATATGTATATGGTGTAGATGCTAAACAAATAGTACCAACAATTCTTTATCCAACAGAAATTATGGATGGAGCTATAGTAAGTGGTAACTGTGTATCTGCATGTGATAAAAACCCAACATACGTTCACTTAAATAATGGAGTAATTGAAGATTTATACAAAAAACATGGTAAAGAAATTAACTTCTTAGGAGTAATAATTACTAATGAAAATGTTTATTTAATGGATAAAGAACGTTCTTCTAACTGGACTGCAAAACTTTGCCGTTATCTAAACTTAGATGCAGTAATTGTATCACAAGAAGGATTCGGAAACCCTGACACTGACTTAATCATGAACTGCAAAAAAATCGAAGCAGAAGAAATTAAAACTGTTATCGTAACTGATGAATATGCAGGACGTGATGGAGGAAGCCAAAGTTTAGCTGATGCTGACGTTGCTGCTAATGCAGTAGTAACTGGAGGAAATGCTAACCAATTGGTAGTATTACCAAAATTAGATAAAGTTATCGGACATCTTGAAGTAGTTGATGTAATCGCTGGTGGACACCAAGATTCTCTACGTGAAGATGGAACAATAGAAGTAGAAATCCAAGCAATCACAGGAGCAACTAATGAAACTGGATTTGGATATCTAAGTGCAAAAACTTACTAATCTAGAATTTAAAGTTAATAAAGTTTATCAAGGAGGAATAAGATAATGGTTAGTCTTGTTAATAAAAAAGTAATAATCATTGGGGACCGTGATGGTATTCCAGGATTAGCTATTGAAGAATGTGTTAAACCAATTGAAGGAGTAGAGGTAGTATTCTCATCTACTGAGTGCTTTGTCTGAACGGCTGCCGGCGCTATGGACCTAGAAAACCAAAAACGTATTAAAGAAGCTGCCGAAAAATTCGGTAACGAAAATCTTGTGGTTTTATTAGGTGCTGCAGAAGCCGAAGCTGCTGGTCTAGCAGCTGAAACAGTTACAGTAGGGGATCCAACATTTGCAGGCCCACTAGCAGGTGTGGAATTAAACTTAGCTGTATATCATATCGTAGAAGATGAAATTAAATCTCAAATTGATGAAGAAATCTACGAAGACCAAGTAGGAATGATGGAAATGGTATTAGAAGTTGACGAAATCGCTAGCGAAATGCAAGATGTTCGTGGTGAATAACTTTTAAAATCAAATAAAAAAGTAGGGGGAAATAACAATGTCTAAAATAAGAGTAGTACATTATATAAACCAATTCTTTGCGGGTGTTGGTGGAGAGGAACAAGCTCATATAGCACCTGAATTAAGAAAAGAATTACCACCAATTAGTACTCAATTACAAGGGAAATTGGGAGAAGATTTTGAAGTAGTAGCTGCAGTAGTTTGTGGAGATAGCTATTTCAATGAAAACTTAGAAAGTGTTCAAAAAGAACTTCTTGAGATGATTAAAGGGTGTGATCCTCAATTATTCATCGCAGGACCAGCTTTTAATGCAGGGCGTTACGGGGTAGCTGCAGGGACAATAACAAAAGCTGTTCAAGATGAATTACATATTCCAGCTGTAACAGCTATGTATGAAGAAAACCCTGGTACTGACATGTTCAAAAAAGATGTTTATATTCTTGAAACATCAGATAGTGCTGCAGGTATGAGAAAAGCATTACCAAAACTTGCAAAATTTGCTGCAAAATTAGCTAAAGGAGAAGAAATCTTATCTCCTAAAGAAGAAGGATATCACCAACGTGGACTTCGTGTAAACTTCTTCAGTGAAACTCGTGGTTCTGAACGTGCAGTAGAAATGCTTGTGAAAAAAATTAAAGGTGAAGAATTCGAAACAGAATATCCAATGCCTAACTTTGACAGAGTTGAACCAAATCCAGCTGTTAAAGACTTAAGTAAAGCTAAAATTGCTTTAGTTACATCTGGAGGAATTGTTCCTAAAGGAAACCCTGATCATATTGAATCATCATCTGCTTCAAAATATGGAGAATATAGCTTAGAAGGTTTTGATGATTTAACAGCTGAAACTCACGAAACAGCACACGGTGGATACGACCCAGTTTATGCTAATGAAGATGCAGACCGTGTATTACCAGTTGATGTAATGAGAGATTTAGTAAAAGAGGGAGTAATTGGATCATTACATGAAAAATTCTATACTACAGTAGGTAACGGAACTGCCGTTGCTAATGCAGTAGCATTCGCTAGTGAATTTGCTCAAAAATTAGTGGCAGATGGTGTAGATGCTGTTGTTCTAACTTCAACTTGAGGTACTTGTACACGTTGCGGTGCAACGTTAGTAAAAGAAATAGAGAGAGCTGGTATTCCTGTAGTACATATGTGTACAGTAGTTCCGATTTCTCTAACAGTAGGAGCAAACAGAATCGTTCCTACAATCGCTATACCTCACCCACTTGGAGATCCTAAATTAGATCACGATGAAGAGAAAAAATTACGTAGAGGTCTAGTAGACAAAGCATTGCATGCATTAACTGTTGAGGTTGATGGTCAAACAGTGTTTGAATAAAAAATAAAAAAGAAGGGGGAGCTTGGGGTACTTATTGTATCCCAAGCAACAAGTAACGATGAGTTATCCAGTATTTAAAGGGGCAGGATATATTCTTGTTCATACACCAGATATGATAGAACAAAATGGATCTACTTGCAGTATTGAGCGAGTAACACATCCAGAATCAGAATTTTTAGCAGAAGTAGGTAAACACATTCGTTCATATGAAGAAGTAGTAAACTATTTACCAAACCAAGTTTATATTGGGAATAAAACACCAGAAGAATTAAAATCATATCCATTGCCTTGGTATGACATAAAAGATGAACAAGGGAAACGCCATGGTAAATTTGGTCAAATAGTTCCACAAGATGAGTTCTTAGCTCTAATGAAAATATGTGATGCATTTGATTTAGTAAAACTTTCAGAAAGTTTTATCGCGTCAGTACGTCCAAAAATAGAGGATAATTTCAAAGAGCTAGCTCCTTATTTTGATAAGTTAGAAGGAAGCGACATTAGTGATAAAGAAGATGATTACGAACCATTATTACATAATGGAGAAGTAGTAGGATATGTGAAAAAAGCACATGATGTCGATGTTAACTTAAATGCCCATGTTATCTTTGAAAACTTAGTAGTTAAAGCATCTGGAGTAATTTCAGCACTTGAAGCTCTTAGAGCAACAGGGGTAAAACCAGAAGAAATTGATTACGTAGTTGAATGTTCTGAAGAAGCATGTGGTGACATTAACCAACGTGGTGGAGGAAACTTTGCTAAAGCTATAGCAGAAGTAGTAGGATTAACTAATGCTACAGGTTCAGACCTTCGTGGTTTCTGTGCAGCTCCTACACACGCTTTAATCAATGCATCAGCATTAGTTAAAGCAGGAGTATACAAAAATGTTCTTGTGGTTGCAGGTGGTGCTAGTGCAAAACTTGGAATGAATGCAAAAGACCATGTTAAAAAAGGACTTCCTGTTTTAGAAGACGTAGTAGGTGGTTTTGCTGTTGTGATTTCAGAAAATGATGGTAAAAATCCAATTATACGTACAGACTTAGTAGGTAAACATGACGTAGGAACAGGATCTTCGCCTCAAGCTGTTATGGGAGCGTTAGTTGCTAAACCATTAGAAAAAGCAAACCTAAAAATTACTGATGTAGATGTCTTCTCAGTAGAGATGCAAAACCCAGATATTACAAAAGCAGCAGGTGCAGGAAACGTGCCAGAATCTAACTATAAAATGATTGGTGCCTTAGCTGCTATGAAAGGTGATATTGATAAAAAATCACTTAAATCATTTATTGAAGAAAAAGGATTACCAGGATGGGCTCCAACACAAGGGCACATTCCTTCAGGTGTACCATATGTAGGTTTCTTAGTAGATGACTTAACAACTGGTGATAAAAATAGAGCAATGATCGTTGGTAAAGGAAGTCTATTCCTAGGAAGAATGACTAACTTATTTGACGGTGTATCAGTAGTAATAGAACGTAATAGTGGAGTATTAGAAGAAAAAGATAGCACTTCTAGTGAAGAAATTAGAAAAATTATTGCCGAATCAATGAGAAATATCGCACAAGAAATGCTTAATGAATAGGGGTGGTACTATGAGTAAAAAAATTATATCAAAAGTATTACTAGAAGTAGCAGATGCGATTGAAACGGGAAATTTTGGTAAAAAAGTTAAAGTAGGATTAACTACTTTGGGGAGCGAGCATGGAGTAGATAATTTACTTCAAGGAGCCACATTAGCGAAAAATTCTTTATTTGATATAGTTTTAATAGGTCAAGGTCAAGAAGGTTTTGAGTCTTATGAAACAGAAAATGAAGAAGAAGCACATAAAATTATGGAAGATCTACTTGATAAAGGGGAAATTGCAGCTTGTGTAACTATGCACTATAACTTTCCTATTGGTGTATCAACAGTAGGAAGAGTAGTTACGCCATCTCGTGGAAAAGAGATGTTATTAGCGACTACAACAGGTACTTCTTCTACTAACAGAGTAGAAGGTATGATTAAAAATACTATTTATGGTATAGCAACAGCTAAATCATTAGGAATAGAAAAACCAACTGTAGGTATTGCTAATATTGAAGGTGCAAGACAAGTAGAGAAAATATTAATAGAATTAAAAGATAGTGGATATGACTTTGAATTTGCAACATCTCAAAGAGCAGATGGCGGAGCGGTTATGAGAGGAAATGACTTACTAATGGCAACACCAGATGTAATGGTTGTTGATTCATTGACAGGAAACCTATTTATGAAAGTATTCTCAGCATTTAATACAGGTGGAGATTATGAAGCACAAGGTTATGGTTATGGACCAGGTGTAGGAGAAGATTATGATAGAAGAATCTTAATCCTATCACGTGCTTCTGGGGCGCCTGTAGTAGCTAACTCATTAAAATATGCTTATGAAATAGCTGTAGGGGAGGTTAATGAATTAGCAAGAAAAGAATACGGAAAAGCAAAAGAAGCAAACTTAGATGCTTTATTAAATAAACTAAAAGAAAAGAAAGAAACTTCTCAATCTGAAGAAGTTAAAGCTCCTGAAAAAGAAATAGTAACAGCTCAAATTGCGGGAGTAGATATAATGGATTTAGAAGATGCAACAAAAGAACTATGGAAACGAGGTATATATGCAGAAAGCGGAATGGGTTGCACAGGACCAATAGTTCTAGTTAATACCGATAAAAAATTACAAGCAGAAGAAGTATTAAAAGAAGTAGGATTGCTTTCTTAGTCCATTATATGGTGAGTTACGTCTTTATGACTGTAACTCACCTTTTCTTAATTTCCACAGAAAATAATAATCCCCTAAAAGTTTATAACTCTTAGGGGTTTTGTTGTCTTATAAGAATTCCGTATCGTCTTCTATTATCTCTTTTACTTTTTGCATCTGATTATCTAATTTAGAACTTATTTCCGCACAAAGAAGTAGTCTTCTTTCTATTTCGGCTTCTTTTTCAGCACTTAGGTTCTTCTTGTAACGAAGTTTATGTTCTAAACTTGCCCAGAAGTCCATAGCTATAGTTCTAAATTGCACTTCCACAGCCATGTGTTCAACTTTATCAGATAAAAAGATTGGAACTTTAACAATAAGGTGATAACTTCTATAACCGTTCTCTTTAGTATTTTTAATATAGTCTTTTTCAGCTATTACTGTAAGGTCATCTTGTTGCTTAAGAGCATCTACAAGCTTATAGACATCATTTCTGAATGAGCAAATAACACGAACACCAGCAACGTCATAAATGTTCTCCTTGATCGTTTCAAGATCAAAAGGTAGATTTAGGCGCTGAAGTTTGTTCATTAAGCTCATAGGCGTTTTTAAACGCGTTGATATAGACTCAATTGGGTTGCTCTCTCCATGAAGAGAGAATTCCTTATCAAAAACATTTAGTTTTGTTTCTATTTCAAGCATAGCACATTCATAATGCATAAATAACTCAACAAAAGGTTGAAGTTCATTGATAAGGTTTGGTTGATTATTTTCCATAGAAAATAATTGATCAGTTAATTTTTCAATTTGTGTTTTTTTCATATTCTTTCTCACTTTATATACTTTCTCAGTCTAATAATAGAGGAGTTTCCTAAAATATAGTTTAAGTTGGAAGAACAAAATTTTTATAAGGAAGGAAACATTTTGAATTTCATTTTTAATCTTTGAATTTAAAGGGCTATTAAGGGCTGTTATAGTTAAAAAATTTTTAAAAATTTAAACAGCTTTAATAATTAACTAATAGAAACGTTGGTATAACAATGATTTAAGAATGTTATCTTAGAAACAGCAACACACAAAAAATTCACAATTGCTACAAAAGGCTAGGTTATAACCTTTTTAAATTTCCGGGAAATATTCACCCTAGACAATGGCTTTTATTTGGGATAATATAGTATATAGTTATGTTAAAAAAATATTATTAAAGGAAAGAAGTATAAACGAGGTGGGGGAAAATGCAAAAAGCTAGTTTTTATTCGTATTCACAAAAAAAAGCAGATATGCTTATTAAAAATCTATTAGTAATAAAAAGAGATGGTCGCATTGTAAAGTTTGACCCTGACAAAATCTATAAGGCCATCGAAAAAGCTGTATTAAAAGTATTTGGAGAAAAACATAGTGTAAATATTGATAATATAGTAGACAAAGTAATTTTAGAAATTTCTAATAGATTTAAAGATAATATTAAAATATATGAAGTGCAAAATATTGTTGAACATACTTTATTAAAATTAGGTGAAGAAGCTATCTATGAAGAGTATGTTGGCTATAGAAGTAAAAGAGATATTGAACGTGAACATAGTTTAGATATCAATATAGCGATTGAGAAGTTAGTTAATCGTGATGAAAATGTAGTTAATGAAAATGCGAATAAAGACAGTTTAGTATTTAATACGCATAGAGATTTAACGAGTGGAATAGTGGCAAAAGCTATCGGGTTAAAAATGCTACCATCACACGTTGCTAATGCACATCAAAAAGGAGATATTCACTACCATGATCTTGATTATTCTCCATATCAACCACTTACTAACTGCTGTCTAATTGATTTTAAAGAAATGTTAACTAAAGGATTTAAAATCGGTAATGCAGATGTAGATAGTCCTAAAAGTATTCAAACAGCAACAGCGCAAATGGCTCAAATTATAGCTAATGTTGCTTCTAGTCAATACGGTGGATGTAGTGCGGATAGAATAGATGAAGTTTTAGCTCCTTTTGCACAGTTAAACTATGAGAAAAACTTAAAAACTGCAAGAGAATGGATTGACGGAGAAGATAAACAAGAAAAATTTGCTTTAGAAAAAACTAAAAAAGATATTTATGATGCGATGCAATCTTTAGAATATGAGATTAATACTTTATATTCATCTCAAGGGCAAACACCATTTACATCATTAGGTTTTGGATTAGGTGAAGGATTATTTGAAAAAGAAATTCAAAAAGCTATTTTAAAAGTAAGAATACAAGGTTTAGGAAAAGAGAAAAGAACAGCAATCTTCCCTAAATTGATTTTTGTAATAAAAGATGGTTTAAACTTAAAACCAACTGATCCAAACTACGATGTTAAAGAATTAGCTCTAAAATGTGCTACTCAAAGAATGTATCCTGATGTATTAATGTATGATACTTTAGTAAAAATAACAGGTAGTTGCAAAACTCCTATGGGTTGTAGATCGTTCTTACCAGCATGGAGAAACGAAGCGGGAGAATTAGTTGAAAGTGGACGTATGAACCTAGGGGTAGTAACTCTAAATCTACCAAGAATAGCGTTAGAGTCTGAAGGAAATAAAGACGAATTTTGGAATATCTTCAAAGAGAGATTAGAAATTTGTAAAGATGCCCTAGACTATAGAGCGAAACGTTGTGGAGAAGCAAAACCACAAAATGCGCCTATACTTTATATGCACGGTGCTTTTGGTAAGAGATTGAAAAAAGATGATAGAGTTAAACAACTATTTGATAAACAACGTGCGACATTATCACTTGGATATATTGGACTATATGAAGTAGCTAGTATCTTCTACGGAGGAGACTGGGAGAAAAATCCTGAAGCTAAACAATTTACATTAGATATTATGAAATATATGAAAGAAAATGTAGATAAATGGACTAAAGATGGAGATTACTGGTATAGTATTTACTCAACTCCAAGTGAATCACTAACTGACAGATTCTGTCGTATGGATACAGAAAAATTTGGAATAGTAGAAAATGTTACAGATAAAGAGTACTATACAAACTCATATCACTATGATGTTAGAAAAAATCCAACTCCATTTGAAAAATTAGATTTTGAAAAAGATTATCCATATTATGCTAGCGGTGGATTTATTCATTATTGTGAATATCCAGTGCTAAAACAAAATCCAAAAGCTTTAGAAGCGGTTTGGGATTATGCATATGATAAAGTTGGTTACTTAGGAACAAATACACCAATAGATCGTTGCTATAAATGTGGTTTTGAAGGAGAATTTGAACCTACGAAACGAGGATTTAAATGCCCAGAATGTGGAAACAATGATCCAAAAAGCTGCGATGTAGTAAAAAGAACTTGCGGTTATTTAGGAAACCCTCAAGCTAGACCTATGATAAAAGGACGTCATAAAGAAATAGTAGCAAGGGTTAAACATTTAAAATAAAAAATAAGGACTAACTTTTAAATTAAAAGTTAGTCAGATTGTTGACAAAAATACCGAAATATCAAGCTAGTATTGATGTTATGGTATTTTTTTTCAAAAAAAATAAGCCTTAAGGCAAAAATTTAGTAGTATTAAGAGGTTTTATACCTCTCTTAATGCTATTGTTTTCATATTTTGAACGCAACAAGACAGCCAAGCGTACGACTGTACTTTGGCTTTTCCTCTATATTGTGCATACCTGTATCCGTGATTTTGTTTAGAATCCGCAAAGCTACGTTCTATTGTTTCTTTTCTTCTCTTATACAATAGTTTTCCTTCTTTTGATATACGTCTTAACCTAGCTTC
>NZ_JNJO01000018.1 GCF_000701685.1 Gemella sanguinis ATCC 700632
TTATTGTTTCTCTCATAGATTTTATTCCATAAAAGTCTTTTAAAAATACCAGTTTAAATAATACAACAGGATCTAGACTATTTCTCCCTGTCGTATGGCTATAGTATTTTTCTGTTAAATCATAAATAAATTTAAAATCGATAGCTTTATCTACTTTTCTTAAAAAATGGTCTTTAGGTACTATTTCTGATAGTGTCATTAGTATTATTTCATCTTTTATATTTTCTACTTTATTAAACATACTAAAACCTCCTTTGTATACTTATATTATACCATTTTAAAGGTTTTATTTCAGTTAAAAAAAGGCTGTTGACCTATTTGTCAACAGCCTGATAAAAAAGAAGTTGATATAAACAACTTCTTTTTTATTATTATTTATTTCCATATTTTTCAAAAAGTTCGTCTAATGGTTTGTACATTACTTTATTTAAATCTTCAATTAAAAATTGTAATTTTTGTTGAGCTTGTACAAATTCTAAGAATTTAGCATTCCCCATTAATTTTTGTTGTATTTCTTCAAATACTGTTAACTCTTCTTCTGAAGGCTCATTCCCTGCTTGAGCACCTTCCATTAATTCTTTTTGTTTTGATACGAATTCAGTATATAACGCATTAGCTTCTTCATCTGCATATAATCCTTCAGAAGCTGCTACGGATGCTTTATATTCTGCACTTTCTCTTAATGCTCTTTCAAATTCATTTGCTTTATCATAGATGTTTGTCATAGTTTTAAACTCCTTATGTTTTGTTAGATTCATTATAACATAATTTTACCTTTTTTGACAAATATATATATATACCCTAAATATGGAGAAAGACCCATCTAAAGATGAGCCAATATATTATGAAAAAAATATTATTAAAGTTATGTTCTATACAATTATTATACTCAAAGAACTTTATATAAACTTAAAATTTTTTAATTTATTTTTTATAAAAAAGGAGAAAGGCTCACCTTTCGATGAGCCAGTATATTATGAAAAAAATATTATTAAAAGTTTTGTTCTATAATGTTATTATACTAAACTTACTTTAGTTAAACTTAATATTTTAAACAAACTTTACTTAAAATTTTTCATTTTTTCTCCAATTAAATAAGAATTTCTATATTTCTTAATACCACCATAGTTTTTTATATCTATGACCTATTTGTAACGACAAATCTTTTTTATTTTGATCTGCACCATTTATATAAAGTTTCCCAGCTTCGTACATATCTACCATCTCATTAGGTACACTAGAAATAACAATACTTCCATTATTATCACTTTCTATTTGAGAGAACTTCACGCTATAGTCTCCTGCCGGTAAGTCATCAAAGTACCAACGTAATGTATAGGTTTGAAGAGGAATTTCCCAATATAATTCACGATATATAAATTCATGCTCTCTAACTACTTGATTAGTTTTCTTATCTATTATTTCTACTTTATATTTAGAATTATTTTTCTCATCATATGAGGAAATATATCCACGAATATAGTTAAAACTTCTTGTAGCTTTAAATGTTTGTTCTACTTCAGTATCTCTATTTACTCTTACGATTCCATCTCTTAAATAATTATCAGTGGCATAAATACTAATACCATTAATAACACGTGAATCATAGTCTAAATTCATTGAGTAAGAAGGTCGTAAGAAGCTATCACTTCCTATTTGAAGTGCAAAAACAACTCCAAAAGCTATAAATAGTTTTTTCTTATATTTATCAAATATTGTTACTTCATATCGTTCTGCAAAAAGTATTAATCCTTTTGCACCTAAAATAAAGATAATAGGCATCCAAGCATAGACATATCTAGGTTTAGCTTCCCATATTAAATGGAACATAAATACCCCAAAAATAATTATTTGGAATAGGAAGCAAGACGTAATATATTCTTTTCTGCGTTTATATATATAATAAACCATTCCAAATAGAATTGCTACATACATCATTTGAGAAATATAAACAATAAAACTATTATTACTTCCATAGAATAATTGCCATAAGAATCCATCTCCATCTCTTAATGCACGAGTACCATTTGTATAATTTATTGTACCGTCACTCCAATTTCCTCGAATCTTAAGCACTACCATTAGTAAGTTTAAGAAAATTGGTCTGTGTGTTAAACGATTAAAGAATAATCCTAAATCATCTGCTGCTTTATTTTGACTAAGATAAGTATATTGGAAGTCCTGCCAGTTGTAACTACCACCTTGTATACTCATCCCCATCATAACCCAGTGTAGCATTGGGAATCTATATCCATCATCTTGTATAAATCCGTAGTGATCCCACAGCATACTAAAACCTTTACCAAAGGCAATAAACGCTATACCGAATGTAACAAGTAATATAAGCAAATTCCTATACCACTTGAAAAATAATAAATATATAATTAATGCTGGAATAATAATTATTATATTAGATCTTAGATTCCAACCAAATGCAACTATTATAGCTACCGCCATAATATGCTTAGTTCTAAAAATAAAACTTCCATCAGATGGAATAAGCACATATATAATGAGTGCTACTAGCACTACCATTAAGCTATCTGAATAATAGAATAAGCTATACATTTGAAACGGAATATACACTAGCATTAATCCTAAAATAATTGTTTGTTTTTGTTTACTAAGTAACTTCCCTGCTGTTTTATATGTTAAATACATAGTAAGTGAAGTAATAGCAAAACAAAATATGTGTAAAGCCCAAACTTCTGATATATGAAGATAATTCGCAATACGATATAGCCAATATAGAATAATCGTAGGATTAATATTATTTGGATAAACTAGGAAATATCTTTCTCCTGAAAACTTACCATAATTCAGCATATAATGTGCTTCATTTTCTATTTCAGCACCATCTGAAAAGTTTAATGTATCCATCGATAATATTATTGCTTGGAAGATTAAATACAAAACAACAATTATACGATTATATTTCTTTAAACCTTGTTCTTCAGTTGCTAAAATCTTCTTTACTGCATAAATAAACAGGATAAATACCACTGGCACACCAAGTAAAAGTGCCAATGGATTTAATATACGCTCATAAACAAAAGGTGCTACATATGCCCATATTAATGCAACTGCAAATAATGAAATAAAAGCATATGAAAATACATTATGTAATATTCTCCTCATAACTACTGTCTATCCTTTCTATTCAAGTTATTAGCAAATAAAATTGGTGACATAGCTATCATTGCTCTATTCATAAAAGTATCACTAGCAAAGTAATCTTTTTTAGATTTAATTAATTCTATTAATTCTGTTTCATCTTCTATATTATTACTTATTCTTAGCACATCGAAAAGTAAATAACCACATAATAGATTTAGTGAAGTTTCATATTTTTTGCCAACTTTAAACTCTTCTATTTTTTCAGTTGCAGTCATTATTCGACGAACTGATGCATCTATCATTGCTTGGTTTCGCACAGTTTTATCATCACTAAGCTCTTTATATCCCATTCTTGCTCTTTGACACACTTTTGTAGCTTGATCAAAAGCTTTTAATTTAAAATATAAATTTTCTAAAGAAAGCATGTCTTCTTGGAATTTTAAATTATATACATCTAAGAATTTTTTCTTAAATAAACATGACGTTAGATTGTAATCTAAATCACTTTTAAATCGTGTTATTTCTTCTTCTAAGTACTCTATCCCAGTGACTACTTTCTCTTGTAAAAAGCAAGTATACCCCTCACGAGTAAGTATTGATATATCTAGATTTTTTTCTTCAGCAAACGAATATAAACTTTCTAGATAATTACTTCTTAATCTTACATTTTCTTCAACAAATACAATATAGTCACCCTTAGCAAATTCTAATGCACAGTTCTTTGCTGATGAGTTAGACCCCAATTGCTTTTTAATATAATTAATCTTTCTATTATCATTAATTGCAACAAATTCTTCAATTTCAAATGTTGAAGAATCATCAACAATAATAACTTCAAAATCCATAAAAGTCTGTCTAAATAAATCCTTAAGTATTTTACTTAAGTGATTAAGGTTTCTAAATGCCGCTAATACGACTGTAATTTTAGTTTTACTTGTTGTTTTAATTTTTTTTATTAAAATTTCATTCCCCAAAAGCATAGTATCTAAAAATATGTCTTTGGTTCTATCTAATGTTTTTGCCATAATTTTTCCTCTAATGTTTTAAGGTTTATATTCTAATAATTATAACATAAATCTTTTTAAATTTCATTTATCAACAAAAAAACTATCTTAAAAGAATAAGTTTAATTTACTCTTTTAAGATAGTTCTATTAATTTTATATTTCCCTATTTATTTTATTATTAATATTATAAAAATAGTTTAGATCTTTCTCTTTCTCTACTTAATTTAGCAGAACGTGCTTTTAAGCTAACTAAGATAGCTCCACCTACTAAAGTAATAACTAGATATGTTAATAATATCTTCATATCACGATTAACTGCAGGTATATAAACCCCACCTACAGCCTCTCTAAGTAAGCTTATCGAATATGTAAATGGAACTTTAGGATATAGGGCCTGGAAGAAACTAGATGTCATCTGTATCGGGAATGTTCCTCCTGAACTACCAATTTGAAGTACTAATAAAATAATACATACTGCTTTACCTACATTTCCTAATAAGCATACTGTTGTATATATAATCGCTGAGAATAATAACGAAATCAGCAGTGCATATATCACAAATCTATATGGTGAATTCGCCTGAGTTCCTAGTAAATACATATCCCCCAGAGTTATTATTAATGTTTGTAATAATGAAATTATCATAAACAATAAACCACGCCCAAAATATTTTTGATATGGCTTATATCTATTTTCTTCATCCTCTACTTTAGTTGTAAGTAAAGAAGACATTAATAATGCACCTACCCAAATAGATAGTACCGTATAAAACGGAGTCATAGCTGAACCATAGTTTTTAATATGGTATAACTGATTTTCTTTAAGCTGTACTGGATTTGCAAAAAACTCTGCTTGTTGTTTATAGTCAACTTTCAATAAATTAAATAGTGCATTAGTATCAATTTCACCATCAGCCTTATTTACAATACCGGTTAGTTTCTGTACCTTTTCTTTAATTTCTGGCATTTCACCTTGCAGTTTTAGTAATTTCCCTTGAGCAATTTTAATCTTGACTTCTGCTTCACTAATTTTTGCATTTATTGTTGGTATTTGAGCTTGAGCTCGAGATATAACACTACTTACATTTCTTATTTTTGAATCTGCATTAGTAAGTACTCGTTTAATAAGTGGTGCTACTCCTGTATTAAGTTTTTTCTTGAAATCAATTGAGTTATTATTAACTCTTTTTGCTGCTGTTAAGAAATCAGCTTTTACTTTAGTAGAAATTGCATCATAATTATCGATATTACTGTATATTTTTTTATTTAATGTACGTAATTTAGTTATATCACTTTCCATAGTATTTATCTTCGTCAACTGCTTCTGGAAAAGATTTTGATCTGATAACGAATTAAGATATTCAAAAATATCTTTTGCTATATCTAACCTTTTTTCTGCAGCCTCAAGCCTACTATCTAATGATTTCATTCGAGCTTTTGCCTCTTCAGGATTAGTTGGTTTCTTTTGTATTAGCTCCGCTACTTTAACAACTTCTCCTGATATTTCTATTACTTTATCTAATTGAGTATTAATATTTTTAAGCATTATTTCATTGAAATTCTCAACATTTTTAATAGTGACATTTGTTTTATTAGCAAGCATTATACTATTAGTGGCTGCTCTATCTATTTCTGGTAAAGTTCCCTGTATAGTATTTAAAACATTATAACCTCGATCTACTTTACCAATTAGCTCATTTAATGAATTTTCATAATTTGTAAAGTTATCATTTAAATGATTAATTTTTTCTTTAACTTGCTCAATAGCCGGAAGGTTTTCCTCGAATTTAACTCCCGCTTCATGTAATTTTTCAAAAATAACACCATTTGCAACTTCTACAAAGTTCTTCCCAATCGTATTAGCTAAGGCTGAAGCACCACTATTAGTAATTTTTGGACTAATAGCATTTATTTTTTCATTAACTGTATATTCTATTGTAGCCTTTTTAAGTTCTCCACGTGTAATAGAAGTGATGTCCGAACTAAAACTTTTAGGAATTACGATACTCGCATAATAATCTCCAATTTTAACTCCATCTTCCGCCTGTTGTCTTGAAGAAACAAATTGCCAATCTAAATTTTTATTACCTTTTAAATTAGTTATTAAGCTTTCTCCTAAATTAACACTTTTCCCTTCTACAGTTGCACCTTCATCTTCAGAAATAACAGCCACTTTTATATTATTTGTATGACTATATGGATCCCAAGATGACAGAATATTTGGCCATGCATACATAGATGGTAAAAATATTAATCCTACTATTATTATCCATGTGTTTACTTTACGAAAAATTTCCTTTATATCACTTTTGAAAATTTCAAAAATTTGTTTCAAAACAAAGACTCCTTTCATTTATTCAATAAAAACGAAAAATTAGGGATACCCATTATCCCTAATTATGCATACTAAAAAATTCTATCAAAAAAGTATTTTTTAGTCAAGATATAAAACTACATTGTCTATTGTTGATTTTTTTATATCTATTATACGTTGGTTACTACTCCCTCTAAATTTCAAACTTAAATCTTTCAAAAATATCATAAATGGGCCATCTACTAATACATCACAAAGACTTAATAACTTCTTTTTATCTTCACTGCTTCTTAGTAGTTGTTCATACGTATATCCACTATAAACCCAAATATCTTTTTCATTACCAAACTCTCTTCTAACACGCTCTGCCAATTGTATAGCAACTTGTGTATTTAAAAAGGGTTCTCCTCCTAGAAGAGTTAATCCCTGTACATAAGAATTTCCTAAATCTTCTATAATCTTATCTTCTAATTCCATTGTATAAGGTTTTCCAGCATTAAAATTTTGAATACTTTCATTAAAACACTCTTTGCAGGCAAACAAACATCCACTTAGATATATTGAGCACCTTACCCCTTCTCCATCTACAAATTGAAATGGCTTATAATCTGCATATTTCATTTTAGAAAAAGTACTTGAAAGCCATGTTTCTTGAGGATCTTTAAAAGTTTTCATCTTGCAATTATGCTGTAAATTGTTTTCCTTATTATTACTGTATTCCGATTTATCAATTGTACTAATAATTGTCCTTAATTTTTCTTCTCTTGACACTTCCCTCACCTCTATCATTTATAATAACATTTTTAAAATTCATTTACAATTTAAAGTAAAGTAATTTATAAAAAAGTTTAATTTATATTTAAATTATTTTAAAAATAGCATATAATAAATATATTATTTATTAGTTTTATGAAAAGAGGTTTATTAGTATGAAAGTTTTAATAACGGGTTTTGATAGTTTTGGAAATGAAACCATCAATCCTTCAAATCTTGCAGTAAATTCCCTACCAGACAGTATAGGTGATATAATCATAAAAAAAGTCACAATACCTACTATTTTCAAGAAAAGCTCTAAGGTTTTGGAAAAGTATATAGCAGAGTTTTCCCCAAATATCGTTATTTGTGTTGGTCAAGCTGGCGGTAGAGATAAAATTACTATTGAGCGTGTAGCTATTAATATTGATGATGCAAGAATCCCAGATAATGATAATAACTCTCCTATTGATGAAAAAATACGTCAAGATGGAGAAAATGCATATTTTTCATCTCTTCCTATAAAAGCAATAGTTGAAACACTAATTAATAATAATATTCCTGCAGCAATTTCCAATACAGCAGGTACATTTGTTTGTAATCATATTATGTATGAAAGTTTATATTTATCTAATACTAAATACACTGATATAGAAACAGGCTTTATTCATATACCTTTTATTAAAGAGCAAATTAAAGATAAACCAAATACTCCTTTTATGGATTTGGAAATTATTGTCTCAGCATTAAAACATATTATTGTTACATCTGCTGAATACTATAAAAAGAATGATATAAAAATTACTGGTGGAAAAGAACACTAATTATTAATAATTTAAAAGAGTTTATTTCATAAAAATTTACTCTTTTTTTATTGACATAATAGTATACTAAGTATACAATATATAAGGTATATTAATTAAGGAGAAAAAAAATATATGTTAAAAGATTCATTAGGTCATAAACTTATAACAATCCTTGAAACAATGAGAAATTATACAAAAGCACCACTAGAGAAGCTTGGTATAACTCATGGTCATTTCATTACATTATTATATATTTCAGAAAATGAAGGTTTAACACAAGCGCAACTCGCTGAAACACATAGAAAAGATCGCAATATAGTTAGTAGAAACATAGATGTATTAGAAGAAAAAGGTTTTGTAATAAGAAAACGTGGAATAACAGATAGACGTTCTTTTACTATACACTTAACTGACTTGGGACATTCTGTAGTTTCTACACATAAAGATTTAATAAAAGAAGGTGAACAAGAAGCATTAAGAAATCTATCAAAAGATGAAATATCTATATTCTATTCACTTTTAAACAAGATCGCTTAATTAACTTTGGAGGAGAATTTTATGAATGAATCAACGGTACAAAATCCACTTGGAACAAAATCCGTAAAAAAATTGCTTATATCACTAGCATGGCCTGCTATTACAGCTAATATAATTAATGCACTTTATAGCATTGTTGACCAAATATTTATAGGTCAAGGGGTCGGATATTTAGGTAACGCTGCAACAAATATCGCTTTCCCTATTACTACTATATGTCTTGCTATTGGTCTTACAATTGGTATAGGAGCTGCAGCAAATTTCAATTTAGAATTAGGACGAGGTAATCCTGAGAAAGCTAAATCTGTTGTTGGAACATCTGTTAGTTCTCTATTTCTAATTGGAATAATTTTAACAATACTGGTTCAAATATTTTTAGAACCACTTATGTATGCATTTGGATCAACTGATGAAATATTAGAATATGCAAAAACTTTTGCAGGGATAACTTCATTAGGTATTCCATTCTTATTAATTTCGATTAGTACCAACCCTATTGTTCGTTCTGACAATAGTCCAAAATATTCGATGTTCGGAATAGTTTTTGGAGCAGTCTTAAATATGATTTTAAATCCAATATTTATTTTTGGTTTTAAATGGGGAATCGCAGGTTCAGCATGGGCAACAGTAATAAGTCAATTTTTATCTGCTGTTATTCTACTATTCTACTTCCCTAAATTCAAAAGTGTTAAATTTAAAAAGGAAGATTTTATACCCAAATTTTCACTTTTAAAAATAGCAATATCTCTTGGAATGACATCATTTGTATTCCAAGGTTCAAATATGATTATTCAAGTAGTAACAAATAATTTACTGAACATATACGGGTCTGAAAGTGTATATGGAAATGATATTCCTATAGCTGTAGCTGGAATTGTTGCTAAAATTAATATAATATTTATTTCTATAATAATAGGACTTGTACAAGGAGCTCAACCTATTTTTGGTTTTAACTACGGTGCTAAAAAATATGAACGTGTGCGTGAAACTATGCGTTATATGATGAAATATGCAATAATTATATCTGTAGTGTTCTTTATAATATTCGAAGCATTCCCTAAACAAATAGTTTCTGTATTTGGTAATGGTAATGATCTATACTTTGAATTTGCAGTTAAATATATGAGATTTTTCTTACTATTTACCTTTATTAACGGTATTCAAATCTCAAGTTCAACATTCTTTGCTGCAATTGGAAAACCAAAAATCGGTGTTACAATAGCCTTAGCAAAACAAATAGTAATTCTATTACCAATGCTACTTGTTTTATCTCATATGTTTGGATTAAATGGAATCATTTATGCTACACCTATTACCGATATTTGTGCATTCTCAGTTTCATTATTCTTCTTAACTAGAGAATTTAGAACTATGCCAAAAAATAATATAACTGTATAATAAAAAAATCTTATGACACAAAAGGTCATAAGATTTTTTATTATCTTTTTGCTACATATTTTAATTCATCTTTATGTTTTGCTAAAAAGTCATCCATTTCTTTGTCTGGAATTTGACGTAGATATAGATTAGCTCTTATTGTTTCATCTTCCTCGCGACAAGTTGATAATACTACGTACTTGTCATCTCCTCTTAGTTCAACATTATTATTTTTAGTTTTAGCATCTTTTTTAACATCTGTTAATTGTTTTAAGAAATCTTCATCATTTTCAAAATCTATACGATAAAATGAGGTTGTTTCAGGTACAATAGTTAAAAATGCCGCTTCATAGTAATATTTTCTCTCAGGAGTTTCAATAACAACATATTTATGGCTATCCAAATACTCTTGCTTATCATAGTAGTTTACATCATTAAACATACGATGATCATTTAATTTGCTTCCACGTGCATGTCCAAATAGCCATGTTAATCTATCTTTAAAATCTTTTTTATTGTCCATGTCCATAAATACAGTACCTAAAAATGGAACATTTCCACCTTCAAAAGTCTTATTTAGATATGTTTCATTATCATTAGTTTGAACAACTGGTTCATCTAAATCAGTACCCGGAGCATAAATATACCCAACTACTTCCTTATTCGTTTTTGATAAATCTGAAAAACGTTTTGATAAATAATCTTTTTCTTCTTGACTTACTTTATATGTAACTTCAGTAGAATTTTGAGTAGTACTTGTTTTACTACTACAACCAGATACAAATACCACAGAAGTTACTAATGCTATAGTTAAAAGTAAGACAGAAAAAATCTTTTTAAAATTAAATATATTTTTCATTTAATTATTTCCTCTATATTATATTATTAATTGTATTTTTGTTTTACTACTACCGCTGTTCCTGTAGCTGTAACTAAAAACATATTGTCACCATCGCTTCCAAGGGCATCAAAATCAATTCTAACTCCGATAACAGCATTAGCGCCCATCTCCTCTGCACGAGCTTCTAACTGTTTTAAAGCTTCAGCTCTTGCTTGAATAATTTCATCTTCGTACCCTTTGATTCTTCCACCAAAAAGGTTTCGAATACCTGCTCCAATATCTTTTACAACATTAATTCCTGCTACTACTTCTCCAGTAGCAAGGCCTCTATATTCTACAGTTTCCATTCCTGGTACATCTTGTATTGTTGTTATAATCATAATTTTATCTTCCTTAATTAATATTAATCTACAAGTATATCTACTACCTCATCTAAAGTAGCTCCTAAGAAGTATGAGTTAATATCAACTTGTTCTAATACTTTCTTAATGTCTTCTTTTTGATATTTTACTCCAACTAATTTCTTAGCTATATCTTCTACATCCATAACACCAAAGAAGTCTCCATAGAATTTAATGTTAGAAATTACACCATGTTCCACCAAGATATTAGCTTCAATTTTACCTGTTTTAAGTCTTCTATTACGTTTAATATTAAAGTCTGGGTTTTTACCATATACCCAATCCCAAGAATTATTTCTTTCTTCTTGGATTGCTAAAATGGCTTCTTCATCTTCTTTTGTAGCTACAAAATCAGTCATTTCATATTTTTCACTCATATATTTTTTAAGTGCTGCTACGAAGTCAAGAACTGTCATATCTTGGTTTGGTAAATGTTCTTTAATATTAGTTACACGTGAACGAACTGATTTAATACCTTTTGACTCAATTTTGTCTTTAGATACTTTTAACGCATCTGCAAGAACTGTTGTATCAACATCAAACATTAAACAACCGTGGTGCATAATTCTTCCAGAACGAACATACTGTGCATTACCACAGAATTTTCTTCCATCAATTTCTAAGTCATTACGACCTGTGAATTCTGCTTTAACACCTAGAGAAGCCAATGCATCAATTACTGGTTGAGAGAATGATTTAAAGTCGAATTCTTCTCCGCTTCTACCATTTGAAATGATAGTATAGTTTAAGTTGTTTAAATCATGATAAACTGCTCCTCCTCCACTTACACGGCGAACAATTTTTATTCCGTTATCATCACAGAATTTTTGGTTAACTTCTTCTCTTGTATTTTGGTTTTTACCAACAACAATACATGGTTCGTTAATCCATAACATAAAAACATCGTCTTTTTTTGCTAATTCATTAAAAGCATATAACTCCAATGCAGTATTATAGCGTGGGTCATTACTTTTTGATTCAATATATATCATATTAATCTCCTTAATTAATAAACTTATTTCTTAATATATATATTATAATACAAAATTCAATTTTTCTAAACAAAAAAACATAGAAAATAAAATTTTTAAACCTATTCAAACAAACTTTTCTAAATATATGTTATAATTAAGAGAAAAACAAAATTTTACATTGAAGGAGTTTACTCACTTATGTCAAAAATTATTTTAACTGGAGATAGACCTACGGGAAAACTACATTTAGGACACTATGTTGGTTCTTTAAAAAATCGTGTAGCTCTACAAAATGAAGAAGATACAGAAATATTTGTTATGATTGCCGATCAACAAGCACTTACTGATAATGCTGATAACCCTGGTAAAGTTATAGAAAATATTACAGAAGTAGCACTTGATTATCTTGCAGTTGGGCTTGATCCATCAAGAACTACAATATTTATTCAATCACAAATACCACAATTAGCTGAATTAAATATGTATTATCTAAACTTAGTAACAGTTTCTAGACTACACCGTAATCCTACGGTAAAACAAGAAATCAATGATAAAAAATTTGGAGAAAGTATCCCTGCAGGATTTTTCACTTATCCTGTAAGTCAAGCAGCAGACATTACAGCTTTTAAAGCTACACATGTACCTGTTGGTGAAGACCAAAAACCAATGCTTGAACAAACACGTGAAATAGTACGTGACTTTAATAGAATTTATAATAAAGATGTTCTTGTCTTACCAGAAATCATTCTTCCTCCTAAAGATCATGCTCGTCTAGTTGGTATAGATGGAAAAGGAAAAATGAGTAAGAGTCTTAATAATGGTATATACTTAGGGGATAGTGAAAAAGATATCAAAGATAAAGTAATGAAAATGTACACTGACCCTAACCATATTCGTGTAGAAGATCCAGGACAAGTAGAAGGAAATGTAGTATTTAAATACCTTGATATTTTCGATCCACGTACTGATGAAGTAGCTGAATTAAAAGAACATTATTCTCGCGGTGGTCTTGGAGATGTTAAGTTAAAAAAACGTCTTAACGAAGTTATGCAAGAGTTCCTTCGTCCAATTAGAGAACGTCGTGAAGAATTTGCGAAAGATAAAGCAGAAGTTTATAATATGCTTAAAGCGGGAAGTGAAAAAGCAGAAAGCGTAGCTGCTTCTACCCTAGATGAAGTAAAAGATGCTATGGGTATCAATTATTTTAAGAAATAAAAAATTTAATAAACATTTTTTAGAAGTATATTTCTTCTAAATTACTAATTAGAGCGACTAGACAATATTGTTAAAATTATTTGTAAGTCGCTCTCTTATCTGTAAAAATTTTATAAGGAGGCTTTATGGCTAAAAGAAAAAAACAACAAATTTCACTATTTACAATTGTTTCTATTATATTAGTTATTGTAGCTGCTTTTGCAATTACATATTACACCACTAATAAATCATCAAGTAAAACAACATTTTCTAATGTTTCATCTATTCCACAAGATGTACTAAACTCATTATCTGCACCAAGCGAGAGTGAAGCATCTGATAGCAATCAATATAAAGTATTAAATAATAACACACCATATTTTACTAAAGATGATTTATCTACAAAATCTTACGAAAGCTATAGTGATTTAGATAGTTTAAAACGTGTAGGTCAAGCAAATGCTATTATAGGTACAGATCTTATGCCTAATGAAAAACGTTCTGAAATCTTTCATGTTCGCCCTAGCGGATGGCAAAGCAATAAAGGAACTCACGTATATGATCGTTCGCACTTAATAGCCTTCCAACTAGCAGGTGAAAATGATAATGAGAAAAATCTTATGACTGGTACAAGATTTATGAATCTAAATATGATTCCTTTTGAAAATCAAGTTGCCGATTATGTGAAAAAGACAAATAAACATGTTCGTTACAGAGTAACACCAGTATTTAAAGATAAAGACCTTGTAGCTCAAGGAGTTATTATGGAAGCTATGTCTGTTGAAGATAATGGAGCAAGTGTTAAATACAATGTATTTATCTACAACTACCAAAAAGGTGTTACAATCGATTATAAAACTGGAAAATATACAGTAAAATAAAAAAGTAGACCTCACGGTTAATATAGCCTTGAGGTCCTTTTATTTATAAGTTATTTTGTTGAAGCTCCTTCAACTTCTCCAATAGCTGCTTTAGCTGCAGCAATTCGAGCAATTATTACTCGGTACGGAGAACATGATACATATCCTAAGCCTAACTTAGAACATAATAGGATAGATTTTTCATCTCCACCGTGTTCACCACAAATTCCTAGTTTAATTCCAGGTTTTACTGCTCTTGCTTTATCAACTGCGATATGCATTAACTCTAATACTCCACTTTCATCTAAATGTACGAATGGATCAGATTCTAAGATATTTTTCTTTTTATAAATATCAATAAATTTTTCTGCATCATCACGTGAATATCCGAAAGTTAATTGAGTTAAGTCATTTGTACCAAAGCTGAAGAAGTCAGCATGTTTAGCTATTCTATCAGCTATTATACAAGCTCTAGGAATCTCTATCATTGTTCCTACTTTGTAGTTGAATTCAGCATTATATAGGTGGATTTCTCTTTCTACTAAGTCAACAATTTGTTCTCTTAGTACTGATAACTCATTTTCAAGTCCAACAAGAGGAATCATGATTTCAACATTTACTACTATTCCTTCTTTTCTAGCTCTTATTGCAGCTGAGCTAATAGCTTTAGCTTGCATTAAGTAGATTTCAGGATATGTAACACCTAAGCGACAACCACGGTGTCCCATCATTGGGTTGAATTCTGCAATACTTGTAATTTTAGCTTTTAACTGCTCTACAGTTACTCCGACTTCTTCGGCAATAATAGCTATAGTTTTATCATCTCTTGGTAGGAATTCATGTAGAGGCGGATCTAATAATCTTATATTAACAGATTTTCCTTCTGCTGCTTTGAAGATTTTGTAGAAATCATCACTTTGAATAGGCTGTAATCTTTCTAAGAATTTAACCCTTTCTTTTGTATCCGCAGCTAAAATCATTTTTCTTACAAGACTAATTCTATCTTCTTCGAAGAACATATGCTCTGTTCTACATAATCCTATTCCCTCTGCTCCGAAATCAAATGCTACTTTAGCATCAATTTCATTATCAGCATTCGCAAATACTTTCATTTCTCTAATTTCATCTGCCCAAGATAATAATTTCTTGAATCTATCACTGAACTGTGCGTCTACTTTATTAACTTCGCCTAAGTATACTTTACCACTACTTCCATCTACAGAAATAGTATCACCTTCTCTAAGTACTACGTCAGATACTTTCAATGTTTTTTCTTTGTAATCAATTATCATGTTTTGACAACCACATACACAACATTTACCCATACCACGAGCTACTACTGCTGCGTGAGAAGTCATACCACCACGTAATGTAACAATACCTTGAGAACTTACCATTCCTTCAATATCTTCTGGAGATGTTTCTTCCCTAACTAACACTACTGGATGTGACTTAGCCGCTTCTACAGCCTCTTGTGCAGTAAAGTAAATTTTACCTACTGCAGCACCAGGAGAAGCTGCTAACCCTTGTGTTAATTGTTTTGCTTCTTTTAACGATTTTTCTTCAAATGTAGCATGTAAAAGTTTATTAATTTCTTCAGTACCAATTCTTAAAATAGCTTCTTCTTTAGTAATTATCCCCTCTTCTACTAATGAAACAGCTACTTCTACTACTGCATTCGGTGTTCTCTTAGCATTACGAGTTTGAAGTATATATAATTTTCCATCTTCTATAGTAAACTCAATATCTTGCATATCTTTATAGTGATGTTCTAATTTTTTAGAAATTTCCACAAACTCTTTATATAAGTGCGGCATATCTTCTTCTAATACACTTATATTTTTTGGTGTTCTTATACCTGCTACTACATCTTCACCTTGTGCATTAATTAAGTACTCTCCGAATAACTTATCTTCACCAGTTACAGGGTTTCTACTGAATGAAACACCTGTACCACAGTTATCTCCCATATTCCCGAATACCATTGCTTGAATGTTTACTGCTGTACCTAATTTGTCACTAATATTGTGTAGTCTTCTATATACTTTTGCACGGTTATTATTCCATGATTTGAATACAGCTTCTACAGCTAACATAAGTTGTTCTTTTACGCTCATTGGGAATTCACGACCAACTTCTTTTCTATAGATAGCTTTAAATTCTTCAACAACTTTGAATAAATCTTTTTCATTCATATCGCTGTCTTGAGCATATCCATTAGCTTCTTTTACTCTAGTTAGAACTTCTTCAAATTTATATTTTTCAACATTCATTACAACATCAGAAAACATTTGAATAAAACGACGATAGCTATCATAAGCAAAACGATAGTTGTTATTTTTCTTAGCTAATACTATAGTAGTTTCATCATTCAATCCTAAGTTTAAAACAGTATCCATCATACCTGGCATTGAATAAACAGCACCACTACGTACTGATACTAAAAGTGGATTTTCTAAACTACCAAGTTTTTTACCCATTGTTTTTTCAAGTATTTCTAATTGTTCATTTATCTGTTTTAAAATTTCAGGTTTAATTCTTTCACCATTTTCATAGTAACTGTTACAGCTTTCAGTTGTAATGGTAAAACCAGGAGGAACATTAATACCTAAACTTTGCATTTCTGCTAGGTTTGCTCCCTTTCCTCCTAATAAAGATCTCATATCTTTATTACCTTCACTAAAATTATAAACATATTTTTTTGACATTTTTCTTCCCCCATTAATATTTAATTTTTTTCGTCTTTTTATAATATATAATTTGTTTAAACCTCTAAACCGCGTTCCCTCATTATATTAATAATAATTTCAGCAGTTTCTTCTATTGCCTTATTCTGTACATCTATTACAGGGCAACCAATTTTTTCCATAATCTCCAAAGCATACTCTAACTCCTCAAAAATTTGAAGTTCGTCAGTATAATCTGTCCCTTGATCAACACCAAGTGTTCTAAGTCTTTGCTCCCTTAATTTGTTTAGTTGTTCAACAGAGTTTGTTAAACCAATAATTTTTCTTTTTACTTCATATAGTTGTTCAGGTAAAATTAAATCTTGTACAATTGGTACATTCATTACCTTAATATTTCTATTAGCTAAGTATAAACTTAGTGGTGTCTTTGATGTTCTTGATACTCCTAGAATTACTACATCAGCTTCTTTTAAGCCGTTAATATCTTTCCCATCATCATATTTAACAGCAAATTCTATAGCATCAACACGTTTGAAGTATTCAGCTCCCATTTTTCTTATTAATCCAGGGTTATTTTCTGGTTTAACTTCTAATTTCTCTTCAAAAACATTTAACATTCCACTAAGTAAATCAATTACTTTTACCCCTTTTTCTTCAGCAATTCTCTTAGTGTACTCAGCTAACTCCCTATCTACTAATGTTTGTACAATTACATCATCTTTTTCTATATTCTCCACTATAGATTCAATTCTCTCTTTTGTGCTAACATTAGAATTTTTTAAAATCTTATATCTCGCATCCGAATAAGAAAACTGTACTAAAGCTGCATTTACAACATCTTTTGCAGTATTTCCTATCGAATCGGATATTATATGTACAGTTAACATCCTATCCCTCCAGTATCTCTAATAATAATTTGATTAATGTAGTTTTAGAAATTTTTCCTACAATCACTCTTCCACCAGCCTCTTCCCTTACAACTGGTAAACAGTCAATTTCATGTAAAATAATTTTTCTAAGTGCATCACTTACTAGGTCATCTTCATGAATATAAATCACATTGGGAACTCTTGTCATAGCAAGCGCTATAGGTAAAGTATCCGCATCTGCATTTCTTGATAATTTTAACATATCTTTTCTTGAAGTAACTCCTACTAAGTGGCCTTCTTCATTAACAATGAAAATCGTGCCTACATCATATATAAATAACTTAGATAATACATCTGCATAGTTTGCTGTACTTTTTGCAGTAATTGCAATCCCCATTACTTCTTTTACTAATTTACTTTTTATTTCTTCCTTTTTTTCTCCCGGTGAAAAGTCATAATTGTAATAGTATCCCACATTTGGTTTAGCTTCTAGTACTTCTAGCATTCCCAAAACAGCCAAATCATTTCTTAATGTAGATTTCCCTAAAGAGAGCTTCTCTGCAATCTCATCACTTGTGATTGGTTCGAAATTTTTTACTATTTCAATTATAGCTTTATGTCTATCAGTAAGTTTCATTGGTCCTCCTTTTTTCGTTTTACATGTATAATTATACATTATATTACACATCAATTCAACAATTATTTTAATTAATGTGTAATAATTATGTATACCTAACCTGAATTTATTATCATTTTTTGGAAATACTATACTTTTAAAAAATATTTTTTATTTTTTAAAAGTTTAAATAAATCGATTTCTTTAATAAGTTTATTGACTTTTTAATAATAATTATGTAACAAATATTTTACAAAATTTTTATTTTATTCAAATTAATAGGGATATATGATATAATATAAAAAAACGTAATGAGGTGAACAAATATGTCAAAATTATCTAAACTCCTTGTAATTGGTAGTGGTGTAGCCGTAGCTAATTTCTATACAAAAAATCCTAATAAAGTTGACGAACACGCTAGCTTTATTAAGAAGAAAGCAAAAGATTATTACGGTTATACTCGTTGTATGATTAGATATACTAAGAAAAATGGTGTAGAAGAAGCTGTAAATTATATGTATAACGACTTTAAAAATGTTGTTAAACGTACTAAAAACAGCCTAGAAAACACTTATGAAAATGCAGTGGATTATGGTAAAGAACTATCAAGTAATGCTGCAGAAATAAAAGAACATGCAGCTGATGTTAAATCATATTCTAAAGAATTCAAAGAAAATATTACTGCAGCTCGTGCAGCTGGTGATGAACTTAAACCAGTAATTAATAACTACAAAGAACAAGTTCAATCATCTTTAAGTGCTATAAAAAATCAAGTAACAAACATTAAAAAGAATGTTGTAGATGATAAAGTACAAGAAAAAGTAGAAGCATTCAAAAATGAAACTACTGAAAAACTTAACTCTGTTAATGAAAAACTAAAAACTGAAGTTCTTAATAAAGAAAAAACAGTCGAAGAAAAAGATAAAGAAGAGAACAAAACAGAGGAATAATAAAATTTTATACTACCCGTCAAAGACAGGGAAGCTATAATAGATTACAATATCTATAATATTGTAATAATTATTCTAATTACTTTCTTTCTACTAAAAAACATAAAAAAACAGCCAAGATTTATTTTCTTGGCTGTCTTTTTACATTGTTGTTAACTATCATTATTTTCCATCAATAAGCTTTATTTTTTAATCTCTAAGTACTTTGTATCACCGTATATTAAACAAATAATTATATTTTTTAATAATTACTATTTCCCAAAGCAATCATCAATCATAGTATTAACGTTATTTGTTATATTTAAGATTTCTTCTAGTCGCACTCCTGCCTGTTCTATTGTTTGACCTTTATTTTCTCTAAGCAAGCTATTAAACACCGCTGCTTGTTTGTTAATCTTCTTTAATATATCACTTACTAAGTTATGTGCATTCAATATACCGTTTAGGTTATTATAACCGTATATTAGCTCCTCTAGAGAGCCCTCTAATAAATACTGTAATCTAGGTAAGTTTGATGTAACATTTTCTAAATCTGAAAGTAACCTAGAATGCTTTTCTTCTATCCCCTTACTTATTTCTCCTACTTCTTTTATTAAAGCTGCCTCACTTATACTGCTTTCTACTGATCCATAATATTTTTTATCTTTACTTCCAATAGTTTTAAGATAAATTTGAGTAGGAAATTTTTGTACAACATTCTCTATATAACTCTCATTTTCTGAAAGTCTGTTTAATATGGGCTTTATCGACGATGTTACTGATTTAAAATAATATCCCAGTTTACTAATCATTTCTCCTGATAATTCTTCTGTTCTAGTATCTACCTGATTATCAAATGCTTTTACAACTGCTACGTCATCAAATACATTTGTTTGATTTAAAAATGTATTATAATCAGATGCTAATTTTGGTACTTGATAATTACCTACTACTTCTTCATTTATTTTTAATTTATTACCTAAATCTGTGTCAGATCTATTAAAACTATAAGCAGTCATCTGAACTGCTGAATTCATATATTGAAAACAATTTATTAGCATTTGAATATTTGCCTTTTCTACTCTAATTACTTCTTTTAAAGCATCTACTATTCCATCATCAAAACCACTTCTATTATTTTCACCTTTAAAGCTATCTCTTATTTTATCTTTAAAACTATTTATTATACTTTCTCCATGTTTAGCTATTTCACTACGAATATTTAATTGCAACATTATATATTTTGCTCCTACAAATCCTCCTGAAATATTTGATTTTATAATTCTAACTACTTCATTACTTGAATCAACTACCTTAGTTAATTTTACTTCTACAGAGTCATAGTTAAATGGATGTTCATCTTCCTCAACCCATAAATCCTTACCTGAATTTTTAAATTGATTAGAAAAATTCTTAGGATTATATTTTCCTAATCTACTATATTTTACTATATTATCATCTATATCATTATATAATTTATCTATTTTTATAATTGCATTCACTACTTCTACTTGTTGCAGATGATCTAAAACATATTGTTCTAAACTCTCTTTTCTATTTTCCTTTTTACTAGATAATTCATTATTATATTTTTCCGCTCTATTTAATATGTCTAGAGCCATGTTTAAATCATTTATTGTTTTATTTAATTGATTTGATAGATACTTTAGACTTTCATAATTAATTATTATCTCTATTCCACTATTTACTTTGTTTATATATTTTGCTGAAAATAGGGGCTCCTCAACTAAGTTTCTTGAATCTAATCTAAAATCTACCTTACCATCATTTTCTACATCAACTTCTTTTAATACTGTTTCACGAGCTATTTT
The DNA here is from genome assembly GCF_000701685.1 of Gemella sanguinis ATCC 700632. GTDB lineage: Bacteria > Bacillota > Bacilli > Staphylococcales > Gemellaceae > Gemella > Gemella sanguinis. The sequence continues at coordinate 21,114 of NZ_JNJO01000018.1, forward strand.
TCCATCTTTATCAAGTAAATTACCTTCTTTATCATATTTTTTCCATGAATATATAGTGTGATACTTTGAAAAAATATTTGATAACCCCGATAGTAATCCATATGAAGACATATCGCTATCTACATAAATTGCTATTCCTAATTTATTACGACCAAAATTACCTATAGGATCCTTTCTATTCCTATAGTTCACTAATCTACCTTTATTTAAATTTGCCCATTTAATATCTTCTTCACTTAAAATATTTTAAGCATCTGGAGCATTAAATACTGTGGTAGACCACTTATTTATTATTGCAATATAACTAGCTAAATAACCTCCCAAAGAGTGTCCTGTTGTACTTATATCTGAATAAGGATATTCATTTTTTATTTTTTCCGCAAATTTTTCCGCAGTTGCAACCTGGCTTTCTCTCTGAGTTGCTCTTCTATATTCTTTAAGAGCCGTCAATCTATATTTTTCCCCGAATACAACTTGTTGAATGTCTGTTGCAACGTCAAGTTGATCATTAAAATCTGTACCTGCATAAGATATTACTATTTTGCTAGTATCTACTTCTCCATTACTGTCTACTGGGGCTACAGCCATTGCCTGCATTCCGTTATTTTTGTTGTTTTCTACGGCTAGGATTTTGAATTTATTATTCTTCGTCGTGCCTCCTTCATTTAATTTCCCTGTTTCTATATCGTAAACATCATCCGATATAGTAAAATAATTTTTATCTGTTAAACTATTTTCCATATATTACCTCTATATTAGACTCATTTATATTATTTTTATTCTCTATCAATTTAATATCTCCTTCTTTCATGGTACTAAAGTATATATCCCCCATTTCCCTCCAGACGGTAAATCTTAATTCAATCTTATCATTTATAATAACATTATACTTCCAAGAGCCTGTTGAAGTATTTTTTTCATGGTTTACAAACTTAATTTTTCTTATTTCTTCTTTATTTTGTAACTCCACTTTTTCTTTTATATATTCTACTATTCTATCTTCATCTTTTCTTATTTTTCCTTTATCTTCACTTGTACCAACAAAAGCATATACTATTATTATCAATATAAATGCTATAAATGCTAACATTGCTCTTGTTATTATTGCTTTCATATCTTTCATTTTTTCAGCCTCCTTTAATTACACTTTTTCATTTATTATAACATACAATTAGGTAAAAAAAATAGAGTTATTATACTCTTTTTATTTGTTTATTAAGTTTTTTATTCTACCTTACTGTCTATAAGTCTTACTCTACTACTTCGTTATCTCTATATTAATATAACAACATAAAAAGACAGCCAAGATTATTTTCTTGACTGTCTTTTATTTTTTTATAGATTATCTAATGCTGCAATACGCTCTTTTACACTATCGTATTGTTCTTGATATGTAGCTTGTTTTTCTTTTTCTTTAGCAACAACAGCTTCCGGTGCTGAACCTACAAACTTCTCATTAGAAAGTTTTTTATTAACACGATCTAATTCTTGTTGTAGTTTATCTAATTCTTTACCTAGACGCTCTTTTTCTTTATCTACATCTATTAAATCACTTAATGATACATAGATTTCCGCTCCTGGTAAAATTCTACTTATATCAGTTTCATTAGCTTCAACTTCACGTTCTATAATAAGTTCGCTAGGACGAGCAAATTTCTCTAGGTATGCACTACCACTTAGAAGTACATCTTTTACGCTATCTTGAGAGTATTTGATTTTGATAGGAATTTCACGTGACATTGGAGCATTTACCTCACTACGGATGTTACGTACTGCTGTAATAACATCTTGGATAAATTGCATATCTTCAGTTTCTTTTTCAAATACTAATGAAGCATCAATTTTGGCAAATTCACTAGTTACAATACTATCCCCTTCATGTGGAATATGTTGCCATATTTCTTCAGTTACGAATGGCATAAATGGATGTAACATTTTTAGAGAAGCATCTAATACATAAACTAAAATAGATTTAGTTGTATTTTTTGCAGCTTCATCTTCACCATTTAGTGAAATTTTAGCAATTTCAATATACCATGAACAGAATTCTTCCCATACGAAGTTGTAAAGAATACGGCTTGCTTCACCAAACTCATATTTTTCAAATAATCTTTCGAAATCTTCTATAGTTTTAGCTAATTTAGTTAAGATATATTTATCAGCTAGAGTTTTTTCACCACTTAAATCTATATCGCTATATTCAAAACCTTCTAAATTCATAATTACAAAACGAGAAGCATTCCAAATTTTGTTAATATAGTTCCAACTAGCTTCAATTTTCTCAGTTGAATAACGTAAATCTTGTCCTGGAGTTGAGTTAGTAGCTAAGAAGTAGCGTAAGCTGTCTGCTCCATACTCTTCTATTACTTCCATTGGATCTACTCCATTACCTAATGACTTACTCATCTTACGACCTTGCTCATCACGAACTAATCCATGGATTAAACAATCTTCAAAAGGACGTACCCCAGTAAATTCTAATCCTTGGAATACCATACGAGCTACCCAGAAGAAAATAATGTCATATCCAGTAACTAAACAGCTGTTCGGATAGTAACGTTTGAAATCTTCACTTTCTAAATCTGGCCATCCTAATGTTGAGAATGGGAATAGAGCTGAAGAGTACCAAGTATCAAGAACGTCCTCATCTTGAACATAATTTTCGATATCTTTTGGAGGATTTACATCAACATAAACTTCTCCAGTTTCTTTGTGATACCAAGCTGGAATACGGTGTCCCCACCAAAGCTGACGAGAAATACACCAGTCTTGGATATTTTCCATCCATGTATTTAATGTATGTTCAAAACGTGGTGGATAGAAATTAACTTTTCCATCTTCATCTTTTTGATTCTCTAATACTTTGTCCGCTAGTGGTTTCATAGCAACAAACCATTGTTTAGAAAGATATGGTTCTACTACTGCTCCACTACGTTCAGAGTGTCCTACAGAGTGTAGGTGTTTTTCAATTTTGAAGCAAACTCCACTTTCTTGTAGATCAGCTATTAATGCTTTACGACATTCAAAACGATCCATACCGTTATATTTATCAGCATGTTCATTCATAACAGCACCTTCGTCCATAACAATAATGCGTTCTAGATTATGGCGTTCCCCTACTTCAAAGTCATTTGGATCATGTGCTGGAGTGATTTTAACTACACCACTTCCAAAGTCTTTTTCTACATATTCATCTGCAATAACAGGAATTTCTTTATTTGTTACCGGAAGTAATACTGTTTTTCCAATATATTTTTGATATCTTTCATCATCTGGATGAACAGCTACTGCAGTATCACCAAATAATGTTTCAGGTCTTGTAGTAGCAACTTCTAAGTAATCACCGCTACCATCAGCTAAGAAATATTTTAAGTGATAGAATGCACCTTCAACATCTTTGTGAATTACTTCTATATTTGATAATGCTGTTTTTTGAACTGGATCCCAGTTAATAATTCTTTCACCACGATAAATTGTCCCATTTTTGTAGTGATCTACGAAAATTTTTGTTACAGCTTTATTTAAACCTTCATCTAGAGTAAATCTTTCTCTAGTATAATCTAGTCCTAATCCTAGTTTTGCCCATTGTTCACGAATATATCCTGCATATTCTTCTTTCCATTCCCATGCACGTTCTAAGAATTTCTCACGTCCTAAATCATAACGGCTAAGTCCTTCTTCACGCATTTTCGCTTCTACTTTTGCTTGAGTAGAAATACCCGCATGGTCCATACCAGGAAGATAAAGTACATCAAACCCTTTTAATCTTTTATATCTTGTTAACATATCTTGTAATGTTGTGTCCCAAGCATGTCCAATATGTAATTTACCTGTTACGTTTGGTGGTGGAATTACTATTGTATATGGATTTTTCTTGCTTTTATTATCTGCTTTAAATACTTCTTTTTCTAACCACCAGTTATAGCGATTATGTTCTACTTGAGTTGGATTATATTTTGTAGACATTTCAGTCATGACTTTTCCTCCTTAGGTATTAATATTAGTTTTATTATTTCAATTTACTTAGTTGGTGATTTTTCTTTATCTTATTACCTATTTAAAAATAAATCAAATTTTAGATAAAAAAAAATAACCTCCATCCTATCTAACAAGGACGAAAGTTTCCGTGGTACCACCTTTATTCTAATTATTAATTAGCACTTAATAAGATTAACGCTCTAACCACGTTTAAAGCTACTTACGTTCACTCTAAATGCTCACCGTCTACTTCAAAGTCTTGCCTAGGAGAAATCTCTCAACCACTGATTTCTTTTCTGTATCCTACGGTACGCAAGAACTCTTACTTATCGGCTCATCGCATATATTTTATAATCAAAATATGTTTAATATATTATCATATATTCTAACAATAATCAAGTACTTTATAAAAAATCACAATAAGAAAAGGTGAGCACTAACCTTAGTATCCACCTTGTTTATAGTTAATATGGTATAAATACTCTTATTTTAATAAGCTTGTTACTAAATTGTAAGCTAAAGTATAACCAATATATGCACCTGCTGCAGCAGCTCCAATAGCTAAAACAAATTGAACTCCTTTTGGTAAACTATTAAACTTATCATTAAATTTCTTTAACATAACAAACACCTCTACATTATTAATAGTAATTTTATTATACTAATTATAATAATAGACGTCAATTAATAACCTAAATCTAAGGTGTTTTGAATGTTTTAATAAATTAAAATTCAATTATTATTTTCTACAATATATTAAAAAAGTAGTTTAATATATAAACTACTTTTCCTAATATTATTTTTCTTTTTTATTTTTCCATGCTGTAGCATTATTAATTTTTATCGGTAAATTATCTAAATAGAACTCTGGATCTTTTCCTTGTTTATGCTGTTTCACATAGTCTTTTAGTACTACATAAACTACACCTGATAAACCTATAATAGCTATTAAGTTTAGTAAACTCATTAATCCCATCGTAACATCAGCAAATCCCCAAACTATATCTAAGTCCATGACACTACCAACATAAACAAATATACAAACTATAACTCTATAAATATTAACCGCCCATTTTTTAGGTAGTAAGTATTGAATATTTGTTTCACCGTAGTAGTAGTTACCAATAACTGAACTATATCCAAATAAGAAGATAGCTACAATCAAGAAAATAGTACCTATACTACCTATTTGTGAAGTTAATGCTGCTTGAGTTAATTGGATACCTTGCAGTTTACCTGCACCATACTCTACGCCAGGATATAGTAAAATTAAAAATGCTGTTGCTGTACAAACCAAGCATGTATCAAAGTATACCCCTAAAGTTTGAATAAACCCTTGTTTTGCTGGATGTGTACTATCTGCAGTCGCTGCAGCATTAGGTGTTGACCCTAGTCCAGCTTCATTAGTAAACATACCACGTTTAATACCTAATAATATAGATGTTCCCATCCCTATTACTCCGCCACCAACTTGTTCAAGTCCAAAAGCAGATTTTACTATTTGTGCTAAAATCCCAGGTAATTTGTCAAAATTTAATACCATAATAACTAATACAATAAATAAATATAAAACTGCCATTACAGGAACTAACCATTGAGTAATTTTTACTACTTTAGTTACACCACCAAATACTACAAAAATTGTTAATACTAATAGTGCAATACCTGCTACTCTTGGATTTATATCATAAACTTGTAAAGCTTGAGCTATCGTATTTGTTTGAACTGAGTTAAAAGCTATACCATATGTTATCGAAATAACAATCGCAAATAAAATACCCATCCATTTTTGACCTAGACCTTTTTCCATATAGTAAGCTGGTCCCCCACGATAAACACCTTTTCTATCACGCACCTTATATACTTGGGCTAATGTAGACTCTGCAAATGATGATGCTCCTCCAAATAAAGCCATAACCCACATCCAAAACACTGAACCTGGTCCACCCATAGCAATCGCAATTGCTACTCCGGCAATAGTCCCCGTTCCAACACGAGATGCTGCTGATATTGTAAATGCTTGGAATGCAGAAACACCTTTTTGTTCTCCATCTTTTCCTACTTTAGGCTTTTCCATTATTAACCTAAACATTTCTTTTATATATGTAAATTGTACAAACTTAGTACTAAATGTAAAATATATACCAGTAACTATAACTAACCCTATTAAAAAATATGTCCACATAAAATCATTTAGGTTAGTTAATAATTCTAAAAATCTATCCATAAAATATGAAACCTCTTTTCAAGTAACTTTGTACCTAATTATACTTGATTATACTTGATTTCATAAATATTCGTTACATTTTCTAACATTTAAAGTATTTAAAACTTATTATTTATGACATATCTTTTATAAAAAAATGTTTATTCAAACGTTTTTCTTTAGTTTTAACAAAATATCTTACATTAAAATAAAAAAACTTTTTAAAGTGTAATATTTATCACTACACTCTAAAAAGATTTTACTTGAATTAATCATTAATTTTCTAATTCAAATTTTCTAATTGTCCTTTTTCTTCATTTAGTTCAGTTTTCGATTCAAGTTTTTCTCTTTGTTCTAGAGGATGAACTAATACTCTTCCTCTAGATGCTAACTCAGCTTTTATATCACTACTACTTAATTTTGAGTAATCTAACTTTTCGTTAATCACATATTTTCCTTTCTTTACTTTTAACCAAATATCAAATGCGGCAAATACATAAAAATAATTAATGATTACTTTTGAAACTATTATTAATATTTCCAGATTATCCTTATATACATATCCATATGCAAATACTTTTATCATAGATACTATTATAGGCAATAGAATGTTAAGTAGCAAAACTAGCTTAAAATATATATTTCTTAATAATGGTAGATATATAACTATTAAAAGTGATACTAAAGTAAACAAATAAAGAGGCATTAATATTAAAGAAAACATAAATAACACTACTGCAATTAGTTCTGATTCAAAATATTGTATAATCATTATTGCACATAATATTCCCCAACAAAGACCCCAGTTTCTTTTCCAAACTCGCCCTTGATATTCGCTAAGTAATCTATAAATATTATAAATAGGGATTATTGAATAAATTTTCTTTACTCCTAAAATATCAAAAACAAAAAATGTAAAAATTACCATTGGTACGTACCGGATAAAAAATACACTTATATAATCTGAATAATCTATCATATAAATCCCCCTTCCTCTTATTATTTATGATAACTAGCACCTGTTATTATACGATAAGCTCTATACACTTGTTCTAACAGTACTACTCTCATCATTTGATGAGGAAAAGTCATTTTACTGAAAGATAATGCATAATCACTTCTTTTCTTAACACTATCAGAAAGTCCGTAACTTCCACCAATAACTAATACAACATCACTTTTACCAGTTAACATTAAATTATCTATCTTAGCGGCAAATTGCTCACTAGAAATACTTTTACCTAATATTTCTAGCGTAATAACATACTGTGTATCTTTAATTTTTGAAAGAATATTGTTACCTTCTTTTCCCATAGCTAGTGCTATCTCAGAATCATTTTCTACTTTTACTTTCTCATCATTTATTTCAATTGTATTTAGTTTAATATATGCTCCTAAACGTTTTTCATATTCTTTAATAGCATCTCGATAAAACTTTTCTTTAACTTTACCAACACATATTAATGTAACTTTCATTATTATCCTCTTTCTAAAGAAAGGATGCTTATCAGCTCCCTACTCTATTTATTAAATACAAACTTCTCAATTGCATACGCAAAACCATCTTCATCATTACTTTTTGAAATAAAATCTGCCGCTTCTTTTAAAATACTATTACCATTTTCAACAGCAACACCTAGTCCAGCAAACTCAATCATACTAAGATCATTAAGCCCATCTCCAAGAGCCATAACATTTTCGTTAGTTAATCCTAATTTTTTACATAATGAATCTAAAGATGCACCCTTAGAAATACCTTTATCATTAACTTCGATAAAGAATGGTTTAGACATAGCTACCTCATATTCATCACCTAACTCTTTAGCCAACTTATCTTTGATTTTCGCTGCTTCGTCAGGATGTTTTAAAATTATAACTTTAGCTGCACCTTCTTTAATGTCATCTTTCATATTTTCAGAAATTACAAGTTTCGCATCTACTAAACCAGTTTCTATTCTAGCATATTCATTATCACGATTTGTAAGAACTTTCCCACCTTGATAAGTAAGAATATCACAATCATTATCCAAAGCAACATCTATTAAAAATTTTATTCTCTCTGGAGATAAGAATTTTTCATAAACAACTTCTCCAGTTTTTAAGTTAGCTATTCTAGCTCCATTAAATGATAATAAATAATTATCATAACTATCTAATTTTAAGTCTTCGACAATTTTCATCATACCAAAATCTGGTCGACCAGATGCTAAAATGACTTTTATATCTTGTTCTTTACATTTTTCAATAATCTCTCTATTTTTTTGAGAAATTTCATTATTACTATTTACCAGTGTATCATCTATATCTGTAACTATTAATTTACACATAAAAAGTATCCTTTTATATATCTAATTATACAAGAGTATTTAGTCATCCCCTTTGACTATACATCCTAAATATTATATCAAAATTTTAATTATTATTCCATATAAATAAAAAATAACATAAAAAGAGCTAGAATAGATGATATATCTTCAAAGTTTTTATCAATATATCAAGAATTCTAACTCTTTATCTTATTCTACAAAATATATTTAAACTTTTAGCTCAACACATTCAGTTAATTGTTGCTTAATTTCTTCTTGTATATGATGAGAAATCATTATTAAGGTAAGTTGATTATCAGCTAAGATGTTATTTTCTATACGTATTGCGGTTTTTTCATCTAATGCTGATGTTGCTTCATCTAAAATTAAAATTGGATAGTCTCTAATTAATACTCTAGCAAGAACTAATCTTTGCTTTTCACCACCAGATAATATTCCTCCCATATTTTCTAGCTCATGATCTAAACCATTATCTAAGCTTTTAACCCTATCATCTAGGCACACTTTTTTTAGAACATTCCATATTTCCTCATCTGAAAAATCTTCATCTAAAGTAATATTATATCGTATAGAACCTGTAAATATAGAAGTTTGTTGACTTACATAACCTATTTCATTTGAAAAATTGATATCATCTTGTGTTTCAAGAGGAACACTATCTATTAACACTTTATCAGTATCAGTGTGTAATTTTCCTAGAAGAAGTTTGATTAAAGTTGATTTCCCAGAACCACTTTTACCGATTATAGCGTATTTACCACCTTTATTTATATTGAAGTTAAAATTCTTAATAACATGATTATCACCAAAACTGTAATTAAAGTTTTTAAATTCTATTTTTTCTTTAACATGAGGATACTTTATTTCCTTAACAGTTGATTTTTTTACAACACTATCTAATATATCTTTTGTTCCAATTACTTTGATATATAAATCAACTAGCTGACCAGTAGATGTAAGATATATTCCTAATATAGTAGACACTGAGGCTATTGCTCCAATACTTAATTCGTTTCTCAAAACTAAATAAACAGCGAAGATAAAAATTAACAGTTCAAATAGCTTTTCTATACTTTGTAAAGTTAGTTCACCAAACGCCATTAGCTTAGAAATATTATACTGTTGATCTTCTTTTTGGCTCTGACTAGACTTAACATTTTTTGAAAATAGTTTTATTCTTCCAATATTCTTTAAATCTTCATACCCACTTATATATTCTTTTAAAACACCTGAAAACTTACCAGTTAATATTGATAAGTTTGTATAACCTACTCTAATCTTATTACCAAATTTTCCACTTATTAAAAACATTGCACCTGATGATACTATGGCAAAAATAACAAACTTCCAATTTATCATCCACAAGAAAACTACCGATGATATAAATAATACAATAGAGCTTAGCAAACTAGTTAGCGGTGAGAATAAATATGCAGATAATAATTCTAATTGATATGTATACTTTGCCATATGCTCCCCTGAGTCTACTTTATTGAAATCAGATTGGGGCATATTCTCTATATTTTCACTAATTCTATCTCCTAAATAAATTTTCCACTGTCTAATTAACTGAGCAACTATGATTTTTAACCAAGCCCTTAACAGTTCCACAGCTATTAAAATGCATATAATAATAGCTACTTTATACCACAATGATCCAGTTTTATACACTACTGTATTAACGATATCAACACGAGCATACACAACATAAACAGTTCCTATAGAAACTATTAATGTTAAAATAAACATAATGCTCAATTTCAATTTATTTAATGTTATGACTTCTAAAATATTTTTTATCATATTACTCTCCTTTGTATAGATTATATTCCTATAGAAGCGACTCGAAAATAGTGACTCCCTAGACATCGATTTGTCAATTCCCCCATGAAGTTTCTTAGATATCTAAAAAGCTTTTATAAGATGAATTTAGATAGTGATTAATCACTGTGATTACGAGTTCTCATATAAACTTTTTAAGATTTGTTTTTTTGAATAATACCTATAGTATTTTTGTAATTTTAATTGTACTGACTTTTATTCTCTGTGTCAAGATAATTATAGTAAGTTTTCTGAAAATTATAAGTTTATATTGTTATTATTTTTTTTTCATACTATAATAAATGTATAAATATAAGTTAGTATTTTATATATTTCTCACAATTTCTCTTAATAGCATGTTATTAAATTAAGTGGAATTAAAAGTAGGAGGTATTTATGAAAAAATATATTTTAAAATTTAAATATAGGTTCTTATTAATTTATTTTCTTATATTGTTAAGACAGTTATTTCTTATGAAAAGTAACTTTTTAAATGCAGATGCAATAACTGTGCTTACTAACAGAAATCTAAATAGTTTCTTTGAAATCATCTTATTTTTATCAGTTACATGGTTTGGTATTATAGTAATTGATAGGGTAGTAAAGGTAAGAGAGGAGATTTTTATTCAAGATATTGGAATAGATGTTAAGGATAATCTATCTAGCAACCTTATAGAATTAGATATTGAAAAGTATAAAGATAACTCATCTGGTGTTTATCAATCTTGGTTTAACAACGATATTCAAATGATTCAAGAAAAGGGTTTAAGGAATATATTTGCTATAATATACAGTCTTTCTGGAGTGGTATTTTCACTTTATGCTCTATTGAAATATCACTGGATCATTTCTTTAATTACTATTATAGGGACAGGAATATTAATTTATCTTCCAAAAATTTTTAATAAAAAACTTCATAATATGGGAACAGAAGTTACTAAAGAAAATGAGAACTATGTTGCTTCGTTAGAAGAGACGATTTTAGGTTATGATACATATTTCTCTCTTAATAAATTACAAATAATTCCTAAAAGAATAGCTAATATAAGTAGAATTTTGAAAAACGTATTTGTTAAACAAAGTAAATTGGAAAGTAATTATTACATGCTTAACTTTGGCTTAAATGTCTTTTTCCAAGTGTTATTAGTTTTTGTTACAGGGTATTTAGTTGTTAAAGATAATTTAGAAATCGGTGCAGTTGCAGCTGTAGGAATGTTTGCTAATCTTGTATTTGATGGTATGAGCCAAGTTGGTTATAGAATAGCATTTATTAAAGGGGCAAAACCTATTTTCTCTAAGCATGATGAATTCATGTTAAATAATAAGGATACTCACTCACCTGTTGAATATTCTTTAAGAGAAACATTATATAAAATTAAAAACTTATGTTTCAGTTATGGTGACAAAGAAATTTTAAATAATTTGAACCTTGATATAAAAGAAGGGAATAAATATTTAATAAGCGGAGATAGTGGAGTAGGAAAATCAACATTATTTAAAATTCTTACAGGTCAACTAAGAAATTATGAAGGTAGTATAGCGTATTGTAGTGTTGATTTGAAAAAATTATCTACCAAACAAATACTAGAAAAACTGACTATAATTCAACAAGAAAATTTTGTGTTTTCAGGTACTATCAAAGATAATATTACTATGGGAGAAGTAGCTGAGGATAGTGAAGTAGCTAAATATTTAGAAAAAGTGGGCTTAACTCAGAAGGACTTCTTATATTCAGAAGTAGAGGTTCGTGGGGAAAATCTTTCAGGAGGGCAACGTCAGAGATTGGCTATAGCTAGAGCGTTGTTCAATTGTAAAAAAATACTTTTAATTGACGAGGGAACATCAGCTTTAGACAAAGAATCAGCAAAAAGTATAGTAGAAATGCTGTTAAGAAATAAAGAATTAACGATAATAATGATTAGCCATGATATAAGTGATGAACTAAGAGGGAAATTTGATAATAAAATAAAACTTTAGTCCCCCACACTTTAATTGTGATTCGACGAACATAATTAGAACACATATTCCTTAACTATAAAAAGCCTAGAAGAATTAATTTTCTTCTAGGCTCGTATTTTATCCTAATATTTCATTCACTAAATGAGCTATTAAAAATATACAAATGCTGATTTAGCAACAATCTATATAACTATTTTTTGATAAAAATCTGTAAGAAACCTAATTTAGACATAAAAAAAGACCGCTCATAAAATGAACGGTTTTTTAAAAAAATAATATATTAAAATTATTTAATTATAATTATGATATTTCTTGACATAGCTCTTTCTCCTTTTCTTTTTTAAATTTTTTTGTTAATTTATTATTAAATTATACTTATTACCAATACTATGTATATTTTTATAATAAATATACCTATAAATTTTTTTATTATTTAATTCTATTATTTCAGTTTTTCTATCATTTTTTTAAATTTTAACTTCTCTACTAACTTTAATGATACTTTATTATTTGAATACACTTCTCCAGCTAGATTCATAATTTTATATTTCTCCTTTACATGATAAGAAAGTATATTAATTATCTCTCCAGCTATATTTTTACCTCTATATTTCTCGACTAAAGCTATTCCTATCAATACATATTCTTCTACTTTATTTATTTCATATATTAAAGTTATTCCTATAGGTTGCTTTCTTTCTAACACTATAAAAAAATCTAACTTGTTTTTTTCAAAATATTCAAGAGTATTATTAATTTCCTTTTCTGTAATTTTTCCAGAATCTACATTCAACGAAATATCTTGTATAGTTTTATCATTGTATAACAACTCTAAAAATTTCAAATCATTTTTTGTTGCTCTTCTCAAAGAAATTAAACTATTCATAATTTTCTCCTCCTATCCTTTTCAAACTTTCGATATTTTTTATACTCTCATTAAATAACCAATAAATCCCTATTATCAATATTAAAAATGTAGCCGAAAATATTACAACCTTATTATCATAGTATCTACTCATAAAACTTGTTCCTAATGCACCTAGTGGAGATAGTGCTGTTGACAAACCTAGCATAGCTGATAAAACAATTGTTACTTTATCTCTTGGTGTGGACATTTGAATTACTGTTTGAGAATAAATATTCAGTATACCTATTAATACCCACCCGATAAAAAACAATGCAAATACTATTAATTTGGAGATTAAACTGTCATTATTTATAAATATCATCCCCATCCAACATAGTGATATTATTAATATAAACATTATATACAAAAAACCTAATTTTATACTCTTTAATATTTCTAAATTTGATAACATTGATCCTAATAAAACTCCTATACCAGAAGCACTCAATAGAATGCCATAGTACGTGCTAGTTCTAGAAAATTCTGGTAATGCTGCGTAAATTGCTGTTGCTGCTAAATTTATAAATATAACTCCAAATAACAATGATTTCAAAGGTGAATTTTTCCAAAATATAATCCCTTCTTTTAGTTCAGAAAAATAATTTTTGATACTATCTTTTTTAGATTTTTCATTTGAACATGGTGTTGAAACTACTTTGGATAAGAATAAAAATAATATTGTATTTATAAAAAATGTTATACTATCTATATAATACGCCCAAATAAAACCAAATGTAGTTATTATAATTCCACCTAGAAAATTAAATATTGCATCACTCCCTTGATACGCTATACCAAATAAAGAATTAGCTTTTACTAAATCTTTACTATCAACAATTTTTGAAAGTAGTGCTAATTGTCCAGGATATACAAGTTGATTTAGAAAACTTATTATTGGCATTATTATTAAAACATGATAAACTTTTAAATTTCCTGTTATGTGTAAATAAGGAATAAATAATAATAAAACTCCTTGTATTATTTGAGTTACTATTAAAAATTTTTTCATGTTTATTCTATTAAGAATAGGTGATAAAATTATTTGAACTATCGCTGTTGAAGATGTCAAAAATAGCGCTAATCCTGTATAGAATGTTGAGCCACTTAATGAAAATACTAATAACATAGTTGCTATTAAATAAATACTATCGCCAAAATTTGTTATTAATCTTCCTAAAAATAGAATTATAAAGTCTTTATTTTTTATCATATAAAACCTCCTGTAGTTTTCTATTCTTAAACTTTATTTTAAACATAAAACTAATGATAAACGTTTAAAAATATTTTACTGTTATTCTAAATTTTTTCGGCTCTTTCGAACCGAATTATAATATATTCAATAAGCTATATGTAACTTTTTCTTTCCCTTCATTCTTATTAGAATATTTTTCTACTAACTTTTCAAATTCTAATAAAAATTGTTGTTCTTGAGATTTATTTAGAGAAAATTCTATTGTATTTTCTTTAAACAATTTATTAAAAATATTTGCAGATGGAACAAAAGCGTGCGCAGTTGGTAAATAATATTTTTGTATTATTCCATTTACCACATCTGTATCAACTACTTTTATAAAACCCATTTCTTCTAATATATTAAGATGATAGTGAATTCTTGTTCTATTAATCTTAAGTTTTTTTGCTAATTGCTGTGAGTTTTGTTTAGTTGTACCTAAGGTTGTTATTATATCAACTCTTAAAGGATCAGCTAACGCTTTTAATTTTTCCAAGTCATTTATATAATAAATATCTTTCATGATATTTCTCCTAAACATCTTTCGTGATATTTATAATATACCAAATATTCTACATACTGTCAAATTTTTTTTTGTGTTTTTTTAGTTTTTTTTGTTAAATTATTTTATTCTATCTCTATACACCCAGTTGAATATCCATTGAAGATTTATAGATGGTTCGTTATCTTCTAATTCTTTTAATATAGGTTTAAAATTCTCATAAATTTCTTCCTTTATTTTATTTTCATCTACTGTTGATATATCTATATAATAACGAGCTTCTTTAGAATTATATATACCTTTCAATTTAAAAAAATTATCAAAATAATAATCTAGTCCATCCTCATACATATATGCATATTCATAGTTAGCGTCATTTACACTGTATCCATATGATAGATATACATTTTTTGTAGTATTTTGTATAGTTTTATATCTGTCAAGTCTATGTCTATAACTAAACCCTTCACGATCAGCACTTGCCCGTATATTTTCTACCAACATCATTATTTCTAAATCCCTAGTATTACTACTTGATGAATGTTTTGCATAATACACTGAATTACCTTTTAAATTTGTATCCCCTATAAACCAAATTATTGCTAACGCCAATATCACTTTTATAATTTTTTTTATCATTTTACTCATTTCCTTTCTTAAAACCATTTTTTTATCCAGTTTTTTGCTTTATTATATTTACCTGATATCCAATTACTTGATGGCTTAATACTTTGTTATAAATAGGCTCTACAAAAGGATTGACTACTTTTTTATATCAATATTTTATAGTTATAACTTACTTTATTCTATCTCTGTATACCCAGTTGAAAATCCACTGCAAATTAATAAATGGCTTATTTTCTTCTGATTCTTTTAATATAGGTTT
>NZ_JNJO01000019.1 GCF_000701685.1 Gemella sanguinis ATCC 700632
AGCTCTTTAGCGTCGAATGTAGTTGGGTTTACGCCCTGCGAGACTAGAACGTTGCCAGGCAACAGTGACCTTCCTTTTGGAAGGTCTTTTTTTTTTATAAATAATGTATAGATATCCCTCCTTACTAGATAGTATCTAATTAGGAGGGATTATATATTTATTTTTTTGTTTGGTGTATATGTGGACTTCTCACGGCTGGTTTGATTTCTCCCATAATTGAATATATATGAGTATCTGTTGATAATAGTGCATGTCCACATGGTGCTTCAAAGTTTATTTCGTCTAGTTTAGACCATGTATTATTCTTAAGATTATAAACTAGTTCGTGTTTATTCCATTTAAAGTCTTCTACAGGACGTCTAAAGTAAGTATCACGATATTTTGCATGTTCTTCACCTGTAAGAGTACTAAGGTTGAATACTGCGTCTTTCCAAACGTCTTTATCAAAGCCTCCTATAACTAATAGTTCATCTTCATTTAGTTTACACCAATCGGCACCTAATAATGAATATTCATAGCTATCTATTATTACATCTGTTAGTTTAGTCCAAGTTTTTTCTTTAAAGTCATATTTATACCCATCACTATAAGTTACGGCAGCACCGCCACCATAAACAATTAGTGAGTCATTGTATACATAACTTAAAGCTTGTGAGCGTAATTCCCCAGGAAATTCTGTTTCAACTTCGAATGTTTTTGTTTCTAAGTCATATGAATATAGTTCATTTGTATTTTTTCCATTTATAGATCCAATACCAAAGTAAAGCTTATTGTTATAAACTTCAGCTATAGTATTTTCTACAGTTAGAGGTAATGTTCCAATAATATTGATATTTAGTTTATTATCTTTTATTGTTAATTCTAATATATCAGATGAAGATTCATCTTTATTTGCAATATAATATAATTTATCTTTATAGTTAGCACTAGGACCGTAAGCTAGTGGATAATCATGTTGAACTTGATCTAGTAATACATGTTTATTATCTTTTATTTCATATAAGTAGATGTCTTTATGTGTTACTTTAGTACCACCATCTACTGGCAAACCACCAGGAAAGTTAGCACCACCACCAAAGATAATCTTATTATCTATTACACCTTTTAGTAATCCAGCAGTTCCAATATTTTTTTCATAACCTTCTTGAGGAGCAACTACTCCAATTTTTTCCCATTGTAATTTATACATAATGTACCTCCCTAAAATTTTATAAAACGTTTACATTACTATGGTAAATAAAATGCTACAATTTGCAGCATTCTATTATATTTAATTTCTAAAATCAGCTTCTTTATCTACTAATACGTAAACACTTGGGTGTTTTTTCAATACAGTACAAGGAATACTTTCATCTATAATGTCACTGTCTATTAGATTTTTAATAGCAGCTTGTTTTTCTTTACCAAAAGCTAATAAAATAATGTGTTTAGCTTTCATAATATCGTTAATTCCCATAGTAACAGCTTGTTTAGGAACTAAATTTACATCATTATCGAAGAATCTTGAGTTAGCTTTAATAGTTTCTTCTTTTAAATCAATAACGTGTACGCCGCTGTTAAACGGTGTTCCTGGCTCGTTAAAACCTATGTGACCATTTCCACCAAGACCTAGTATTTGGACGTCTATAGTAGTGTTATTTAGCTCATTTTGATAGTTTTCTAATGCTTTGTCTAAATTTTCAGCACTAGCATCTGGAACATGAGTATTACTTTTATCAATATCTATATGATCAAAAAGATTTACGTCCATAAATTTATGGTAACTTTCTGGGTGATCATAGCTAATACCTACATATTCATCTAAATTATAACTTTTAATATTTTTATAACTAAAGTTTCCTTCTTTATGGTCTTTAATCATTTCTTCATAAAGATCTGTAGGTGTAGAACCAGTAGCTAAACCTAATGTAGAATTTTCATTAATTAAACTTTTTAAAATTTTGTATGCTTCTTTAGAAGCTTCTTTTTTTGTTTCGAATACTAAATATTTCATAAATAAAACTCCTTAATCTCTTAAATTTAGTCTTTTTTAAACACTTCTTTACCTCGTGAGAAAGTATTTAATACTTCATAATCAGAATTTATAACTACAAAATCGGCATCATAACCAACTTTTAATTTCCCTTTTCTATCTCCAAAACCAAGCATTTCTGCAGGGTTTTTTGTACAAGAGTTAATCGCAGATTCTATAGGAACAAGAGCATCTTCGATAAGAACTCTTAAACCATCTATAACACGTAGTGTAGAACCAGCTAAGCGACCATCATCACGATGAGCACTACCATCTTCAAAAATTTCCATATTTTCACCACCAAAGATGTAAGAACCACGTCCACATCCTTTAGCACAAAGTGAATCGGTAATCATAATACCATGGTGTCTACCTTTTGCAGTAAAGTAAGTATTTAAGGCGTCTGTAGTAGAGTGAATACCATCACAAATAACTTCACCATAAACATCATGAGCACGAAATGCAAAGCCAACTTGACCGCCATCACGATGATGGAAACCAACCATACCGTTATAAACATGAGTTTGAGAACTTGCACCATTAGCGAAGGCTAAATAGCTTTCTTTATAATTACAAGCAGAGTGGCCAAGACTAACACGAATACCTTGGCTAACTAAGTATTTAGTTAATTTATAATCAACATCTTTTTCACAAGCGATGGTAATTAATTTTATTAAATTATCACTAGCTTCTTGGAATTTTTTAAATTGTTCAACACTTGGAGTTTGAATACAGCTAAGAGGTTGAGCACCGCGCTTTTCTGCATCTAGATATGGACCTTCAAAATGAATTCCTAATATTTCAGAGCCTTCATAACCTTCACGATAAACTTTCGCAACATTAGCTACAGCTTTAAGAAGAACTTCTTCAGTTTGAGTAATAGTAGTAGGTAAGAAAGACGTAACTCCTTCACTCGGTAAATTTTTTGTCCAGTTACGTAAACCTTCTTCTGTGGCATCATTAGTATCATAACCGTAAGCACCATGTGTATGTATATCTATAAAACCAGGTAGAACACGATTACTACCAAAATCATAATCAACTTTATCGAAGTGATCATAATCATAAACAGCAACTATTTTATTATTTTCAACTTCTAAAATAAGAGGAAGAAATTGGCTACTTGACCAAACTTTTTTACTTTTAATTAACATAATAACACCCCTTCTATTGTGGAAAATACTCTAACCTCACAAAAAACATTTACTATTAAAATTTAATGTGTTAAATTTTTCCTTTATACTTATGGTAACACAAGAAAAGTAGTTTTGTAAAGTAGAAAAGTAAATGTTTTCAAAAAAAAAGATTAAGGAGAAAATTAATAGAAAAGAAAAAATATTATAAGAAAACATAAAAACTAACCTTGTAAAATTAAGAAATAATTAATTTTAATTTATTAAATTATTAGATTAGGGTTATCCCTATAGGTATCAAAAATATAAAATAAGAAATTTTAATTATTAAATCAATTATACTTATTTTATAAACAGCAAAATATAGAAAATATATAAATAGCTATAATATTAAGTCTAAAATAGTATAAATTTAATAAAATTCCCTCTTGACTTTAAAAATAAGAGGTCTATAATAATATATGAAAATAAAGATGGTTTTTAGTAAATTATCTTTATTTTAATTTATTTATGTGAAGGATAGAGTAATATTATGGATAAGAAAAAACTAACTTTTCTTGGTGTAATAATAACTATTGGGATTATCTTTGGTGATATAGGAACATCAGTTCTATATGTAATGAAATCATTTGTTAAAAACAGTGATGGAGCACTAAATGAAATGTTAATCCTGGGGTTTATTAGTTTAATATTTTGGGTAATGACTTTACAAACAACAACCAAATATGTATTAATAGCACTAAGAGCAGATAACCATGGTGAAGGTGGAGTATTTTCACTTTTTGCATTAATAAAAAATAAAACGAGAAAAAGCGTAGTATTTTTAGCGATGTTAGGAGGAGCTACATTACTAGCTGATGGAATAATAACACCAGCCATAACAGTAACTTCCGCGGTAGAAGGACTACATGATATTTTTCCAAAATTAGAAACTGATGATGTAATAGTAATGGTATTACTTATTTTTATTTTCATATTCTCATTTCAACGTTTTGGAACTAAAAAAATAGGATCGCTATTTGGTCCAATAATGAGCTTATGGTTTTTATCATTGTTATTTTGGGGTAGTAGACAAATACTAGCTAATCCAACTATTTTAAAAGCATTAAATCCTTATTATGCCTATAACTTATTAGTTACCCAACCAGGTATTTTTGTTTTATTAGGAGCAGTATTTTTATGTGTATCTGGAGCAGAAGACTTATATGTTGATTTAGGACATTGTGGTAGAAAAAATGTTAGAATGGCATGGACATTGGTAAAAATATGTTTAGTAGCCAATTATTTTGGACAGGCAGCATATTTACTATCAGATAAGTTTGACGCAGGTAAAAATCCATTCTTCGCGATAGTTCCTGATGAATTTTTAGTACTACAAGTACTATTAGCTACACTTGCTGCTATAATAGCTAGTCAAAGTTTAATTACTGGATCATTTACATTAATTTCAGAGGCGATAAAATTAAACTTATTCCCTAAATTAATAATTAAATATCCTACAGAGTTAAAAGGACAAGTATATGTTGCAACGGTAAATATTATACTGTTTATATGTAGTAGCTCAGTAGTATTATTCTTTAGAACAAGTAGTAATATGGAAGCGGCATATGGATTAAGTATTAGTATAACAATGTTTGTAACGACAATACTATTATCAATATATTTATTCAAAATTAAAAATAATAAAGTAGCTTCAATAATATTCTTATCATTCTTTGGAGCAGAAGAATTATTATTCCTATTTGCGAATAGTTTAAAATTCGTTAATGGTGGATATATAACTGTTATTATAGCGTTATTTATCTTTACAATAATGTTTATTTGGCATAAAGGAACAGAAATTAAAGAAAGAGAATCACAATATCTAACTGTTGATAATTATAAAAAACAATTATTACAGCTAAGTGGTGATAAGAGTATTCCTAAATATGCGACTAACTTAGTTTATTTAACAGGTGCAAAAAGAGAAGAAGATGTTGATTATGCGGTATTATATTCAATTTTAAATAAACAGCCGAAAAGAGCTAATGTTTACTTTTTTGTTCATATAAATGTTCTAGATAAACCTTATAAACGTGAATATAAAGTAACGAAATATAGCGATAAAAAAATATTCAAAATTACTTTTAATCTAGGATTTAGAGAGCACCAACGAATAAATATGTTTATGCATCAAGTAATAGCTGATTTATTAGAAAATAAAGAGTTAGACTTGCAACCGACTAAATATAATTTAAAAGGTAAAGTAGAAACAGTTGGGGATTTCCGATTTGTATTAATAAATGAAGTATTGGGTAATAACAATGGTTTATCTTCATTTGATACATTTATTATGAGTTTAAGATTAAAATTAAAACGTATAACTGTAACTCCAGAAAAATGGTTTGGATTAGATACAAGTGTTACAACAAAAGAATCAGTACCACTAAATGTAGTTCAAACAAAAGTGAAAAAATTACAAAGAGTATATTAAAATAAAATTTCCTATGTAAATTAGAAACATAGGAAATTTTTTTTTATAAAGAATAAGAGAATAAGAAAATTAATATAAAATTCATGAAAACATAATATAATATATTTTCAAATAAATTAATAAGTAACATAAAAACTAGAAATAAAAGAAATTCTTCATTTTTATCATATTTATTACCATAAAAACAGTTATTTTATTATTTTATATAAAAAAGTGTTGAAATTTTACTTTATATTTGGTAAAATCAGAGGTATATAAAATCTTTAATAAAAAAAAGATTTTTTTAAAAAAAAGAGAGGAAAGTATATTTATGAAGAAAAATATTTATTCTATAAGGAAATCAAAATTTGGAGCGGTGTCGACTAAAATAGCGGCAGTGACGTTTTTAATGTTGGCAGGAGGTGTAGCAGTATCTGAGTTAAATACTACTGCATATGCTGCTGAAACAACACAAAATAAAAATGAAGAAAGAAAAATAGAAAGTCCTGTTGAATATAAAGGCGATGTAACAAAAGAAGTAGGTTACAAAGAAGTTAAAGTACAAGGAAATGATGGGAAAATTATATTAAAAAATAATGGGAATGAAAGTACTGTAGAAAGAGTAGAGCCTACTATAACAAAAGTAGATTTAGGTACAAAACCAAAAGTAGAAACAAAAATAGAAAAAGCAAAAGTAGAATATAAAGTAGATGATACTAAAAACTATGGAGTAAAAGAAGTTGTAAAAGAAGCAAAAGATGGAGAAAAAACTACGACAACAACGTATAAAATAGTTACAAAACCAAAAGTAAAATTAAGTGAAAAAATAGAAAAAATGCTTAATTCTGATAATTATATGTATACAGATGAAAAGTTTTATTCTATAGATAACTCAAAAGAATTACCAAGTGATAAAATAGTAATAGATAAATTATTTGTTGCTATTCCTGAAAAACAAAATATAGGTAAAAAAACAGGAGTAAGAGAATTAATACAGACAGGCGAATATCTAGTAGAAGAAGGTAAGTTAAAAGGTAAGTATATAACTCCAGAAATGATGGATCCAACTAATAAGGATTTAAGAGATATAAAAAGAAGGTATTATGGTGTAGACGAAGAATGGGAAAATCCAATAGGTTATGATGCAGAAAAGGATACATATGATTTTTCCAATGATAAGGTTTTTTATAGAGTAATACTAAAAGAAAGTAGCGATAGTATAATAATGTTATCAGGTGGACATTATTTAACTAATGAAGTACTTAAAGATGAAGGTGAAGATAAAGCTGTTGAACGTTATTTCGCAAAACATATTATTACAGAAAGTATGTATGCAGATGCAAAAGCTAATTATCAAAGATTACAGTTAGCAAAACAAAAATTAGGTGAATTAACAGAAAGTCAAAAAGAACTTGTAAAAAATACAGAAATAGCATTTAATAGTATTACACAGCATTATAATAATATAAATGGTTATAGTAATAGTTTAAATATTACATATGAAGGAAATATTCCAGATAATGTTAAAAAGGAATTTGAAAAACAAATTTTAAAATTACCTTATGAAATTAGAAAAAATTTAGTACAACTAAGAGTAACAACAAACGATTTAGCTCAGACAGAACATTTAAATAAACATAATAGTAAATCAGTAGGAATTGCAAATTATTATATGAAAAATATAGATTTGAAATATGAAGATAGAGGGTTTAGAGCTATTCCGACAGAAAATGGCAAAAAAGTAATAGAGATAGAATTAAAACAACCGGAAGTGTTATTGAATACTTTAATGCATGAAATATCACATATAATTGATGTAACAGGTGGTTTAGGGAGTAAATATATAGGAGCAGATGGAATGAAAGGTGTAGGAACGATAGATTCAGATGGTAACTTTAGTCCTTATAAATTATCAAGTTCAAAAGAGTTCTTAGATGTTTATAATAAATATTTTGAAAACGAAAAAAATTATACAAGTTATTTAAGAACATCTAGAGAAGAGGCTTTTGCTGATTCATTTGGGAAGTATATAAATAAAAGAATATATGGAGTCCCTTATACTAGATATAAGAATATAGATGGTGTTGAATATCTATTTACAGATAAAAATGATCCTAATTATGCTACAGCAACAACACCAGTAGACAAAGCTGAGTATTACTTTGCGAATCTGTATAATAAACTATTCGAACAACCTACAGAAGCGAAGGTAGTAGTAGATACAATAAAAGAAACAAGCACTCAAGTACAAAATGGTTTAACAATATTAGGGACAAAACCAACAGAAGAAAGAAAAGTAATTCGTTATGAAACTGAAGTGAAAAATGATAATACTTTAGAAAAAGGACTGAGAAAAATAGTTCAAGCAGGAGTCAATGGAGAAATATTAAAAATTACTTCTTATGCATTAGCAAATAAAGAAACAGGAGAGTTATCTTCAACAACTACTGAAAAAGTAGTAAAAGAGATGATAAAAGAAGTAGTGTTGTTAGGAACAAAAGAGGTAGAGCAACCAAAAGAGGAAGTAAAACCAGACGAAACTAAACAAGAACAACCGAAAGAAGAAGTAAAACCAGACGAAACTAAACAAGAACAACCGAAAGAAGAAGTAAAACCAGACGAAACTAAACAAGAACAACCGAAAGAAGAAGTAAAACCAGACGAAACTAAACAAGAGCAACCAAAAGAGGAAGCAAAACCAGAAGAATCTAAAAAAGAGCAACCAAAAGAGGAAGCAAAACCAGAAGAATCTAAAGAAGAGCAACCAAAAGAGGAAGCAAAACCAGAAGAATCTAAAGAAGAGCAACCAAAAGAGGAAGTTCAAACGGAACAACCAAAAGAAGTAGAAAAAATAAAAGATACTTCAAATAAAAAACAAGAAAAAACAGTAAAATCAGCAAAAATAGCTAAAATACAAAAACATAAACTATATGTAGGAAGTAAAAAATTACCGAATACAGGAGAAACTTCAAATTCAGCTATGTTAATAGGGTTGGTATCACTAGCGGTAGCAGCTAGACTAAAACAAAGTAAAAGTAAATAGGAGAAAAATTTAATTACACTTTAATTATAGCTTTAACTTTATGTAAAGTTGTGTCTATATAATAATAAACATAACACACATAAAGATTATATTCTAAAACAAAGTAGTTAAGGAAATAATTTTTAAAGTTAAAATATTTTTTTTCATAATATACGGCTCATCGAAAGATGGGCCTTTCTCCTTGTTAAAGAGAGAAAATAAAATGTATAATATAAAAAAGAAGGTGAAAAAATGAATATTAACTTTACAAGTAGTGCTGAAGAGTATTTACAAAATAGATTAAAGAATAAGAATATAGTAGACTATAGATTTATATTAGATTATACAGATGGACAGAGTCCATATAATGATGATATGATAGGTTGTCACTGTCAAGATTATACAAAGTATAGATTGTTGATAGTTTTAAAAAATGACAAAAATATAGATGAAAAAAAATATGATAAGAGTTTTGAAACAAATTTAGGAGAAATTAGATATCCTTCATTTTATGAAATGATGTTAGACAAAGAAAACTTTATAGATTATCTACCAAATAGCTATGGTTTATATTTGAAAAGTGAAGCGGGAATAATAACACCGCAGGTGAAACTATTAGAAATAGAGTATTAATACTCTATTTTTTTTATGAATAAGTATGATATAATGAAGATGAACAAAGAATAAAGTAGGTTAGAAAAATGGAAAAATTAATAAAGATATTATTAAGTATGATTTGTTTAACTGCTTTGACATTGTATGGAGAAAAGCAGAAAGTAGAACAAAATCAAAAGATTCAATATATATTAGAAAAGTATGAAGATAAAAGTGATGAAGAAAAACGAAAAATAAGACAAGCCGAAAAAAGATTAGTCAATCACGTGATTAAAGATTATAAGTTGAGAAATAATGAGAAAATAAACAAAATTAAAGTAGTTGAATATAAAAAAGTTTTAATGACTGATTCATGGAGAACAGATGCATGGAGAGGTATAATAGAATTAAATGATAAATATAGAATTGTATTTAAAGATGAAGGAATAGGTGAATATATTTATAAAATAAGTTATAATCAGGATGAAATAAAGAATTATTTCGTTACTTATAATGAATTTAATTATATAGATATAGAGTACTATAAATAAGGCAACCCCCTAAAGTTAAACAATTTAGCTTTTAGGGGGTTTTGTTTGTAAATAATTTTATAAAGAAAAGTTTCCTATTATTTTTGTTTTCTTCTTGTTGCTATACCAGCTAAAGTAAGAGCTCCAAGACCTGCTGCAAGAGTAGAACTATCAGTTACCCCAGTATTAGGTAATGTTTTTTTAGTTACTATATGCTTAGGTGTTGGCTTATGAAGAGGTTCAGGTTTAGGTTCAGGTTTAGGTTCAGGTTTAGGTTCTGACTTAGGCTCGGGTTTAGGCTCTGGCTTAGGCTCAGGTTTAGGTTCTGGCTTAGGTTCTGGCTTAGGCTCAGGAGTTGGTTCAGGTGTTGGGGTTAAAGCTGTAAGGTAGAACACTATATTATTACCTTGACTATAACTATAAGGGACACCATCCTTAATTACAGATACAATATCGTTAATAGGAGAGAAGATTAATCTACCATTAGACTCAGTTAATGGAGTAGTAACATCTTGTGTTTCTATTTTATTAGCTTTGTCTCCCTTGGTATTAGTAACTTTTTCTACAGTAGCATTTTGTAATGTAAGAACTTTAGAAATAAACTCATAACCTGAAGGTAAATCAGGTAAAACTGTATCTGCTGCTTTTGTAGCATCTGTTTTATTATTTTCATATACTTTTTCTATTATAGTCTTACCAGTAGCTTTATCAACATATTTAATCTTACCTAATCTAGAGTAGTAAACATCTTGGTTTATATCAAGATTTTCTGGATCTGCTACAACTGCAGGTGCTTCTTTTTGGTCAGCGTAGAAACCAGGTAACACTGGAGTAGGAACAGCTGGTAATACCGCGCTGTCATCTCCATTTGTATTTGTATTTACACTTACACCAGTAATACTAACATCAGGTGTAGTTAGTTCTGTAGTAGGAGTGGTAGATTCCACTGCAGCTGGAGTAGTATCTTCTACTGCGTGAGCGTTAGTACTGTTAAGAGCTAAGGCGAAGAAAACACCTAGAGCAACAGAAACAGTACCAAATGTGTATTTTCTAATCGAAAAATTGTTATTTTTATTTATCATAATATTCTCCTTTATTTTTTTCATAATATATTTGATATAAAACTTAAAAATATAACATTAATTACAATTACTATTATATATTATCAAAGTATTTTTGTCAAAATAATATATAATAAATCAAAATCCAGAGAATTAAGTTATAGAAAATCAATCAAATTTCTTTTATTTAAAGGTATTTTATGGTTTTTTTAAGAGAAGATAAATCTACAATTTATAAAAAAACAAAAAAATAAACATTATAATTTAATATATAAAAAATACTAAAATTATAATATATTAAGATTCTAGGTTCTATGTAAAAAATTAAATTTAAAAGCTAGATTTAGTAACAGTGATAAAAGTATTAATTGTATTTATTGTAATATTAATGGTTTTTATTTGGTACTAACTTAATAATAAATTAATGTAAAAATTTAATATATATAAAGTGTATAAACTAACAAATTTTGATTGTTAATAAAAGTAATTAAATTATAAATAATAAAAAAACATTAAATATAATATTCTATAAAAATACTAGTAATTTTTATAAGAATAACTGTAAAAAATATAGAAAACAAGAAAAAACAACACAAATAAAATAAAACTAGAAAAAATTTTAAGTATATTTAAGTTTTAGATTTACAATTTCAAATATATTTGATATAATTATTGCGTAAAAATACAATAATATTAAATTTTATTATATTATACTACTAATTATAAAAGTAAGTTGAAGAAATTTATAAGAAGAGTATAGATAATAATAGAAAAGGAAAGGTTTAATATATTATGAAAAAAAACATGAAAAAAATAAAATTTCCAATAAGAAAGCTAGCTATAGGAGTAGTACCATTATCTGTAGGTTTAGCTTTAACCCAACCCGCAATTTTAAATAAAACTATTGCTATGGCATCAAATGTTAGTGCTGAAACAGGTTTACAAGGAAATATCAGCTCAGAACAAGAGTTAAATGATAGAATTAAAAGTAACGCACAAAATATGGTATTAAGTAATAATATAAATATTAAAAATACGATAAATATTTCTAGTGCTTTTAATGGGAAAATTCATGGTAATGGATATAGTTTAAAATTGGTAACACCTAACATAGATATGGTTTCTGTAAATGGAGGTAATGTCACATTTGACAGTGTTACATTAGATGGTGGTGATATTGGAAGACCGCTTGCTATCAGTAATAATGCAGATGTTACACTTACAAAATCAACTATTCAAAGAGGTAATACAGGTAATCAAAGTCAAGGTGGTGGAGTGTTTATTAGAGATTCTAAATTAAAACTAGATAATACTTCAGTTCAAGATTCAAAAGCTGTGAAAAAAGCAGGAACACCTGATGATGTTCGTCCAGATGGTGGAGGAATATATGCATATAATGCAGAACTTACATTAGAAAATAAATCTGAAGTTTTAAATAATACTTTAGTAGACGGACATGGTAATGGTGGTGGTATTCATGCGACTAAAGACTCTAAAGTAAAAATTTCTGACACCACTTTTTCTGGAAACCATGCATTTGCAGTGAAAGTTGAAGCTAATGAAGGTGGAGCATTATTTGTAGATAATGGAACAAAATTAGAAGTATCTGATTCTACATTTAATGTAGCTAAATCATTTAATACTGGTGGAGCCATAGCGATGCGTCATGCAACAACAACGGTTAAAAATACTAAATTCGATATCAATAATTTAGGTGATGCATATGGTATAAGCGGAGGAGCAATAGTAAGTAGTGATAGTGATCTTAAAGTTGACTCATCAACATTTACTGCAACTGGTTCAAAATTAACATTTGCAGGAGGATTTATAGATATAGTAGGTTCTGGGAAGTTTTCATTAACTAACTCAACGTTAACAGGAGCAGGATCTTGGTGGAACGGACCATCAATTGCTACTTTTGGAGGAGCAATTGCTTTTGAATCAAAAGGAACATCAACAGCCATTATAGAAAATACTACTATAAAAGATGTAACTACAGATGAAAATGGAGGAGCAATTACACTATCTACTAGAAAAGAAGAAGAAGGTTCTGTAAATCTAATACTTCGTAATACAGATATTATTAATACAAGAACTAGATTTGCGTGGAAAGATACGCGTGGTGGAGGAATCTACGTAGGTAAAGGAAATACACTAAAAGTAGAAGGAGGATCTATTAAGAATGGATTCTCAGTTAAAGGTGGAGCTATTTACAATGATGGAACTGTAGAAGTATCAGGTGGAACAGAAACATCTATTGCAAATAATACATCTTATAAATATGGTGGAGGTATCTATAATAATGGAAGTTTATTAGTGGATACAGCAAACTTTGTAAATAACTCTAAAGTTAGTGACGGTACAGCAGGTGATGAAGAAAACAGCGGAAAAGTAAAAGAGTATGCTGGGGCAAGTATTTACGCTAAAAAAGATGTAACAATCACACCTAAAGCACAATTTGATGAAAAAGATGTAAGAGTATTAGATCAAGAATCAGCTCTAGTATTAAAAGGAGCGTTAACTAACAAAATCAATGTTTCTATCAGTGAACAAGAAGGTGGAGAGAATAAAGAAATATCAAAGCGCCAAGTAGGATATTTAGTGGCAAAAGGAGATGGAACATATACACCAACAAAAGAAGATGCTAAATTATTACATTACTTCACAAGAGATACAGAAGGTGTAAGTGATTATTCAGATCATAACTCGCTAGCTAAATGGGATTATGTACTTAACCCAGAAAATAATACAATAGTATTAGGTCAAAGAGCAAAAGTTGTTTATGATGTAAATGCAGATAACGCTAAATTTTCAGATGGAAATAAAGTTATTGAAGAAGTAGTAACTTTATATAAACCAGATTTAAATCTACAAGAAACTACTCAGATACCGACAAGAGAGGGTTATAGATTTAAAGGATGGTTTACAACAAAAGATAATCAAAGTGATAAGTTTACAATATCAAAAGAGTCATTTGGAGTAACGGGAGATCAAATAGTTTCTCCAATAGCTAAAGAAAGTATAACAGCTTATGCAGGTTGGGAAAAAGAACAAAAAGTAATTTATACGTTTGTAAGCGAAACTGTTGGTAAACAAATACCGTTAGTAGTAGAGGCATTAAAACCATTAGATAATGCAACTTACATAAAAGGGGAAAAAGTAACACCAAAACAACCAACTCAAACAGAAGTGGCATTAGAAGAAGGTAAATGGGTATTTAAAGGTTATGAACCAGATGGATCAGTAACTGTAGAAAATACAGATATTAATTTCAAAGGTGTATGGGTCTTTGAAGAAACTAAGACACCAGAAAAACCAGAAACTCCGGAGACACCAGAGACACCAGAAAAACCAGAAACACCAGAAAAACCAGAAAAACCGGAGACACCAGAGAAACCAGAAACTCCAGAGACACCAGAAAAACCAGAAACACCGGAAAAACCGGAAAAACCGGAAACTCCAGAGACACCAGAAACTCCAGAGACACCAGAAAAACCAGAAACTCCAGAGACACCAGAAAAACCAGAAACTCCAGAGAAACCAGAGAAACCGGAAACACCGGAGACACCAGAGAAACCGGAAACTCCAGAGACACCAGAAAAACCAGAAACTCCAGAGAAACCAGAAAAACCAGAGACACCAGAGAAACCGGAAACTCCAGAGACACCAGAAAAACCAGAAACTCCAGAGAAACCGGAAACTCCAGAGAAACCGGAAACTCCGGAGACACCAGAGAAGCCAGAGAAACCAGAAACACCGGAGACACCAGAAAAACCAGAAACTCCGGAAAAACCAGGGATACCGAAAAAATTAGAAAATCCAAGTGTTACAGGGAAATCAGAGGTAGTTAAAGAACAAAAAGAGAAACTGGCGCAAACAGGTCAATCTACAACAAATACTGGAATAATAGGAGTAGGTTTAATGATGTTAGCTACAATGATTAAGCGACGTAAAAAAAGATAAAACAATATAGATTTGTGTTATATTTTTAAGCTTGAAAAAGGCTGAAGGTAAAGATAAATCCAATAAATATAAATTTAAAGTTTTGTCAAATTTAGAGTAATTAAACATACTAAAGAAATGCTAAACAACAAAAAGTTGCTTAGCATTTTTTATTAAAAAATTTTTTTATAAACTATAAATAGTAAGATATGTGTTTATTTGTAAATAAATGTTTGATATAACAAAACACAAGTAAAAACGATAATAAAATTCTTGAAAAAACAGCTTATATATTGTAATATAGTAGGGTGTATAATGTTTTTAATTAAGTATAGAATCACAGGGAAATTTATACAAATTAAGGATATTTATAATGTAAATAAAAGTTTTTTAAAACTAAAACAAATTAAATAAAAGAAAGAGAGATTTATTATGGGTCGTAAATGGAATAACATTAAGGAAAAAAAAGCCGCTAAGGACGCTAACACTAGTAAGATATACGCTAAATTTGGTCGTGAAATCTATCAAGCTGCGAAAAGTGGTGAACCAGATCCTGAAAGTAATAGAAATCTAAAAGTTGTTCTTGAGAGAGCAAAAACATATCGTGTACCAAAAAATATTATAGATAGAGCTATTGAAAAAGCAAAAGGTGGTAGTGAAGAAAACTACGACGAATTACGCTATGAAGGTTTCGGAGTTAGTGGAACAATGGTAATTATTGATACTCTAACTAATAACGTTAACCGTACAGCTGCAGAAGTACGTACAGCATTAGGTAAAAATGGAGGTAACTTAGGTGTTACTGGTTCTGTTAACTATATGTTTGATAATACTGCAGTTATCGGTGTTGAAGGAAAAAGTGCAGATGAGTTATTAGAAATCCTTATGGAAGCTGATATCGATGCTCGTGATATCGTTGAAGAAGATGAATTAGCAATTGTTTATGGTGATCCAGAACACTTCCACGAAATCCAAGAAGCATTAAAAGCTGCAGGTATTGAAGAATTTGAAGTTGCTGAAATTTCTATGATTCCTCAAAACGAAGTAACTTTAAGTGAAGAAGATAAAGCTAAATTTGAAAGAATGTTAGAAATGCTTGATGACTGTGATGATGTTCAACAAGTATATCATAATGTAAACTTAGAAGACTAGGTAGAACTAATGGTAAAAAAAATAAAAAAGAATAATTCATATAGCTATAATGAAAGAAATATAGCTCCAAAATCAACAGGAAATGTACCTGAAGAGATTAATCAAGAAGTGCCTGATTTAACAGGAGAAGATGCATCATCTGTAAAGAGAATAATTGCCTATGTAATAGACTTAGCAATTTATTTACCAATAGCACTTTTATTCCAATATACAAGTCATAACCTTCAAAAAATAGGTGGACCTGAGAATGAAAGAAATGCTTTGTATATGATGATTTCAATAATAATTTTTGCGATATTATTATATGGATACTTACCAAGTAATTGGAAAGGGCAAACTATAGGTAAAAAAATCTGTAAAATAAGAATAGTTCCTACTGATGGTAAGAAAATAGATTTTTCTAAATATTTAATTAGAGAATTTTTAGCAAAAGTAGTTTTATTCTGGTTTACTATACCGTTAGTATCGTTCTATTTCTTGTATCAAAAATATGTAGCAAGAGAAGTAGATCCTATTTTGTTACATGATAATTTATTAAATACAAGAGTAGTAAAAGCACAAGAAAAATAAAATTGTTATAGTTGTCTAAGTCTATATATGATTTAGATGACTATAATTTTATCTGAGAAAAGAGGTGTAAGTATGTTAAAAATAGATAGACATAGTTATATTTTAAATGAATTAAAGAAAAAACACTTAGTTAGGGTAAATCGTTTAGCTAATGACATGAAAGTAACTGAAATGACTATTAGACGTGATTTAAAGGAACTAGAAGATTATGGTCATTTAACTAGAATTCATGGTGGAGCGAAATTAAAACCAAAAAACTTTTATCAAGAAGATAATTTTAATAAAAAAATATCTGTCAATGTTGATGAGAAAAAAGAAATAGCTCGTAAAGTAGCTGGATTAATCAAAAATAATGAAACTATTTTTATCGGTGCAGGAAGTACTACTAGTTATTTAGCGGAATTTCTACAAGATAGAAATATAAATATCGTAACTAACTCTATGACAGTATTTGAACAATTTAAAGATAATCCATCATGTGATCTTATTTTTATCGGAGGAAGATACAGACCTAAAACAAAAGGTTTTGTAGGATATTTTACACAAGATGCCCTTAGTAAAATAAGTGTCAATAAAGCTTTTGTAGGGGTTAATGGTATTGATTTAGAGAAGGTAACGATATCTGATGAGGAAGAGGGGCGTTGTAATGATACTATATTAAATAACGCAACTGAAAGATATGTGCTTGCGGATCACAGCAAGTTTTCAACTCATGCTTTTTATTCGTTTTATAGATTAAAAGATTTAACAGCGATTATTAGTGATGATAAGCTTGATGAAAATATAAAAGAACAATATAAAAAAGAAGTATCAATATTATAAACATAACTAGTCTTTGGATTTAATCCATAGGCTAGTTTTTTTATTAAAAAGGCTAGGAAAATTTATTCCTAGCCTTTATTTTTAAATCTATTTGAAAATAGAAGTTTTGAAACTATCTGTTTGTTGAAGAAGTTTCTTGAAGACAGCTTCTTTTAGTTTTGTTGTATTATTTGTAGATACTGATTTACTACCGTTGTTATTAGTTTTTATAGTTGCGGCATCTTTAGCTGCAGCTTCTTTGAATAAGGCAAGTAAATCATTATATGAAGAAACTGTTGTTCCATTTATTTCAAATGTTGATAAACCATTTGAAGCTTTGTCTTTAACTTCTTTGAAGTATGCTTTTTTGAATTGTTCTAATGTTGAGAATTTACCATCAGAGATTTTGCTAATGATAAAGTCATCACCTAGAGTATTCTTACCACTGTTCTTAGCTTCTTGTTTATATTTATTAGTAGCATAACCTAGGAATCCTTTTTCATATCCATAGTAACCCCATAATCTAAATGTATTATGTTTAAATGACATTCCTCCAGGAGAACCTTCACTTGTGTTACCACCGTATATACCTGTCATCATAGGTACGTTGACATATGCAGAAGAAAAATCATTAGGTTTATAGATACCATTTCCAGGTCCGCGGTTTGTCATAAAGTTATTATCTACTAAGTCATCAACTGAGTTAAGTTGAATTTCTTTTTCAGCATCGTTTAGAGCACGAACATTGTCAAATTGGTTTTTCGAGTCACCTCTCATTTGTTTATCGACTTTCTTGAACCATAGATTATTTAGTTCTTTATTATTTTGACTAAGAACTGCATCAGCTTCAAGGTTATCTAACATCATAAGAGTATCATTATAACCTTTCATATAGTTATCAATATCTTCACGTGATTTAAGATCATTTGGATTAGTATTATACCATTGGTTACCATCATTAGGTCTTTCAAATGCCATATTTAATCCTAATGCACCGTATTCACCTTGATGTCCTTGTGTAGCAGGTGATTGAAGCATACCTTGGGCAAAGGCTTCAACATCTGTACCTTCGCGGCGACCGAAATCACCGAAGTAAACAAGGCGGTCATTTAAGTGAGTAGTCTCGTGTGTGAAAGCAGAAGCTCCGTATTCACTAATCATATTAGACATTACGAATGTTACTTTAGCACGATTATCATTTGGATTATCGTAAATACTTGCATAAGCTCCAGCAACAGCTCCGTTATCACCGTAGTATTCTCCTACAGGTCCGTAGATTTCACGGATTGGAGCGTATACTTCAGTGCTGTTTTTGAATTGGCCGTAACGTTCAGGCCATCCTGGCCAACCGTGACCCCAAACATAGAATCCTTCCCAAACAGGATACACTATATCTTTAAATAATCTATTTTTAACTTTATCAAGAGACAATCTGTGCCAGAAGTCAAGATAATTAATTTGACGTTGTGCAGCTAAATCAATCTCAGGTTTTAGTTTTTCTAAAGTAGTATTGTATTTATTAGCTGTTCCGTAAGACATAGTGTCATAAGTAGAGATTAGGAACATTTCTGTCTTATCTAGATTCAATAATGGAAGAATCATTTTTTTGTGTAATCCACGAGTTAAGTTATCGTAAGCACGATATTTATGCTCACCAACTCCTTCGTTTTGAGAAGCTTTTTCTACTACATAGACTTTATCTTTTGTGGCATCGATGAACCAATCGTTCATATTATCAATATTAGTGAATAGTTTTCTATTGTAGTCTAGGAAACTATTTAAATCTCCAGATTTAGTATATTTAGCTAGAACTTCACCGAAAGCATCGTATGTTCTTGAACCACTGATATTATTCTCTTTAGATCCGATTTCAATTAATCTATCAAGAACATCGACATTTTTACCGTAGAAATCAGGTTTAAATAACATTAATTCTTTAATGTTAACATCATCGAATTTAACACCGTAGTAACGATTTAAGTACGTTAAACCTAATAATAGGGCAGCTTTATTTTTCTCAACTTTATCAAGAATCATTTGTTGAGCTGCGGAAGAATTATTAAGTTGGTGATCTTCATTTTCAACTAGTTTAGTTACTAATGTATTTAAATTAGCTTTTACATAATCGAAACT
This sequence comes from Gemella sanguinis ATCC 700632, assembly GCF_000701685.1. Taxonomy (GTDB): domain Bacteria; phylum Bacillota; class Bacilli; order Staphylococcales; family Gemellaceae; genus Gemella; species Gemella sanguinis. Next base: position 19,402 of record NZ_JNJO01000019.1, read on the forward strand.
TTCTTCTAAAAATAGATTTTTAATCGCATTTACTTTATTTGGTCCTGTTCTACCAAGTTTTTGGTAAATCGGATCAGATTGTAGCTCAATAGGGCTTAAGATATTTACGATACCGTTGATTAAAGCACTGTGATCTTTTTGAACGATATTAGGTGTATATTTAATACCTAAGTCAGTTACAGTGTATTCTTTAACATTACTTAATCCTTCATCGCTAGAAGATAAGTTGAAGTAATTTTTTGTTCCATCTGCATAATGAACGATAATTTTATTTGCATCACTTAAGTCAGTTACAAAGTTATTGTTGTTCATAGGTGTAACTGAAAGAACTTCTTTAGTATTTAAGTTATGGTTCTTATCTAGTTTATTAGCTTGATATACAATGTAATCTTTGTTGTAGAATGGTTGTAATTTTTCAATATTTTTATAAGCTTGTTTATATTCAGGATTGTAATCTTGAATATTATTATATGCTGTTTCGCTAGTAGTTACGTTGTTTATAGTATTCATACAATATGGATCACTTTCGAACTTGTCGGCTGTGATATTATAACCAGCAACACGAGCATCAGCTTCGTCTTTAGTTAAATGTTTAAGTTTATTAGGGTTCTTAGTATCTTTACCAGTTCCATCCTCTTCAGAACTATAACCAATTACTCCGAATAATTCTTTTACAAACGGTCCACCATCTTCATCGTTAACATCATTAGAACCAAATATTTCTTGTCCTTTGATTACTTTAGCGTATGTTACGTTGTTTTGGACAGTTCCATATGGCCATGTTTTAGCAGAAATACCACCAACATTTCTAGTGTTTTTAACATCAAGTGTACCTTTAGCAACAGAATTTGTTAATTTTGCTTTAGTACCTGATAACCAGCTGTTTAGCATATATGTAACGAAAGGAACAAGCATACTTGCGTTGGCATTATTAGCTGTGATTGTAGCATCAACATAGGCTCTATTAACAAACCCCATATAGTTAGAACCTGCAATACCACCAACTGTTGAGTTATTACCTACAGAGTTGATTTTTCCAATAAATGCTACATTTTCAAGTTTACCATTTTCATCTATTTTATTAACTAATCCAGCAACATCATTATTACCAGTTACTGAACCAGAAACTTTAACATCTTCGATTAAACCATTATTTTTAATATTAAATCCAATTGTCGCAATTTGGTTTTGTCCTGGTCTATCTATCTCAACATTTTCAAAGTTAATGTTTTTAATAGTACCACCGTTAATAACATTAAATAAAGGATGTTCTAAATCGTAGATACCAAAGCGTTTATCTCCATCACTTAAAAGTCTACCAGTAAATTCACTAGTAATATAAGATTTTCCATTAGGAACAATGTTACGAGCGCTCAAGCTTTGACCAAGTTTGAATTCACCTGAAGGATTAGCTTGAATAGCATTTACTAATTCTCCAAAGTCGTAGTAAACATTGTTTTCGCTAGGTTTAGGTTTAGCGATGTGATAAGTATATGTTTCAGCAAAATTATTATTTGCATTACGTTGTACTAAATTATCAGCTACTGCAGTTACTTTGTAAACTTGTTTACCATCAACTGTAGTTTCTTCAATTTTTTGAACCCCTAGTAAATTAGTTTTGTGATCATTAGAAGTAATTTTTAGATAGTAATTACTTAAATCTTCAGGAATTGAAGATAAGCGAGTAGCATCTGTTTCTGTGTTGTTTTCGTATTTTATTAAATCAGTTCGTTTAATATCTTTGATTTCAATTTTCTTAAGGTCTAGTTGGATAGGTTGATCTGCAAGAGTTTCAGTTTCTTCACCATTTCCACGGTCATAAATCATAGTAGTAGATAATGTGTACTCTTTGTAGTAGTCAAGGTTATCCAGTAGAGCATCTAGACTATCTTTAGTTAAATCTACAGTTTTTACAATAGTATCGCCTTTTTTCAGTGTTGCTTTAATAGATTTAATTTCAGTGTTAGTAGGATTATCTAGAGTGTACTTAGCTGTAGCTGTACGTTCTAAGTCTTTTTTCTCGATATTAGTAAAAGTTAATATAGGTTTTTCACTAAGTTTTACTAAGTTCTCAATAGCTTCTGTAAGACTCTTAGTAGCTTCATCTACTTTGTTTTGAGTAGCATCACTATCGTTAAAAATAGTATTCGCAGATGCTAATGTATTTTCTAAATCTTTCCATGTTTGAGTAGTGTGCTCTTCTTTACGTCTGCTGTTTGCAGAGTTAATAACATTTTGTAAAGCAGTTTTATCTACAGCAAGAGCTTTTATCGCATCTTCTAAAGCTTTAGTAGCTTCGTCTATTTCGCTTTGTTTTGGAAGCGGAGATGTTTGGTCGTTAACTTCTTTAGCTTTTAACTCTGCTTTTTGGAAGTTACCCCAAGACTCTTTGCTGTAATCAGCTTCTTTTTTAGCTCCAGCAATATTTAATTGGTTTTTCAGTTCAGTTTTATCTACTGTTAGATTATCTATTGCTTTTTTCAGTTTTTCAGCAGCTTCATCAATTTGTTGTTGTGTAGCATTTGGATTGTTTTTAACATCTTCTGCAGCTTTTTTAGCTTTTTCTAATTCGCTCCAACTATCATTGCTGTGGTCTGTATCTTTTTTAGAACTTGCATCAGTTAATTGTTTCTCAAGTTCAGATTTATCAGTGTTTAGACCTTCAATAGCTGCTTGAAGTTTATTATTAATATGATCAATTTCACTTTGTTTAGCATTACTGTTAGATTTGATTAACTCAGCTTCAGCTAAAACTTTTTGTAAGTTTTCCCAACTAGATGAGCTATAGTCTTCTTTTGTTTTTGCTTTAGAGTTTGTGATAGATTTTTCTAAATCAGATTTATCAACATTTAAAGCATCTAAAGCAGCTTTTAGTTTAGCGACTTGATCATCGACATCACTTTGTTTAGTAGATTCAGAGTCGTAAATACCTTTAGCTGCATCTAAAATAGGCTGTAAAGCTTCATAACTAGTAGTAGAATAATCACCAGTCACAATAGCTTTAGCTTTATCTATTTGAGCTTTTAAAGCAGCTTTATCAATTTTTTCTTCTTGTTTTTCCTCTGGTTTAGGTGTTGGTGTTGGAGTAGGTGTAGGTTGTGGAACAACTTCTTCCTTAGTACCAACAGCTATTATTTTATTAACAGGTTGTTTAGTAATTGAACTTCCAACAACTTTGCTAGTTGTAACTCCATTTGTTGTAGTAAATTCTGTTGTTACAGTACGTTCACCGTTAACACCTTCTTGAATAACTTTAGTTTGCCCTTTAGGTAGATTTGCATCATTTTGAGTTATTGTCTCGAAAGGAACGACTTCAGTAGAACTCTTAGTAGTGACTACAGGTTTAGTACTAGTATCCGGAGTTGGTGTTGGACTCGGAGTTGGTGTTGGACTCGGAGTTGGAGTCGGAGCCGGAGTTGGTGTTGGAGCCGGTGTTGGAGCCGGTGTTGGAGCCGGTGTTGGAGTTGGTATTGGACTCGGAGTTGGACTCGGAGTCGGTGTCGGAGTCGGAGCCGGTTTTGGAGTTGGCGTTGGACTCGGTGTTGGTGTTGGAGTTGGGCTCGGAGTTGGACTCGGTGTTGGAGTTGGAGTTGGGCTCGGAGTTGGACTCGGTGTTGGTGTTGGAGTTGGGCTCGGAGTTGGAGTCGGAGTCGGTGTTGGAGTTGGAGTCGGAGTAGGACTCGGCGTTGGTTTTGGAGTTGGAGTCGGAGTCGGTTTTGGACTTGGCGTTGGAGCCGGAGTTGGTTGTGGAACAACTACTTCCTTAGTACCAATAACGACTATTCTATTAGTAGGTTGCTTAGTAATAGAACTACTAATAACTTTGCTAGATTTCGAACCATTAACCTCAGAAACTTCAGTTAAAATAGTACGTTCACCATTAACACCTTCTTGAATAACTTTAGTTTGCCCTTTAGTAAGACTCGCATCATATTGAGTCATAGTCTCAAAAGCAACAGCTTCTGTAGTAACTTTTAATTCCGGTTTATTTTCAACTAATATTTTATCTCCAGTATTTGGTGTTGTTTTATATTGGAATGGAGTAGTTGGTTTAGTTCCTAATTTTTTATTTCCTTCTTTAGTTGAAGAATTAGGTAAAGTGTCTAAATCTTTAAGAGTAAAGTAACCAACATAGCAATATCCATCAATATCAATAACACCATTAGCTAATTCGCTAGAATTATTAATAACTTTTTGATTGTTATATTGAACAAGTTGTTTATTCTCAAAAGCAAATGATTCATAAGGTAGAACTATACTTTGACCCATTGCTCCGATTAATACAACGCTTAGCACTTTATTTCTATGTTTTTTAGAAAGTAAAAGAACTACAAGAACAGCAGAACCTAGACCTAATCCAGCTAGAGGAAGTGAACTTTGACCTGTGTTAGGTAATGTTTTTACCTCTGTTGAATTTTTATCTTCTTTGTGCGTACAGTTAGCTTCTTTTTTATAAACCATATAATAAGTTTCGCCCTCATTTATGTCATTAGGGACGCTTTTCTTAATTAAGGTTTTTTCTGCCTCTGTTAATTCATTTTCCGCTAAGTAAGTGAACTTAACATTAGTGCTTTTTGTTTCAGCAGCATGAACATCAGTTGGTACAAAACTACCAAAAATTAAGGCACCAATAATAACAGGCGCCGCACCAAAAGAAAGCTTTCTAATAGAAAACTTTAAAACTTTATTGTTATTTTTATTATTCTTCATAAAATACCTTTTTCTCCTAGTTTGTCTTTCATTGCCATTATATTCTATCAAAAAGAGCGTTTTAATGCAAAGAAACTACTTATTATTTTAAGGAAAATTTTTTAAAAATTATGCAGCTTAAATAGAGTATGTAAACTTTAAATAAACTAACAAAAATTAAAATATAACAAGTACAATACTGTAATATAATTTAGGTATTACAGAAAACAATAATGTTAAAGTCGCTAAAGGTTTGTAAATACATAAAAAATAATGTGGTTTAATAATAAAAAATCTAAAAAAATATTATATTGAAAAGATGTTATTTAACAGAACTCTAAAAAAATGAAAAAATCCTTATGTGAGTTAATCTAACATAATATTAAAATAGTTGCCAGAATAATGAGGAAAATGTTATAATATGTGTAAGGGTGTAGTAGAACAGAGAACGAAAAAAGTAAATCAAATTCATAATAAGTAAAATAAAGGAAGGATGATTTTTATGTCTAGGGATAACAATGATAGGCGGAAAGATAAGAGAATAGTTAAAAAGGCGATAAGTTTGGAAACATATGTTTTCTTAGGAATTTTCTTTTTAATTTTTGGATTAATGGCTCATAAAATGGGAACACCATTAATGTTTAAGACTATGATGGCAACAGCTCATGATTTATTACTAAATACAGTATTCTTTATTATGGCGATGGCTGTTATAGCGGGTGCAATAAGTGCACTTTTATCAGAGTTCGGAGCGATAGCTTTAATTAACAAAATATTTGCACCCTTGATGAAGCCTCTTTGGGGAATGCCAGGAGCTAGTGTAACTGGGGCAATTGCAACATATTTATCTGATAACCCTGCGATTATTCCATTTGCGAAAGATAAACGATTTGTTTCATTTTTCAAAAAGTATCAAGTACCAGCATTATGTAACTTAGGTACAGCGTTTGGTATGGGGCTTATCGTAACAATGTTTATGATGGGACAAGGTGATGGATATATTAAAGCAGCTATTATAGGTAATATAGGGGCAATTATTGGTAGTATTGTCAGTGTACGCTTAATGCTTAGAGAAACTAAAAAATATTACGGTGATGAAGCAAATGATCCAGTTGTTGAAATAACAAATGATGATGACTCACCTGAAAAAGTAAGAATAATAAGAGATGGAAATACATTCCAACGAGTTTTAGATACTTTATTAGAAGGTGGTAAAACAGGGGTTGAAATGGGATTAGCAATTATACCAGGGGTACTTATAGTTTGTACATTTGTAATGATGTTAACATTCAAGATGCCAGCAGATGGTTATACTGGTGCAGCTTATGAAGGTGTAGGATTCTTACCATGGCTAGGAGAAAAATTAACATTTATTCTTGAACCATTATTTGGATTCAAATCAGCAGAAGCAATAGCCTTCCCAATAACTGCATTAGGAGCGGTTGGTGGAGCTATTTCACTAGTACCAGAGTTCCTGAAAAGCGGACTTATAGGAGCTAATGATATTGCAGTATTTACAGCTATGGGTATGTGTTGGAGTGGATACTTAAGTACACATATCGGTATGATGGATGCTTTAGGAGTAAGAAAATTATCTTCAAAAGCTATAATTTCACATACAATCGGTGGTATAGTAGCTGGTATAATAGCCCACTACTTATTCTTATTATTAGGATAGATAAAATAGATAAAAAAATGCTGAGTACATAATGTGCTTGGTATTTTTTTGCGTTCATAGTCTATGTAGACTATAAATTAAGAAGCCAAATTTTGATAAATAGTATAAGGTATAGTATAATTAACGAAAAGTAGCAAAAGAAGCTAAAAAGACTTTGCAATAGAGTTTTTCAGTGTAGTTACTAAGAAAAATAAATTGATGAAATAAATGTTTATAAAGAATAAGAGGGAAAAGATGGAAAATTATAATAATGATAAAAATACATATATCACACGTATGAATAAAACAGCCTTATCTAAATTCGATGTATTAAAACCTTATTTAAAGAAAAAAACTAAAGTACTTGATTATGGTTCAGGAATTTCACCTGAATTTATTAAGAGTGTTCAACAAACAGGTGCGAAATACTATGCTTATGATATTTCACCAACAGTACAAAATGAATTGGCTAATTTAAATATCGATGTTATTACTGATGAGAATTTAGAGAAAAGTAAAGAAAAATATGACATTATTTTTTTGTCAAGTGTCTTTCATGAAATAATAAGTTATATGTCTCGTCCTGAGAGAACTAAAGTATTAAAACAAATATATAGAAACTTAAAAAAAGACGGGAAACTTATTATAAGAGATTGGGCTAATAACAATTCTGATAAACTATATAAAATAAATACGAAAAGTGAAAAAGCTAGCAAAGAAGTTGATAGATGGGTTAAAAAACTTAAAGAAAATTCAATTATACAAAATGTCGAAAAGACTAATAATAAAGAATACAAAACTACAGAAAAAGAAGCTTATGAAGTTATATTTCATGTGGTTTGGGGCTTACAGTCACTTGAAAGAGAAAGTAAAGAAGAATACAATATTCAAGATTATTTAGAAAAGTGGTTACTTAACCCATTAAACTTCAAAGTATCTAGCGTAATAGAAGAGAAGGATGAGAGTTATTTACAGTATTTACAAAAATATTTTAAATTAGATGAAGTACCTTTTAATACGAAATGTATACTGGTGTTAGAAAAAGATATTTAAAGAGATGTATATAAAGAATAAAGAAATAAGAGGAAGTCATATTGAGTAGAATTTTTAAAGTAATATTATTGCTGTTTTTTATAGCTCCAGTAATAGTAATCTTGTATGATACATTAGCAGCCCCTAAAGTCTTAACTAGAGAAAATAACAAAGGTAATGAGTATGAACAACTTGACAGACTAATGAATACAACAAGATATGCAGAACAGGTGAGAAAAGCGGGATACGAAGTAGATGATTATGATTTGCAGATGATGGACAGAATACCAGTGTTAGAAACTAAAGGAAAAAATAAACTAAGTATTGAATCTCCTATGGATAAAACTATACATATAAATACTGAAGAAGATCGCAATTTAATAATTTTTAATAAGGATATGACTATTACGGGAAGTGTAATAAGCCAAGGCGAAGATAAGCCCAGTAGAAAGTTAACAGAAGAAGAAAAGAGCAAGTATGAAAAAGAGATAAAACAAGAAATAAATAAGCTATTGGATGATGTTTATAAGGCGGGAGAGGGAGAAAAACAATAGAGGAAAAAGAAATGATGAGTAGAATGTTTAAAGTAATATTATTGCTGTTTTTTATAGCTCCAGTAATAGTGATTTTGTATGATACATTAGCAGCCCCTAAAGTCTTAACTAGGGAAAATAATAAAGGTAATGAGTATGAACAACTTGAAAGATTAATGAATACAACAAGATATAGAGGACAGGTAAATAAAGCAGGATATGAAGTAGATGAAAATGATATAATGATGGATAGAATACCGGTGTTAGAAACTAAAGGGGAAACAAAGTTTATTATTCAATCTCCTACGAATAGTAAAAAAATATATGTATATATAACTGGGTATCTTAACCTTATTATTTTTGATAGGAATATGAGTATAGTTGATAGCTCTATAGATCAAGGCAAAGATAAACCTAGTAGAGAATTAACAGAAGAAGAAAAGAGCAAGTATGAAAAAGAGATAAAACAAGAAATAAATAAACTGTTGGATGATGTTTATAAGGCGGGAGAAAAAATGCAATAGAATATGTTAAAACGGACGCGATAATTTTCACGTCCTTTTTCTTTTAAGAATCAAATATAATTTTTTTCAGTACCTTGAATCAAAATAATGTAAGTAGTATAATAAAAACAGAAATGGCTTAATAAGCTTTTTAGAATAAAATAAAGGGGAAAATAAGTGGATAGATTTAAGAGTTTTAATTTTTATTATACATTACTGATAACTGCAGTAGTATCAGTCGGTGCTAAGTATTTAGCTACATTACCTGCTTTAAAATTATTTGGGCACTTAGTTATAGCCTTAGTAATAGGTATGGTGTTGCAGTTATCAAAATCATTAAAAGCTCAAACTAAAGGAGACATACCTTTTATAAGTAATAAATTTTTACGTCTAGGAATTATTTTATTAGGTTTTAAATTAGCATTAGATAAATTACTTACAGAAGGTAAGAAAACATTACTTTTAGCCTTCTTTGTAGTTTTATTTATGATAATTCTTACTTATACAATGTGTCGAATTTTCAAAGTTGATCATGAACTTGCTTTATTATCATCATGTGGTTGTGGTATTTGCGGAGCTGCTGCGGTAATGGGTGTAAGTGGACAACTAAGAGCTAAAACAGATAATAGCGTATTAGCTGTTGCGGTAGTAGCTATATTAGGAACGGTGTTTACATTAATAGAAGTTACATTAAAACCGTATTTAGGATTAGAAGCCTATAACTATGGTATCTTTACAGGAAGTAGCTTGCATGAAATAGCTCATGCTGTTGCTGCAGGTGGCGCAGGAGGTCAAGTAGCTCTTGATACTGCAATACTTACTAAATTATCTCGTGTACTTATGCTTATTGTAGTTGCAATAGTTTTATTCGTAATTAACCGCCGTAGCAACGATGAAGCTCAAGGTAAGATGCCAATGCCATACTTTATTATTGGTTTTGTCTTTATGAGTATTCTAGGTAGTTACGTTAGCTTTTTAAAACCGTTAGCACCATATTTTGTTGATGCAGCTTATATCTTTTTAGGTATGGCTATGACAGCTTTAGGAATGAGTGTTAACTTTAAAGTTATAAAAGAACGAGGTATGCGAGTTTTTGTAGCCTGTTTCTTATCATCAACTATCTTAATGATAGTATGCTACTTAATAGCTAAATTTATATTTTAATACACTTTTTTAGAGTAATTCATATTAATTAAGAATTACTCTCTTTTATTTAATAAATTCTCTGGTATTTTAGGATACTATTTTTAAAAACAAGAAAAACTTGATATAATATAAAGACATAGGAAAAAAGCAATAAAAATTAAAAGGCGTAAAGGAGAATAATTATGACAATAACAAAATTATTAGGGATAAAATATCCAGTATTTCAAGGTGGTATGGCACAAATAGCAAGACACGAACTAGCTTCAGCTGTATCTAATGCCGGTGGTTTAGGAATAATCGCATCTGGAGGTATGAGTATTGAACAAATTAGGGAAGAAATTGTTAATTGTAAAAAACATACTGATAAACCATTTGCAGTTAATTTAATGTTAATGATGCATAATATAGATGAGATTATCGATGTAGTTATTGAAGAAGGTGTAGGAATCGTAACAACAGGTGCAGGGACTCCAAGAAAATATATGCCAAAACTAAAAGAAGCAGGAATAAAAGTTATTCCGGTTATCCCATCTGTAAAAGCAGCTAAAAAAATGGAAGAACTTGGCTGTGATGCTGTTGTTGTAGAAGGTATGGAAGCGGGAGGACATGTAGGAGAAAGTACTACTATGGCTCTTTTACCACAAGTAACTAGTGCTGTAAATATTCCTGTTATTGCTGCTGGTGGTATTGCGGACGGAAGAGGAGTAGCTGCTGCATATTGCTTAGGTGCAAGTGGAGTTCAAATGGGAACAGTATTCTTAGCTACAGAAGAATGTCCAGTCTCAGAAAATTATAAAAATGCTATTTTAGAAGCGGTAGATACTTCAACAACGTTAACTGGTACAAAATTTGGAGCACCAGTAAGAGGAATTAAAAACGAATTAACTAAGAGATATCATGAATTAGAGGAAAAATCATCAACTCTAATGGAATTAGAAGAATTAACATTAGGTTCATTAAGAAAAGCAGCTTATGAAGGTGATGTGGAAAATGGATCTATAATGTCAGGGCAAATCGCTGGTTTAGTAAATGAAATAAGACCGGTTAAAGATGTAATAGAAGGTATATTTGAAGAAGCTAAAGAAGTTTTAGCAAAAACTAAAATAGAGTTCTAGTAAATTAAATAAAAATAGAATATAGAGTGATTTATCTAAGTCACTCTATAACTATTTTAAGGTATTTTTACGAAAATAAATAAAGGAGAATAGTATTGTGCAGAATAATGAAAATAAAAGCAATGAACTTGAGAACCAGATAGAAAATGCTTCTCAGTTCGAAAAAGAAAGCAACGATGGACAGTCTAACAAAAAAATAAAATCAAAATATTTAAATGAGAAGACAGTAACTATTGTGCTAACTTTAGCGGTTGCTTTGATAGCGGTAGTATTTCTCTTTATACGTTCGAATAATACTGTTGGGGCAAAAACATCTCAGGAAGCGGCTCAAGGGTTTGTAGAAGCGGTAAATTCAGACGACTATGAAAAAGCTAGTAATTATGTTTATTATGAAAATGATGATATAAGAAAAGATGTAAAAAAGGAATTAAAAGATAAAGATAAAATACAAACTAGTTTACATAGACATTTGTATAAGACATATAAAGACTATAAGATAGTTAGTGTAGATGAACTAGGCGATGAAGCAAGGGTGACGTTAAAACGAGAGAGCGAACCTGGGAAAATAGTCTATAGTGATTTTAAGATGAAAAAGGTAGACGATAGGTGGTATTGCGACATAATGTAATTTTATGTGTAAATACTAAAGGAGAGAAGTATACATGGAAAATCAAGATAATAATATTAATAATGACAATAATATAAGTAATGATTCACAATTAAATGAAGAGAATGATAATAAACAACAGAATAAAAAGTCTAAATGTGTAAATAAAAAAAATATAACAATCATTTTAACATTGTTGGTTGTTATAATAGCGGGAATATTTTTCTTCATTCGTTCATCTAATGCTTATGGGGCGAAAACACCTGAAGAAGCAGCTCGAAAATTTTTAGATGCAGTAGACAAAGAAGATTATTTAAAAGCTAGTGATTATGTTTACTATGCTTGTAGTGAAAGAAGGGAAGAAGTCAGAAAAGAATTGCAAGAAGAAATAAACAAAGATGATAAAAGAAAAAGGTACGTAAACAAGGCCATATATAGAGGTGCGTATGTTTCTTTTAAAGGTTTAATGGTAGGAGAAATAGTAGAAGAAAATGGGAAAGAACCTTATGCTTTATTGAAAGAGAAACCAGATTCTAATAGGAATAGATCAGGAAACTGGTTATTATTGAAAAAAGTAAAAAATAGATGGTATGTTAACCTAGAATAGGCATAGAAAGTTAATAATATACTTGATAATGTATAAATAAAAAAGTGAAAATAAGCAATAGTTACTAGTTAAAAAATTAGTAATTATTGCTGTTTTTTTTTTAACGGTAATATGCGTTTTTATAGTTTATGACAAAGATTGACAAGTCTATAATAACAATATTATAATATTTAATGACTGTAATAAATAAAAAGTAGAGGATTGTGAATATATGGCGGAATTTATAGTTGGACCAAATAATTCATCTTTTTTTAAAAAGAGAAAACACTGGACCTTATTAGAAGCGATAGAAGAGGCTAAAGATGGGGATACTATAATGATATCAAGTGGATATTGTTATGAAAGTGACAAAAATATAGTAATTACAAAAAGTATTAAAATTGTAGGGGATTTTGATTTTGAATCAAAAGATAAGTCGAAATTTATACCGGAAATAAGAACAGGGGTATTTGTGAGAAAAGGAGCGGAAGTTACTTTAAAAAATGTGGCTATTAGGCTTAATCGAGAAAAAAGTAATGCGCTTAACGTAAAAGATTTGGCGGCTATTGTTGGAGAAGGTTTAATAATAGAGAATGCTGTTAAAACAGGTGAAATTTATCCAATCATATATGCAGATGATAACGCAAGTATAAAACTATCTAAATCAGTAGTGCGCCCCTCTTCTCTAGAAGTACATAAAGTTTATACAAAAGATGCAAAGTTAGACATAAATGCGTCAGTAATTTATGCCAGTATAACTATGTATAATACGAAATTTAAAATAGATAATACTACAGTAGATTATAATGCTTCTAATACTTTATCTATAAAAGAAAAATCGAAAGGAAGTATGTACAATAACCTTATAAAAGGTGGGGATGTTAAAGATAATATTCCGTGTGTATTTATTAAAGAATCGGAAGTATCAATAAACTCATCGACGATTTTTCAACCAAACTACAGTAGTGCGCTATGTGTAATTAATTCAACAGTAAATCTTACAAATATAGCAACTAGTTCAGCTAAAATGTATGATAGAGCAGTAGTGAAGGTTAATGAACACTCTATTTTTGAAGAAAGTATCTTTGTTGAAGAAAATTCAAGATTTACAGGGGATGTAATATCGATTTTTGGTCGAATGAATGGAAAGATAAATTTATATATTGCTCAAAATAGTGAAGTTAAGTTTAATCTTATAAATATGGGAAGATTATCAGTACCTCCTATAAAAGTAGAGAGAGACTCATCATTTGATGTAGCAAAACTAAGACAAATACAGTATAAAGAAGAATCAGGAAATTTCGAAATTGATGAAAGGAAACAACCTGTAGTTGTTGCTGAATCATTAGAAATAGAATATTTTGGAGAAAAAACTGCTTTTGAAAAATTAGATGAGATGATTGGTTTAACTAAGGTGAAAACTGAAGTTCGAGAGTTTATTGCTTTAGCTCAGATGAATAAACTTAGAAGAGAAAAAGGATTAGAAGATGCGCCTTTAACACTTCATTCACTATTTTTAGGAAATCCTGGAACAGGGAAAACAACCGTAGCAAGATTAATAGGAAAAATATTATATCAAAAAGGTCTTACTAAATCAGATAAATTTGTTGAGACTTCACGTTCAGATCTTGTTGGAAAATACATTGGGCATACAGCTAAACAAACTAGAGAAGTACTAGAATCAGCGTTAGGTGGAGTGTTATTTGTAGATGAGGCTTATACACTTGCGACAGGTGGTGAAAATGACTTCGGTAGAGAAGCAATTAACGAAATATTGAAATTTATGGAAGATAATCGTGAAGATATAGTAATTATCTTCGCAGGTTATACGAAAAGTATGATGGATTTCTTAGAAACGAACGAAGGTTTAAGAAGTAGAATACCAAACCATTTTAATTTTGAAGATTATACAGTAGATCAATTGTACAAAATTGGTTTATTAGAATTGCAAAACCAAGGTTATAAACTTAATCATGAAAAATATGCAGAATTTGTAAAGCATAACTATAATATAAGCAATGATAATAGTAATGGTAGATGGATAAGAAATCAAAATGAAAAGCTAAGAAAAAAACTAGCGTTACGTTTACTGGATGATATAAATGCAGATATAACTACGATAACTGATGAAGATATGGAAAGTGCAAAACTTTAATAAAAATAGTATGAAAACATCGAATATAGTTAGTAAATATGTGTTTTTCTAAGAGAGAGTTGTCAAAACTCTCTCTTATTTATAAAACTTATAAAAATAATACAAGAAATTTTGACAAGTTATTCAAATTTAAGTATAATATTTAAGATAAGTTTTAACTATATTTTAAGTATAGAGTAATTTTAAGGAGAAATCAGTTGTATGGAGAAAAATAATAATTCTAACGATTTACAATCGGAAAAAGAAACAAATAATAAGGTAGAAGTAAACGATAAAGTTGAAAAAAATGAAAAGTTGGAAGGTAATGACAAAGTTGAAACTAGTGAAAAGGTAGAAACAAATAATCAAAATAACAACCAACCAAACGGAAATCAAGGTCAACCAAATGGTCAAAATAACAACCAACCAAACGGAAATCAAGGTCAACCAAATGGTCAAAATAACAACCAACCAAATGGAAATCAAGGGCAACCAAATGGTCAATTCAACAATAGACCAAATGGAAATCAAGGGCAACCAAACGGTCAATTTAACAACCAACCAAACGGAAACCAAGGACAGCCAAATGGTCAATTCAACAATAGACCAAATGGAAATCAAGGGCAACCAAATGGTCAATTTAACAATCGACCAAATGGAAACTATGGACAACCAAATGGCCAATATAATAATCGACCAAATGGCAACTATAACCAACCAAACGGTCAATACAATAATCAACAATATGGAAATTATAACCAACCGAATGGTCAATATAACAACCAACAGTACGGAAATTATAATCAACCGAATGGTCAATATAATAACCAACAGTACGGAAATTATAACCAACCGAATGGTCAATATAGCAACCAACAATATGGAAATTATAACCAACCGAATGGTCAATATAACAACCAACAGTACGGAAATTATAATCAACCGAATGGTCAATATAATAACCAACAGTACGGAAATTATAACCAACCGAATGGTCAATATAGCAACCAACAATATGGAAATTATAACCAACCGAATGGTCAATATAATAATCAACAATATGGGAATTATAATCAACAAAATGGTCAGTACAATAATCAACAATACGGAAATTATAACCAACCGAATGGCCAGTATAATAACCAACCAACAAACAGTCAATTTAGTAACTATTTAAATAACGTTAAAAACAAAATAAGTAATCTTACTAAGAAACAAATTGTTACTGGATCAGTAATACTAGCTGTTTTAATAGCTGCAATAGCTGGATTTATGTATTTTAGTAATAATGTAGGAGCAAGCAGTCCAAGAGATGCAGTAGAAGGTTATATAAAAGCTGTGAAAAAAGAAGATTATGTTAAAGCTCAAGATTATATTTACTATCCAAGTAAAGATTCAAGAAAATTAGTGGATGATGAAATCAAAAAAGTAATGAAAGAAGATGGGGAAGCTAAGAGTAATCTATCTAAATTAACGCGAAAATATAAAGATAGTAAAGTATTAAATGTAAAAGTTGACGGTGAGTATGCGGCTGATGTAAAAGTTTCAGTAGATGAAGGGGACTCTGCGTTTGCTAGAACAGAAAATACAATAACTGTTAAAAAAATTGATGGGAAATGGTATATTACAGATAGATACCTTTAATTTAATGAGTTAATCTATGTAATAAAAAAATCTGAAGTATAAAATTATATACTTCAGATTTTTCAGATTGTTGACAAAAATACCGAAATATCAAGCTAGTATTGATGTTATGGTATTTTTTTTCAAAAAAAATAAGCCTTAAGGCAAAAATCCAGTAGTATTAAGAGGTTTTATACCTCTCTTAATGCTATTGTTTTCATATTTTGAACGCAACAAGACAGCCAAGCGTACGACTGTACTTTGGCTTTTCCTCTATATTGTGCATACCTGTATCCGTGATTTTGTTTAGAATCCGCAAAGCTACGTTCTATTGTTTCTTTTCTTCTCTTATACAATAGTTTTCCTTCTTTTGATATACGTCT
>NZ_JNJO01000020.1 GCF_000701685.1 Gemella sanguinis ATCC 700632
GTACTTGGCGCTGGTGTCACTGGTGTTTGTTTTGCCGGTGTTGTTGGCGTTGTGCTTGGCGCCGGTGTCACTGGTGTTTGTTTGGCCGGTGTCGTTGGCGTTGTGCTTGGTGCTGGTGTCACTGGCGTTTGTTTTGCCGGTGTTGTTGGCGTTGTGCTTGGTGCCGGTGTCACTGGCGTTTGTTTTGCCGGTGTTGTTGGCGTCGTTGGTGTACTTGGAGTTGGAGTCTCAACAACTTTGTCTTCTTTTGGAGATTCTGTCACCTTATCATCTTTTGGTGTTTCTGTCACCTTATCTTCTTTTGGTGTTTCTTTCTCTTTATCTTCTTTTGGAGATTCTATCACCTTATCTTCTTTTGGTGTTTCTTTCTCTTTATCTTCTTTTGGAGATTCTGTCACCTTATCGTCTTTTGGTGTTTCTTTCTCTTTGTCTTCTTTCGGAGTTTCTTTCTCTTTATCTTCTTTTGGTGTTTCTTTCTCTTTGTCTTCTTTCGGTGTTTCTACTGCTTTTTCAGTTATACCAACTTGTTTTCTATTATGTCCATCTTTAACTTCTAATTCAAAGTTATTTTCTTCTAGCGTATAACCTTCTGGAGTAACGATTTGAATTGTATATTTACCATTTTCTAAACGTTTTTGGAATGCATTTTTTCCATATAGACTTGTTGGTAATTCTATTTTTGTTCCTGATTCAGATACAGCATATACTTTTGTACCTGTAGGAACTGGTTTATCGAAACTAATTTCTACAGCGTTTTTGATGATTTCATCCACTCTGAACTCTACTTCTTTAGTTGGAGTATCTTTAGTTATTTCGAATTCTATTTTCGAAGGTGTTTTTAATCTATAATCTTCATCTAATAACACTACTTCTACAGTATATTTACCAAATGGTAATGATTGATAAGTTCGTTTATTACGTGAGAAGTCATCACCTACTACCTCACCTTTTTCATTAGTGATTTTGTAACGAACTCTACGAGAGTTATTTCCAGTTCCATCACCTTTTCTGATTTCTACTTCAAGGCTACCTTTACCATTACCTGCAATATTAGATAAAGCGATGCTATCTTTATTATCGGCGAAATCTTTTACTTCGAAAGTAACATCTTTTAAGTCTACACCTTCTGGAATAGTGTAACTTCCATCTTCATTAGGTTGGATCACATTTTTACCATAACTTAATTTTTTGTAGAATACTCCGCTTCCATCTTCCATTATTGGGTAAGGAGTGAACTTACGTGTAGTTTCATCATAATATCCACCATTAGCACCTGTAATCTTAGGAGCTTTTCTATCGATTACTACATTAAATGATGTTTCTTGCATTTTAGCACCAGTCGCTTGTGAACTATATGAAAGAACATATTGATATTCTCCATCTGGAAGAGGGTTACCGTTTTTATCTACACCTTTCCAGTTTGTTAGAGATAATGCAGTATATTTTTTCCCTGTATTGTTAAAGAAGTTTTTATTCCCTGATGCATTTCCATTTTCGTAAAGTGGATTTTTACGTTCAACATCATCTTTTGCGTATACTGTTAATTTTAAGTTTTCATAGTTACGTAAGAATACTCCACGCATACCGATTTCATCATAGTTTTCATCCCCATTAGGAGAGAAGTATATTTTATCTGTAAAGAATCTCACATTAGTTATTGGGTTAATATATGCACCTGCAAGAGTTCTCTTATCTTTCTTATCTTCTTTGAATGTAGTCAATATACCTGTGAAGTTCATATCCGTTAGAGAATCCCAGTTATTATTATTTGAATCAAATCCATATTCATATGTTGGTTTTTCTCCATCTTTCATAGAATAAATTGGTTTTTCTAATACTGGTAAGTTTTGGAACTCCCCTTTAAATCCTACAAATGGTATACTTGCTACTTTATCTGTTGATTTACCATCAGCTCCGTAAAATTCTACAAATCCTTCTAAATAATAACCATTTTTAAATAATTTTAATAGTTCTTCGTTATATTTACTTGCATCCACTGATACTGTGATTTCTGAAGTAGAATTTGCACCTACAGTAACTGTTTTTTCACCTTCTATTTCATTAAGTAGACGTGAAGTCATAGTTAAGTAACCAGTCCAATCACCATTACCTTCTCCATATGCGTCATCTGTAATTAATGTTGATTTATATTTTAAAGTTTTAGGTTTATCCGAAATATTATGAACTAATAGTTTAACATCGAATTTATCACCTACATTACCTAAACTTACACTACCATAGTCATTTGTTCCAGTAACATAAACATCTCCATAAGCAGCTTTATACGCATCTATTAAACCTGCACCTTGTTGTCTTGGAGAGATATATACACCATTATCTTTATTAACATTAATACTAGCTGTACTCATTAATAAGTGTTTTACTAATTTTTGAAGTTCTTCCGCTGTCTTACTTGGGAATCTTTCCGCAAGAGCTTGTTTTATTAATGCAGTTGCCCCAGCTACGTGAGGTGAAGCCATACTTGTTCCACTGTCTAATCCATATCTTCCATCATTATAAGAAGAGATAATATCTCCACCTGGTGCTGTAACGTCTGGTTTTAAATATCCATCAACTGTTAATCCCCAACTAGATGAATCGTCGAATTTACCAACATTTTCGTTTGGTTTTTTCTCCCATTTTCCGTTGAAGTTAATTTTATACTCCCCTTCATGTTGAGCTAGTTCATTACCGAAGTTATAATAAGTCGTTACTACTGGGAAGTCTTTATCCTGACCATTTAGGACAACGTTATAAATAGTATCCCCATCATTAAAGTACGCTATTACCCCTGCAGCTCCATGTTTTTTAGCTATTTTCACCTTATCTTCGAAGCTATTTTCACCACGTTGAACTAAGGCAATTTTACCTGTTAGATCTTTTCCTTCATAGTTTTCTTCTTTCCCAACACCTACATAAACATAGTCATAGTCTTTATTTTCAAAAAGTTTTGAATATGTAAAGATAGGCACATTACCATTGTTGAAAGCCGCATTACCTAATAAGTTCGCAACTGTAGCAATCTCTCTATTAAGTACACTATTACTAATATTAGCAACAGAAATAGCATCATCAGATACTGATGGACGCCCTACTGTTCCATAGTCTGGGTTAACCGCACGTGGTGTGATGTAATCAAAACCACCTTTAGAGAAGTAGGCATTGTTACCAGCAGCAGCTACAATATTTACCCCAGCTTTTTTAGCAACTTCTAATGCGCTAATTAAGCCATCTCCAACTTCCATTACAGAACCAGCTGGTGACCCTAAACTTAAGTTAATAGTATCGGCACCTAACTTAATAGCATCTTCAATAGCTTTAGTATAAATATAAGACTCTGTTCCTGAGTTTTTAGACTCTGAGAATACACGCATAAATATTAATTGTGCTTCTGGAGCTACACCTGTAATATAGTCACCTGTTCCACTTTTTTCTTTAGGGTTACCTACCGCAGTACCAGCAACGTGCATACCATGTGATTTGAATCCACTTTGTTTAATATCATTATTCCAATCATTATAGTTGAAAGCAAACGGTAATTTATCACTATACCACTTACCGTAGTCTATTCCCGCTTCTTTCATCGCTTTTTCAGCATCTTCTTTTGTTTTATATTTAGACTGAGAGTTATCAGTTAATCTTAAAACTGGGTGATCAGGATCAAGTCCTGAATCAAGTACCGCTATTACTCTTCCTTGCCCACGGTAGCCTTTATCCCATAGTGGTTGAATGTTAATTAGATTATAACTATCTAGAGCTTTAGAGAAGTCATTTACCTCTTCTTTTTTTGTTTCAACTGCATTAGTAGTTGTTTCTGGTTTTTTGTAAGCAACACTTACTTCAACACTGTCTACGAAGTTCATTGCTTGAATTTTTTTAGCATCTTCATAAGTAGTTTCTAAAGCGAACCCATTTAAAAGTGTGTCATATTCAAATAGTTTTTCATAATTCACACCTTTTTCTTTTATTTCTTTTAAGGCTTTTTCACGAGGTTCTTTTGTGCTAGCTTCACGTTTTTTCAACCCTTCAGCTGTTTTTAAATCATCAGGATTTACTTTATCCTCTTTTAATTTAACAATTATTTTTACCTTATCATCATTATTAAATTTTTTCTCATCTTCTTTTGAAACATTAGATAATGCTTGTTCTTTTGCACCATTTTGTGCATAAATAAATTTTGAATTAATATTATTAGTTAATAAATTAACATTCCCCACTAGTAAAGATAAGCTCACTACACTTACTACTGGCTTCTTCGGAAATTTCATGTTAATAACTCCTCCTGGTTTTTTAAAAATAATATCTATATTTTAACTTAAATAATCAGAAAAATCAATTCAATATTCAGAAATAGTTTAATAAAATTTAGGTAATATTTTTTCTGTACTATTACTCTTATCACAATTAGCGAGTTATATTTATCCAAATAATTATAATATTAACCATCTGTGTTTTATAAAAAATAAAAAGCGAAGAAAACATTCTTCACTTCATATATATTTCTATATTTATTTATTAAAACATCGGTTTATACGATACTATTCTTTTTAAAGTTTTATTTGCGTATAATCACACCTTCTACTCCAACTCATCGTAGCTAGGATTTCCACTTATATAGATAGCTCCATAAATAGCATCTACTACAAGGGCTGGAAAAGCGAATAAATCTAAAATTCCATTTAAAACACCAAAGACACATTCAATATAGTTCTCATGCCCTGATAAAACAGCTATCACTATAAGCACAAATGCAACAACTGGTAAAGGTTTTAGAAACTTCATTAATTTCTTATTTTTAAGTAGTTTTTCATAAGTTTCCCATTGGTTAATCGCCCAAATCTTCCCTTGATTTTTCGGCAAATAATACCATGCATAAACAAAGCTGAAAATTAGAAACAGACCTATTGCTATATAAACACAAACTACCATCATTTCTGAAGATAACTCACCTTGAGAAATAAGCAACAAATTTATACAACTAATATCAATAGTTAACACTACGAAAATTAAAGAAATAAGCAGATAAACAAAAATTTTAAATTTTAAAATAAACTTATCAAAAAAAGAAATGACTATTGCGAAAGCACTGTAGTATATGCACACCTCAAACAAAGTTCTATAGACGTCAGTCCAATTTCCGATTGTCATCCCCCAAAATATCATACCTGAAATCACAAGAGTAAACCATGGCACAAACTTTATATACCCTAACACCACTTCATTTTCAATTAATGGCCCATGATAGCGATCAGCCATATTATTACTTTTTTTCTTTTTCTTCGCCATTTTCTAAAGACCTCCTTTTATTTTAAACCACTATCAGCAGTGTTCATTTTTATATACATATATTTATCTTCTTTCTCCATAAACAAATTCACCTAATTTCGGACTAATTCCCTTAGCTCCTGTTTCATACTTCCCATCTTTATTGAATTTCACTAAAGTTGTATCTAACTTCATCTCTGGGTCATCATTAATTATTAAATATATATTTATCCCTCCCATCGGATTTTTTTCTACTTTATCAAGATCAATCTTATAACTTTTTATCTTTCCCTCTGGAGTCAATGCTTTATCATCCATACTCTTCAGCATACTCTCTACAGCTTCTTTTCCATCATCACTTTTCACTATATGTTCTATTCTTTTACTTTCTATATATTCTTTACCATATATTAACCCTATCGCCCCTATAATTAATAGTAAAGCCATCAGGATTCCTTTTAATACTTTTTTCATCGTCCCCTCCTAAACTATTTATATTACTATATTTTATATATAGACTATATACATTAAATTACCTTTTTCGCTAATCGATAAACTTTGATAATTTAGGACTAATTCCCCTTGCTCCTGTTTCATACTTATCTCTAGTACCTTTATGCAAAGTAGTATCTAATACCATATCCGGATCATCATTAATTATTATATATATATTTATTCCACCCATTGGGTTTCTTTTAACTTTATCAAATTCTATCTTATAAGTTTTTATTTTCCCCTCTGGGGTTAACGCCTTATTATCCTCTTCTCTTATCATTTTTTCAATAACTTGTTTTGCTTCATCACTTTTCACTATATGTTCTATTCTCTTACTTTCTATATATTCTTTACCACATATCAATCCTACTGCCCCTACAATTAATAGTAAAACTAGCAGGATTCCTTTTAATATTTTTTTCAACAATCTCATCCTCCCACTCTATTATTTTACTTATAATTATAATATTATTTCAATAGTTTGTATATATTTTAAATACTTTACATGCAAATCTACTTAGTTTATATAAAAAAGCGAAGAAAAACTTCTTCGCTTTATATATTTATTATGCTTTACTTCCAAAACATTGCTCTACTATTTGGGAGATATGAGAAGCCATAGTTCCCATATCTTCCATTCTTTCCGCTAGAGCTTCTATTGATTTACCTTTATTTTCATTCACTAATCTTAAAAATCCTAGAGCTTGTGTATATATCCTATTCATAATCGATGCTATAACTCTTTGACCTTTTACTACATCAGACAACGTAGAATAATTATATATTGCATCTTCTAGATAACTTCTAAGCTGTGTTTTTAATGAAGGTAGTGAATTACCAGTGTTAAAGATTGTTTGTATTGTTTCCTGATATTCCTGCTCAATATTATCTATAAAATTCTTAATTTCTTTAATGCTGCTAGCTATACTAATACATGCTTCTACCGTATTATAAAAATTTATACTTAACTTCACCTTATAACATATTTCTGTCGCAAATTCAGCTATAACATCGCTAGCTGCAGATTCGGTATCATTTAAACCGCTATGAGTAGCATCAACACTACTTTTAGACTCAGTTAAATACCCTGAAAAAGCAGTTATCATACTATCCCCTAAAGATTTTGTAGTATTATCGACTTGTTGATCAAAGGCTTTTAACACTTCTAAGTCATCAAATAAGTTTAATTGCTTAACAAATGTATCAAAATCTGTTGGAATAGTCCCTACTATATAGCCACCCATTACATCTTGATTAGATCTCCAGTTTTGTTCAATCGTAGCATCATTATTTCTGTGACTTTCAGCTAGTGCATTAACACTACCAATCATACTATTTATACATGATTCCATTTTGTCAACATTAGTTAGTTCGACAGCTAACACTTCCGTAAGAGGATTAGCTATCCCATCATCAAATGCAGATCTTATTCCTTCACCTTTTAAAGTGTCACCTATACTTTTCTTAAAACTATTTATTGTATCCACACCTTTTTGAGCTATTCCTGTTCTTGTGTAAATAGTAAAGAATTTACCAGGATCAGTTGACCCCTGTATTACGTTAATTGTTTTACTAATAGTATCCCAAGTTTCACTAGCCTTTTTACTTAGTGAATCTAGTAATTTAGTCACTATACCATAATCCCATGAGGCTCCACTTCTATAACACCATGTTTTAAAACCACTAAATCCAAACCAGTCAAATTGTCTAGAAAATTGATATGTACTATAATTAGCTATTTCTGAGAATAGTTTTTCTTTTCCTTCTAACTTCGTGTAAAAATTATCTAAATTTTTAATGCTCTTTATAAGATTTATTTGTTCTAAGTAGCTTACTATAGATTGTTCTAAAGTTTCCGTTCTATTTGCCTTTCTCGATTCTACAGTACTATTTGTTGTGGTTGATTTAGTTAATAACTCTCTTATTTGTTTTATATCTTCTAATAACCCTTGTAAATTTTTGGATAATCCTTGTAGAGAAGAGAAATTAATAACTATATCTTTACCAGCTCCACTACCCGGCATTAACTCAGTTGTAAGTAGTTTATCTTTTCCAAATTGTGCATCAAGTTTACCATCTCGGTCTACATCGACTGAAAGACCTTGAACTTTGTTAATCGCCGCATCTCTAACTTTGTCTTTTGCTTCTGCCTGAAGTTTCTTTATTTCATCGGGTTTATTCCATGCTTTTACTCTATTTCCTTTTTCATCTATAAGATTCCCGTTATCATCAAATCGATATCCTCCCCACATATGCTGATCTGTTGCCCCAGCTACATTTCCAAAAACGGATCCTATATTTTTACCTACAACTGCACCACCTAACCCAAAAACACTTCCTATAAGCGCTCCTTTAACCTTTCCTTTAGATACCTCTTTAGAAATCTTATCCTCTCCAACAAACTTATATGTTTTCCCTACTGTACCTTCTCCTTTATTATATCCTAAACCAACTGAGTCTCTACTATCTACATAATTATTTATTTTATCATATAGTGCACTAACATTTATTTTTTGTTCTTCTGTAAGTGTTGGATAAATATTCGGACCATTGTATATATTTGCAGATTTTATTCTAGAATAATCCGTTACATTCGCTAAGGCATATTGAGCATCCATTGACCCTAATGAATGAGCATAAATATTAATTTTCGCATTTGGATACTTATCCATCATTTCTTTTAAGTAATCTGATGATGCTTCCAACTGACCGGTAACTCCTTTTCCACCTGTAACTATTTTCCCAGCCATCGGAATATCATTTGCTCCCCAATCTCTTAATACATCTCCCCCATTAGATAATATTTCAGTCGGAGCAGTTGAACCCCTATATAATATGGTTATTTCCTCAACCTTTTCTCTTTCACTAAGTGGAGCATCTGGAGACACAACTTCATTACTTCCACTTGTTTTAGTATAAGTATAGATTTGTTCTCCATTATTACTACGGTTGTCGTTTGCATCAGATAAGATACCTACATACTCATTACCAGGATTAGTCCTTAATGAATCACCTATATTTCTATTTTCATACTCCTCTTTCGCTAAATTTACATTAGTTTCATCTGAATACGCCATAACCTCTACCCCTCATACAATAATTTATGTAATTTTGAAGAAAAACTTAAGGCTCCTAAACTATAATCTTTTCCTGAATTATATTTGTTAATAATAGTACCTATAGTAAGTTCCTCATCATTATTAATAATAATTTTTATACTTATACCACCCATTGGATTTTTTTTCACTTCACTGTAATCTATCTTATAACTTTTTATTTTTCCCTCCGGAGTTAAGGCTTTATCATCTTGTTCTTTTAACATTTTCTCTATCGCCTCTTTTGCCTCATCACTTTTTACAATGTTTTCTATTTTATTATCATTATTGTTCATATATACTTTACCTCCTACTACTCCTACTGTGGCTAATACCGCTAGTGATACTCCTATTAATGCTTTTTTACCAACACCATCACCTTCTATCATATTTTACTTATTACAATTATAATACTTTTTTATCACTTTGTATATTATTTCATGAAATAATTAAATATAAATCTAGAATAGTATATTTTAAAAGATTTTTATTGTCCATCTTATATCAAATTATCACTTTATTTATCTATTTTTAAACAACAAAAAACTGCAACATATGTTGTAGTTCAATTCTATGATATTATGTTGCTCATTCTACACTGAAATATGTATATTATATGTCTATATAAATATTTTTGTATTACTTAAGGAGAAATATAATATTTTAGCTACATTAAGACTCCAAATATCCATAGTGTTGATTAATACATTTATTTATTTTCATTTTATCTTTGCACCTTCTATTCAAGCAAATCATCTCGTTCAACAATACAAAAAACAGCAAATCTTCATTTTAAATTTGCTGTTTTTTGTATTGATATTTTATATTAATTTAATAATATTATTATTTCATTGGTCACTAATTACTTTTTACCAATTAGATTCTACTTCATATATTTTACCAACAGTCCCTTTATCTTTTTCATAACCAAAACCTGCTATGTCTTTACTATCTATAAAGTTATTTATGTTGTCATATAATGCACTGGCATTCAATCTTTGTTCATAAGATAAAATAGGAAAGACGTTTGGACTATTATATAGATAAACAGATTTTATTCTATCATAATCTGTTACATTTGCTAAAGCATATTGCGCATCTGCTCCCCCTAACAAATGACCATATATATTAATTTTAGCAAATGGATACTTCTCCATAATATCTTTTAAATATTCCGATGAAGCTTTTAACCTCTCTACCGCAACCTTGTCATTCGACAAAATACTTTTTGTTGTTTTCAAGGCTTTTTCTACCAAATCCCTTGACGAATCCCCCTCTTTCGCATCGCGCGGTAACCCTTGGAACAATATCGTTACTTCTTTCACCTTTATTCTATCCCTAGTCTGAGCATCGGGTTTAACCACATCTTCTCCGTCTATTGTTTTTGTATATAAGAAAATTCGTTCTCCATTATTGGTACGATTATCATTTATATCAGATAGAGTTGCAACATACTTCTTATCAGAAGTTTCTAAGGACATACCTAAGTAAGGATCTTTAACATATGCTTGATTTGTTAAATATATATTTTCCTTATCCGATATAGTAATTGCACCTCTTTTCTCTTGTGTAAGATTTCTTAATTTCGGACTACGCCCCAAAGCACCTGTTTCGTACTTTTTCCCTTGTGTACCTTTTTGTAGAGTAGTGTTTAATTTCATCTCAGGGTCATCATTAATTATTAAATATACACCTATACCGCCCATCGGATTTCTTTGAGATTCATCATATTCTATCTTGTAACTTTTTATCTTACCTTCTGGCGTCAAAGCTTTATCATCTATAGCCCTAAGCGTATTTTCTATAGTCTCTTTTACCTCATCACTTTTCACTATACTTTCTATTTCTTTATTACTATTCATATTTCCTCTATACTTTGTTACCCCTACTATTGCGACAACTACTAGTAAAACTAGTGAAATTCCTATTAATACTTTTTTCTTCAATGTTATCACCTCTAATTTTTTCTTATTGTACATTATTCCTCTAATTCATTTGTAAGCTTATCAAACTTCGGACTACGTCCCGGTGCACCCGCTTCATACTTTTTCCCTTGTGTACCTTTCACTAAAATTGTATTTAATTTCATCTCAGGGTCATCGTTAATTATTAAATATACATTTATCCCTCCCATTGGGTTCTTTTTAACTTTATCATATTCTATCTTATAACTTTTTATCTTGCCTTCTGAGGTTAACGCTTTATCATCTATACCTCTTAACATAATTTCTATAGCTTCTTTTCCATCATCACTTTTTACAATATTCTCTATCTCTTTATTTCCCATATATTCTTTACCCCACATAAATCCTACTATTGCCATAATTAACAATAAAACTATAAGAATTCCTTTTAATACTTTCTTCAACATATCATTACCTTTGTCTCTATCACAATTGTATTTTAGTTGTCAAAACTAGACATCTTTCTTTATAAACTATACCTATTCTATAAATGTTTTTATTAACTTATTCCCTCTCTTTTTGCCCTCTATCCGTAAGTTTCCATAGTTCGGGAGAAATAGCTGTTGAGTCTATTATATACTCACCTCTCGAGTTTTTTTCCAATGTGGTATTTACTATCATTTCTTCATTATCATTAACTATTATTGAAATATTAATCCCTCCCATCGGATTCTTTTTAACTTTACTATAATCAATTTTATAACTTTTAATTTTTCCTTCTGGTGTTAAAGCCTTGTTTTCTATTTTCTTCAACATATTTTCAACCGCTGTTTTTGCTTTATCACTTTTCACAATATGTTCTATTTTATATTTTTCGTAATAAATATTTCCAACTACAAATCCAATTAACAACAAAATACTTGTTATGGTCGCTACTAAAAATTTTTTCATTATTTAAATGCTCCTATTTCGTTAATACTTATTATATTATATATTTCAATTTTTATAAAGGAATAAAAAAAAGACGACTAATTGTCGTCTTAATTAAACTAAACTTTTTCGTTTTGTAAAGAAATGAATAGTCGCTATTAAACATCCAAGCCCTACTATATATAGTAGCTGTGGAGCAGCTAATGGAGCAAAGTGGTTTTTTAAAATAAATATATTAACAAACACACCAACGATAGCCGCAAAGCTCAGCACCCCTAATAATACTACTTTATATTTATTTAGAGGTAAACTAACTTTTGCCACCATACATAGCCCATTAATAAGCGCTAGTACAAAGCAAATAAACTTCATTTGCGCTTGGTTATCTATTACAATATTTGTCAGTAGAACACTCGCTACCAACACACCACCACCAATAGCGGCATTCGTTAAAATATCTCTCATAAAGTTATTACTTACTTTTTCTTTATTCGATTCAAACGTTAGAAAGAACGATGGAACTCCTATTGTTATAGCTGAAATAATAGTAAATTGAATAGGAATAAATGCAAATTCAAAGGCGAATAATACACTTATCACCGCAAATACTATCGAGAAGAATGTTTTTGTTAAAAATAGCGATGCTACTTTTTGAATATTGTTAATAACACGACGACCTTCCATTAAAATATCATAAAATACTGCAAAGTCATTTGTTAAAAACACAATATTAGAAACACTCTTAGCCGCACTAGTTGCACCATTCATCGCAAAACTAATATCAGCTTTTTTCAGCGCTAGCACGTCATTAACACCGTCTCCACTCATGGCAACTGTTTTTCCATTTTTTTGTAGAATCTCTACCATGCGTTGTTTTTGATCTGGTGTTACTCGACCAAAAATATCATTTTCTAATACTACAGACTCAAAGTTTTCTTCTGTTAATTTCGTCATATCTACAGCACGAGCATCTTCTTTAAACCCTGCTTTTTTAGCTACCCCAAGAACTGCAATATGATTGTCTCCACTTATTATTTTTACAGCCACTCCTTGTGATTCAAAATACTTAAATGTCTCTTTTGTATTAGCTTTGATTTCGTCAGAAAGTACTACATGACCAGTCAACTTCATATTTGATGGTGTAGTTACTTTTTCATCAGTATAAGCTAGAGATAATATTCTATAACCTTGTTGTTTCAGGCTCTCATAGTATTCCGTCATACCTTCTTCAAATCCTAAAAATTCATAGGCCCCGAAGAAATAAGTACCACCTTCTTTTAATTGAATGTATGAATATTTATTTTTACTAGAAAATGCTCCAATCTCGTCAACATTCCATTTTTTCTCACAAGTTAAATGATTTTTTAAAGCTCTTGATGTGGCATTCTCATCTTCAAAATAAGCTAAATAACTAGATAACTCGCTAGCTACTTTTTCATCTATCTCGACTACATTCATGTTACCTGTAGTTATTGTTCCTGTTTTATCAAAACAAAGCACATCTACGCGTGCAAGAGTTTCTACACAGTATAGTTCTTGCACTAGAACTTTCTTCTTCGCTAGTTTCATCGCAGCAACCGCTAAAGACACACTTACAAGCAGGATTAACCCTTCTGGTATCATACCTACTAATGCACCTGCACTACGTAAAACTATATCCGTATAGCCACGCCCTAGACTAGCACCTCTAACATATAACATAATAGCAACTGGAACTAATAGTACTGATATTACTTTCAGGATTCTATCCATATAGTCTCTTAGTTTTGATGGATATTTTTTAAATTCTTTTGTGCTTTTAGCAAGTTTATTAATATAGCTATCCCCACCAACAGCGGTAACTTTTACTAGACAACTACCACTTACTACGTTACTACCACTCATAAGTTCGTTACCTGTAGTTTTGTAAATATTATCACTTTCTCCAGTTAGTAACGATTCATCAACCTCAATACTACCTTCGATTATCTCGGCATCTACAGGCACTTGGTCTCCTAGATTTAGATGAAGATACTCACCTAAAACTATTTCTTCCGAATCGACCTCTATTATTTCATTATCACGATTTACGCGATATTTATTTCGTCCTAATAAACTTAATTCTTCTAAAGCATTTTTAGATCTAACTTCTTGATAAATACCTATAGCAGTATTTATTGCGATAACACCTAAAAATAACATATTTTCAAATCTTAATGTTGTTGCGATAAAAGCAGCTAATACCAAGTTCATCGCATTAAAGAACGTGAAGATATTAGAAAATATTATTTCTTTTGTTGTTTTATAAGGTTTTATAACACTAATATTTTTCTTAGCATTCTTAACCTCTTCACTTGTCAAATACTTCATTTTCCCTCCAAATAATCACTATATATTTTTATTTCAAAATAGTAGATTAATAACAATTATACCATAAAATATATTGTATAGCTTTAAACTTAACTGAAGTTAATTTCCCCGGAAATATGTTATTTTAAAACATAAAAAAACCAGATTTGAAATAAATTCAAACCTGGTCTTCATATTATTCTTCTATATCTTTGTTATCAGTATCATCAGTAGATTCTACATAAATCTCTGGTCCTGATTCTTTTTCTTTAGCTAAACGAGCTTGTTCTTCATAGTATTTTTTATTAACTATTTTATCAAGTTGTTCTGCTTCTCTTTCGTCTAACTCTTTTGGCATTTTACCAAATTGGTAAAGAGCAACAATCTCTTTTCTATCAATTGTTTCAACTTTCATAAGAGTTTGAGCGATAAGTTCTAACTGATCTCTATGAGTTTCAATGATGTGTAACACTTTAGCGTGACATTCATTAATAATTTTACGTACTTCTTTATCGATTTCTTTCAGCATTTCTTCTGAATAGTTACCGATACTTGATAATTGACGTCCACCATATGGGTCGTGGAATGGAGCTTGCATTGGCCCTACAACATCACTCATACCGTACTCTGTAACCATTGCACGTGCAATTGCAGTTACACGTTCAAAGTCATTGTGAGCTCCAGTAGAAACTTCATTAAAGAAGATTTGTTCTGCTGCACGTCCACCTAATAGACCACAAATTTTATCAATTAAATCTGTACGAGTTTGGAAGTATTTCTCTTCTTCAGGAATCATTAGGTTATATCCACCTGCATCCCCACGAGGAATAATAGTAACTTTTTGTACTTTATCCGCGCTATCAAGAACCATACCTACAATAGCATGTCCAGCTTCGTGATAAGCTACTAAACGTTTTTCTCTTGGAGTATAAACTCTACTACGTTTAGCTGGACCACCGATTACTCTGTCCATAGCTTCATCTAAATCAGATTTTTCAATAGCATTTTTGTTTTCACGTGCCGCTAAAAGTGCTGCTTCATTTAGTATGTTAGCAAGGTCAGCCCCAGAGAACCCTGGAGTTTTTTCCGCTAATGAACGAAGCTCAACATCTTTAGCAAGCGGTTTGTTTTTAGCGTGTACTTTAAGAATTGCTTCACGACCTTTTACGTCTGGAGTAGAAACTTTGATTTGTCTATCAAAACGTCCAGGTCTTCTAAGTGCGTTATCTAATACATCAGCACGGTTAGTTGCTGCAATTACGATAATACCTTTTTCACCATCGAATCCGTCCATTTCAACAAGAAGTTGGTTAAGAGTTTGTTCACGTTCGTCGTTTCCTCCACCTACTCCACTACCACGTTTACGTCCGACAGCATCGATTTCATCGATAAAGATAATACATGGTGCATTTTTTTCAGCTTCTTTGAATAAATCACGAACACGGCTAGCCCCAACCCCTACGAACATCTCAACGAAATCAGATCCTGAGATTGAGAAGAATGGAACTTTTGCTTCTCCAGCAACTGCACGGGCTAATAAAGTTTTCCCTGTTCCCGGAGGACCCTCTAATAACACACCTTTAGGTATTTTAGCACCCATCTTAGTGAATTTACGGTGATCTTTTAAGAATTCAACCATCTCTGCAAGTTCTTGTTTTTCTTCATCAGCACCTGCTACATCGTTAAATGTAACAGTACCTTCACCTGCATCGATTTTCTTAGCTTTTGATTTTTGGAAGCTCATTACTTTGCCTCCACCGCCACCTTGCATTTGTGACATAAAGTAGAACAGTAACCCCATCATTAAGATAAACGGTACGATGTTCCCTAAGAACGAAAGAATTGCTCCAGTTTTTTCTGCAGCCTTATATTCTACTACATTAAGTTTTCCATCTTTTGCTTTTTCATTAATTTGCTTTTGGATTTCATTATCAGATGCTGGAACTAATGATTCAAAATTCTTTTCACCATCTGTTAAAACCCCTTTTACATTATAATTTTCATCTTTTCTTTGTAGACTAATTTCTTTAATCTTGTCTTCATTTATATTCTTAACAAGTTTTGAGTAGTCTAGTTTTTCTGTTGTCCCAGGTAAGTCTTGCTGCCAATAAGCAAATACTCCCAATGCTATAACAATAAGGGCAAGCATGCTAAGAATAGAATTTTGTCTTTTCCCATTATTCATATAGACTAACTACCTCCTAATTTATTTTCTAAAAGTATCTTATTTTACCATATTTGACCTTAAATATGATTAAAATTTTTGACTTTATTTGACTAAAATTTTAATTATTTTTAATATTATTTAAAATCTATATTTATGAATAGATTTCTTCTTTTAAAACACCTACATATGGCGTATTTCTGTATCTTTCTTCATAGTCTAATCCGAATCCAACTACGAAAGCTTTTGGACAAATTAATCCGATATAATCCGGTTCAATATCAACGATACGAGCTTCTGGTTTATCTAGTAATGAAGCACAAGTTACAGACGCTACTTTTCTTTCTAATAAGTTTTCGATAAGTGCTTTTAAAGTTCTACCTGTATCAACAATATCCTCAACTATAATTACATCACGTCCAGCGATATCCATACCTACGTCTTTTTTAATTAATATAGTACCTGTAGATTCAGTTCCACCGTGGTAACTAGATACATCTATAAAATCTATAACAACATGAATATCAATATGTTTCATAAGTTCTGCCATAAAAGGTAATGCACCTTTTAAAGTACAAATTAAAACAGGCTCTTTACCTTTATAGTCCTCTTCTATATGTTTAGCAATTCGTTTACTTGCTTCAACTATTTCCTCATGAGTAAATAAAACTTTCTCAATGTCTTGTAATATATTTTCCACTGTCTTATCCTTTCATTTTTATATAATAATCATAAATTTTATTTTTATTGACTTTTGTACCAATACCTAAAACACCAAGAACTTCGCCCTTATTATTTCTTATTACAGGCAAAGTATCTCTTAATTCTTTCGGCACCTTCTCATCAATGAAAATACGGGAAAGTTTTTTATTTATTTCTCCTCGACGCACTCTATCCCCTTCTTTTTTTATTGTAACAAGAAGAGGTAACTCAGATTTGTTAAAGCCAATTTCTGAATCTTTAGCATCTGTAGATATTATAAATTTATTTTGATAAAATTCATAAACGCTATTTTCACAAATTTTATCGATAATTATTTCTATCTTATCATTATAACACTTTTTTTCAATTTTATGAATATATAAAGTTTCATATTGACTAATAATTTTTAAATTATTTTTCAAATCATAACTTTTATTACCTGAATTTTTCTTTAAAGACGAAACAACATCAAAAATCGCCTTTTGCTTAATATCAAAAACACCTAATTCATCAGTAATTAAGTCTTTTAATAAGAAATACATTTCTTCTTCATTAAGCTCTAAAAATTTATCTTTAACTAAACTTATTTTATCTTCGTCTCTAGAAAAAATATAATTATCTTTATTTGATAATATTGCTTTTTTTAGATTATTATTTATATTTTGATAATAATTAGCAAAGTTAATCAAATTATCAAAACTACCACTATTAATATCATTAAGCAGTGGCACAATATTATGTCTAATATTATTTCTTGTATAGTCTGTATCAAAGTTAGTCACATCTACATAATAATGCAGATTTTTTCCTTTTGCGTACTCCTCTAACTCAGCTTTTAAACTATTAAGTAGCGGGCGATAAATAGTTAAACCAGCCATTTCAATCTCTTCGCAAATAGCTAATGAATGATCAATACTACGGCCAGTTAATAACCTCATTAATATATTTTCTACTTGGTCATTTTTATGATGGGCGGTTAAGAGTTTAGTTACACCTTCTAATTTTGCCATCTTATTAAACGCTTGATAGCGTAATTCTCTTGCAAGCATTTCCTCTGAAGTGTGACTATCACGCTCTAAATCTGACATATTAAGTTCTTCTTTATAAAACTTAACATCAAAATCTTTAACAAACTTCTCTACGAATTCCGCTTCTTCATACGACTCCTCACGTAAACCATGATTAATATGAAAAACTACTAGCTCTTTATAACTGTCTTTATACTCAGTTACTAATAAATGAAATAATACTATAGAATCCACTCCACCTGACAAAGCAATAGCTATTTTATCCTCTTTATTCCACAAAGTATTAATTTTCATCTAAATACCCTTCCTCACTAAGACTTTTCTTCACATTATCATATTTTTTATAAGCAGATTTTGTAGTTGATATAATATTATCTAAGAAACCTTCTGGTACTTTTGGTAATTCTTTTTTCTCGACTACTTCTTCTGAAACTTCTGTAATATTAGATTTTTTACCACGACCTACAGATATTTTCATATTACCGATATACTGTAATTTTTTTAAATCTTTTATTGTTTTTGTTTCTTGTTTTTGGGGTAATTCTTCTTGTTGTTTTTTATCTTCTTTAGGAGGTGTCTTTACTTCTTTAGCTTTAACCTCTTTTTTCATCTGTTGCTTTTTAGTTTTTTTCTTAAGCGTAGTTTTTTTCTTTTCTTTATTTTCTTGAGAAGTCTCTTTTTTCTCTTCCTTTTGAGTTAGAATAATATTATCTTCTTTTTTACTCTTAACCTTCGCCTTAATTACATATCCTTTAGAGAATATATCTGATAATTTTTTCTTCTTACCGATGTGCATATTTTCTTTCGGTAGAAATGCTGTTGTTCCACCATCTAACACTATATAAAGTCCATTACTTACTACTTCTCTTACTTTTCCTACTACTTCTTCCATTTAATCACCCCTTTACTCTTCGGCTTTTACTCATGACAATATTATAGCATATTAAGGCGATAAACTCCTTATATTTTATTATCTTCTGGAAAATTAAAAGAATGAAAGGATTTTTCATTAATCCCCTCATTCTTTTATTCATATTCTATTTTATTTTAAAATTTTTCAAAACTATTCCAAATGTGGTTAAGTTATGTAATAACGCTAATAAATTAGGTGATAGAACATTTACAAGCCCTAAAAATATCAATGAACTATTTATAGTAACTGTACCTTTAACATTACTACTCATTTGAGCACGAAGTTTTTTAGAAACATCAGACAACAATAGTAATGAATTAAGAGAATCTGATTGTAAAACTACATCACTTATCTGTTTTGATAGATCAGCACTTTCGTTCATAACAATACTAATGTCACTTTCTGATAATGCTGCTGAATCATTCAGTCCATCACCTATCATTAACACACGACGTCCTTGTTCTTTTTCTTTTCTTATATATTCAAACTTTGTTACAGGTGTCATATTAGTATATACTTCATCAAATGTTATATCTTTTAAGATTTTATTGGTTCTAACGTCGTTATCTCCAGTCAATAAGACAACCTTTTTCCCTTTATTTCTAAGTTCAGCTAGCACGGAGTTTGCTTCATTCCTAAGTGGAATATCTATACAAAATATAGAAATCAATTTCCCTTTGTACCCTAAGAATAGCAAATTGTATTGCTCTTGTTTTTCAGCTATAATTCGCTCTTGGTCAACTGTAACTAGAATATTCTCATCTTTTATCAACTGACTACTTCCTATAACAACCTTTTCTCCATCAATATGTGAAACAATACCTCTAGAGGCAATATGGTATAGTTCTGTGTGCATTTCCTCGTGTTCAATACCATCTTCTTCGGCTTTACTAACAACTGCACTAGCGATAGGGTGGTAAATATGTTCTTCTAAACAAGCTCCTATTTTTACAACTTCCTCATATGAATATTCATAAAATGGTAGTACCTCTCGAA
Organism: Gemella sanguinis ATCC 700632; assembly: GCF_000701685.1. Lineage (GTDB taxonomy): Bacteria > Bacillota > Bacilli > Staphylococcales > Gemellaceae > Gemella > Gemella sanguinis. The sequence goes on from NZ_JNJO01000020.1 coordinate 19,821, forward strand.
TATACGGTCTTGATACAGTTATTGTTCCTGTTTTATCAAAAACAAAAGTATCTATGTCTCCATATTTATCAAGCGTTACTGAGTTTTTTACCACTATTTTTTTATCTATTAAATTTTTTATAGTAGTGAGGTAAGCAACAGGTGTAGATAACTTCAAAGCACAAGAATAATCTACTAATAGAAACGAAATTGCTTTAGCAAACGATCTTGTAAAAAGATATGTCAGTCCCATCGCTATAAAGTTGTATTTTACGATACTATCAGCCAATTTTATATACTTATAGTGGTATGTATCTTCACGATTTTCTGACTCTTTCATCAATTGAATAAGATGATAGATTCGACCATTAACCTGCGGATTTTCTACCTTAAGTTTAATTTCCCCATGAACAACTATAGTATTGGAATAAACTTTATCACCAATTTTTTTGGTTACCGGAAAACTTTCTCCTGTCAATGAACTCTCATCAATACTTGCTCCGCCTCCAGTAACAATACCATCAAATAAAATTTCATTTCCCTCAGAAATTAAAATAACATCGTCTTTTTTCACCTCTGAGCTAGGTATTTTTCTATTACCTTCATCTTCTACAAGCCAAACTTCTTTATCAAATGAAATCAAACTTTTCTCTAGTTCTTTTACAGATTTCTTCTCCGACCAATTATTTAAAGACTCCCCTAATTCTAAAATAAACATAATCGAACTAGCTGTTTCACGCGCTCCTGTTACTAATGAAACAAAAATCGCCGTTGAATCAAGCGTCTCCATTGTAACTTGTTTTTTAGCTAATAATTTTAACGTATCTCTAAAATATTTAGACGCCTTCCACCATATATAAACTGTTCTTAATGGGAGTGGAATAAATAATTTTGATACTGTTCGCCAAAATACCGCATCCGCTATTATCGTATAAGGTGTTTCCTCAGCTTTTAAAACTGGATTTTCGTAACAATCTCTAATTTGCTCTACATCTATAAGTTCTAAAAATTTCTTTAGACACTCATTTTGATTAGTTTTGAAAATAACAGCAAAAGTATATTCATCTTGATAAAACTCTACTTTGTTTATGCTTTGAATCTTTTTCGCTTGTTTTTTAAAATATGCTTTTACATCTGGTGTTAGGCGAAAATTCGCTCTAATTCTCGCTCTCCCGCTCGATAGATGCAATATTTTAAATTCCATATTATTTTTCCTCTAATTCTAATAAATTACTTTCTTTCTTCTCTTTATCATATAAATCTTTAGCATCTGCAACTACATCGTCAGCATGTTGCTTAATATTAGAAATAGTTCCTTCTACTTCATCTTTTGCTTTATATAATTTTGATAAAACTACTGAATAACCTTTTTTAGCATCTTTGCTTGATAATAATTTAAGCCCTACTGTTCCAAAAGCTACTCCTCCTGCAAAAACTCCTGGTGTTTTTAATGTTGCTTTAGCAACTTTTAATAATTTGATTGACATATTTAAATCCTCCTTTTTTATATTTTGCTATAGCTTAATTATAGCACCTTGAATATTATATGTAAATTAATCAACAATCTCATTCTAATACTATAATTTAATGAACCTAAAAGATTATTTATGTTATAATAACTATGTTAAAGAATAATAAAGTAATTATAACGCAAATATGATTATATCGGTTATTTTTAAGCCACTAAACAATTAGATTAACAAGTAAGGAGCAACTTATGATTTACATTATCGGTCTTGGACCTAACAATAGTTCAAATATTAAAGAAAATATAAAAAACCTATTACTAGAAAATAAAACTGCCAAAATTATCACTCGTACAAAAGAACATCCCGCAATTTCTTTTTTAGAAAGTAATAATATCCCTTTTGAAACTTGCGATAGGTTTTATACAGAAAATGAAAATTTCGAAAATACTTATAATAGTATTACTAATTATATTTTAGAACAAGCTAACTCACAAGATGTTATGTATCTAGTTCCTGGTCATCCTATGGTTGCTGAACTGACTACTCAACTACTTATTAAAAGTGGCAAAGATATTAAAATCATCGGTGGAGAGAGCTTCTTAGATTCTTGTTTTAATGCGGCTAAGTTCGACCCTGTAGAAGGCTTTACCCTGTCTGACGCAACAAATCTAGATAGTTTAAAACAAATCAATCCATTAAATCATAATTTAATTACACAATGTTATGATGATTTAACAGCAGCCAATGTTTCTGATGAACTATTTGCTTTCTATCCATTTGACCATGAAGTAACAGTAATCGAGCAAGCTGGAGATGATAATGAAAAGATCTATACTTCTCCTCTTAATGAACTTTCAGCCACTGTAGGTGAAGAAGTTAATAATCTACGCGCATTATATATTCCACCATTAAATAATATAAGCTACAATATTAAGTCATATACTAAGGAATTTGATGAAAATGTAGAAATTACAGAAGGTGATTTAATTCAAAAATTAGAACTACTAACTAAAGAGCTTAAAGATAATTCTGAAAAAGCAGAAGACTATACTCTTGATAACGCCAAAACGCTGGCTAAGATTATAAACACAGCCCTTGATTTTACAATTGCCTGCGATAACTTTTACGAATTAAACGATATAATAATCAATATGAAAGAAGATCGCGACAATGGATAAAGTACTTGCATTTAGTAAAAAGTTATTAAAAGAAGTTATCGATAAAAACTCTATAGTTGTCGATGCAACAGCGGGAAATGGTAATGATACATTGTTTTTAGCGAAAACTTCGGCAAAAAGAGTATTCGCATTCGATGTCCAAAACCAAGCTATAACTAATACTAATGACTTATTAGAAAAACATAACCTTGCTGATAAGTGCGAGGTCATCCTTGATTCTCATGAAAATTTTGATAAATATATCGAAGAAAATATTCAAGCGGTAGTTTTTAACTTAGGATATCTACCAAATGCCGATCATACTATTACTACACAAGCGGAAACTACATTAAATACAATAAATAAGTTTATCACTAGATTAAATGTAGGTGGGCGTATCGTTATAGTCGTCTATTGGGGGCACGAAAATGGTAAAGTCGAAAAAGACGCTCTCCTAAAAGAACTGAGCAAACTAGATCAAAAAGAGATAGAAGTATTAGTATATCAGTTTATCAATCAAAAAAATAATGCACCTTTTATTATTGCCTTAGAAAAAAGAAAGGATATTTTATGCGAGAAATAGAAATAGAATTTAAAAACTTATTAACTGAAGATGAATATAATAATCTATACACTTCATTGAAATTAAAAGATAAACCTCAAATAATAAATAAAAATTTTTATTATGACGATGCTAATGAAAGCCTAAAAAAAGCTAATTCGGCACTTAGAATTCGCTACACTAATAATAAAGATGAAATGACTTTAAAAATAAAGGGCTCTAAACAAAATGTAGAGATAAATATACCTCTAGATGAGTCTTTCCCTAAAGAGCCAACCGTACTTCCAATAGTACCTAATGAAATAATAGAGGAATTAGAAAATATCAATGTTCAAATAAAAACTCCTATGCTTACTCAAAAAATTGAAACTATAAGATATGAACTACCTTATAAAAGTGGATTGTTAGTTGTTGATAAAACAACATTTTTAAACGATATAGTCGACTATGAACTTGAGTTTGAAGTGAAAGACTACAACATTGGTTTAGAAGATTTTAAGACATTATTAAGTGAGTTTAATATCGAAGAAAGAAAAGCTAAACCAAAAATAGCACGAGCTATGGAATATAGCAAAAAATAGTTTAACTGCTAAATTTAAATAAAAATAAAGAGCCTCAAATATAGATTTTCTATATTTGAGACTTTTTTATTATAATCTTTGTCTAGCATCTAAACTACGTCTTAAAGCTCCACCTATAGAGTTAATGCATAATACAATAACTAAAATAGCTAGGGCTGCTGGTAGCCAAATGTACATTTTATTTACAAGAACGTCTGCGTCTTTCGCATATGATAACATAGTACCTATACTTGGTGTTCCTGCAGGAAGCCCAAATCCAAGATATGTTAAACCTACCTCAATACCCATATTAGCCGCTAATGATAATGTAGCTTCTACAACGATAATAGAACTAATGTTTGGTAAGATACCTTTTAACATAATTTTCCAATCAGGTGTTCCCATTGTTTTTGATGCAAGAACATAGTCACGACGAGATTCAGATAAGGCTTTACTACGTACAAGACGCGTAGAACTCATCCAAGCGAATGCTGATAAGATAAAGATAAATAATCCAATACCATAATCACGTTTAATACTTACGAATACGATTATAACCATAAGTACTGGGATAATTACCATAAAGTCTACAAAACGCATAACAAAGTTATCAACACGACCACCATAGTAAGCAATAACTAATCCAACCATAGTACCAAAAGTAATAGTTATAAATGTTACCGCAACGGCAATAAGGATTGAGTTAAGCATCCCCATCATTAGCCATCCAAATACTGAGTGACCACCTACGTCAGTACCAAGTAAGAATCCATCTTCACCTGGTTTTAAGAAAATATTTAATAAATCTACATCAAAATATGATTTATAATCACCACTTATACGAATATAAATGTTAAATATTATTACGAATACTAAGATAGCACTTAGTGTTATTAAAGCTGCAAATGCACCTTTGTCTTTTTTAAATTCACGAGCCACAACTGAAAAACCAGACGGAGTTTTAGTTGTAACTTTTTCTTCTTTTGCTTTTGTCATTGTTCAACTTCCTCCTAATCTAATTTAATACGTGGGTCAACGATTGCCATAATAATATCACTCAACATACTACCTACTAGAGTTAAGAAACCTGAGAATAACATAAGTGTTGTTACAACACTATAGTCTCTATCTTGAATACTTTGGTAGAATAGTTGTCCCATTCCTGGATATCCGAAAATTGTTTCTACGAAGATACCACCACTGAAAAGTCCAGTAATAGAGAATCCGAAGAATGCTGCAATCGGTAAAATAGAGTTTCTAAAGATATGTCCTGAGTAAACTTTTTTAACAGGTACACCTTTAGCTCGAGCTGTTTTTACATAGTCACTTTGTTTTGCATCAATAACTTCATTACGTAAGTATTGAACTGTTGATACCGTTGATAATAACGCTAAACAAATACCAGGTAAAATCAAGTGCTGGAGTTTATTGATATAATATGTAAATGTTCCTGGATCTAAGTTTACATCAACTGATCCACTTGTTGGGAACCATCCTAATCCAAATCCAAACACCGCAATCATGAATAAGTATAATACAAATGATGGGATAGCTAGAAAGAAGAAGTTGTAGAAGTTAACAAACTTATCAAATTTAGAACCATTATAACGACCAGCGTACATTCCCATAGGAATAGCAACAGCGTACATTAACACTGCAGTGAATAATGATAAGTTGAATGTGTTGAAAATTCTTTCTCCTAAAAGCGTACCAACTGATTTACCAGTAGTATAACTTAGTCCAAAGTTTCCGTGGAAGAAATTAGAAAGCCATGTTAAATATTGTTTATACCATGGTTCATAGAATCCACTTGCACGACGAATCGACTCAATTTGTTCTTGAGAAATTTTTGGATTTTCTGCAAGACCACCGAAAGGATCCCCAGGCATTAATTTCGCAAGACCGAATACCAGAATACTAAGGATGAATAATTGTGGTATCATTACTAAAACACGTTTTAAAACTACTTTCCACATTATGCTTCTCCTCCTTTCATGGCAACGTAGTGAGTATCCGTTAATTTTTTAAGTGGATAAACTCTTCCTTTTTTATCGAAATAATCATTATAGTTTTCTTCATATTCTTTTTCAACAGCTTTTCTTATTTTAATAACTTCTTTTGCTTTATCTAAGTTAGTACTTGGAATAGCTGCGATAAGACGTTTTGTATAAATATGTTGCGGATTATTGTAAATATCTTCACGTGTTCCACGTTCTACAATACGTCCACGATACATAATGTAAATATAATCACACATATGTTTAACAACACCTAAATCGTGTGAAATAAATAGGTAACTTATATTAAATTCTCTTTGAATCTTTTTCATAAAGTTAAGCACTTGCGCTTGAACTGATAAGTCAAGAGCTGATACAGGCTCATCCGCAACGATTAAGCGAGGATTACATGCAATAGCACGTGCAACACCAATACGTTGACGTTGACCTCCAGAGAATTCAAATGGGTATTTATACAGTGATTCTTCACCCATACCTACAATATTTAGAAGTTCTAAAACACGTTTTCTAGTATCTTCTTCTGAAAGATTCTCAAAATTGATAATAGGTTCAGAAATAATGTCAATAATACGTTTTTTAGGATTCAAACTAGACATTGCATCTTGGAAAATCATTTGAACGTCACGATTATATTTAAGTTTTTTACGAGATGCTTTTTGAGTAACATCTTCATTTTTATAGATAATGTGTCCATCAGTTGCTTTTTCAAGACCTAAAACGACTTTACCAACTGTTGTTTTTCCACTACCACTCTCTCCAATAAGACCATAAGTCTTACCTGCTTCAATTTCAATATCAACACCATCTACTGCATGTACGTAGTCTTTTATTGTATTGAAAAATCCACCACGAATGGGATAGTGAACTTTTAGATTTTCAACTTTAAGCATTAGTTCTCCTCTCCTTCAAAAATAAAATCTTTATAACATGTACATCTTACATGATGCCCTTCCTCTACTTCATGTAAAGTAGGTTCTTCTTCATGTGAGTGTTTTTCAACCCAAGGTATTCTATCCGCAAAACGACATCCTTTTCTATCAAGATTTTTAATAGAAGGTACCATACCTTGAATTACATATAAATCATCATCATTTTCTTCTCCATCGAATTGTGGAATACTTCTTAATAAACTACGTGTATATGGGTGCTTTGGATTTTTAAATATTTGTTCCGCAGTACCAAGCTCTACTACTTCACCAGCATATAACACCGCTACTCTATCAGCCATCTCAGCCACAACACCAAGGTCGTGAGTGATTAGGATGATCCCAGCGTGCATTTCATCTTGTAATCCTTTAATAAGGTCAAGGATTTGCGCTTGGATAGTAACATCTAGCGCTGTTGTAGGTTCATCCGCGATAAGAACACTAGGTTTACAACTCATGGCCATCGCAATCATAACACGTTGACGCATACCACCAGAAAGTTCATGTGGATATTGTTTAGCGCAACGCTCTGGGTTAGGAATACCAACTTGTGTTAATAATTCGATAACACGTGCACTACGTTCTTCAGCACTTAGTTTTGTATGATAGATAAGTGCCTCTTCAATTTGTTTTCCAATTCTGTGTAGTGGGTTTAATGATGAAAGTGGGTCTTGAAATATCATACCGATATCTCTTGTTCTAATTTCATTCATTTCATCTTCGCTAAGATCTAATAAGTTCTTTCCATTAAAAATAACTTCACCAGTAGATTTCGTTAAGTTCTCATTGTGAAGTCTCATAATTGTAGTTGCTAAAGTTGATTTACCACAACCACTCTCTCCTACTATAGCAAGCACTTCATTTCTATAAAGATCTAAGCTAACTTTATCAACAGCATTGAAGTAATCATCTTTAATTCTAAATGCTGTTTCTAGATTTTTAATCTCTAATAGCTTTTCCATTCGCTAAACTCCTTCCAAAAATAACCAGTATTTACTATATAAATACTTTCCATTAAGACATCCATTTATTTTTAATATTGCCATAAAACTAAACAATTCAATAATTATGTATAATCTCTTTGTTTATATTGCACTAAAAATAAAAATAACATATTAATATCTTATAAGATTTTTCGATAAAATGCAATAAAAAAATTAAAATTTCAGTCAAAAAAACTAGAATTTTCTGAAAATTTAAGAGTAAACGTTTTCTTTTTGAGAAAATTATGGCCTAATTATTAGATATCTTTGAAATATTGTCTATACATATCAACATCTAATATTTTTATTTTATTCTAGACGACAAAAAAATAGCTATTTTTATGAAATACACTCAGTATTTCTTAAAATAGCTATTATTTTATTCGTAAATCAAACTAGATATACTTTTAACAATCAACTAATAATCATTTTCTTTCTATATTATTATATTTCAAGTAATTTTGTAGGGATTACTGGATCTGTATCCATTATTACTATTTTATTATTACATTCAATAGTAGTATTTTCTTCTAATACACAATCAATATCTTTATTTTTAAGCGTCATATCCGCAGACATTCTAGCAAGCTCTTTTGTATTATTTTGCTCACTTAGGTGGGCTAAAAAGACATTTTTAGTATTATCCCCTACTATCTTAGTTAAATAGTTGGCAGAATCGTTATTTGATAAATGCCCCTTATCTGATAAAATACGTTGTTTTGTAACCCATGGATATGGCCCACTTAATAATACATTTTCTTCGTGGTTACTTTCATATACTATTGTATGCGAATCTTTTACATAATCTATCATCTTATCAGATACATATCCTGTATCTGTAAGAATACTCACTCTCTTACCTTCGCACTCAAAAGTGTAAAACTGCGGGTTGGCAGCATCATGACTCACCCCAAAACTATTGACGACTACATCATCAAAAATTTTACTTTCCTCTTTTTCAAAGTGAAATTTAAGATCAGTTTTTATCTCGCCAACCTTTTGCATATTATCCCAAGTTAACTTGTTCGCATAAACTGGAATATTATATTTACGTGCAAGTACACCAATACCTTTTATGTGATCTATATGTTCATGTGTTACAAATATAGCATTAATATCTTTTATATCTCGTTCAATTTGCGCTAAGTTTTCTGTTATTTTTTTGCCAGTTAGTCCTGCATCTACTAAACATTTAAAATCATTATGTTCTAAGTAAATACTATTTCCACTACTACTACTGGCTAATACCGATAATTTCAAGTTACACCTCCACACTAAAACATTTACTGCTACATTATATCACTTTTCAAGGCAAATTTTAAGATAAAAAACTTTTTCACACAGAAAGTTCACTTTCTTTCTAATTTTTATATTAGACTTGGATAATTGTTATAAATATTTAATACTATGGTTGGTATATTTCTTTGTTTAATAAAAAATATCACCAAAGATTATTTCCTTGGTGATAATTATTAATAATATTACTTACTATTCTTTTGCTGATAATGCTGCCATAGTAATGTAGTTATACGGCTTGTTAAAGTGTGGTAGGAAGAAAATATCTGTAAGAGCAAGTTTTTCGATAGTTACTTTCTCTTGGATAGCTAATGAGAATAAGTGGATTCCCATTGAAATATCTTCTTTAGATGCGATTTGAGCTCCTAAAATTACACGACTATCTTTATCGTATACTATTTTGATTTTTACTTCATGGTTATCATGTTCAATAAATTCTGGTTTTTGTAAGTCTGTGTATTCTGTTACAGCTGCATTATAACCAAAACGTTTTGCTTTTTCTAATGTTAAACCAGTAGATACCATTTTTAGGTCATAGATACAAATACCATTTGAACCTTGAACACCTGCTGATTCAACTACATCTCCATTACCTCCAGCATTTAGAGCTGCAACTAATCCAGTACGAACTGCGTTAGATGCTAAAGCAATGTAGTTAGTGTCTCCAACTGCGTTATCATATACAGTTGCACAGTCTCCAATAGCATATACGTCTTTTATGCTTGTTTCTTGTTTTTTATTTACTAAGAATGCTCCATTACGGAATAATTCAATTTTCCCATCGCCTAAAGCTGTGTTTGGACGGAATCCTACAGCTAATACAACCATATCTACATCAAATGATTCTTTATCTGTAATTAATCTCTCAACTTTACCGTCACCTTCAATAGCTTCTACTTTTTGTCCAAATGCTAATTTAATACCGTGATCTTCTAGATTTTTCTTCATTAAATCTGAAAATTCAGGATCATAGTATCCAGCAAGACATGTATCTACTATATCTACTACAGTTACTTCTTTTCCTAAACGTTCAAATGCTTCTGCAAGTTCTACACCGATATATCCTGCACCTACTACAGCTACACGTTTGATATCTGGGTTGGCATTAAGTTTATTAATAACTTCCTCAGAGTTTTGGTATAACTTAACGAATTGTAAATTCTCTAATGTAGCTTTAAATTCACGATTCCCTGGTACGATTTCTGCTCCTTTAATTGGAGGTAAGATAGGTGTTGAACCAGTCGCAAATATTAATTTATCATAACTTTCAACGTGTTTTGTTTTTCCATCTAATAATACGTGTACTTCTTTTTTATCATAATCGACAGATTCAACAGGAGAGTTCATATAAACTTTTGCCCCTGCTTCTTCTAAAGATTCTTTACTAGCATAGAATAATCCTTCTGGACCTGAAATTTGTTTTCCAATCCATAAAGCCATTCCACATCCTAAAAATGAAATATTTGAGTTTTGGTCAAAAACTACCACTTCATTTTTATCACCATATGTCGCTAAAATTTTGTTAACACATGCTGTTCCTGCGTGGTTTGCTCCTACTACTACTATTTTACTCATTAATTTGTTCCTCTTTTCATTAAAATTCTGATATCAATTATCATTACCAGTATTTTATATTTATGCAAAATAAAAATCAATTCATCTGCTCATGAAAATAGTAAAAAATTTTACTTTTTATCCTGTATTATATATTGTATTTTTTCTGTTATAATAACTATATTATTTTAAAAATTCAGTAGTATTATAACCTATTATTAAAATTCCCCTTTAGAAATATTAAGTGTACTATATTTTATAAACTTTCTGTTTTATATAAAATATTTTTATCGCTATATTATAAAAATCTTTGTTGGTAAATTTCAAAATTTGTTTTCTGTTGTATTTAATCACAAAAGCATCCTCCTCTTTATATTCACTAATTTCTCTTTTGAATTTTCTGAAAAATATTTAAAAAATTTTAAATATACTATTGCTTTTTATTTTAAAACTATGTATAATTAAGTCAACAAAATGAATGGAGGTACTACAAAATGAAACAAACAACAACTTTAAATTCTTGGCAAAACTGGCGTAGATAATGTTGTGTGTATGTTTTAAAGACGTAGACGCAACTTTAGTGTACTCTAAAAAGTGTCTATGTCGGCTGTAGAAAAATTCATTTAAATTTCGAAAAAAGGCCGTGTAGAGATCTATACGGTCTTTTCTTTTTGGAGTAAGATAGATTATTAAAAAAATTTAAAAGACGAATTACTTGGAGGATAAATAAATGACAAACTTAGAAAACAACTTAGATACATTAAAAGGATATTTCGGAGAATTTGGAGGAAGCTTTGTTCCTGAAGCAGTACAGAAAGCATTAGATGAATTAGAAGAAGCGTATAATAAATACAAAGATGACGAAGAATTTTTAGCTGAATATGCACACTATTTAAAAGACTATTCAGGCCGTGAAACACCACTTTACTACGCCGAGACATTAACAAAAGAACTTGGTGGAGCTAAAATCTATTTAAAACGTGAAGATTTAAACCACCTTGGCGCACATAAACTTAATAACGTTATTGGACAAATTTTACTAGCTAAACGTATGGGTAAAAAGAAAGTGATCGCTGAAACTGGTGCTGGACAACACGGTGTTGCTACTGCAGCTGCTGCCGCTAAATTCGGTATGGAATGTGAAATCTACATGGGAGCATTAGATGTTGAACGCCAACGTCTAAATGTATTTAGAATGGAAATGCTTGGAGCAAAAGTACACCCGGCTCAAGAAGGAGAAAAAACTTTAAAAGAAGCTGTTGACGCTGCATTTAAAGCATGGATTGAAAATATTGATGATACTTTCTATGTACTTGGATCAGCAGTTGGTCCACACCCTTACCCAACTATCGTTAAGGACTTCCAAACAGTTATTAGTAAAGAAGCTAAACGTCAAATTCTAGAAAAAGAAGGTCGCTTACCTGACTTAGTTGTGGCTTGTGTTGGTGGTGGATCTAACGCTATCGGTGCTTTCGCAGAATTTATACCACACGAAGAAGTTGCTCTTTTAGGTGTAGAAGCTGCTGGACGTGGTTTAAACACAGACCGTCACGCTGCAACACTAACTCTTGGAACTGTTGGTGTATTAGATGGAATGAAAACTTACGCACTATTTAACGAAGATGGTTCTGTTAAACCTGTTTATTCTATTTCTCCAGGTTTAGACTACCCTGGTATTGGACCAGAACACTCATTCCTAAGAGATGCAAAACGTGCAGAATATGTAAGTGCAACTGATGATGAAGCAGTTGATGCATTACTTTTACTAACTAGAACAGAAGGAATTATTCCCGCTATCGAAAGTTCTCACGCACTAGCAGAAGTAATCAAACGCGCTCCAAAAATGGATAAAGATAAAGTTATTATCGTTAATGTATCTGGTCGTGGAGATAAAGATGTAGCAGCAATCGCTGAATACTTAGAAAATAGAAAATAACCCTCGTGTATAAATATACTTTTAACGTAGAAAAGAGTACAAACCAATTGTTTGTACTCTTTTCAGGCTGTTGACAAATAGGTCAACAGCCTTTTTTTAACTGAAATAGAACCTTTAAAATGGTATAATATAAGTATACAAAGGAGGTTTTAGTATGTTTAATAAAGTAGAAAATATAAAAGATGAAATAATACTAATGACACTATCAGAAATAGTACCTAAAGACCATTTTTTAAGAAAAGTAGATAAAGCTATCGATTTTAAATTTATTTATGATTTAACAGAAAAATACTATAGCCATACGACAGGGAGAAATAGTCTAGATCCTGTTGTATTATTTAAACTGGTATTTTTAAAAGACTTTTATGGAATAAAATCTATGAGAGAAACAATAAAAAGAAT
>NZ_KL370816.1:0-21720 GCF_000701685.1 Gemella sanguinis ATCC 700632
GCTAAGTTTTTCTAGTGCAAGCACCAGAAAAACTTCGCTCGACTTGCATGTATTAGGCACGCCGCCAGCGTTCGTCCTGAGCCAGGATCAAACTCTCCAAATAAATTTGTTAGCTTGATTAGCTCATTAAAAAGTTTTATAGTTCCTTTTTAGAACTGTCCTTTTTTGGAATTAACGTTGACTTAATTCGTTTAGTTTTCAATGTTCAAGTTTGTTGCGATTAGCAACTTTTATAGTTTAACATTTTTATTATTCGATGTCAAGAACTTTTTAAAAGTTTTTTAAAAAATTTTTTAACATTCGGTTTTTAAAAAATGTTATTTTAGTCTTCTTTCCTGAAGACTTTTTCTATTCTATCATCTCATTTATTCTTTGTCAAGAATTTTTAGTAACTTTTTTTAGTTTTTTTCTTAACATTATAACACCATATTTTCCATGATTGTTCGTCTACTTTTATCGAATATTCTTATAATTTATAAATTAAAAATAAAAAAAAGCAGAAAATCATAAATTTTCTGCTTTCTTCTATAATAAATGTTATTTTCTTAATAATGAAATATTAAGTTCTAATAATTGTTCTAAGTCCACTGGAGATGGCGCTTGTGTCATCGGGTCAGCTGCATTTGCAGTTTTAGGGAATGCAATAGTGTCACGTAAATTATCACGTCCAGCTAATAACATTACGAATCTATCTAATCCTAATGCACATCCTCCGTGTGGTGGAACTCCATATTCAAATGCATCTAATAAGAAACCAAATTGTTCTTGTGCTTGTTCTTCTGTGAATCCTAAAGCTTTAAACATAGAAGATTGGATTTCCTTATCGTAAATACGGATACTTCCTCCACCTAATTCATAACCATTTAATACTATATCATACGCTTGAGCATATGCTTTTTCAGGTGCAGTTTCTAATAATTCTACATCTTCTTCTTTTGGCATAGTGAATGGGTGGTGCGCTGCACTATATCTTCCTTTTTCTTCATCATATTCTAATAATGGCCAGTTTACTACCCATAGATAGTTGTACTTATCTTTATCAATTAAGTCTAAATCAGCAGCTAATTTTTGACGTAGTGCTCCTAATGAAGCATAACATACTTTTTTAGTATCTGCTGCAAATAGAATAATATCTCCTACTTCAGCATCTACACGAGTAACTAACTCTTGTGCTACTTCATCTGTAAAGAATTTAGCAATAGCTCCGTTTAATCCTTCTTCTGTAACTTTAACCCACGCTAAACCTTTAGCTCCATAGTTAGCTACATATTTACCTAAAGCATCGATATCCTTACGAGAATATTTATCCGCACAGCCTTTAGCAACGATACATTTAACTGCTCCACCTTGTTCTACTGCATTAGAGAAAACTTTAAAGTCTAAGTTTTTAACTAAATCACTAACATCTTTTAATTCCATATCGAAACGAGTATCTGGTTTATCACTACCAAATCTTTCCATCGCCTCTTCATAATCTAATCTTGGGAATGGTAAGACAACATCAGTACCTTTTACTTCTTTCATTACATGAGCAATTAATCCTTCGATCATAGTAAGGATTTCTTCCTGAGACATAAAGCTCATTTCCATATCAATTTGAGTAAAGTCTGGTTGTCTGTCAGCACGTAAGTCTTCATCACGGAAACAACGAGCAACTTGGTAATATCTATCAAAACCAGCAACCATTAATAATTGTTTAAATAATTGTGGAGATTGAGGTAATGCATAAAATTCTCCTGGGTGTACTCTACTTGGTACTAAGTAGTCACGTGCTCCTTCAGGTGTTGATTTTGTTAAAATTGGAGTTTCAACATCAACAAACATATTGTTATCTAAATAATCACGTGTTGCTTTCGTAATTTTTGAACGTAATTGAAGCACTTCAGCTAATTCTGTTCTTCTTAAATCTAAATAACGATATTTTAGACGTAATTCCTCACTTGATAAACTAGCATCATCTAATACGAATGGTAAAGTTTTAGCTTTTGATAATATTTCTAATTTATCAGCAATGATTTCTACTTTACCTGAAGGAATTTTATCATTTACAGTATTTTCACTTCTTGCTACTACTTCTCCTTCTATAGAAACAACAAATTCATTTCTAATAGTACTAGCTAATTCATGTGTTTCGGTATTTTTCTCACCTGAGAATACACATTGAACTATTCCCATTCTATCTCTAACATCAATAAAAATTAGGTTTCCTAAATCACGTCTTTTACTTACCCAACCTTTTACTGTAACTCTTTTTCCTATATATTTCTCATCTATATGACCTGCATATTCTGTTCTTCCGTATGCACTCATTATTTTTCTCCTTTCAGTTTCTCTTCTAAATACTTAACTATATTGTCAAATTCAACATTCTCTTGGTCGTAAGTTTTCATATCTTTAACAACATACTGACCATTTTCCAGTTCACTATCCCCAATTATTATAGAGAATTTAGCATTATATCTATCTGCTAACTTCATTTGAGCTTTCATTTTTTTATCAAAATAATCACTTTGAACTTTATAACCAGCTAAACGTAAATCATTAGTAAGTTTAACACCAGCATCTCCGGCTTTTTCACCCATGGCTACAACGAATGCATCTATTGTGTCATCGATAGGTAATTCTATATTTTCACTTTCTAAAGCTAGTAATAAACGCTCAATACTTAACGCAAATCCGATTCCTTTTTTATCTTCTGGACCATCTAAAAGTTTTATTAATCCATTATAACGTCCGCCACCACAAAGTGTTTTAAGTTCCACTTCTGGATTATCAATCATAATTTCAAATGCAGTATGCGTATAATAGTCTAAACCACGAACTAAATTGTGATCAACTTCATACTTAACACCTAAAGCATCTAAGTGTCTTAGTACTTCTGCAAAATATTGTTTTGATTCTTCTCCAAGGTACTCTAATAACTTAGGCGCATTTTTAATAAGTTCATGCTCTGCATCAACTTTACAATCTAGAATTCTCATTGGGTTTTTATAAAGTCTATTATTACAATCTTCACAAAACTCGTTAATTCTTGGTTCAAAATGTTTAACTAACGCTTCATTATATGCTTGTCTTTCTTCAGGATTTCCTAAAGAATTGATACTAACTTTAATATTTTCGATTCCAAAAGATTTATAAATATTATATGCTAAGCTAATTACTTCTGCATCGATTTTTGGACTTTCTTCACCAATTACCTCCACTCCATATTGAACGAATTGACGATAACGACCTTTTTGTTTTCTTTCGTATCTAAACATTGGTCCCACATAATAAAGTTTTTGAGGTTGAATAGTTTTAGCGAATAATTTATTCTCAATATAAGAACGTACTGTTCCTGCTGTCCCCTCTGGTCTTAAAGTTATCGAACGATTCCCTTTATCCATAAAAGTATACATTTCTTTTTGAACTATATCTGTTGTATCCCCTACACCTCTACTGAAAAGTTCTGTTGACTCAAACATTGGAGTTCTAATTTCTTCGTAACAAAATGAATCACTAATTTTTCTTAACTTTTCTTCAATGTATTGCCATTTTTTACTTTCTTCAGGCAAAATATCTTGTGTACCTCTCGGCATTGTTATTACCATAAATAATCTCCTTCCTAAATCTTACTAACTACTTTCTAATCTAAATTTCCAAATAAAAAATTAAAAACGCCCCACATAGCAAACGCTACATGGGACGATAAGTAATTTCGTGGTGCCACCCTAATTCATATCAGAATACTGATACCTTAATTTACAATTATTTAATTTTATAAAAAGTGTTCCTTACTTTAATCATTAATACCCTATCTTCCAGCCCATGGATAAGACTCTCTCTTATTAAAACATAAAGCAAAATTCTTTTTACTATTACATTCTGTCACTATTATTTAACTATATTACACTAAACTAACTATCTTGTCAAGAATAGAAATGCATAAACATTGACAAGAAAACGGAACCAAATTTCTACTTTATTTATTTACATTCAATCTTTAACCTTGATTTTTTATAATAATCAGTATAAAATAGTTGGGTGATGTCTTTATGAAAGGAGAACCCTTAATGAAAAAATTCTTTTCACTACTACTACCAATAATAATGATAGTATTGATAGTTGGTGGAACCTATTTTTACATGCATTCAGGTAGCGAAAAAATAAAAAACGAACACTCAAAATATGTATCATTAATTAATGACGATCATGATTTCGGTGCTGGTTTAAAAGGTTTAGAATCTTTAACAACTGAAAAAGCAAAAAGTGTTCTATCTAATGTAGAAAATGAAATAGAAACAGCTACTGAACTAAAAAGTATTGATGAATCTTTAAAAAGTGCAGATATTGAATCTGCAGAAAATCACTTAGATAAAGCTAAACAATTAGATACTTCTAAAACTTTCGGTAAAGCAACCAACTGGTTTAATACTGAAATTAGTAACTATAAAAAAGCTGTAGAAGAGATAAATGAATTAGATATTTACGCTGAAGACTACGATACTTTACTAAAAAATATCGTTGAAAAGTACCATTTTAACTACGACAGTATTAAAAAGAAATTATTAGGAAATAAAGATAATGACGAAAAATCTTCTGATTCTGAAAAAGTAGACGATAAAGATAACGTTGAACAAAAAGCAAATGATTCTGAATCTGAAAAAGAAGAAAAAGAAAAATCTAAAGATAAAGAAAAAACTAAAGAAACTAAAACTCAAAAATCATCACAGTCTAAAAAATCTTCAACACCTAATACACAAGTCCATCCACAAATTTATGGACAACAAACACCAGAAACATACAATACACTACGTTATACTCAAGAAGGTAGCGTAAGCAGAAATATTGTAGAAAATGAATTAAAAGGTGATATTTCAAACTTTTCAAATGAAGAAATAAACGCAGCTATCGCAAGATATAACGCAAAAAATCAAGGTTAATCATTAGATTAACCTTGATTTTTTATTTTATTATTTTTCTACTGCGATTACTTCGATTTCAATATTAGCCCCTAAAGGTAAAGCTGCTGCTTGGAATGCAGATCTAGCTGGTAATACATCTTGGAATTGTTCAGCATATATTTTATTAACTTCTGCAAAATCAGAAATATCTTTTAGTAATACTAAAGTTTTTACTACATGATTCATAGAACTTCCTGCTTCTTCTAAAACTGCTTCAATATTTTTAAATACTTGTTTAGCTTCTTCTAAAACTCCACCTTCTACAATTTTCCCTGTTTCAGGATTAATTCCTAATTGACCAGAACAAAAGATTAAATCCCCTACTTTATTTGCTTGAACATATGGTCCAACAGCTTTCGGTGCTTTTTCCGTATTAACTTTTTTAATTTCCATTATAAAGTTCTCCTTTATTTATATTCTTTTAACTATATTCTATCATAATAGTTTACTTTAGTCAGCATTTTTTTAAGAAAATAGCAAAATTTTTCCACCTCATAAAACCTAATTTAAAAATAAAGTAAACCGTTTCAAAGAGTCCTCGTTATGGCAAAGCTAATAAAAAGAGGTCATAAAAATTATGACCTCTCATTTTATATTACTCTTGTGCTACTTCAGCTTCTTTTGCCATTTGTTCAGCTTCTTCTTTCAATTTATCAAGATGCATTAGATTTGTTAGGTAATCTCTTAATAAAATCAATATTACCCCAAAGACAGTAACCGCAATTGCGATAGATGTAAATACTTGAGTAAATGTTAATTTTACAGTCAATTTAGCTAAGTACCCTGAAATAATATTAGCTAATGATGTAGTTAAATACCAGAAACCTACTGCTAATGATGCGTATTTTGCTGGTGCCAATTTGTTAAACATTGATAATCCAATTGGTGATAGGAATAACTCCCCTACTGTTAATAAGAAGTAAGCTATAAGAATATATGAAATACTCATTTTTAAGCCACTATCAATAGTACCATTAATTGTTTTAACACCTATTACCATCACTGCAAAAGCAATACCAGAGAATAACATACCTACTCCCATCTTAGTACCTGTTTGCAAGTCACCTTTTTCTGTTTTACTTAATTTCACCCATAAAGATCCAAACATCGGAGCCATTATTACGCACAATAGACCGTTAAATGAAATTAACCAAGGTGTTGGTACATTCCAACCAAAGATACTTCTATCTACAGCTTTTTGAGTTAATATCGCAAATGAAGTTTGAGTTTGGTTCCATGCAGACCAGAATAAAGTACAGAATACAAACATTACTGCCATTGCTTTCATTCTATCTTTATCTACTTTAGTTATAGGATGGTTCACTACTGATTTAACTTTATTACTAGCAGTAGGATATTTACCTTTATCTTTTAACCATGATGGTGCTAACACTAAGAAAATCAAAAATTGAACAAATGATAACACAGCAGCCGCTATAAATCCAATACGATAACCATAAGATAAAATATTACCACTATTATCAATATTAGCAAACCATTGGTCAGTAATTAATCCAAAAATAATAGGTCCAAATAAACTACCAATGTTTATAGCCATGTAAAAAATACTATATGCGGCATCTTTCATAGTTACTTGGTCACGTTCATATAAAGCCCCTACTAATGCACTAGTATTCCCTTTACCAATACCAGCTGCAATAAGTAAGATAGATAAACTTAATAAAACAGTCCATAACTGAGTAGTAGAGAAATACAATGCAATATAACCAAACGTACTCATTAACGTACCAAGTAGTATAGATTTTTGTAATCCAAGATATTTATCAGCTAGCCAACCTCCTAGAATCGACATCATATATCCAATTGCTGAATAATAACCATATAACTCTGTCGCAAAACCACGTTCTAAACCTAGACCGTTTTCCGCAGGACTAGCTATAAAGAATAGAATTAAAAATCCTACAATCCCATATGCATAAAAACTTTGTAAACCTGTAGTAATATTAGCCAAAAGCAAACCTTTAGGATGCTTCATTTGTTCTTTATGTTCCATAAAGTTTTCCCCCTTTTTATTTATAATACTACGCTTTCATTATATACCATTGAAAATCATGATTCAATACACTTTTCAAAATTTTAAAGTTTATGTATACCAGCAAAATAAAGGGTTTATTACATATTTTTTCATAATCTTTATTGTTTTTCTACCAACCTACAAAAGCTCACTAAATTATAATTTTATTATTTAAGAAATAGAATTATAAAATGTAAATTAATGAAAAAAATAAAAACCCTATTAAAAATAGGGTTTTTACAATTAATTTTCTGAAAATTAAAGAACAACTACGTTAGCTGCTTGTGGTCCACGAGCACCTTCTTCTACTGAGAATTCAACTTTATCTCCTTCTTTTAAAGTTTTGAATCCTTCTTTTTGGATGCTTGAGAAGTGTACGAATACATCTTTTTCACCTTCTACTGCGATAAATCCAAATCCTTTTTCCTCGTTAAACCATTTTACTGTACCTTGTTTCATAAGCTACAATCTCCTTCTTATTTATTTTATTATCAATAATCAGACGTATTCTTGCTAAGATAATAAATAAAAT
Organism: Gemella sanguinis ATCC 700632; assembly: GCF_000701685.1. Taxonomy (GTDB): domain Bacteria; phylum Bacillota; class Bacilli; order Staphylococcales; family Gemellaceae; genus Gemella; species Gemella sanguinis. Next base: position 7,511 of record NZ_KL370816.1, read on the forward strand.
AAATGGGATATTATATTAACACTTAAAAAACTTAAAACCTGTATTACAATTATTACTATATCTTTTATTGACTTTTATTAGTATATCTTAATTATCAAAAATAAGCAAATGAAAAGACTTACTATTTCCATAAAAAATATATATAAGTTAATAAACTGTATGATTTTATCGACTAAATCTTTATAAAAAATAAAAAACACCTGTCGGTGCTTTTTATCTTAGAATTCTTCATCTTCACTTTTAATATTAAATTTAGAAACAATTCCTTCATTATCGAAGTCATATACATCTTCATTTTCTTCCATGTCTTCATCTTCGATTAATTCATCAACTTCGTCATGGATATCTCCAGTTTCTTCTTCAACTAATTCTTCTTCATCTTCTTCAATTGCAAACTTATGAACACTTGGTTCTACGAAGTTTTTAATATCTTCTACTAATAAACTATCTCTAAGTTTCCAACTTCCATCTTCAACACAAACGAATCTTCCATCTAAGTTTAAGTCTGTATAGAAATATGCAGCTTGAGTATCAAATTCTTCATCACTAGCATCTCTTAATGGTTTAATGTAGTCAAGAAAGTCGTAAATATTTAATCTTTCTATTCCTTCTTCTACCATATAAGCATAACATAAATCTATTAATGACATTTCCTTAATCTTTTCAGTACTTAATTCTTTCAAATTCACCATCTAATCCTAATTCCTTTCTACCTAATCTACATTTTCTCTGGAGCTGATACTCCAATTAACTCTAATGCATTTCTTAAAGTTATTTTTACCGCTGTAATTAAAGCTAAATAACTTTCAGTTTGCTCTTTATTTTCAGTAATTACTTTGTTATTATTGTAAAACTTGTGGAATGAACTTGCTAGATTTTGTAGATAATTACATATTCTATGAGGTTCATAATTTGTTGCTGCTTGAGCAACTATTTCAGGGAAATATGCTAAGTTTTTCAATAATTCAACTGAATATTCATCAGTTAGTAACTCATAGTTACAATTTTCAATATTGAAATCACCTTGTTCACTTGCTTGACGTAGAATTGAACAAATTCTAGCGTGTGCATATTGAACGTAGTAAAGTGGGTTATCACTTGATTGTTCTTTAGCAACTGCAAAGTCAAAATCTAAATGACTATCTGCACTTCTCATAACTAAGAAGTAACGAGCAGCGTCAGCACCTACTTCATCGATTAAATCACGTAAAGTAATTGCCTTACCTGTTCTCTTACTCATTTTTACAACTTCACCATTATTTAGAAGTTGTACCATTTGCATTATCAACGCTTCTAGTTGTTCAGCTTTGTATCCCATAGCAACTACGCTAGCTTTAAGTCTAGCAATATATCCATGGTGATCAGCTCCAAGAACATCTAGTAATAAATCAAATCCACGATCTAATTTATTTTTGTGATAAGCTATGTCACTTGTAAGGTAAGTTAATGATCCGTCTGCTTTTATTAAAACACGGTCTTTGTCATCACCAGTACCTAGGGCAGTAGTTTCTAACCATAAAGCCCCATCTTTCTCATAAACATAACCTTGTTCTCTTAACGATTTTAAAGCTTTATCTACCAATCCATTTTCATACAATGATTTTTCACTAAAGTAAACATCATACTCTAATCCAAAATCACCTAAGTCTTTTTTAATATTTTCCATTTCATATGCTACAGCATAGTCACGAATAAAACTCTCTAAATCTTCTCTTTCTAATAGAGAATCTCCAAATTCATCTTTTAATTTTTGACCAAGAACTTTAATATCTTCACCATGGTATGCATCTTCTGGAAGTTCCGCTTCTAATCCTAAAGCTTGTTTATAACGTACAATAGCAGAAATAACTAAGTTATTAATTTGATTTCCTGCATCATTAATATAATATTCACGAGATAAGTCATATCCTGATTTTTTCATAATTCTAGCTAACGAATCAGAATATGCTGCATTTCTAGCATGTCCAACATGAAGTGTTCCTGTAGGGTTAGCTGAAACATATTCTAAAAGAACTTTTTTCCCTTGACCTACATTATTTTCTCCATACTTCTCATTATCAGTTAAAATTTTACTAATAACACTTCCTAAACTTGATTTCTTAACATAAAAGTTAATAAATCCAGGTCCTGCTATTTCGATTTTTTCTATTGATTCATCCTCAGGTATATTACTAATAATTTCCTCGGCAATAACTCTTGGATTTTTCTTTAGTACTCTTGTCAATTGCATAGCAATATTCGAAGAGAAATCTCCATTATCATTATTCTTTGGAGTTTCTACATAAATATCTACTCCGCTTATCTCCAACTTAGCCAAGGAACTTTGTAATAATTCTATTATTTTATTTTTCACAAAAAGTTCCTCCAAATAATTCTATTCCAAATTTTTTTTAATTAATATTTTTAATTTATTTTGTTGTTTTTCATTTCTATCAAAAAATATATTATAGACAATTTCATACATTACTAGATTGTTTCTTGATTTTTTTTCCATAGAAACTAATTGTGTATCTAATTTCACATTACCATAAATAGTGTTATAATCACTACTTTTACGGCTATATCCAATATGCGTTTTTAAATTGTCTTTCTCTATACTAACACTTTCTTTGATTTTGTCAATAAAAATTTTTATTTTTTTTTCATTTTTATCATTATATACTATTTTTTCATAGCTTATTTCTTCTGAAAACTCTCCGAAATGCTTGTCTTCATAGACTTTTTCATTGTCTGTATATGTAGTTATTTTTATTTCCATATTATCTATTGTAAACTCTCTAACTCTTCTTCTATTTCTAACCAAGTATTATTTAAATCTTCTATTTCTTGATTTAAACTTCTTAGTTCTTCATTATATTCCTGCACCTTAATAGCATCTGTATATACTTCTTCTTTAGTTAATTCATTATTTACTATGGTAACTTTCTCCTCTAATGATTCTATTTTCTCTAGAAGTTCTTCGCGTGTTCTTTCTAACTTACGAATTCGTTTTTTCTCTTCTTTTCCTAGAGCATAGTCATTAGCAACCTTTTCCTGAACTTCATCAGTTTTTTCTTCTTTTAGTTTTTTAGCTATTAATTCTTGTTCACGTTTTTCTAAATAATAGTCATAATTCCCTAGATATATACTATAATCATCTCCAGTAATATCCAATACTTTATTAGCTATCTTATTAATGAAATACCTATCATGACTGACAAATACTATTGTTCCCTCATAGTTTTCTAAGGCATCTTCTAGTACCTGTTTACTAGTAATATCTAAGTGGTTGGTTGGTTCGTCTAGAACTAACAAATTATTTTTTTCAAGCATTAGCTTAGCTAATTGCAAACGAGCCTTCTCTCCACCAGATAAATCTCGAACAATTTTCAAGACACTATCTCCTCTAAATAAGAATCGTCCAAGTACTGTTCTTACCTCAGCTTCTTTCATCAATGGATATTCATCCCACAACTCATTTAATATTGTTTTTGATGATTCAAACTCAGCTTGTTTTTGATCATAGTAACCTAGTGATACTTTACTACCATAATGAACACTACCACTTATGGCATTTTGTTTTTTAGCTATAGTTTTAATAAGGGTTGACTTTCCTATACCATTTCTTCCAACTATTGCAATTCTATCACCTTTATAAACAGAAAAATTATAAGCATTACCTACTTGTTTTCCATCATAACCCACTTTTAAGTTTTCTATCATTAAGACATCTCGACCACTTTGTTCTTTAATATTAAACTCAATATTTGCAGCCTTATCGTCTTTTTTAGGATTATCAATAAGTTCCATTTTATCTAGTACTTTTTGACGACTTTTTGCCATTTTACTAGTAGAGGCACGAGCTATATTTTTTTGAACGAATTCTTCCAATCTCTTAATATCTTTTTGTTGACTAGTGAATTCCTTTAATTGTTTCTCATAATCTTCTTCGTATTGTTTTAAGAACTTAGAATAGTTTCCTACATATTTTTTAAGCTTTCCAAATTCTAAGTTATAAACAACATTTACTACCTTATCTAGGAAATATCTATCGTGACTGACAATAACAATTGCCCCATTATATGAACTAAGATAATTTTCTAACCATGCTACGTTTTCCATATCAAGGTGGTTGGTTGGTTCGTCAAGGATAAGTAAATCTGGTTCACTTAATAGAAGTTTCGCCATTGATAATCTAGTTTTTTCTCCACCAGAAAAAGTACTAATTTTTTTATCAAAAACATCTTTTGTAAAATCTAATCCATATAATACACTCTCGATTTTACTTTTATAATGGTAATCTTTATGTGTTAAAACTTCATTTTGTAATCTATCAAACCTATCTAAAAGTCCAGGATCTTTTTCTATATTTTCAGGAGTTAATTCATATGATAGTTTTTCTAAGTTTGCTTCTAATCCTATAATCTCATCAAAACATGTTATCATCTCTTCATATATAGATAAGTCTTCTCTAACTATAAATTCCTGAGATAAATAACCTATAGTCGTATTTTTTGAAACAGTTCGTTCTCCACTATCAAAACTCAACTCACCAGATATTATTTTAAGCAATGTACTTTTCCCAGCGCCATTTCTTCCGACAATAGCTACACGATCCTTATCATTTATTTCCATCTTAACATTAGAAAAAATTTCGTTAACCACAAAATTTTTCGTAATATTATTTAATTGAATCAGCATTTACTTTCTCCTTTCTCCAGATTTTTCTTTTTTCTATATTAATTATATAAAACTACTATAATATTTATTTAACTAAAACATTATACCATACAATATTTTATAACGCTAATATTCTACGTATCTATATTATAAAAATATATTAAATTATATCAACTGATAACGTTTATCAATTAAATATAGGTGCTTCTTCTTTTACTTTTATGTTTTAAAATATAGTGATTTTATTAAATTATTTGGCTTAATTTTTAATAGCAAACTATCACTATCCTTTTTAATGTACTTACTTATACAATTTATAAAAAAATATTTACCTCTATTTCTCCAGGTATTTTTATCATAAAATCATTGATTTTTCAATGTTTCTGTAAAGAATATTGTTACTATAGATTATAAATGTTATAATACAAGTATAAAATTTTATTCAGGGGGTATTTCTTAATGAAATCGAAAAAAATATTATCAGTTCTTATGGCAGCTGGATTAGCATTTACTCTTGTAGGATGTGGTAATTCTAATTCTAACTCATCTTCACAAAACTCTAATCAACCAGCTGATTACGTTGAAGGAGTTTCTTTAGATAAACCAATGAAAGTTGATAAAGAAGCTGGTACTGTTACAGTACTAACAAAAGTTAACGGTAAATACTTTGATCAAGCTACACGTCACAACTCTGTAGAACAAAGTGGTACTAACGGAGCTAAATCAATTTTCACAGCTTATGCTAAACCAGAAGAATTCTATAACGCTCTAATCGAAATTGGAGCTCAACCTGGTAACAACATGACTCCTAATAACGGAGAAACTACTCACGTTGAAGGAACTAAAATCAAAACTGAAGTTACTTGGAACGGAGCAGGTAAAAAATATGATATTAACGAAGTAGTTAAAGATAGTAACGGTAAGAAAATTAGTTTCCGTTTTGGTGGAAACCTAAAAGCTGCTATCGATAAAAATACAGGATGTCTTTCTTGTTTAGATAGTTGCCCAGTTGGAATTATCTCTAATGAAACTTATACTTATGGAGCTGTTGAAAAACGTAAAGAAGTATCATTTACTGGTAACACAGATGTATTACCTGAAGACGGTACTTACGTAGCAGTTATATACAGTATTGAAAAATAATTCTTTAGAATTAATATAGTCGGAGTTGTATATTGTTTATACTCCGACTAATTGTTTAAATATAAATAAATTAATGGAGAGATTTAATGAAACGTTTAAGACTATTATTTTACTTTACAACTATAGGTATAGCTCTTGGATACTTCTTCGCTGTTCTTCTATCATTCTTCGTTCAATATGCAATGTTAGCAGATGAAAGCTTAGTAGTATTCGTATGGACTGTATATGGAATTATGACTGGTTTTGTATTCAAAAAAATCGGTAATAAATATGGGTTCTTTATTATAGAAGGATTAATTCTTATTATGATGCTTATCGCTGGAAGAATGAACATTCTTTACTATATTACTAAAGAAGTATTAGGTTTAACATCAATAAAACAAGTACAAACACCATTCCTTATTGCATTAGTATTAATTAACCTTATTAACTTATACATCATTTTAACTCGTTCTAAATACCAAAAAGTATATACTAAAGAAGAACTTAAAAAAGTTAAAGAAGAAGAAGTTAAACTTAGTGATTTACGTCATGTAGACCCAGAAGAAGAAAAACGTATGAAACAACAACGTAAAAAAGTACGTATTATTACACTTGTTTGTTTCGCAATCTTCTTTGCAGTATACTTCGCTGTTCCGAGTTTTAAATCTGGAATTAATACAGCATTCGCAACATTATCACAATTCGATACAAATGCAGTTATCGAATACTTACGTGGTTGGGGAGCATGGGCTGCAGTAGTATCAGCTATTCTTATGGTTCTTCAATCTATCGCTGCACCTATCCCAGCATTCTTAATTACATTATCTAACGCAGCTATTTTCGGTTGGGTTATCGGAGCAATTCTTTCATGGTCATCTGCAATGGCGGGTGCCGCTGTGTGTTTCTACATAGCTCGTGGATTAGGACGTGATGTTGTTGAAAAATTAACTAGTAAAGGTGCTATGGCGAGTGTTGACGTATTCTTTGAACGTTACGGCGACCGTGCAATCTTAATTTGTCGTCTATTACCTTTCGTATCATTTGATTTTGTAAGTTATGGGGCAGGTCTTACTAATATGGGATTCTGGCGTTTCTTCATAGCAACAGGGGTTGGTCAATTACCAGCAACAATTGTTTACTCATATGTAGGTGGAACACTTTCAGGTGGGGCTCGTAACCTATTTATCGGATTAATGTGTCTATTCGCATTATCTATCGTAATAGGAATTATGCGAAGAATCTACAATGACAAACACAAAGTTGAGGAAGAAAAAGCTGCTGCTCACACAGATAAAATAGAAAAATCTGAAGTAACAGAAGCAGCAAAATAATTTTGTTCCCTGAAAACAAATCAGGAGGTAATTAGCAATTAATTACTTCCTGATTCTTTTTTTATTTTTAATAACTAATACCACTCTGCACTAGATATGTTGAAAATAGAAACTTCTTACTATCTAGTATAACATTACTATCAGCTATAAGATTCTTACCAATATAGATCGTATAATCTCCCACCGAATACTTTTCGTATTCTTCTATATAGTTAATTTTATCCGTGGCTATAATTCTAATAGACCTATTTTGCCTACCACCTCAGCATTGTATTTCTTCTAATTTTATTACAATAGTATTTTTATTCTTTTTTTCTAAATAATCTTTAGCATTTTTTGTAATTTCAATATTCATAAATTTTTATCCCCCAAAAATTATTCTATTGCTTTTAACGCTTCAACCATATTTACTTTCTTCAATCTACGATGCATAATTAACATTACGACAATAGTTATTAAAATAGTTATACTAGAAGCTAGTACATACACTATTATCGGTACTTCACTACTAAACATCATATTCCTTGCAGCAAGTTCCAAGATTATTTTTAGATATAATTGATAACCTAGATAATTACCAAGAATTATTCCTACTATACTTAAATAGAAAATCTCTCTAAAGACATATATTGTTACCTCACTAGGGTAAAAGCCAAGCACCTTAATAGTAGATAACTCTCGAATCCTCTCTGATACATTGACATTTATTAAGTTATACAGTACTACAAGAGCTAGCATTAGAGAACATGCCACCATTACAGCTACTATAATATCTATCCCTTGAATCGCATTATCTAGTGTAACCTGTATTTTAGAATTATCTACAATATTCACTATATTTGCATTATCACTTAATTTTTTCGATAAATTTTCAACATCGGATGGTGTTCCATTTGTTTTTATCATAAATGTATTATCTTGATAATCTTTTCCAAATACTTCTTTATAATAATTTTGATCCATATATGCAATATGTCCAAAATAGTTCTTAACAATAGCTCCTACTTTAAAAGTATATTCCTTATTATTTACGATCATTGAAAAATTGTCTCCGACACTTAAGTTATGTAAGTACGCTAATTTTTCATTGATTGCTATACCATCTTTCGGTAAATCTATTATATCATTACCATTTTTTAAAGTTATATAATCTTTATAGTTATCTCTATCTAATGCTAACAACTGAATACTATCTAAAACATCATGATTTTTTTCAATTGTTGCCAGTTGCATATTAATTTGAGCATAACGCTCTACTTTTTCATTACTTTGTATTTCCTTGGAAATATTATCAATATCTTCTTTATCAATATAAGGATTATAAGTAGCTACTATATCTACTTTATTCAACTCTCCAAACTGTTCTTTCGAAATATCTACAACCCCATAACGAATACCAAATCCTATAAACATAAGGGTTAAACAACCTAATACTCCAAAAATCGTCATCATCATACGCACTTTATAGCGGAATATATTTCTAAATGTTACTTTACGTAAAAACGATAGTCTTTTCCAAATATATGGTATTCTTTCTAAAACAATACGACTACCTCCGCTAGGAGCTTTTGGTCTAAGTAAATATGCACTCTTTTCCTTAAGATTCTTTCTTAAAGGAATATATATTGCTAACATAATACAGCCAATTGCTAAAACAAATGCTGATAATAATATAACTGGACTATAAACAACCATAGGTTTATTCAGTGTGTAGAATCTTGCATATGAATTATAAATTATTGGTACAACTATAGTATATGCCCCTATAATACCTAATATTGTTCCTATTATTGCTGAAAAGACACCATATACATAATACTTTTTACTAATACTCCAATTACTATAACCTAGAGATTTTAATGTACCTATATTAATTCTATTCTCATCAATCATTCGAGTTAGTGTAGTTAACGATACTAATAATGAAACTACAAATAAGAAAATAGAAAATACATTAGCCACAAATTTTAAACTATCTGCAGAATCAATAAACTGCGCATAATTCTCTAAGCCGCGGATGTTCTCAACTTTTATACGTGGATAATTTTCATTTTCTGCAGCTTTTCTAGCAACTTTTAATTGTTTTTCATTACTATCCAACTCTTCTTTTTGTTTATTTAGTTTTTCTAATTGCTTAGTATATTCACTATTATCAACATTTTTTAATGCCTCAACACTAGTTAAATACCCATTTAATGTCTTTTTACCTTCCGCAATCTTACTTTCATTTGAGCTTATTGCTGTTAAAGTTTCATCTTTATAGTCTTTAGCATCTTTTTCTTGTTGATTAGCCAAACTAGAAATTAAATCTTCTCTAACTTTATTAACCTCATCAATATACTCTTTCGAGCTATATAAACTTGGCATATTTTTTAACTTTATATTTACTCCACTAACACTATCATATACAAAATTGTCTTTTAAAATATAACCAAAATAACTCACATTAGCTACATTATTTCTAGATACTTCGACATGATCTGCACCTTGAACAAAACCGACAATTTTATATTTATAAGTAGTTAATTTATTTTTAGCATTCTCTTCTTTAACAAACTGGATTTCATCACCAATTTTATATTTACTAGCTAATGAATCTACTAAAGCCACTTCATCACTATTTTCAGGTAATCTACCACTAATTATACTAGGTGTGGCTAATTCTTTAGGAATAGATTCCAACGATACATAATCATTCTTATTTTCTATTTGAAGCTTCTTAGTATAATATGTTTCCAACTTATCAATATTATCCATTTTATTGATAATATCCAAGTCCCCTTGGGTTACTCCTATACTATGACTAACACGTATGTCATACATATTATGCTGAGCTAAATGCTTATTATATGTATTTTCCATTGCTGGTGATGTCTCTTTTAAACCAACAAAAATAAACACTCCAAGAAACATTATTACTACAATAGATAAGAATTTTGATTTAGTTTTTAATATCTCTCTTAAAATATCTTTATTAATAGCTTTCATAACAGATTACCACTCAATCTCATCTATATTTTTTGGACTTTGATTTACAAATACCTTCTTCACTTTAGCATCATAAATCTCAATAACTTTATCCGCTGCCTGTGCGATAGAACTATTATGAGTTATTATTATTACTGTTCTCTTCTCGTTTTTACAATACTCTTTAAGTATATTTAGTATATTTTTACCAGTTTTGTAATCTAATGCCCCTGTAGGCTCATCACAAAGCAATAATTGAGGATTTTTCGCAATAGCACGAGCAATAGCTACACGTTGTTGCTCACCCCCAGATATTTGGCTAGGAAAATTATTCATTCTATGTTCTAAACCTACTTGTTTCAAAATATCTTCAGCAGGTTTAGACTGCTTGACTATTTGTCCCGCTAACTCAACATTTTCTAATACAGTAAGGTTTGGAATCAGATTATAAAATTGGAATACAAAACCAATATCTTCTCTACGATACTTTGTTAATTCCTTTTCATTTAGCCCTACTATTTCTTTTCCAAAGACATTTATTGAACCACTAGTAGCACTATCCATACCACCAATAATATTAAGCAATGTACTTTTCCCTGCTCCACTGGGCCCTAATATAACGACGAATTCTCCTTCATCTATCTCAAAGCTAATTTTGTCATTCGCTGTAACTTTATTATTGTCAGTACCATATTCTTTTACTAGATTTTTTACTACTATCTTTTCCACACCAGTCACTCCTTATATCTTCTCATTATATATTATATCATATTATTAATACATATTAATTTATATCTATAAAAAAATTTTAAAGTAAATTAATCATTTCAAACAGATTAATTTACTTTGCATTTCAATAGGTCTATAATAGTTTACGTAGAAAAGGTAGAGGTACTACCTTATTAATAACTGATTATGAAAGAAGGAGTAACTATGCTTAACATATATGAATACCCTACATGTACAACATGTAAAAAAGCAAAAAAATTATTAACTGAAAAAAATATTGAAGCAAACTACTATAATGTTAAAGAAAATACACCATCAGAAGAAGATTTTGAAAAAATATTAAACACATTTAATATTCCATTAAAAAAATTATTCAACACAAGTGGTAATCTATATAAAGAAATGAAACTTAAAGATAAATTTGATACTTTAACAGTAAAAGATGCGGTAAAACTATTACACGAAAATGGTATGCTAATTAAACGTCCATTAGTGTTCGATTTCGAGAACGATATACTGTTATTAGGGTTCAAAGAAGAAGAGTGGGAAAAAGCGCTTCTATAAGAAAAAAAATTATATTTTCTATTGATAATTATCATTAAAAATGATATAATTGAAAAGATGTGAAATCACATTGAATTACGATGTTCCTCTGTTAATCAAGAAGCATTATTAAAGAACATTTTGTAAAAAAAGGAGAAAGAAAAAATGAGCAAAATCATTGAAGCGATCACTAAATCGCAATTAAGAACAGACATTCCTGAATTTAAAGCTGGGGATACAGTAAGAGTACACGTTCGTATCGTTGAAGGTGGACGTGAGCGTATCCAACAATTCGAAGGAGTAGTTATCAAACGTCGTGGTGGAGGAATCTCTGCTACTTATACTGTACGTAAAATTTCAAACGGTGTTGGAGTTGAAAGAACATTCCCTGTTCACACTCCAAAAGTTGAAAAAATTGAAGTTGTACGTAAAGGTAGAGTTAGACGTGCTAAATTATACTACCTACGTAACTTACGTGGTAAAGCTGCTCGTATTAGAGAAGTACGATAATAAAAATAAACAAAGAAGCCCTATAACATCATGTTTTAGGGCCTTCTTTTTTATTTTGACTATATTATAATTAGATTTATACTGTAATTATTTATATCTAATGTTATAATATATTTGAGGTGATAAAATGAAATCAACTATTGAAAAAATTAATAAATTTAGAGATGACCGAAACTGGAGACAATTCCATAAAGAAAAGGACTTAGCTATATCTATTTCATTAGAAGCAAATGAGCTTCTTGAAATATTCCAATGGAAAACATCAGAAGAAGCTGTAGCAAATGATTTAGAGCATATTAAAGAAGAATTAGCCGATGTTTTTATTTACGGATTAATGCTTGCGGATAATCTAAATCTTGATGTTGAAAAAATCATTTCTGACAAAATAAAACTAAATGAAAAAAAATATCCTTTAGCTGAAAGTTTTGGTAATAAAGAAAAATATACAGAATTAAAAAAAGAAAAATAAATTTAAATACTTGATCTGACCCCAAAAAGTTAGACTTAGGATAGCGTAGTGGTTGTAATGACTGCTACGCTATCTTTTTTATATTTATACAGTCATATGTTTTATTCTATATTGCTTAGGACTTAACCATCCTAGTTTTTCCTTTATTCTCTCTTCATTATAATATTTTATATATTTTTCAATAGCTAATTTCAGTTCTCTATAACTATTATATGTAGTTCCATAATATATCTCTTGTTTTAATATTCCGAAAAAATTCTCCATCACCGAATTATCCAGACAATTTGCTTTTCTAGACATACTTTGGTAAATACGTTCCTCTTTTAATCTTTTCGAGTATGCCTTCATTTGATAAGCCCAACCCTGATCAGAATGGAAGGTTCTCCTATAAGGCGCTTTAGCTGTGACTTTAATAGCTTGTTCTAGTGCATCCATTATATTATTAGCTGATGGGCGCTCACTTATACTATAACTTATTATCTCACCATTATACATATCCATAAATGGATCTAAATAAAGTTTCTTTACTACTATTTTACCTTTTTCATTTACTTCATAATATTTAAATTCAGTTGTATCTGTAGTGATTTTCTGATGAGGAATATTAGTATTGAATCGTCTTCTAATTCTATTCTTAGCTGTTTTTCCAATTTTTCCTTTATATGAATTGTATTTTCTACTTTTTCTAGTAAATGATGTCACCTGTAAGCCTAATTTTTGTATAATTCTTTGAACTTTCTTCTTGTTTATAATATAACCTAAATTACGTAACGCACCGTATATACGTCTATAACCATAATCTTTATTATTCTTTCTTACTTCCAATATTTTCTCTTCAATTTCTTTATCTGGATTAACTCTATCAAATCTCTTCTGCCAGTACATATATGTTGCTTTTGGCATCTTCGCATATAAAAGAAGGTCTTTAAGTATGAATTCTCCTCGGAGACTGCTTATAATTCGCGCCTTCTTTTCATTTCTGCTTCTTCCGCTAAACGCAATCTCCTCGCTTCTTTTAAAAATGCATTTTCTATCCTTAGTTGTAGTAATTGATTTTCTAATTCTTTTACATATTCTTTAGATATATTATCATTTGTGGTTTGACTTGTTGTTTTCTTACTTAACTTTTTAGTTGATTTAGCCATTGAAATTTTCCGACCTTTCCTTCGTTCTCTCAATGCATCAGGACCAGCTACTCTGAAAAGATGAACCCAGTTACAAATAAGTGCTGGATTACTTATACCTTCTTGTAAAGCAATGTCATGGTATGAGAGTTCACTTGTTAAGTATAATTCTACAACAAATATCTTTTTTTCGAAAGAATATTCTTCATTTTTTCTTGAACGACGTAAGGCTTCATCTCCATATTTCTTATATTTGGCAACCCAAATTTCAATATTACTATGAGATTTTATATCATACTTTTTCGCTAATGGTATGTATCCAATACTTCCATTTAGGTACTCTAATACTACTTTCTTTTTTAATTCAAATGTATATTTTGACATAAAAATACCGACCTCCAAAAAGTTAGATTTTTTGGTCTAACTTTTTGGGGTCGGTACAACTATTAAACTATTAACATCCCTTTTTTAGGGGTGTTTTTTTATATATGATATTAAAAATAATGACCACCCCTAAAAAGGGGTGGTTTTCTCTGTGGGTATAACCCTTTGTTACTAACACGCACCTCAAGGCGCTGGCTTTCACATCCGTTCAAGCCCTATTGTATTTTGACGCCCGCTACCCGTTAAACGGGTCTATTTATTTTCTCTTATTCCCGAATGGATTTGTATATTCTTTTGTTGTCAACTTATCCATTGCGATATCATGCGATTCTTGTTCTCTGATGTATTTCCTTATCGTACTTTCATTCA
>NZ_KL370816.1:22030-25666 GCF_000701685.1 Gemella sanguinis ATCC 700632
TGATTTTTCAATTGTTTAACTTTTATCTCGCACCCGCATAGCGGGTGGTTTTTTGTTTCGGAGACTTCGCCTCCTCAACTGGCTTAAGCCATTAACATAAAAAAACAACGGATCCGATTAAATCGAATCCGTTATTTTTAGTTATTTCTAACTTGATAATCTACAAAGTTTTTATAGATTATTCTTCGTCTTTACGTCTTCTTACTGCTAACGCAATACCTGCTAACAATGTTCCGAATCCAGCTAACGCACCGCTTGTAGACTCTTCACCAGTATTTGGTAATAATGGTTTTGGTGGTTTCGGTGGTGTTGGTGGTGTTGTCGGAGGCGTTGTTGGAGGTGTAGTTGGTGGTGTTGAAGGCGGAGTTACTTTGTTGTTGAACTCAGTATCTTCTGGTAATTGAGAAGTTGCTGTTAAGACTTTACCTTCTTTAGTAACTGTTACTGTTACTGTAGCTACCATCTTATCGTATTCAACTCCTGCTTCAGTACCTTTAACTTCTTCCACTGTGTAAGTGTAAGTTCCTTCTTCTCCACGTTTGAACTCAAGTGCAGAGAACTTGATGTTTCCTGCTGCATCGTTCTTAACTGTTTCAATTACGTTTCCATCTTTATCTTTAAGTACGAAGCTAAATTCACCTTCTTTTAGCTGACGTCCTTCAAGTTTCTTAGTGAAGTTAAATTCAACTTTAGTTGGGATATTAACTACACGTTTTTCTGTTGGTTTTTCTGGTTTTTCAACAGATTTCTTAGTTGGATCGTATTGGTGTACAGTTTGTGAAGCAGTGTTTTCGATATCTACACCATCTTTAGCTGTTGCTTTGATAGTTGCAGGGATATCAAATTTGTAGTAACGACCAAATGCGAATTTATCTGTGTCGATTACTGGAGTATTTTCTGCATCTCCTAGAGACTTAGTTAAGTCAGCTTTAGATGTTGCAGTAATTACACCATTTTCAACTTTAATATCAAATTTAGCAGTTACATCTTCACCTGTTACAGAATCGTAAGCTTTAATATCAGCTACATTAATATCTAAGTTTTCACTATCGTATTTATCTGTTACACCTACAGATTGGATGTAATCTTTGTTGTCTTTATTGAATTTAGTTGTATCTAACCAAACTTGGTAAACAACTTGATCACCTTTCTTAAGTGTCTTAGTATTGATATTTTGAGCTTCGTTGTTATCAGCTTTGTCAGCGTATGGATCTTTGTTAGTTTCATCAACTTTCTTATCTCCAAATTCGCTGTCATCGTCTAATAATTTAGTTCCAGTTAAATCAAATTCTTTTTCATTTAGAATGTAT
Source organism: Gemella sanguinis ATCC 700632 (assembly GCF_000701685.1). GTDB lineage: Bacteria > Bacillota > Bacilli > Staphylococcales > Gemellaceae > Gemella > Gemella sanguinis. The sequence continues at coordinate 23,341 of NZ_KL370816.1, forward strand.
TTCTCTGGGTTGAATTCTGGAGTTTCTGGAGGTCTTACTGTGTTGTTGAACTCTTTGTCTGCTGGATCTGTTACGTTTGTGATTAGAGCTTTAGCTGTTCCGTCATGTTTAACTTCTACAGTTACTACTGCTTTCATCGCATCGTAAGTTACAGTTCCATCAGTTCCTTTAAGTTCTTCAACAGTGTAAGTGTAAGTTCCTTCTTCACCTTTCTTGAATTCTAATGCTTTGAACTTAACGTTTCCTGCTGCATCGTTGCTTACAGTTTGTAGAGTTTCACCTGCTGCATTTTTAAGTACGAAGCTGAATTCGTTAGCTTTAAGTTCTCTTCCTTCTAATCTCTTAGTGAAGTTGAACTCTACTTTAACTGGTACGCTGTTTACACGTTTTTCAGTTGGTTTGTTTGGTTTTTCAACTTTCTTAGTTGTTGGGTTGTAGTAGTTTACTACTTGAGCCGCAGTATTTTCGATATCTACTCCACCTGGTACATCAGCTTTAACTGTTGTTGGAATATCAAATTTGTAGTAACGTCCAAATGCAAATTTAGTTGTGTCAATAACTTGAGTATTATCTGCATCTCCTAGAGACTTAGTGAATCCAGCTTTAAGAGTTGCTGTAATTACTCCGTTATTAACTGTGATATCAAATTTGTTTGTTACGTCATCTCCTGTTACTGAATCGTAAGCTTTGATCTTAGTTGCATCAAGATCTAACTTAGCTTCATCGTAATCATCTGAGATTCCTACAGATTGGATATTATCTTTGTTGTTTGCATCAAATTTAGTTGTATCTAACCATACTTGGTAAACTAGTTTGTCACCACGTTTAACAGTCTTAGTATTTAAGTTTTGTGCTTCGTTGTTAGATGCATCATCAGCGTATGGGTTTGCATTTGTATCTGCATACTTGTCTGCTAATTCTTTATCATCGTCAACTAGTTTGTCACCAGTAATATCAAATTTCTCTTCAGAAACAACATATTTTTCTGGTTGGAATTTAGGTTCTTCCGGTGGTGTTACACGGTTGTTGAACTCTTTGTCAGCAATGTCTCCAACAGTAGCTACAAGAACTTTAGCTGTTCCATCGTGTGATACTGTTACAGTTACATTTGCTTTCATTGTGTCATAAGTTACAGTAGCGTCTGTTCCTTTAACCTCTTCAACTGTGTAGTTGTGAACTCCTGCTTGTTCTTTCTTGAATTCGATAGCTGAGAACTTAACGTTTCCAGATGCGTCGTTGCTTACAGTTTCAAGGACTTTACCTGTTGAATCTTTAAGCACGAAGTTGAATTCATTAGCTTTAAGTTCTCTTCCTTCTAATCTCTTAGTGAAGTTGAACTCTACTTGTACTGGTACGCTGTTTACACGTTTTTGAGTAGGTTTGTTTGGAGTTTCAACTTTCTTAGTTGTTGGGTTGTAGTAGTTTACTACTTGAGCCGCAGTATTTTCGATATCTACTCCACCTGGTACATCAGCTTTAACTGTTGTTGGAATATCAAATTTGTAGTAACGTCCAAATGCAAATTTAGTTGTGTCAATAACTTGAGTATTATCTGCATCTCCTAGAGACTTAGTGAATCCAGCTTTAAGAGTTGCTGTAATTACTCCGTTATTAACTGTGATATCAAATTTGTTTGTTACGTCATCTCCTGTTACTGAATCGTAAGCTTTGATCTTAGTTGCATCAAGATCTAACTTAGCTTCATCGTAATCATCTGAGATTCCTACAGATTGGATATTATCTTTGTTGTTTGCATCAAATTTAGTTGTATCTAACCATACTTGGTAAACTAGTTTGTCACCACGTTTAACAGTCTTAGTATTTAAGTTTTGTGCTTCGTTGTTAGATGCATCATCAGCGTATGGGTTTGCATTTGTATCTGCATACTTGTCTGCTAATTCTTTATCATCGTCAACTAGTTTGTCACCAGTAATATCAAATTTCTCTTCAGAAACAACATATTTTTCTGGTTGGAATTTAGGTTCTTCCGGTGGTGTTACACGGTTGTTGAACTCTTTGTCAGCAATGTCTCCAACAGTAGCTACAAGAACTTTAGCTGTTCCATCGTGTGATACTGTTACAGTTACATTTGCTTTCATTGTGTCATAAGTTACAGTAGCGTCTGTTCCTTTAACCTCTTCAACTGTGTAGTTGTGAACTCCTGCTTGTTCTTTCTTGAATTCGATAGCTGAGAACTTAACGTTTCCAGATGCGTCGTTGCTTACAGTTTCAAGGACTTTACCTGTTGAATCTTTAAGCACGAAGTTGAATTCATTAGCTTTAAGTTCTCTTCCTTCTAATCTCTTAGTGAAGTTGAACTCTACTT
>NZ_JNJO01000023.1 GCF_000701685.1 Gemella sanguinis ATCC 700632
GTATATCAAAAGAAGGAAAACTATTGTATAAGAGAAGAAAAGAAACAATAGAACGTAGCTTTGCGGATTCTAAACAAAATCACGGATACAGGTATGCACAATATAGAGGAAAAGCCAAAGTACAGTCGTACGCTTGGCTGTCTTGTTGCGTTCAAAATATGAAAACAATAGCATTAAGAGAGGTATAAAACCTCTTAATACTACTAAATTTTTGCCTTAAGGCTTATTTTTTTTGAAAAAAAATACCATAACATCAATACTAGCTTGATATTTCGGTATTTTTGTCAACAATCTGAAAAGAGTACAAACCAATTGTTTGTACTCTTTTTGTATATAGAATCATACTATTATAACGCTAGTGTTCAAAATACTATTTTTCTATATGTATTTTATTTTTATACTTTTTAAATCTATATTCTCTAATGTTATAGTTTCTTTTCTTTTTAATTTTTCAAACCTCTGAATTGGACTAAGCCCCCATCTTGTTTTTATATTATTTAATTCATCCATATTATCAATACTTATTGTTGTTTCATATTCTGGATCATCATTTATCTTTATATATAAAGTTATCGATCCTGCCTCATATATTTTTTCAATTTTTTTAAATTCAATCGATTTTATATCATAACTTCTAGATAACTCTTTTACAATATTATCTTGTTGCTCTTTAGTTATTTTCACATTATTTGATCCACATCCAGTACTAAATATTCCAAGTACTACTAAACTAATTATACTTACTAATACTTTTATTAATTTTTTCATTAATTATTATCCTTCGAAATATTTTATTTCTATATCGTTTATATTTGCGTTTGTATCCGGCTGTTTTCTCCTCTCTACATTCATTGTCCTAATACCTGCTTTAATCTCCTCCCTCATATCCTCTCGAGTAACCACATTTATATCCCCACTAATTTCTGCCTTACCTTCTATATCTTTCAAATGGTAGTATGCTCCAAAATCATCGTTTACTACAGCTCCGATAAACCAGCCACTTGGCCCAGGTCCAGAACGATGTTCAAAACTCTTGAACTCTATTTTTTTTACATTACTAAAATTTTGCACAGTATACTCTGCTATTCTCTCTTGTTCATGCATCTTTCTTATATCTTTCCCACTGGGTACAGTTGAATAGTAAAGTATAACTATCAGCACTACAAAGGCTATTATAGCTAATAGTACTCGTGTTGCTATAACTCTAATATTACTCATCTTACACCTACCTTTTTAATTTTTTCTTCATTATATCATATTCTTTGATAAAAAAAATAGAGTAATATTACTCTATTAATTTTTAAATTATCGCTAAATCTACTTTATAATTTAGAATAATACCATATATCTTCTAAAAAATTCTCAACTTGTATTGTTTCCTTAAAATTGAAAAGAGTACAAACCAATTGTTTGTACTCTTTTTGTATATAGAATAATGCTATTTTTTGAATTTTTTGTGTGTTTCTGTGTAGAATAGTAACCCTATAACTGTTAATCCAATTCCACCTAAAGCTAATCCTGTTTGAGCGATAAGCGTACTTACTAATGTATATACCCCACCTAAAATTGCGATTATTGGAATAATTGGGTATAATGGCACTTTGTAAGGACGAGCTAGTTCAGGATCTTTCTTACGTAAGATGATTACCGCAAGGAATGTAGCTGTATAGAAGAACCACATTACAAATACTAGTAAGTCAGTTAACATATCAAAGCTTCCTGTTAACATCATGATACCAGCTAATACTAATAATAGTAATCCAGCGTTTACTGGAATAGAATCTTTATTTAATTTTGTCCAAACATTTTTCATTGGAATTTGATCACTTTTCGCCATTGCGTAAGGCACACGAATTCCTGCCATTGTAAATCCGTTTATAGCACCGTACACACTTATTAGGATACCGATTGTTAGGATTTTACCACCTAGTCCTCCAAATAACTTAGCTGCTACTTCACTAGCTACTGTTTGGTTACCAGCAACACGATCTAAAGGTAAACTCATTAGATACGCAACATTTATAAGTACATATACAGCCATAACTACTGCAAGACCTAAGAAAATAGCTCTTGGCAAGTCTTTTTGAGGATTTTTCATTTCTCCAGCCATACTACCTACGTTAGTCCATCCTTCATACGCAAACATAGCAGCTAGTAATGCTCCACCTAATCCACCTGCAAATGAGATATCTTTTCCTGCTTCAATTGGGAAAAGTTGTAGAGGTTGAGAATCTGATTGGAATAAACCAAAAAGTATAATAGCAACTAATGGAATTAATTTACAGATTGTAGCAACTGTTTGGATAACTCCACCTGTTTTTCCTCCTAAGAAGTTTAAAAACATTAGTGATGCTGCTGCAGCAAAAGCAATTGGTAAATGCCATGCTTTATCTAAGTTTAATAAGTTTAATACTTGTGTTGAGAAGATAACTGCTAAAGCCGCTATCATAGCTGGGAAATAGATAACTGATTGTGCCCAACCTAATAAGAACGCTGCTGTTTTACCATAAGCTTTTTCAATCCAAACAACCATTCCACCAACTTCTGGGATAGAAGCTGCAAGTTCAGCTACTGTAAGACCTGCACATATTGTAATTACTCCCGCTAGTGCCCAAGCTAAAAGCCCTAAACTCATTGTTCCAGTTGTTTTATATATTACGGCGGCTTTAAAGAATACCCCCGCTCCTATTACAGAACCTATTACCGTCATAAATGCCGGTAAGAAACCTATCGTTCTTTTTAATTCGCTCATAAATTATGCCTCCTTTATTTGTATTTTTTTTGTAATCGTTTTTATAGCTATATTATACCCTTTTTTTAAATAAAAATAAAGTAAATAGATGTTGGATTTTTTATGTAACAGATTTTGAATTGTTATTATCTACAAAGTTAGCTGTATCAAGATTACTATGATTTTCATGAAACACCCTTTCATAAACACATTAAATATTTTATGGTTATTTTATATAGAAAATACACTTTTCATAAAAAAGTCGCAACTTTATTTAAAAGCTACGACCTTCTATTTTACCTATATTTAATTTGCTATCTCAAAAATTCATCTTTCTCTATTGTCAGTCTTCCCATATTATCTTTTGAATATGAGCTACCACTATAATTTTTCCAGTCTGTCAGCACAGTATCCAATAGTTTATCTGACTTTTCTTGTAGATATTCTTTTGAGATATTGTATTTTTCTAAAAGTTCTCTTGTTTGTTTTGTCTTATCTTCAACTATAGGGGCATTTTTACCACTAAAAGAGACTTTATTTTTCAAATCATGTGTATTCATATCATACGTATAACTTATATCTAAATTTACTTCTTCAGAAATTAAAGTTGAACTAAATAGAATAATTTTCTTTCCTTCTTTAGTATTTACTAAAGAAAATTCTATATTGCTATCATCAACTTTTTCTTTATAATATAGTTTTACAAAATCTAATTCTTTATCATTAAAGGATATTGGTTTAATTTGTCCCATTCTTTCTATTGAACTAATAGGAAGTATATTAAAATATGAGTTATACATCTCTTCAAATGCGTTTCTGTTGTTTATTTTATAATAACCATAGAAACTACCTACTAGGACTGTCATAGCTGTTATGAATATCTTCCATTTCTTACTTAATTTCTTCATAGATTTAACCTATTATCTCAAAAATTCATCTTTCTCTATTGTCAGTCTTCCCATGTTATCTTTTGAATATGAGCTACCGCTGTATCTTTTCCAATCTGTAAGTACAGTATCTAATAGTTTATCAGATTTTTCTTGTAAGTATTCTTTTGAAATATTGTATTTTTCTAGGAGTTCTTTTGTTTGTTTTTGATAATTTTCTACTACAGGAAGGTTTTTACCTCGGAAAGAAACGTTATTAGTCAATATATGAGTATTCATATCATATACATAGCTTACATCTAAATATACCCCTTCTTCTATAAATGTTGAACCTATCAACAATATTTCATCTTTATCATCTAAAGAGATTAGTGAAAACTCTATTTTAATATCATTCTTAATTTCTTTATAATATAATTTTGCTATTTCTAATCCTATTTCATCTCTTGGTGTCGGCTCTATTTGGGGCATATTATATAATGCTGTTGTTGGCACAAAATTATAATACGAGTTATACATCTCTTCAAATGCGTTTCTATTGTTTATCTTATAAATACCATATAATCCTCCTACTAGAACTGCCATTGCTATTATAATTATCTTCCATTTCTTACTAAGCTTTTTCATAGGTTTACCTTATTATTTTAAAAACTCATCTTTCTCTATTGTCAGTTTTCCCATATTATCTTTTGAATATGAGCTGCCACTGTAGTTTTTCCAATCCGTTAGTACGGTATTCAATAATTCATCTGACTTTTCTTGTAGATATTCTTTTGAAATATTGTATTTTTCAAGTAATTCTTTTGTTTGTTTTTGATCATCTTCAACTGTAGGAACATTTTCCCCACGAAAATTCACAGTATTTCGCAATTCATGATTATGCATATCGTATAAGTAGTTTATTTCTAAATATACCCCATCGGCGATTAATGTTGAGCTAATTAGAAATATTTTCTTTTTATTGTTAAAATTTATTAAAAAAATTCCTATATCACTATTATTAACTTTCTCTTTATAGTATAATCTTTTAACATCATAACCTTGATCATCTCTGCGGATAGGTTTTATCTGTCCCATATTATCTATAGCTCTTAGTGGTAATACGTTAAAATACAAATTATACATCTCTTCAAAGGCGTTTCTATTGTTTATTTTGTAATAACCATAGAAACTACCTACTAGGACTATCACAGCTGTTATGAATATCTTCCATTTCTTACTTAATTTTTTCATAGATTTAACCTATTATCTCAAAAATTCATCTTTCTCTATTGTTAGTCTTCCCATATTATCTTTTGAATATGAGCTACCACTGTATCTTTTCCAATCTGTTAGTACTTTATCTAATCCTTCATCTGATATTTTTTGTAGCTGTTCTTTAGAAAGATTGTATTTTTCTATAAGTTCTTTAGTCTGTTTATCTTTATCTTTATCCTTGGGAACATTATCTCCGTAGAAACTTACATAATTTCTTAATTTATGACTATTTATATCATAACTATAATGTATAGCTAAATGTACTCCATCTGATATTAATACAGAGTAAAATATTGAAATCTTTTCATTATTATTACCTACTAATGAAATACGTATTTTTCGTTCATTATTATTTTCTTTATAGTTTAACATTACAACATCAGCCCCTCTATTATCTCTAGGTATTGGCTCTATTTGCGGCATGTTATATAGAGCCGATATCGGTACAAAATTATAGTATGAGTTGAACATTTCTTCAAATGCGTTTCTGTTGTTTGCTTTATAAATGCCATATAGACTGCCTAAAAGGATTACTACAACAGTTATAAATATTTTCCATTTCTTACTAAGTTTTTTCATAGGCTTACCTTGTTACTTTAAAAATTCATCTTTCTCTATTGTCAGTCTTCCCATATTATCTTTTGAATATGAACTAAAACTGTAGTTTTTCCAATCTGTCAATACTTTATCTAATCCTTCGTCTGATATTTTTTGTAGTTGTTCTTTAGAAAGATTATATTTTTCTACGAGTTCTCTAGTCTGTTTTTCTTTATCCTTAGTATGCGGAATATTATCTCCATAAAAGCGTACATAATTTTTTAGTTTATGTGTGTTAACATCATAATCATATATTATTAATAAATATACTCCTTCCAAAAGCGAAACAGAATAATGTATCGATATTGAATGTATATCATCATAATTAGCTAACAAAATCTCTATTTTATTTTTATTTTCCTTATAATATAAACTTATAACCTCCAATCCCCTACTATCTCTAGGTATTGGATCTATTTGCGGCATATTATATAGTGCAGTAGTTGGTACAAAATTATAGTATGAGTTGAACATCTCTTCAAATGCGTTTCTATTGTTTATTTTATAATAACCATAGAAACTTCCTGTCAGGATTACTACAGTAATTATAATTATTTTCCATTTCTTACTAAGTTTTTTCATAGATTTACCTTATTGTTTTAAAAACTCATCTTTCTCTATTGTTAATCTTCCCATATTATCTTTTGAATACGGACTAAAACTATAGTTTTTCCAGTCAGTCAGCACTTTATCTAATCCTTCATCTGATATTTTTTGTAGCTGCTCTTTAGAAATATTATATTTTTGCAATAGTTCTCTTGTTTGGCTTATTTTATCTTTAGTTTCTGGGACATTATCCCCGTAAAAACTTACATAATTCTTTAATATATGTGTATTCACATCATAAACATATATTATATCCAAGTACACTTCCTCCGAAACTAAAGTAGAATATAATATCGATAGTGTCTGAATATCTTTATAATTACCTAATGAAATTTTTATTCTATTTTCATTTTTATTTTCTTTATAATTTAGAAATACAACAGCCGCTCCTTTTTCATCCCTAGGAATAGGCTCTATTTGTGGCATATCATCTATTGAACCTAATACTGTAAAACTATAGTAAGAATCATACATCTCTTCAAAAACATTTTTTATAATTACTTTATGATAAGTATAATAACCAGCTACTATACTCACTATTACTATTAAAGTTACCCAATATGTATTTAGCTTTTTCATATATTGTTACCTTTCATTATAACCGTCACTGCGATATTTATCTTACTAAAGTAAATAGAATGTCTATTTTTTTATTTATTATATCATATTTTTATACAAAACTAACATTTCAAGCTATATCAATTCTTAGCATTAGTTCCGACAAGAAAACTCTAAATAATATCCACCTTATTACTTGATAAGGAAAAAGAAGCAGCTAATATATGGCTACTTCTTTTTCTTATAATTATTCTTTTCCTGCTTTATAAACATCATCCAATAGTTTATTTATTTCTTCCTTTATCTCTCTTTCATACTTAGTTTTTTCTTCTTCTGTTAACTTTCTACTGGGTTTATCTTCGCCTTGGTTTATTACACTTCCCGTAATGGTCATATCCTTACTAAAAATTATCAAATTATGATTTTCTTCAGTAAATATGTGTATAGATTTATTTGTAGGCGACTCTATGCTTAGTTTATTTTTTCCTAACGTTTCTAATGCAGGTATTCTATCCATCATTTTTAGATCATAATCATCTACTTCATATCCTGCTTTTCTTACCTGTTCAGCATATCTTGTTGTATTCATTAATCTATCGAGTTGTTCAAACTCATTACCCTTGTTGTTTTCTCTTGTTAAGACCTTAGGGGCCGCTAGTGTGTCATACATAATTACTATTACTGGAGCCACTAAAAACAGCAATAATATTACTTTAAAAATTCTACTCAACATTCTTAAACCTACCTCTCTCTAAGTAATCAAAAAAGTCTTTTTTATGTTTTTCTTGTTGTTCTTTATTATACTCTAAAGACATATACCTTGTAGCTATTGTATCGGCATTGACTATTCTTTGGACAGCTTTTTTACCTTGTTCATAATTACCGTATCCATTTACTTTATAAAACTCGCTAACTCTATTTATTGTATTATTTTTTACTCTAAAATTATATTGAGTCTGTACTTTAAAAATATCCTTTTTATTTACCTGCATCATAGGTTTATAAGTATTTATCGGATCTAAATCAGAATTAAAATCCCCATCATCATAGCGACCAGAGTCAATATCACCTTTATAAGAAATTTCTTTACTCTCTAAACTCCAATTTCTTAATTTAAACATACCTTCTTCTCTCGTATTCATTTTTATCTTTCCTTGATTTGATGGTAGAAATCGTTGAAGTGGATATGGAGTTATTAATCTTATAGCATCTAAATCTGCGTTTACTATTTTGGAAATAACACGCCACCCATCTAAAACACTTACTCTTCCTGAAGAATAAATTAATCTTGTATTTGTAAAAGCTGATAATTGTACTGCTTCATGTGCAAAATCTTTATATGTTGATGATTCATGCTGTTGCTTAATGCTATCAAATAATTTTTCAATTTCATCTTCTGAAAATTCATATTTTTTTAATTTTTCGGATGTAATTTCTTCATCAAATGTCCCCGCCACTACTTTGAATCTAAAAGCTACGTAACTTTTAGGCGCTAAGGATGCTATTATACTATAATATTCATGTATTATTTTACTATTACTCCAATTTCCCTTTATAGCTACTTCCAGTATATTTTCTTGTAATTTATAGAGTAATTCTGCTGTTTTTTTATCGAATCTGTAATTAACCATAAAATCTTTTACAATGTGGTCTTTACTAATTTCATCTATAGTTAATCCGTCCCGACTAAGATAGGCATCATTAATCACATTCACCCATCCCATCTCTTCTCTACTTGGTATTGAGAAGGATTTTGATGCCGGATTCCAACTCTTATTAGCCAGCGCCACCCCTTGATCAACCGCATTTTGTAAAGCTGCTATTTCTTGGAAGAAACTTGGCGACTTCGCATTAAATGCTAATAGCTTTCTTAGTTTTTCTTCAAGATCATGCTGAATTTTTCTATAACTTGATATTTTGTCTTGTAGGTTGCTTACTTCACGTAAGTCAACTGCATCTTGTTCAAAATGTTCATTTAGTAGCCTTTCATTAAAAGCTATTTGGCTTTTTGTTTCTTCTATTGCCCTTTCTAATTCACTTTGTTTTAGTGAATCGTTATGCACTTCACCTGTATATGTATTTATATATTGTTCATTAGATCTTGCTATTGCTTGATCTAGCAATATACTACCTCTAATCACTGGAGTTAATACACTACTGCAATATGCTTTTGCACTATCATATGTTACTCCTTTTAAATTATGTGTTTGTGTAACAAAATTAAATAAGGCACGTTCTATTTCTTCATAACTTGCTATTTGCTTTGTCGTAAGACTCTTTATACTATTGGTTTGGCTTCGTGCCGAGCCTAATATCATATCTATACTCATACTATCACCTACTATTTCTCTAGTTTTTGATACTTAATTTTAAGATCTGCCTCTTCATCTAGAAGAGTATTTTTTGTTTTTGCTAAATTTTTTCTACTTTGTTCTTCACAATAATCTATATGTTCAATGTGTCTACTATACTCTCTTCCGAACAAGTGATGTAACTGTTGTTTTAATCTATGACTTTGAGATTGTTCTTTATTATTTAAATCTTCTAATTGTTCAAATTCTTTCAACTTCTTTTTGTTATCATCTAACTGTTCTTCTAAAAGTTGCCTTTTAATATATTCGTCTTTATTTTCCATTTATTAATCCTTTTAATATTTATTAATTAACGCTTAATATTAAATTGTAATTCTTTACTTATATCCTTATCCATAGCTTCGAATTCAGCTGCAACACTATTAATATTTTTACACATATTTTGAATTACTTGTTGAACTTTTTGACCATTAGTTATCGCTGTATCAGCACTGCTTTGTGCATTTTTATTTCCAGCTACTGTAGTTTCTGTATCTTTTGTGACTGTTCCTACATCATTTAAACCATTACTAGCTCCCATTAATTGTGTCGCTGCTCCTGAAGCTTCTTCTCTACTACTTTGCAATAAGACCATATTAGCTCCTTTTATCTTTTACTTTTTGTATATTATACTATACATTACACTATTTATCAAAATTTAATTGTATTTTCAAATCAAATAATCTACTATTATCTGTTAGTTTCTCCTCTAATTACAAATAATAACCACCCCTGAAAAGGGGTGGTTTTCTCTGTGGGTATAACCCTTTGTTACTAACACGCACCTCAAGGCGCTGGCTTTCACATTCGTTCGAGCCCTATTGTATTTTGACGCCCGCTACCCGTTAAACGGGTCTATTTATTTTTTCTTATCCCGAATGGATTTATATATTCTTTTGTTGTCAACTTATCCATCGCAATATCATGCGATTCTTGTTCCCTGATGTATTTCCTTATCGTACTTTCATTCAGTCCTACTGTACTTACATAATATCCTTCTGCCCAAAACTTTCTATTCCCATACTTGTATTTCAAGTTTGAATGCATATCAAATATCATCAATGAACTTTTTCCTTTCAAGTATCCCATTATACTTGAAACACTATATTTTGGTGAAATTGACAAAAGCAAATGTATATGATCAGGCATTATGTGCACTTCTATTATTTCTACTCCTTTATATTTACACAATCTTTGGATTATATTCACTATATCTCGTTTATATTGATTAAATTCAATTTTTCGTCTATACTTAGGGGTAAATACAATATGGTATTTACACAACCACTTTGTATGCGATAAACTATTATGTTTATTGGCCATTATAAAATCATCCTTTCTTTATTTTAGAGCTTGAACTACTCTTATTTTATCAAGAAAGGATGATTTTTCAATTGTTTAACTTTTATCTCGCACCCGCATAGCGGGTGGTTTTTTGTTTCGGAGACTTCGCCTCCTCAACTGGCTTAAGCCATTAATAAAAAAGAAGCAGCTAGTAAATAGCCGCTTCAGTTTCTTATAATATTTTATTTTCCAAATAACAATTTAAAGAATTTTAGTTTTTGTCCATATCTTAATGTTGCTGCTCTGTATACTCTAACACAAGCAATAGCTACTATTAGTGTTGTAATAGCTAGAATACCGTAAGAAATCTCTACACTGTGTAGGTTAGCATTACCAAGTGCGTATCTAGTAAACATTACAAAATATGAAGTTAGTGGGAAGTATGATAATATTGCAGCAATCTTAGTATTAGCACCTTGTCCCATTAAGTAGTAGTTAACAAAGAATGCTGCCATAAATGCTAACATTGGTAACATCACAGCTCCGTTAACATCTTCAACTTTACTTACTAGTGATGCAAATGCCGCAAACATAAACATAAACATTACGAATCCTGTTAATGTAAATGCTAATCCAACTCCTAACACTTTATAGTTTAAGTTACTAACTATTTCTCTTATACTATCGCTGTATTTAGCTCCATTGATTTTAAGACCTAATACTAATCCACCAACGATTAATCCCATTTGAATTAATACAGCCACAGATAATGCAAGTACTTTTCCTAAAATTAATGTTTTTGGTTTAACCGTAACTATTAGAAGCTCCATAGCTCTGTTACTTTTCTCTTTAACAACATTTGTTGCTACAATACCACCAAATTGAACTACAGTCATATATATAATAAATGTTAATACGTAAATCATCGCAAAGTTAGCTATTTGTGATTTAACATTAGAATCTCCTCCAATATTTATCGGAGTCGGTTTTGGTATACTTGCTTTAACTTGATTTACTTTTGCATAATCTAAGCTATTTTGCTTATATACTAATTTTTCAACATTTGCTCCAAAGGCATCTCTAAACGCACTATCATTGTTACCCATAATGCTTTGTTTTGATAGATATTCATAACTATCCTTAGTTAAAACTATACCTTCTTCAAGTTTTCCATCTTTTATATCTTTTTCGATTTGTTCTTTGCTTTCATATTTTTTAGCTTCTTTTAAATCTGTCACTTCAACCGGAACATCTTTTACAACATATGCACTCTTACTGAAGTTATCATTGTTGTTACCTTTGAAATAGCTACTGTTCATAATAGTAGGAATAAAAGTCGCTCCAAAGATTAGAACAAAGTATATCACCATTATAACTCTTGTTGATTTCTTCGCAAAAAATTGTTTAATTTCAAAATTAAATACTGTCATAAAGTTTTTCATAATTACTTACCTACCTGTTCTTTAAATATTTCTTCTAATGTTGGTTTATACAATTTAAACTCTTCAATATCAAAACTACTACCAGCTAACTTGTTAAGTAACTCTCTTTTAGCATCTGGTTCTTTAAAGTCAAGTAGTACTCCTTCTGGTTTTAGTGATAAATCTATTCCCATCGGTAAACTTCTTAAGTTAGCATATAATTCTTGATTAGTTATATTGCTTACGCTTAAAATCATTTTTCCATGACCTAGTTGTTTTTTCATATAATCAAGATTTCCGCTTAGTACTATTTCACCTTTTTCAAGAATATGTACATCTTCACAAAATGTTTCTACCACAGGCATTTGGTGAGAAGAAAACAGCACTAGCTTATCTCTTTTGATAAAGTTATTAATAATTTCTTTTAATTTTGATACGTTAACCGGATCTAGTCCACTAAAAGGTTCGTCAAAAACAAGAATATCAGGATCATTCATAACACTTTGAATGATTTGGATTTTTTGAGCATTACCTTTAGATAATGTTTTAAGTGCTTGTTTATCATCTTTCAAGTCAAAATACTCTAACCATTTTTTTGCTTCTGTTTGTGCAGCTTTTTTCTTCATTCCTTTTAACATACCAAAATATGTTAGTTGGTCTACTAAACCTACACCATCGTACATTCCACGCTCTTCTGGTAGATATCCTATTTTTACCTTTTTATGATCAAGCTTCTTACCATCTAGTAAGATTTGACCTTTATCAGGTTTGAAAATATCTAATAGTATACGGAAACTTGTTGTTTTTCCGCTTCCGTTTCGCCCTAAATAACCATTTGCTACTCCACTTTTCGCAGTGAAGTTAACACCTTTTAGTACCTTTTTAGCACCAAAACTTTTCTCTACATTTATAAACTCTAGAATCATATTTTTACCTCTTTCTCTTCATTCTACTTAATCACTATTTAATTTCAATTCTTTTTTTAACTTGAAATACTTCGGTATAAATATTGCAAGACCTCCTATACAATAACCACACATACCACCTATTAATCCAGATAATAGTATAAAAAACATACTCAATATTTTACTTTGGATTGCAAAACTAAGAATCGCAAACTTATTTGTGAAAAACAATACGGCTATCATACTTATTATAATAAACTGAATTATAAATCTTAACAATCTATATCTAGCAATTTCTAATTCTGTCTCGGTATCAGTATAAATTGGATACGAATTTGAATCTCCTTCAGCTAGTCTAAATATATTATAAAACTTAAACTTATGAAGTTTCCAACCACTCGCTTTATAATACTCCGCTGTCTCGGGAGTGAAATTCTTGTCATAGATAAACTTATATTGCTTATCATTGGTTTCAGATGTTTTTTTCATTCTAACTGCTACTAAATATTCTTTATCGTATTCGTATCCTTGAGCAGCAAGGCGATTCATTTTATCAGCTACTTTATCATAACTGATCCATATATTTATATATTTATACATCCTTATCACCTCTACTTATTATTCATTATACGATTTTTTATCAAGGGATAGATATTTAAAACAGAAATAAATAGTAAGTGCTGCCATTCCAAACCCTGCACTAAACACCATACCCCTAATAAAATCAACAAACTCATCGTCACTAATATATATACTTGCAAAATCAAATAATATATCTACTATTATAACTATTGCCGTTAATATTGAATTAAATTTTATTCTTTGTTTCCACATTTCTTTCTCACTAACAGCATCTGTATATAGTTCCACAGCATCGGCATCACCTCTTAGTATTTGCCAAAAGTGGCTATTTCTTACTACCTGCCAACCATTAGCCACATAAAACTCTTCGCGTTCTTTATCAAATTTTTTCTCATATAACAATCTATACTTACACTTTTTCTTTTCGCCCTTTTCGAGTAACATAAAAAATACGAGATATTTTTTAAAATACCAGCCCTCTTCACTGTATTTTTCTAATTTTTTCATACATCTATCATTCGATAAAGTAAATCCATTTATAAGCTTATATTTACCCATTTAAATCACCTCCCAAAAATCTTTTAGCTACATCAACCAAGAATTGACGTTGTTGTAGATTTCTGTTTAATATCTCTTCTCCTTTTGGAGTAATATGATATTCCTTTTTTGAATTATCCACTTCTTTTTCTTCTATCCAACCTGCACCAACCATTTTTCCTAATGTCGTATACATTGTTGCTGGCCCGATAATGATGCTATTATTTGTAATCTCTGCAACTTTCTGCATTATCATATAACCATGTATCGGTTCTATTAGAACAAGAAGCGTAAAAAATATACTATCTGTTAATTCGCCTGTTTCATACGGGCTTAATTTTGCCATTTTATCACCTCATTTATAGAGATATACTTTATCTATATCCATCATCGATATATCTATCTTTGATATAATTGTATATCAATCATTGATATATGTCAAGAGGTATTTTGTTATTTATTTACATTTTCCTTCTCTAGCATTTAATATTAAAATGTGATAAACTATGTTAAAGCCTATAAATAAGGAGATATACATAATGAAAATTGCGAAAAAATATTTTTTAATTGCTTTTACATTTGTACTTGCTGTTACTTTGACAGCTTGTAATT
This sequence comes from Gemella sanguinis ATCC 700632, assembly GCF_000701685.1. Taxonomy (GTDB): domain Bacteria; phylum Bacillota; class Bacilli; order Staphylococcales; family Gemellaceae; genus Gemella; species Gemella sanguinis. The sequence goes on from NZ_JNJO01000023.1 coordinate 14,329, forward strand.
TAAAGAGCACTTCAAATCCAGAAACTATACTTAATAAAACTATTGAGAACACTAAAAAAATCAAAAGTGGAGAGAGTTCTAAGACTTCTATAGCTGAAATGGTTACTGATAACTCTACTCCAAAATCAGAGACTAAAATAGTAACTACATTTACTACTGATCCTGCAGTTTACAAAATTTCAGGGACTGTTTCTTCTGATAATGTTGGTGATAACAATTATAAAGAAGACATTTATTTAAAAGATGATACTGCTTATGTTAAAAAAAGTACATCTTCTGATTGGACAAAAAGTTCAAATCCAACGGTTACTTCTCAATATGATTATATAAAAGATAATATTTTCCCTCAAAAAGTATTAGAAGCGTACAAAAACAATGCTAAAGACTTTAAAGTAACTGAAGAAAATGGAAACTATGTTCTTACTTATTCAGGAACAGATAATAGTAAATTTAAAGAAATCATTACAGCAGTATTAAATTCAACAAGAAACGATGATGAACAAGAAGATCTTTATAAAGATATAGATCCAAAAGAGTTACAAATTAAATATGTTGTAACAAAAGACTTCACTCCAGTACGTAGTGAAACAAAATTCTCTTTCAGCGCTAATAATCTTACTTTCATAGGAACAATAAACACTGACTATAGTAAAATCAATTCTGTAAATGAAGTAAGTCTTCCAGATGAAACTAAAAACGCCGTAGAAGTAACTGGTTAATACATATTAATATACCCCATAACATCTATACCTTAAGTACAACTAGGTATAGATGTTCTTTTTAACCCTTTTTGCAACTAAAAAAAACATCAAATTAATTTACATAATTCTTTTCATTTAGTATAATATGGTAGAATGCACAAAAATATGGAGGTTTTTATTATTTATAATTACAGCGCCCGAACTAAGTTCTAACGGTTAAATTGAGCTTAGTTGACGAGGAAAAAAGTTATCGAAAATTCGGCGGATGCTTTTTCGGAATTAAAGAGTTTCGTTAAATAATGTACAACAGAATACAAGAAATTAGCTATTTTACTTCTTTAATAAATTAGTACTTTCTAATTTTCTTTATGAAATTTTCTTTTCATAAAACAACTATTTACAAGGTAAAATTTAGTGTTAATTTTTTAAGTTTATTCTTCAAAATCATTATTACCTCTTTATATAATACCTATTTTTAATAAGAATAGCGGCAAACAATGTAGTTTTAAGCTATTATTAAGTATTTTTGGTATTATAAATTTGAACTATTAATTAAATAAAATATAAAAAGCGAGGAAATTAAATATGTGTGGAATTGTAGGATTTGTTGGAGAAGCAAATGGAGTGAAGTTTTTAATCGATGGGCTTAGCAGCCTTGAGTATCGTGGATATGACTCAGCTGGTATTGCTGGTGTTGTAGATGGAGAGGCTAGCGTTACTAAAGCTGTTGGACGTATCAAAAACTTAGAAGCTTTAATCCCTGAGGATTTACACCTTGAATTAGGTATTGGGCACACTCGTTGGGCTACTCATGGTGGTGTTAACGTGACTAACTCTCACCCTCACCAAAGTTTCAACAAACGTTTTATTTTAGTTCACAACGGAGTTATCGAAAACTTCCAAGAACTTAAAGATAGATTTTTCAAAGATGTAGAACTTGTTTCTGAAACTGATACTGAAGTTATCGTTCAATTAGTTCAAGTGTACAGCGATCGTGGAATGAGCACTAAAGATGCATTCAAAAAAGCTGTTTCTAAATTACAAGGTTCATATGCACTTTGTTTAATCGACACTGAAGATCAAGATACTTTATATGTGGCAAAAAACAAAAGCCCATTATTAATTGGTCTTGGAGAAGGAAATAAAAACTACGTTGGTAGTGATGCTCTTGCTATGATTAAGTACACTAATAACTTCTTAGAAATCAACGATGGTGAAATCGTAATCGTAAAAAAAGATAGCGTAACTATCGAAGATAAAGAAGGAAACGTAGTTGAACGTGAAAGCTTCTCAACTAACTTAAATGCTGGTGAAATCGATAAAGGTATTCACGAGCACTATATGATTAAAGAAATTAACGAACAAGTAGGAGCTATGCGTAACATCATTTCTCACTACTTCAACGGACACGACATTAACATCGATAGCGATATCGTTAACCACGTAAAAGACGCTGATAGATTATACATTATCGGTTGCGGAACTAGTTATAACGCTGGTTTAGTAGGTAGAAACTACTTCGAAAAATGGGCTGGTATCCCAACAGAAGTACACCTTGCATCAGAATTTGCATACAATGTACCTCTATTATCTAAAAAACCAATGTTTATCTTCCTTTCTCAATCTGGAGAAACAGCTGACTTACGTGCAGTTTTAACTAAATTACGCGGTGTAAACAACGATTATAAATTCTTAGTATTAACTAATGTAGACGCTTCTACTCTATCTCGTGAATGTGATTACACATTACTATTACACGCAGGTGTAGAAATTGCCGTTGCTTCTACTAAAGCTTATACTTCACAAATTGCTATTTTAAGTATTTTAGCTTATGAAGTAGCTCTTAAACTTAATAGAAAACCTAAATTTGATATCGAGCAAGAATTATCAGTAATTACTTCTGCTATTGAATCAATCTTAGACGATACTAAGACAATTAAAAACTTAGCTAAAAACTTATTCACTGAGCGCAATGCATTCTATATCGGTCGTGGAATCGACTACTATAGTGCATGTGAAGCTGCTTTAAAACTTAAAGAAGTTTCTTATATCCAAACTGAAGGATTTGCTGGTGGAGAGTTAAAACACGGAACTATTGCCCTAATCGAAGAAAAAACTCCAGTAGTTGCTCTTATCACAAATACAAAACTAGACTTAAACACTCGTAGTAATGTAAGTGAAGTAGCAAGCCGTGGAGCTAACACACTAGTTATCACTCTTGAAAAACTAGCTCGTAAAGGTGACTATGCTATTCCAAACGTAAACGAAGATCTTGCTCCAATCGCAAGTATCGTAGTTACTCAACTATTCGCATACTACGCAGCTTACACTCGTGGATTAGATGTTGATAAACCACGTAACTTAGCTAAATCAGTAACAGTAGAATAATAAATAGATATTAAAATAAAGGTCAACCAAATATTTGGTTGACCTTTTATTTATTGTTTCTTATTTAATATATCAAGGTTTATCGCATCAACATAGTAGTTTTTTATTTCACCACTATCGTTGTTACTAATTACTATATTCCAAGTAGGAATAAGTACCTGATTTTCTGTTTGCGAAATATATGTATAATATCCTAGGTTCGCTTTTACCTTGCTGTTTTTAGGAATTAAATCTTCATGATATAACCTATTTACAGCTTGTGACTGCGTTACTAGTGTTTCATTTTTATCTTTTCTAATATTCGTTACTAATGTTTGTTCAAAGGATTTTACATCCCCATTATCATCAACATGGAATACTATTCTAGCATTGTTATTACTAAAGATTCTTAATCCATCTACTTGCTGATCATAAATAATCTCTTTTTTATTACTGTCATAGCTAGAAAAGATGTAATTTGCACTTGGTTTAAATCTTTCAAGTAAAAACGTATCTAAATCTACTTTATAATTATTTTTATTAACATTTGTCAAGCTAGCTTCACTTGTAACTTTTAATATTGCAGTCTTATCTGATTTAGTTAAATCGTAGTTTAGTCCTGCTACATCTTGTTTTATGTCTTTTAAGTCTGAGATCGTCACATTCACATAACCTAGATTATCTTTTTTAGTATAGTTTTCCTCTACAGTGATATTGTCATTAGCCATAGATTTTTCAATAATTTCTTTTTCCTGAACAATATCAGCACTATTTTTCTCAACTGTATAGATAAAGAAACTAAGTAGAATAATATTCAAAACTATAAACACATATATAAACATAGTTTTTATTTTACCCCAGTTCATAGTCTTTCTCCTTTATCTACCGCTTCTTTTAAACTTTTAAAACTTACATAGCGATCATTATATTTTATATACCACGCAGGAATATACCTACAAGTATTTTTAGATTTATTATATGATTTTTCATATCCTAAAACTATATCATCAACAGACTGTAGTTCTACATGTTTATATAAATAATTTATAATATACTCTATTCTTTCTATATCATATGTTCCTAAAGCTTTAGATGATAAATATGCCTTAGATATTCTTCTTGGCGAAGTTAGACGATAAATACCATTTGTATTGTCCTCAACGGTAATTTCCGCAGAACCATCTTTACTAAATACTATCGAGTCTTTATACGTTTGTTGAAGTATTGTTATACCTTCTAAGGCTGTTGTTACTTGGTAACTGACATCCTCATTATAACCTAACTCTAAGAAGTTAATCGCATTAGTTACCGCTGTAGTGGCATCAACCTCTTTACCATCTTCACTTGATGGATTTGTATAGATTATTCTGTTGCCTTGTGGTTTTAGTATTCCATAACCATCAGTCATTTCATTATTACTACTAACTCGAATATTATCTTTCTTGTCAAAGATACCTCTAGCTAGTTTATTCATATTAACATCTTCTATACTATATTCATCAATCATAAGATTATCTGTCTTTTCTTTTACATAGATAAACTTATTGTTTAAGCTATATTTTCCATATTCATGCTTATTCTCATTAAATATAGTATCAACAGTATCATATACTTTTTCTTTTAATGTTATTTGTAAATAGTTTTTATCATCTTTTTTATATAAATAAATAGTATCTGGTTTTTCTTTTAATAATACTATTGTATCAAACTCTACAGTAATATTAGAGTTCTCCTCTGAGAAAAGCAATGATTTCAGTAAAGATGATTCCAGAGTAACAGAGTAGTTTATCGTTAATTTTTCTTTGTTGTTATTGCCGAATAACTCTTCAGCTCCAACACTTTTTACTCTGGCTTCTGTACTTTCACTTTTAGCTAGAACAGATAGAATCTCTTTTAATTTTCCTCTATCTTTTACTGCGTTTACCGTTGCTACTTTTGTAATAGAACCTTTAACAGGCGGCTCTTCTCTAGCTCCAGCATCTGTTTTTGCGATTGAATCTGGAGTTAAGAAGTTAAGCAACGCTGAACTATCCTTACCTTCCGTAGCTTTCTGTCCACTTTTTCTAGTAAATATTTCGTAATCAGGTTGATATGTTGTTATTAAATAAGATAAAGCTATACTGCTAATTACTAAGAAAACTAATAGTATTGTCTTCATAGTTTCCTTCTTATTATGTCTCATACAACCCCTCCTATAACCACTCATCATCCATGTTTTCACATGGTAAAGTTACAAAGATAATACTACCATAATCTTCCCTACTTTGCGCCCATATTCTTCCTCTATGTGCTTCTACGATATTTTTAGCTAGCGCTAATCCTAATCCTGTACCACCCATAGTTCTTTGACGACTCTTGTCTACACGATAAAATCTATTGAATATTTTATCTATATGAACAAGTGGTATTCCTACCCCTTCGTCTTTTATAGAAATACTTACACGATTATGATTATAATTTTGTCTTACCCTAACCGTTATATTTTTACCGTTTGGAGAGTATTTTATCGCATTGTTCATAATATTATCAAACACTTGCGTTAATTTATCTTGGTCTCCTTCTACAAATATAGGTGTTTTTGGTATATATTTAATAAAGTTTTTCTCTGGATGAGTAAGCTCAAATCTGTCAGAAATTTGCTCTATTAGTTTATTTATATCAATAAACTCTTTATCATAGTGCTCCTCTTTAATATCCATCTTACCTAACTGCATAAGTTCGTTAACCATTCTTATCATACGCGTAGTTTCTTTATGGATTGTATCTATAAATTGTGGAGCTAATTCTTTATCATTAATAACACCTTCTTCTAACGCTTCTATGTAACTATTCATAGTTGTTAGAGGTGTTCTTAATTCGTGAGATACGGTAGAGACGAACTCTCTTCTCTCACGCTCTTGTCTTTCTTGATCAGTTACATCATATAATACAATGATGTATCCTTCTAATTCTGTTGATACTTGTGATAAATCTTCATTTTCTTCTTTTAATATTTTAGAAAATTCTGCCCTAAGTAGTAGACCTTCGTCATCTTCAGAAACATTAACTAATAAGCTATCTTCTGCTTCTATTATTTCACCGATACTTTCATATTCTGAAATATTTAGTAATTTCAGCGCATCTTTTCCGATAAGAATTTCATTTTCTGGTGCATCTATCATATCTCCAGCACTAGTATTTATTAGGATAACTTTACCATTAGTATCAGTCGTAATAATACCGTCCATCATACTTTCGATAATGGTCGCTAGTCTCCTACGTTCTGTTTCTGTTACATCTTGTTCTTCCTTAATTCTCTTCGAAATTTGGTTGAAGACCTTGGCTAAGTCCCCAATTTCGTCGTTTGTATTTATTCCAACAACTGTTCCGTAGTTCCCTGAGGCCATGGTTTTTACCTGAGCACTCATCTTCTCTATAGAACTAGTTACTGTTTTAGAAGCAACAAAACCAATTATTGTCGTTATTAAGATTGATAAAATTGTTCCAACGGTGAATATTTTCGTAATACCTACTAAATCTTGGTATACACTTTCTATATCCGCCATTAACGAAACAACTCCGACAACTTCATTATCTTTTTTTATCGGACTGACATAAAGCCAAACCCTTCTGTTCGTATCTGGATTAGTTTGAATTTTCTTCGCACTTTCACCAGTTTTTAAGACCTGGCTTACTTGTGGATCAAATGATCTTTTAGATAAATAATCATCATTACCATTTTTTGATGATGACGCGACTATTTTTGAATCTTTGTCAATAACACTTACTAAAAGTAATTTTTGAATATTAAATTCACTTACTAACTTAGTTATACTACTCTTAGTATCTGTTGACTTGGTATCATTATCACTTTCCGTTAGTGAGTTAGACTTATCTTTATCTAATTCCTCTCTTATATGATAATTTAATATCTTCTCTTGTTCCATAATATTTTGTTCGAAAGTATTTATATTGGTAGTCCTAAGTTGCGTTGTAAAGAATAATCCAATTAACTGTAACGAAATAATATTTACCAATACATAAACTATTACGAACTTCACCCTAATAGATGAAAAATATCTTTTTTTAAATTTTTTCCCAAAGAAGCTCATTACTCTTCACCTATAAAGTATCCTACTCCACGTCTTGTCATTATGTATTCTGGTTGTGATGAGTCTGTCTCAACTTTCTCACGAAGACGTCTAACTGTTACATCGACCGTTCTTACATCACCAAAATAATCGTAACCCCAAACAGTTTGAAGAAGATTTTCTCGAGTTAATACTTGACCACGGTGTTGAGCTAAATAATAAAATAGATCGAACTCTCTACGTGTTAAATCAACCTCTTCTCCATTCTTTTTAATAATGTATGCTTCAGGATAAATTACTATGTCTTTGATTACAACTTCGCTAGTATTTTTTTCTTCTACTACTTCAGTTTGTTTAGCGACACGACGTAAGTTTACTTTCACACGAGCCATAAGCTCTCTTGTTGAAAAAGGTTTTGTTACATAGTCATCCGCACCAAATTCAAGACCTAGAACTTTATCTATCTCACTATTTTTTGCCGTTAACATAATAATAGGAATATTTTTTTGAGCACGTACTTCTCGACAAACCTCCATACCATCTTTTTTCGGTAACATAAGGTCTAATAAAATTAGGTCAGGATCTTCACTGAACGCTAATTCTACTGCTTTTTCTCCATCATTAGCTACTATTACATCATAGCCTTCTTTCCTTAAATTAAAGTCTAAAATTTTTGCAATTGGCTCCTCGTCATCTACGACTAAAATCTTATATTCTGCCATTACAACTCCTCCTTACTCTTATATTGATTTTTCCCAAATAATAAAATAAATTATATTATTTATTTCAATATATAGTTTTCATATCTATAACCGATAACATCTGTATTTATCACATTGTATCCTGTTACAAAGAACTGTTTATATTATAACACTTTTTTACATTTTTTTCAGTAATTATCATTTTTTTATAATCAATTTCTTGTTTACATAATGTAAAACATCTTCATTCCCTCTAGGAAATAAGTATCTAGAAATTAACAAACTACAAATCTTCTTTCTACTATATAAAATATAAAAAACTAGAGTTGTTTTACTCTAGCTTTTCTTGTCTTTGTTGTTCTATTTTTTCTAATATTGCTGAAATAAATCTTTGAAAGTCTATTTTATACGGATTTTTATTTAAAATATCCATTATCGTATCACTCATCAGCGTTGATCCTAATTGGCCTTCTAAAGAACTTAATGTATCTTTTGAAAAACCTTTTAATAGTTTAATTTCTTCCAATGAAAAGTCTTTATACTCATTTGTTAAATTATCATGTTCGGCATCTTTCTTTACTAAAACTGCATTCAGCGTTTCTTGATGTACATTTAGAAAAACTTTCATGCCATGCATTCCTGCATCGCTTATGATATATTCTTCTCCTACATAATTTCCGATACCAAGTAGTTCTGATATACGCGTGAAAATATCTCTATCAGAAATAATTCTTTTTATAACACCCGTAAACTCAGCTTGTTTTTTGGTAATTTTATTGACATTTCTCTTATATCTTGCTTTTCTTTCCTTGTACAGCTCTGGTTCTACACTTTCATCCATAAATATATCAACGCCTCCTGTTAGGTAAAGCGGCGCCCCATTATAAACTACAGTATGTTGAACATTGTACTCTAAAGCAACACGCATAGCTATATTACCACCTAGAGAATGCCCTGTTAGAATAATATTGTCCCCGTATTTTTTTACCATTCTCTTATAAAACTTAAAACAAGGACTATAATGTCTACCTTGACCTAAACATATGTCTAGCACATCAGTTTTCATATCTTTTTCCCTATCGAAGTAAAAATTAGTTCCTGTATACGCCAAAATATAGTTATCTTGTTCATTATTTTTGAAAAAACTACCACTACTTCCAGTTTCATCGTCATAAAATGAAGTAATATATTCTAATTCTTTAGGAAAGTTGCCCATTGTTTTTTCTAACTCTATATAGTTGTAAATTGCTTTTTTAGGAGTTTTTATCTTAGTAAATGATTCTATTCTATATACAATATATGAACAATGACTTGTCACTTCTAAGCTTTTATCTATTTTTTTCACTTCGCTCTTTTTTTCTTTAGCCACCTTCTATCCTCCTAGTTATTATATCAACTTTATAATACTATATTTACCTATTCTACACAAGTTTTAATAAATATTTTACATTATTTTTAGTAAATAGTACTGTATAAATCGTACTTTTTTTGATATAATTTTGTTATATGCAGTTGGAGGTAAATAATGAAAATTCTACTAGCTTACTCAAGTAAAACAAAAAACACTAAAAAAGTAGCCGAAGCTATTTATGATGAAATAAAAAATCTTGCCGATGTTAAATTAATAGATATAAAAAAACAAAGAAAACCATTAGGGGAAGAATTTGATTTGTATATACTAGGAGCTTGGACAGATAAAACAAACGCTAATAAAAATATGCAGAAATTTATCGATGACCAAAACATCCACAATAAAGATGTTGCTATCTTCCTTACTTGTGGAGTTCCTCGTGAACATTATCATGCAGAAGATTCAATAAATAATTATATTCAATTTATGGAAGAAAGAAACAACAATATCCTGAAAACTTTTGTTTGTCAAGGTAAGATAGACCCTAAAGTACTAATAGTCTTTAAAATTTTAACTTGGAGAGATCCTAACTTTATTCATAAGTTAACTCCAGATCTAATGGATATGGTGAAAGAATCAAAAACTCATCCTGATGAAAGAGACTTTAGAGATGCGCAAGAATGTTTCAAAATTTTAATAGAAAAAATAAGCAATCCTTAAATATATTTTAAGGATTGTTCAGATTGTTGACAAAAATACCGAAATATCAAGCTAGTATTGATGTTATGGTATTTTTTTTCAAAAAAAATAAGCCTTAAGGCAAAAATCCAGTAGTATTAAGAGGTTTTATACCTCTCTTAATGCTATTGTTTTCATATTTTGAACGCAACAAGACAGCCAAGCGTACGACTGTACTTTGGCTTTTCCTCTATATTGTGCATACCTGTATCCGTGATTTTGTTTAGAATCCGCAAAGCTACGTTCTATTGTTTCTTTTCTTCTCTTATACAATAGTTTTCCTTCTTTTGATATACGTCTTAACCTAGCTTCATCATAATAATCCGCATTTATATGGCGTCTT
>NZ_JNJO01000024.1 GCF_000701685.1 Gemella sanguinis ATCC 700632
TCAATTCAATTCAAATGGTGACCCGTACGGGATTCGAACCCGTGTTACCGCCGTGAAAGGGCGGTGTCTTAACCACTTGACCAACGGGCCAATAAAAAAAACGGAGCAGGAGGGATTTGAACCCTCGCGCCGGTTTCCCGACCTACACCCTTAGCAGGGGCGCCTCTTCAGCCTCTTGAGTACTACTCCAACTCCACAGGTAGGACTCGAACCTACGACCCTCTGATTAACAGTCAGATGCTACTACCAACTGAGCTACTGTGGATAAATATTCATTTTGTAACGAACAAATATAATTATACATAACTATCTATATTATGTCAATAGTTTTTTTCTATTTTTTTATTATCAATATGTTTTTATTCTTATTTTATACAAAGTAAGTAGCTTAATAAATCTAATTTCTTTAATTATATTATTTTTAGCAAAAATGTTATAAAGTCATTTTTCTTGTTCTTTTTTTATTTTAAATATACTAATATATTAAAAAAATCGAATAAAGTTTATTGCTTTATTCGACTCTTTAACTATATAATTTTATAATTTACTAAATAATTTTACTTCCGGATATTTATCATTGAACCAATTCATAGCGAAGTCATTTTCAAATAAGAAAACATAATTATCGTATAAATCTTTAACCAAAATACTTCTTGAGCTTGACATATTTTCATTGATTGATTCTTCATTTTCAATCCAACGAGTAGTTTTTTGTCCTATTCGTTCCATGATAACTTCTGTATTATATTCATTTTTCATACGATGCTCAAACACTTCAAACTGAAGTTGTCCTACCGCTCCTAAGATAATTTGGTTCGTATGCAAAGTTTTATAATACTGAATTGCACCTTCTTGCACTAATTGCTCAACACCTTTATGGAAATGTTTTTGCTTCAATACATTTTTCGCTGAAACTTTAACAAATATTTCTGGAGTAAATGAAGGTAAGGCTTCAAATTCAACTTTTTTATTTTGATAAAGAGTATCTCCTATTTGATAATTTCCACTATCGTATAGTCCAATAATATCACCTGCATAAGCAACATCAACAGTTTCTTTATCATCAGCCATGAAGTTAGTCGAACGAGAAATCTTTAATTTTTTCCCTGTTCTCGCTAAATAAACATCCATTCCTCTATTAAATTCTCCTGAACAAACTCGTAAAAATGCAATTCTATCACGATGTTTAGGATCCATATTAGCTTGAATCTTGAAGATAAATCCTGAAAAATCAGCATCAGTTGGATTAATATCTTCTTCATGTACGCCACGTCGACCTTTAGGTGTTGGAGCATTATCAACATAATAATTTAAGAAGCTTTCTACTCCAAATGAAGACAATGCAGAACCAAAGAATACTGGAGTTTGTTCACCTTTAAGTTGTTTTTCATAGTCATAATCAACACCAGCTTCTGTAATTAATATCATATCCTCAACGCATTTTTGATACATCGCATCATTTGCTAATGGATTATCATCAACTATGTTATACTCTTCATCTAATTCAACAAAATCACTATCCTCTTTAAAAGGTTCGATATAATGATTTTTTCTATCCATAATTCCAAAGAAATTTTGCCCCATACCTACCGGTAAGTTCATTGGATATGTTTCTATTTCTAATTTTTCTTCGATTTCCTCAAGTAACTCTAATGGATCTTTAATTTCACGGTCAAGTTTATTAATGAAAGTAAAAATTGGAATACCTCTCATACGACAAACTTTAAAAAGTTTTAGTGTTTGTGCCTCTATCCCTTTTGCACCATCTATTACCATCACTGCACTATCCACCGCCATAAGAGTACGATAAGTATCTTCTGAGAAATCTTCGTGCCCAGGTGTGTCTAATATATTAATAATTTTATTATCATAATCAAATTGCATTACTGAAGATGTAACAGAAATCCCTCTTTGTTTTTCTATATCCATCCAGTCACTCTTCGCAAATTTACCTGTTTTTTTACCTTTTACTGTACCTGCTTCACGAATTGCACCACCGAATAATAGTAATTTCTCTGTTAATGTTGTTTTACCTGCATCGGGGTGTGAAATAATAGCAAACGTTCTTCTTTTTTCTACTTGTTCTTTTATTTTTTCTAACACGTTATTATCCTTTCAATTTTTATTCAATACCAAATTTCTTCTTAGCTTCATCTACTGCTATAATTGGATCTGAATGCCAAACTTTTTTTCCACCTTTTAGAATTTCATAATCTTCGCGACCCTTAGAAGCTAAAATAACGACATCGCCTGGCTCAGCTAATTCTATTACACGTTTAACAGCATCTGTTCTAAACCATACTTTTTCATAGTTTCTATGTGTCATACCTTTTTCAATAGCTCCCATAAGAACCTCTACATCTTCGTCACGTGGACTATCAGTAGTAATTATAACAAAGTCAGCTTCTGAGATAATTTCACCAATTAATGGTCCTTTAGAGATATCTCGTCCACCTCCCATTCCAGTTAACAATAATGTACGTTTTCCTTTTCTAATTTCTCTCGTTGCTTCTAGTAATTTTTTATATCCATCAGGTGTATGGGCAAAATCACTAATAATATCAATAGGTAAACCATCACCTAAGATTTCCATACGACCATATAAAGCACCTAAACTCGGTAATATACTTACTAATTTTTCTACACTATACCCTTTTACCCAAACTGCTATCATTGCAGCAAGAACATTACTAACCATAAAGTCACCTATATAATTAGTAGTACATTCAAAAGTTCCTTCAGGTGAGTTTAGTGAAAACTGAGTTTTATAAATACCGTTTTCTTTAAATTGCTTAATATTATAGGCATAAAAGTCTGCTGTTTCATCTTTTACAGAATAGTTAATTTCTTGATGATAAAGGCATTTTGACATTATTCCATAATAGTCATCATCTTTATTTAGAACTCCATATTTAGCTTCAGAAAAGTTATTCCCTAATGTTGAAAATAGTAGACTTTTATCGTACGCATAAGTTTGCATATCACCATGAAAATCTAAGTGTTCATGCGTAAGATTAGTAAAAATAGCAACATCAATATCAACATTATAAATTCTTCCTAATGCCATAGCATGTGATGATGCTTCGAATGCTAAGTTTTTAATATTTTCTCTGCGAAGTTCACCTATTTTATTATGAAGTGTAGCTACATCAGGAGTAGTATTTCCAAAATACACTGGCTCATTATCATTTTTTCCAAAACCATTCGTTCCAATAAAAGCACTACTTTCATCAAGATTTCTCAACATATTATGAACTAATGTTGAAATACTAGTTTTTCCATTTGTTCCAGTAACAGCAACTGTGTGAACTGCTGGTCCATGATTAATTGCTTTAGCAATCATACTAGCTATTTTTTCTATTTCATGTTCTTTAACAACTATAACAGCACAATTTTCGATATTATAATCTTCATATCGACTTGCTATTACTAATGCTGCACCTTGTTCTATTACTTTTTCAATATAATTATGACCATCTACAGTATATCCTTTAATAGCCACAAATACATCTCCTTCACCTATTTTCCTAGAATCTTGAGAGATATTATTTACACTTTTTGGAAGCTTTCCATAAATAGTTTTAATTTTTATATTATTAATTACTTCTAATATATTCATACTATCAACCTTTTTCTTATTTTCTAACTATTAAATTATACCATGCATACCAGTAATACTCAACACTAGACTCCTATAATTTAACTTTAATTTTTCTCATAATGTTGCGGATTAACAAAATCTATTGTAATATATAAAAGAAATATATAATTTTTAAACGAAGGAGTAACAATGGAACACGAAATTATCTATGAAGTATTAAACCAAATATCTGATAATAATATCTCTAAAATTACCTTCTCTAATATAAGAAATAAAGAATTAGAATTAGAAAAAGTTATAGCAAAACTAGTCAGTATAAAAAATAATATTAATATCCAATTTGAATATCGTTATAAAAGAGTAATCAAACATACTAATATTATAACTTCCGATTCAGAAGCAGTAAAAAAAGAACTTATAAAATTATTTGAGTTAGCAAAAGATATCAACATTGCTACAAGTGATGAGAATATTAATATAAAAATTTCAAAAAAATTTAAAATAAATGTAAATAGAAATAAAGTCAATACTAGAAATATCTCATTTAATCACAACAATAAAAAAGAATACTTTTTAGATGAAAAAGAAAAATACCCTTTTCTTATTGAATTAGGCATTCAAAATAAGGAAGGTAAAATTATTAAGAGTAAATTTAATAAATTCAAGCAAATAAATAAGTACTTGGAATTTATTAAACAGGCTACTACTCAGCTAAATACCAATAAACAGATTACTATTTTAGATTTTGGTAGTGGAAAAAGCTATTTAACATTTTCAGCATATTACTATCTTAGTGAAGTCCTTAAACTTAATGTTAAAATTATCGGTATAGATTTAAAAAAAGAAGTGATAGAACATTGTAATAATATTTCTAAAAAGCTTAATTTCAACAATCTAAGTTTTATTTATGGAGATGTCATAGATTACGAAAATAAAGATGAAATAGACATGGTAATTAGTTTACATGCTTGTAATACTGCAACGGATATAGCGATATTAAAAGCATTAGGTTGGAATGCTAAAGTATTTTTTGCAGTACCTTGTTGTCAAAAAGAAATTAATTCACAACTAGGAAATGAATTCTTACCATTTATGTTAAAACACGGTATTATAAAAGAAAAGTTCTCTACTCTGCTAACGGATTCTATAAGAAGTGAAGTTCTTGAAGCATTTGGTTATAAGTCAGATATTGTAGAATTTATTTCAGAAGAAAATACACCCAAAAACCAACTAATACGTGCATACAAAACATCTACCAAATTGGATAAAGAGAAAATTAAACAAATTGAAAAATTTACTTCTTCTCTCAATATTAAAATGTTCCTTCTAGATGAAGTAGCTAAACTTATATAATTTTTATACACCCTTAAATTTGAAAAAGCTTAAGATTGACAATTTTCAATCTTAAGCTTTTGATTTTATAATTCATTAAAATCGTATACTTTACCTTTCTGTCTATTAGGTAATACGGTAGAAATAACTAAGCATACTATTGTTGGTAGTAGCCATGCTAAACTTTCTGCAGCTAATGGTAATTTTGCAATTACATTATTTATAGCTTCAACTTTGAATGTACTTCCGATTACTGTAACTATAGAAATAAGAGTTACTACACACATAGTCAATTGCATACCTAGTTTTGATAATGCAACATATTTGTTTACTATTACAATTAAAACTAATGCTATAGTAATAGGATATAAGAATAATAACATAGGAACAGAGAATTTAATTACATCTTGTAAACCTATATTAGCAATCCCAAACCCAACTAATGTGAAAATTATAGTATATGTTTTATATGAAAGTTGTGGGAATTTTTTATTAAAAAATTCTGATGTTGCAACAATTAAACCAACTGTAGTTGTAAAACAAGTTAATATAACCATTACTCCTAAAAATATACTTCCATAATTACCAAAGATTGCTCGAGTAGATTCAGATAATACATATGCCCCTTTATTAATTTTAGCATTTGCTATTACATCTGCTGGAACTGCAAATTTATTCCCTAATAAACCAAGACCAATATAAAGTATACTGAAACCAATACCTGTTACAATACCAGCAATCCATACACTAGATAAATATTCTTTTTTATCTTTAAAACCTAATTGTTTTAATGCACTCATTGCAATAATACAAAAAGCAACAGAAGCAAGCGCATCAAGAGTTTGATACCCTTCTATAAATCCTGTACCAAATGCTAAACTAGTAGTTTCATACGTTGGAGCAGCTGTACCTGCATTATTAAATTTCATTATTCCAAGTATTACTAAAACTACTATTAATATAGCAAACATAGGTGTAAGTATTTTACCAACGCTGTCTAGAATTTTTGTAGGATTTACAGCTAATAAAAACGCACAAATAAAATAAATAGTTGTAAAAATTAAAAGCCATGGTAAACTACTTTCAGAAACAACTGGTGCTACTCCAATATCAAATGCAGTAGCTGCAGTTCTAGGAATTGCAAATAATGGTCCAATTGATAAATAAAGTAATACTAAATATACTGTTGAGAATAAAGGAGAAATCTTTTCATCCATCTCTGCCCCATATCCGTTAGGATTAAGAGTACCTACAATAAGTGTAACTATTGCTATACCTACCCCAGAAACTACAAAACCAAAAATTGCTGGCCAAAAATTCTGACCTGAGCTAACTCCTAATGCTGGTGGAAAAATTAAGTTTCCAGCACCAAAAAAGATACCAAATAATAACAAGCCTGTTAAAAGACCTTTTTTCATGATAAATATTTTCCTTTCTTTTATAAATAAAATATACTTTATAATACTACATATCTAATATTATATCAACTAAAATAATAAAAAATACTACTTAAACAAAATTTTATTTTAATAATTAAAAAATGGGCATGATTAAAAATCATGCCCACCTTAATATTATACTTTTAAATATGTAACCAAAGTAATTGAATTACAAACAATATAGCAAATATATACATTAGTGAATGTATATCTTTCCATTGTCTTTTTGATAATTTTAAAATAACATAAAATATAAATCCAAAAGCAATACCATCATTTATAGACCCAGTTAATGGAATACCAATAATTGTTATGAATGCAGGGAAAGCTTCTGTAATATCAGACCAGTCAATTTTAGCAATACTTTCCATCATAAATGAACCAATAATGATAAGTGCTGGTGACGTAATTGATGGAACTGAAGCTAAACTACTAGCTAATGGGAAGAAGAAAATTGATATTACTACAAAAAATGTAGTTGATAAAGCAGTTAGACCTGTTCGTCCTCCATTAGCAACCCCTGATGAAGATTCTATGTATGCACTTGTTGGCGTACTACCAAATAAAGAAGCGGTAAGTGTTGCTAAAGAGTCTGCTAATAACGCTTCTTTAGCTCTTAATAATTTACCATTTTTCACTAATCCAGCTTGAGTTGCAACTGCTAACATAGTACCAGTTGTATCAAATAATGTTACCATCAAGAATGTAAAGACTATTCCATATAGTCCTAGTTGAATTACATTCATACTTTCAGTCGCTGGATTATATAGTAAACTAAGATCCATATGTGGTATACCAAAAATTTTCTCAATTTTTAATAATCCAGTAAAATAACATACTAATGCAGTTACTGCCATTCCAATAAAAATTGCCCCTTTTACTTCTAACGCTAATAGAACTAAAATAACAAAGATACCGAAAATAGTCATATAAGTAACTGGATTTTTCAAATCACCTAATGATAGGATAGTATGTTCGTTTGCAACTATAATAGCTGAATTTTTTAATCCTAAAAAGGCTATAAATAAACCAATTGCCGCAGAGATTCCATATTTTAAGTTACTTGGTATCGAATCTATTAAGCTTTCTCTAAAACGAGTAGCTGATAATACAACAAAAATTATTGCTCCTAAGAAACATGTTGCAAGTAATGTTTTATAACTATAACCAGTTGTTGCTGCTAATGTAGCAAAATATGAGTTCATCCCCATACCTGGTGCAATAACTATTGGATAATTTGCTCCAAAAGCCATAATAAGTGTACCTACTAAAATCGCTAAAATCGTAGCTGTAAATACTCTGTCTAATGGTATACCTGTAGCAGATAAAACTGCCGGGTTAACAACTAATATATAACTCATAGAGAAAAACGTTATAAGTCCTGATACTATTTCAGTTCTTGCATCCGTATTATTCTCTGATAATTTAAAAAGACGTTCTAACATAAAAGAAAATTCTCCTTATTTTTTGTTTTTTAACATCATAATGATATACCTTTTTTTAAATTCTGTCAAGACTACTACCTTATAAATGTTCACTTTTTATTATATTTTTATATGAAATAGATATATTTAAAACCCTATATCTAATAAACGATAATAAAAAAACCTTATATTCATTAATACAAGGTTTTTTTACGAACATTATTATAGTCCTTCAATTTCATAATAGTAATATATTTTATAGAATTTTTGAGAAAAATTCTTTTGTTCTTTCTTCTTTTGGATTATCAAAAATTTCAGTAGGAGTTCCTTCTTCTAACACTATTCCGCCATCCATAAAGATAACTTTATCAGCTACTTCTTTAGCAAAATTCATTTCATGAGTAACAATTACCATTGTTAATCCTTCTTGTGATAATTCTTTTATTACATCTAAAACTTCTTTTACCATCTCTGGATCTAAAGCACTAGTCGGTTCATCAAATAAAAGAACTTCAGGGGAATTCGCTAATGCACGTGCAATTGCAACACGCTGTTTTTGTCCTCCTGATAAACTTCCAGGATAAACATCTTTTTTATCTTTTAACCCTACTCTATCTAATAATTCAATAGCTTTTTTCTCAATATTTTCTACAGTATCATCACCAAATGTTTTAGGTGCTAATGTAATATTATCTAGTACGCTCATATTTGGAAATAAATTGAAATTCTGAAATACCATTCCAACTTTTTTTCTATATAAATTAATATTATGTTTTGTAATATCTTCTCCATTATATAAAATTTGTCCACTTGTAGGTGTTTCCAATAAATTTATACAACGTAGTGCAGTACTTTTACCACTACCACTAGAACCTAAAATTGCGATTTTCTCTCCTTTTTCAACACTAATATTTACACCTTTTAATACTTCTAACTTTCCAAACTTTTTATGTAAATTTTTTATTTCTAATAACAATTTCTTCACCTACTTCGCTAATTTTTTCTCTAAACGTTTAACCAATAATGATAATATAGACGTAATAACAAAATATATTGCTGCCGCTACTAAGTAAGGACCAAATGTTTGGTAAGTAGCGTTTTTCACAGTATTTGCAGTAAACATAATATCTGCAACACCTACAAAATATACTATAGAAGATTCTTTAACCAAAGAAATAAACTCATTACCTAATGACGGTAAACTATTTTTTAATGCTTGTGGTAAAATAATAAGCTTCATAGTTTGAAAATAACTTAGTCCTAGAGAACGCCCTGCTTCCATTTGTCCTTTATCAATAGCTAGTATTCCTGAACGGAATATTTCACTTACATATGCACCTGAATTTATAGATAAAGCAATGATTGCTGACATAAATGGAGTAAATGAAATTCCAACTTCAGGTAATGCAAAATATATAATCATAATTTGTACTAGAATTGGTGTATTTCTAATTATTTCTACATATATTGTAGCTATAATATTAAATACTTTATACGTACTAATTTTTGCTAAACAAACTACTATACCTAATATTAATCCTACTAGTAATGCAATAAGTGAAACTTTTAAAGTTGTTATTGTTGCATCTAAGTATGTTGTGTAATAATTTGGAAGAAAATCAAACATCTATTTTATACCTCTCTTTTATTCGCTTTGTGCAGCAATTTGAGCATATTTATCAAGTTGTTGTTCAAATTCTTTTTTCTCTTTAATTTCTTTAATTACTGCATTAACTTGTTCTAATAGCTCTTTATTGCTATCATTTTTTCCTTTTTTAAACGCTATTGCCATTCCAGTTGCCTCTGGATCATTATCTGCTGTAAAACTACTTATTTTGATATCACTATATTTATTCATTGCAATTTTAGCAACATCATCTGGTATTAATACAACATCAATTTTTTTATTTTTTAAATCTTGTAATAAACTAGGAACATCAGTTAGTGATTGAATGTTACTTTCATCAATTTTCAATTGTTCTTTAGCATAAGTTTCATATGTTGAACCTTTTTGAACTCCAACTTTTTTATTTTTCAAATCATCAACTGACTTGATTTCATCACTATCTTTATTTACAACAAAGATACCTTTACCTGTATAGTATACATCTGAAAAATCAACTGCTTTTTTTCTTTCGTCAGTAGGATTTATACCAGAAATAACCATATCTACTTTATTTGCATTTAATGACGCTATTAATGAATCAAATCCCATTTCTTGAATTTCTACTTCTACACCTAATTTTTTAGCAATTTGTTCTGCTAAGTATATATCTGCTCCAACAACTTTTTTATTTCCATTTTCAGTTGTTAAAAATTCATATGGTGCATAGTCTGGTGATACACCTAAAACTATTTTTCCTTTACTTTTAACTTCTTCAAGTTTATTTTTAGAACTACTGCTTGAACATGCAGTTAATGTGAAAACTGTAATTATTGATGTTATAAATAAAATTAATTTCTTCATTAGATTATCTCCTTATATTTTATATTTTAGAAAAGATTAAGTAACAAATAAAAAATCTCTTTGTAACTGAAACTAATCAGCTACAAAGAGACGAAAATTCGCGGTGCCACTCTTTTTGATATGCTAAAAAAGTTATCAATAATAAATAATAACATCTTATAAAAGTATCCAGAAAAATAAAAAGTCTTTTTAAAGTTCAAATGAACTTTAAAAAGACGAAATAATCCGCGTTGCCACTTTTTTTGGTATTTAGCATACCCACTCAATCTCTTTAAGGCAGAGTTACCAATTATAAATAATTACCTAAAAAGTGCGTTCATTTAGAAAAAATACTAACCTCTCACCAACGCTAGCTCGCTAAAATTTTTTTACTACACTACTATTCTTTTCTAAGGTTTTGTTTTATTTTATATGATTCTACACCTTATATAATTTATTGTCAAGAATTATTTTTATTTTCTTTGATATTTATTTAAAATTTTTCTCCCTATTATCACGCCTAAAGAACTTAAAACAATAATAATAAAAATACCTAAAAGTAACCATGAGCCTGATCCATATTTTATTGAAGCATCCATAGCTTCAACAGATTGTCCTCTCGCTACCCAATCACTCTTATAAGAATCAGCAAAGAACACTATAGGAATCCATGCCCCACAAGCACTACCGATATTAATTAAACTAAGAGCTAAACATTGACTTATGATATTATTATAACCTACTGTTTTCAAAACTAAATCAGCTAAAATTGCACCTGTAAGCGAAGTTATCCACCAAGGTATGTATGATCCCCCCATAATTGAAAAAGTTCAAGAATATACTATTATACATTCTTGAACTTTATATTTATTTATTTAATAAATTATATAATGTTTTTACATGGATACCTGTTGCACCTTTTGGTAAGTATTTTTCAGGTTTTGATAGGTAGGCTGTTCCAGCAATATCTAAATGTATCCATGGAACATTATTAGCTACAAAATATTCTATAAATAATCCTGCGGTAATAGTGCCACCTAATCGTCCTCCCGTATTTTTTATATCAGCAACTGACGATTTGTTTAATTTTCTAAAACTATCATCCGCTGGCATTTGCCAAACACGTTCACCTGCTGATTTAGCAGCTTGACTTAATTCATTATAAAACTCTTGATTATTTGTTACTGCCCCAGTATAAACTTCTCCTAAAGCTACTAAACATGCACCAGTTAATGTTGCTAAATCAATTACCTTATTAACTTTTAATTCATTTGTAACATAGTAGACTGAGTCAGCTAATGTTATTCTTCCTTCTGCATCAGTATTAAGAACTTCAACTGTTTTTCCAGATAAAGTTGGGATTATATCACCTGGTT
This sequence comes from Gemella sanguinis ATCC 700632, assembly GCF_000701685.1. Classification (GTDB taxonomy): domain Bacteria; phylum Bacillota; class Bacilli; order Staphylococcales; family Gemellaceae; genus Gemella; species Gemella sanguinis. The sequence goes on from NZ_JNJO01000024.1 coordinate 11,619, forward strand.
TATAAGAATTACCAGATACCATATTTTCACAAGCACCTACAACAGCTATAACATTTTTCTTTATCTTTCTAGTTGCTATAAGTTTCATTGTACCAAGTACTGTTCCAGCTCCCCCCATATCACAGTGCATTATATCCATACTGTTAGCAGTTGGTTTTATTGAGTATCCACCAGTATCATAAGTTACTCCTTTACCCACTAGACCTATAACCTCACTGTCATTTTTATTATTCAAATATTTCATAACAATAAATCTAGGTTTTCTTTCAGAAGCACGCCCTACTGCTAATAAACCTTTTAACCCTAATTCTTCGCATTGTTTTTCATCATATACATCAACTTCTACACCTAGTGGGCTTAATTCACTTTTAGCTATATTAGCTAGAGTTTCAGGATAAAGATACTCTGCTCTTTCATTCACCAAATCTCTAGCAAAAAATATTCCTTCTATAACCGCTTCTGCTTCTTTAATATCTTCTGATATATCTTCATTTGTTAAAATATTAATTGTTATTTCTGGTAACTCTTTTTTATCAGTTTTATACTTATCAAATCTATATGTAGCATGTAGTGATCCTTCAACTAGTGCTTTTACGAACGTATTTTTATCAACATGTTCTATACTAGGTACTTCAACTTGAGCCTCATATTCTTTATTTGTTAAAAGTACTTTTACTAATTTGAAAAATACTTCTCTTACTTCATCCTCTTTTAATTCTTCTTTTTTCCCTAATCCTACAAATATTTGTTTATCTCCATCAAAAGGTAAATAGCTATAAAATTCTCCTAATTTCCCTGAAAATAAATCTTTGTCTTTTGCATAAGTTAATACTCTATTATCTTTATTCTCTCCTTCAAAAACTATTTCAATACTTATTCCTGCTTTTAAATTTACATTAAATTTCATTTTCTTCACTCGTACAAAGTACGTCCTCTCATTTATTATTTAATACTTTCTAGAATTTCTTTTGCTGTCTCTTTAGCTTCTAATATTGTATTTTCAATATTTGTAGCTTTTTTAGAGTTTCCAATAATATATAAATTAGGATATTTTTCTTTTATATATTCATTAAATTCATTTATATTATCATTATAATAATTATCACAAAAACGATAATTATTGTTAATTCTACTTACATAATACCTTTCTATATTCCCTACAAAGCCGTGAACTTCTCTCATTTCTTCAATCAATAAGTCTCGAATCTCTTCATCTGTTTTATTAGTTAGAATTTCAACTGCATCTTGTCTATTTACAAATGCCCTAACAATCTGAATGCCACTCATTTTTATATCTATCCACTTATTGCTTACATATTCTAATTTTGTAACATATTTACTTGCATCGCTAGGAAAAATTATTTCTCCAATTTCTCTATTGATATGTAATTCTTCACGTTTAAAAACAAAGGTTACTACTATATTAGAAACATAATTTAAATGATTATAAAATTCTTTTACTTTTGAGTCATTATCAAACCATGGTAAAAAACTATTATGATTTAGAGTAAGAATAACATAGTCATATTCATATATACTACCATTCGAATAAACAAGATATCTATCATCTTGCTTCTCTATTTTCTCAACTTTTCTATGAGTTTCCAAGAAAACCTTATCTGAAAAATTAGACTCTAACGTTTCTACAAAGGATTTCAATGTGAATTTCAATCTATATTCTGATCCTATTGTTATATTATCGACAACTTTTCGATTATACATTTCTTGTAAAACTTTGCTTATATCTTCCCTTTGAATAGTTAAAAACGATAATTCTGGCATTAAACTAACCATATTCTGAAGTGACACTTCACTTCCATAATGACTTGTAAGTAACGGTTCTATTAATTTAATGTATATATGTTCATTAAGATTTTCTTTAAAAAATTCTTCAACCGTTAGCTGCTGAATATTTTCATCTTCTAAAGTGTTATGCATATTATACAAAATAGATATTTTTTCTTTAAAAGTAAATAAATCTGAAAGTAGTAATTCACTTTTATCTAAAGGATATCCATATAGCATCTTTTCAGGTAAATACTTTATTCCTTCCGTTGTATAAAAGACCTTTTTAGTATCACTACTTCTCATTAAATATCGATGTAATCCCAACTCTATTATTAAATAAAATAATGCTCCTTGTTCACTTACAGATCCATGCCAACCATTATCATAAATTTCTTGACCATATTGAAACTTTCCAAATTTATTTTTAACAAATTCTAGATCCTTTTCTATTAAATCAATATTAAATTTTTTTGAATTAATACCTGAAAATTTATCCAAGTAATAAGCACAACATACTCCGGATAGACCTCCACCAATTATTGCTATATTCTTCATGATTATTACTCCTTTATTTTACTTTTGAAATAAACACTTTTGATAATATACTTGAAAAAATAAAAGCTGAGATATTAGCTATAAAGTTAAATAGATTTAATTCTCCAAAAAATATACTTACTAAAGTTAAAATAACGCTGGATACAAGCATAACAATAGTTAATAATTTCTTAAAGCTAGTTACTTTAACTTTTTCACTTACTGGTAAAATATTGTGCCACATATTATTAGTTATTTGTTTATATAATGGAACAAGCTGAATAATTGCTAAATAATTATAAGAAATAATAGTAGCCACACTAACATAGATATTATTGAAGCTAGAAATAATAATTCCTGCAATCAACATTAATCTTAATACTAAATATATTGTATTTTCTTGACGAAGAAATACTCTATAATAATAGTAACTAAAACTATTTTCTTGGTTAAAATTATTTCTCTTTAATCTAGGTAATAAAATATCAAAATACTTTCTTCTAGAAACTCTAATACCTTTTAGTGGTACATCAACAAACATATTGACAAATTTTAAGTATCTTTCTTTCCTATGCTTATCATACTCTGCAGCTTCATTCCATTTTAATAAATAATAAAATTCTGCTTCCTTACCTGCTTCTTTTTTTAATTTATTATATTCTTGAACTGCAATAAATATAAGAAGTATAAATAACATAATACCTAAATATAAACTATAATTTAGTTTTAAAAATATCCCAACTACTTGACTGAATATAGTTATAAACAGTAGACCCTTCGTCAATACTTTTTCTTGAAAATAAACTACTTCAGCTAATTTAAATAGATTATTAAAAGCAATTAGAATAATTAAAATTACTAACCCAAGTTTATTAAAACTACCAATTTTATCTGTTATTGGTTTCGTTATGAAATAAAAAATAACCAGTAAAATAAGTTGTTGAATATACGTTATTAAAACTGTTCTTGAAGCTATTTTTGAATAATACTGTTCCAATGGTAATAAAAATACAGAATCAGCTTCCTCTATATATGTCTTCACTTTTGAAGCTACTAATAAGTAACTAAACAAAATGCTTACAACAATAAAAACCGTATGCAACTCAAAATTACTTGCCCTTGTTAGCCAACTAGAGTAATTAATTATTACTGCCCCAGCTACTATAATAAGAAACATAATCAGGTGCGAATTAAATATGTACTTACTATATTTTAGTCTAGTTTCTCTTTCTCTTTTACTTCTATCAATAAAGATATTTTCTATATTACTCATCTTGGCCTCTAGTAGTTAAAGATATATATATTTCATCTAAAGTTGCACCTGGCATATTAAATTCAACACGTAATTTTTCTAGATTTCCATTAGCTAGAATTTTTCCTTCATGAATTATTAGAAAATTATCACAGTACTTCTCAGCAGTTGCTAGTATGTGAGTAGACATAAGTATACTTGCCCCATTGTCTCTTCTATCACACATAAGATTTATTAAATCATTGATAGCTATTGGATCTAGACCAAGAAATGGCTCATCAATAATATATAATTTTGGCTCAACTAAAAAAGCACAAATTATCATAACTTTTTGCTTCATACCTTTTGAAAAATGAACTGGAAAGAATTTTTTCTTATCTTTTAATTTAAATAAATTTAATAATATATCTGCTTTTTTCCATGTTTCTTCCATATCTAAACCATAAGCCATTGCTGTTAAATTGATATGTTCTTCAAGTGTTAACTCTTCATATAACACTGGTGATTCAGGTATATAACTAATACTTCTACGATAACTTTCGTTATCTCTAGTTATTGTTTTGTTATCAACTATTATTTCACCTTCCATAGGTCTAAGTAGTCCTAGTATATGTTTTATAGTTGTACTTTTTCCTGCACCATTTAATCCAATAAGCGCAGTGATGCTACCCTCAGGTATTTCAATATTAATATTTTCAATTATTTTTTTTCTATTGTATCCACCTGTTAGGTTTTTTATTTTTAAAATATTATCCATTTATTTACAACGCCCTTTCTTTAATTCTGAAAGTACTTTATCCACCTGTTCATAAGTATTAATAACGTCAAGATTGTTATTTACCGTATAATCTCCTAACTTCGCTTTTTCTATAGGACTCATTTGGCTCACTATTCTACTTAAAGCTTCCTTTTTTGAAATAGAATTTCTTTTCATTAAACGAGTTAACTGTGTATTTTTATCCACATAAACTACAATAATCTTATCGACTAAATCATCAAATTTAGCTTCAAAAAGTAATGCAACATCTATAAATATTAACTCTTTATCATTATTTTTATCAATTTTTTCTAAAATTTTTTTTCTAATTTCAGGATGTATAATACTATTTAAAACATTTAGATTACTACTGTTTCCAAAAACAAGCTCTCCTAGTTTTTGTCTATTTATTTTATTATCTTCAAGTATCTCATTACCAAAGGCTAATATTAATTTTTCTTTTACATAGTCATCATCTAAAGCCTCATGTCCAATTTTATCAGCATCTATAACAATGTAACCCTTACTTTTTAAATAATTAGATATTGTACTTTTTCCACATGCAATACTTCCAGTAATTCCTATAATCATATCATCATCTCCATAAAATTACTTAAATATAATTTTATCATAAAGATTAATTATTTTCTATATATTAATGAATTTCATTAACGTATAAAAAGAATTATTAACACATGATTTCCCAATCAATTAGTTAATAATTCTTTTTATCTCAATATTTACTTTTCTTTATACGGATCAATATTCATTTCTTCTAATTTTACAAATTTCTTTTTCGTTACTAACTTAAAAGTGATGTACATTATTAAACAAATTAATGGACATACTAAATTATAAGACATTTGTAAAAAACCACCTGTAATATAATCTGATACCAACTGTAAGATAGTAATAATTGCAAATGAAAATAATGCAATATATGATCCTACTACTCCTGTTTTTGCTGTATATGGTAATACCTCTTCAGCTGTTTTACCTTGTTTAATTATAGCTTTTCTCAATCTAATTTGAGAAACTAATGATGCCATCCAAATAATCATAACTATAATACCTACCATTGAAAGTAACATATAGTAACCACTTGGATTGTATCTTTCAAATATAAAACAAACTACCATAAATACTGAAGAAAATGATAAAGCTATCGTAGGAACCGAGTTACTATTAAGCTCTTTAAACATCTTAGGACCATATTTATGTGAACTTAATGAAAATAGTTGCCTACTAGAAACATACATTCCAGAGTTTGCAGCTGATAAAACTGAAGTTAATATTACAACATTCATAATCATTGCAGCAAAACCTAAACCAATATTTTGAAATACTATTGTAAATGGTGAAGCTGTAACATTATTAGTATCAAGTAGTCTGGCATCATCTGCAGAAACAATTGAAGAAATAATAAACATTGTTGCAATATAGAAAATTAATATTCTCCAAAAAACTTGTTTTACTGCCTTAGGCATTGTTTCTTTAGGGTTTGGAGACTCTCCTGCAGTTACGGCTACTATTTCCGTTCCACCAAATGAAAAAGCTGCAGTAGAAAGCACACCAAATAATCCAATTCCAGCACTAAGTGTCTTATCTCCATTCTTTATAAATGTAGGTAATCCTGCTTCAGGATTGCTTGATACACCGAAAATAATAGCTATACCAACGATTAAGAAAACAACCACTGTTATTACTTTAATTATAGTAATCCAATATTCTATCTCACCAAAAACTTTAACACTTATTAAATTTAGTAAGTATAATAAAATTAAAAAAGTAACACAAATACTAAATGAAGAAAACTGTCTAAAGAATTCCCAATAATGTAAGATTTTAGATAATGTAATAATATCTACGCTTGCAACTAAAATCCATAATATCCAATATAACCATCCAATTGCAAATCCTAGTCCGGGATCTATAAATCTAGTAGCATAAGAACCAAATGAACCAGATACAGGATAAAACGTAGCTAATTCTCCAATTGAAGCCATTAAAAAGTAAATTATTACCCCAATTAATGCATATGTTAAGACTGCTCCATATGAACCCACTTTACTCACTACTGCACCACTTGCCATAAATAGACCTGTACCTATACATCCACCGATAGCTATCATACTTATGTGGCGTGCTTGCAGATTTCTTTCCATTTTCTGATTTGCCATAAATCTCATCCTTTCATAGTATATATAACAATAAATTATACTAGCTTTTGTAATTATTGTAAACTATTTTATTAATCCGCGATTGAAATAACTATCATCAAAACCACTCACTCTAATTGATAGTAGCTATCGTTTATATGTCTAATTTTTTTATATTAGTAAATATATAATATATCTGAAAATCTTTTATTATTATTAGTATTAAGAAAAAATCATTTACTTAATATATATAAAAATATTTTAAATTTAATAATTTAAATCTTAATTTTCAGAGTAAGAAAGTGTTTACAGATATAAAATATGTAGTTTATAATTTCTACATAAACTATATATTTTATATTGGAGGTATCTATATGACAACATTTTATAACGAAGCTAGGGAATTTGCTAAAAAATACATTGACCCTATCGCTAAGGAAATTGATGAAAAGGAAAGATTTCCAGAAGAAGTTTTCAAAGAATTAGGTCGTGCAGGATATTTTAAACTAATGATTCCAACAGAATTAGGTGGTCTTGGCAAAGATATGCAAGAACACGCTGATGCGTGTCGTGCTTTTGCAAAATCTAGTGCCACTGTTGGTTTATGTTATATGATGCACAACGTTGCCTTAAACTGTGTACTTTCATATGCTGATGATAAGTTAAAAACTAAAATTTGCAAAGATATAGTTGAGAATGAAAAATTCATGGCTCTTGCATACAGCGAACTTGGTACAGGAACTCATTTCTATATTTCTGATGTCAAAACTAGTTTTAAAGACAACTCAGTAATATTTAATGGCCTAAAAAGTATGGTTACATCAGCAGAATATGCTTCTTACTATCTAGTATTAACTCCATCGGATGTTGAGGGTGGTATTGATAACTGGGTATTCCCTCTAGAAGCTAAAGGTTTAGAATTTAAAACTTCTACATGGCATGGTTTAGGAATGCGTGGTAATGTTTCTTGTCAAATGGCAATAAATGATGTTGAATTAGATAAAGAATTGAGAATAGGAGAAGCTGGTTCTGGAGTAGATCAAGTATTTACAATTGTTGCTACTTACTTCATAACTGGTCTTGCAGCAGTGTATTCAGGACTTTGTGAAGCTATTTTAGATGAAGCTGTAGCTCATACTACAAATAGAAAGTATCCTGACGGAAAATCACTAAGTGAAATTGAAACTGTTCAAATTCACTTAGCAAAAATATACAGTCAAACAAATGCTGCTGTATTAGGAACAAATGAGGCTGCACGTAGTTTCCTAGCTAAGGAAGAAGATATGCTAGCAAAAATTCTATCTGCAAGAATATTCGCTAGTGAGGCTGCAATAGAACTAGCTCGTTTAGGAATGCGTGTTGGTGGCGGAAAAGCATATAATAAAGTTGGAAATATGGAACGCTTTTTAAGAGATGCATTTGCTAGTCATATTATGGCTCCAAGTGTTGATATTTTAACTATATGGTTAGGTAAAGCAATAACTGGTCAACAATTACCATAGAATATAACTTTTAAAAACTAATAGTTCTTATATTCCATAACATTTTTCATATTACCAATCTATTAATATCTAAATTCTAATACAATTTTAAGGAGAAAAAAGGTATGACTAATATTTATAAAGACGCTAAAGAATTTGCAATAACTAGTATTAAACCATATGCTAAAGATGCTGATGATAAAGGAGAATTTCCCGAATTCATCTTTGAAAGAATTAAAGATGCTGGTTATCTAGATCTTTTAATTCCAAAAGAATTTGGTGGTAAAGGTTTAACTTTAGTAGAGCACGAAGCCGTATGCAGGGCATTTTCTGAATATTCTGCATCTGTAGGATTATGCTATATGATGCATAATGTTGGACTAGTCACTGTTTTAGACCATGGTAGTGATGCATTAAAAAAAGAAATTTGCAATGAAGTAGTATATAATAAAAAAATGTTAGCACTAGCATACAGTGAATCAGGAACTGGTACTAATTTTATGAATACTACAGAAATAACTGTTGATTTTCAAGAAAAATTTGCATTATTTAATGGTAAAAAAAGTATGGTAACTTCTGGTAATTACGCAGACTATTATGTTACCCTAGTTCCTTATAAAATAGTGGGTGAAACAGAACAGTGGCTATTTCCACTACATTCTAATGGATTAACTTTTTCTACAAGTACTTGGAATGGATTAGGTATGCGTTCAAATGTATCTTGTGAAATGTGTATAAATAATCTTAAACTAGATTATCATTATAGAATTGGTGCTGAAGGTAAAGGTAATGAACAAGCTCAAAGCCCCGTTCCATTCTTTATTAATGGACTTGCTGCAGTATACAGTGGTCTTAGCCAAGCCATTTTAGATGAAGCTGTCACTCATACTACAAATAGAAAATATCCTGACGGTAAATCATTAAGTGATATAGAAACTGTACAATTACATTTGGCAGAAATTTTTAAAAATACAAAGGCATCTGTATTATTATCTAGAAATGCTGCTGAAAGCTTTGCTAAAGAGGAAGAAGATGCATTTCTTAATATAGTATCAGCAAGAGCGTTCTCTTGTGATAAAGTAATTGAAAATGCTAGACTTGGCATGCGAGTTTGTGGTGGTAAGGCGTATAATCGTTATGGAAATATGGAAAGATTTTTGCGCGACTCACTAGCTGGACAAGTAATGGCACCAGGTTTAGACTTTTTAAATATATTAACAGGACAATTAATATCAAATAAATAATGAAACGAGGTAAATATTAATGAAAAAATTAAAAGTTGGAGCAGTAATTTATGATCCAAAGGTTACAGTAATTTGGGGAATCATCGAGAAATTTTTTGAAGATGAAGGATTTCCAATAGAAACCATTTATTACAAAGACTACAAAGCACAAGTTGATGGTCTATTAGAAAAAGAAATTGATGTTGCATGGAATTCTCCACTTGCATGGTTAGACTCTCACTTACGTACAAATGGTAAAGCTCTTAACGGCTCTATGCGAGATACCGACCGTGATAGAAGTTCATTTATTGTAGTGAAGAATAATAGTGGTATAAACTCGTTAGATGATCTTAGAGGTAAAACTATTGGATTTGGAGCGATCGACTCACCTCAAGCTAGGTTGATACCAATAAATCATCTTCACAAAAATGGACTAGAATATGGAAAAGATTATATAGAAAAACGTTTTGACTTAGGTGTTGGTCTACATGGTGACCATGTTGGTGGAGAATTAGATTCTGCTTTCGCACTAAAAAACGGCGAAGTGGATGCTACTTGGATGTTGGATTTAAATTATAATGCATGGCTAGCTGATGGTACATTAGATCAAAATCAAATTAAAATACTAGATAAAACTGATTTCTTTGATCACTGTATTTTCTCTGGACATCCAGAACTAGATAAAGAATTTTTCGAAAAATTTATCGAGGTTTTACATAAAATGGATTATAACAATCCTGATCATAAAGAAATGATGGATATGGAAGGTCTAAAAGAATGGATTCCAGGTCGTACAACAGGATTTAAGCAACTAACAGAAGCTAATGAATATTTAGATTTCTTCAAAGAATTTCATGGTGAGTAGTTATGTCTAATTCGTCTTTCTTAGTTTCTCTTCTTGGAAGTATGCCTAGAAGTAAAAAACTATTAACTGCAAAACGAAAATTTAATAAAGGGAAGATAGATGAATCAACATATTTTGAATTATTAGATGAAGAAACAAAATATGTTGTAACTCTTCAAGAAAATAATGATATTGACATTATTACAAACGGAGAATTAAGCCGTGATAACTATGTTTCTTTTATAGCTGAAAAGCTTAATGGTGTCTCTATGATGAGTATGGCGGATATGTTTGATTATATTGAAGATAAACAAGGATTTGAACAAATCTTGGAAATATTAGATGTTCCTGCTATCAGCATAAAGAATGCTATTTGTACTGGAAAAATAACATATAATAAACCATTAGTGGCTGATGAGATGATAGCGTTAAAAAAATTAACAAAAAAGAAAATCAAAGCAACTCTTCCAGGTCCATACTTAATGACTCGTTCAATGTGGTTACCTGCACTATCACAGAAATATTATTCTAATAAGGAAGAACTTAGTGAAGATATTATTCAAGTATTAAAACAAGAAGTCGATACATTAGCTCATTTAGGAATTGATATAGTTCAATTTGATGAACCAGTCTTAACAGAAGTGGTATTTTCTGAAGGTAAAACTAGATCCTTTATGTGTGCAGCACTATCTGAAAAAAAAGATCCTACAGAAGAATTAATATTTGCTACAAAACTAATTAAACCTGTTATATCTTATGCTAAAGAAAAAGGTATATTGGTAGCACTACATGTGTGTCGTGGGAACTGGAGCAGAGATGAAAGTATACTTCTTACAGGTCCCTATACACCACTATTACCTTTATTCGAAACATGCTTACCCAATATACTTACTTTAGAATTTTCTACACCTAGAGCTGGAGAAATATCTTCACTTTTTAGCAGTAATATTATTAGAGAGAATTGTATACTGGGGTTAGGTGTTATGAATCCTAGAACAGATGAAATTGAGCTTTTAGAAGATATTATATCTAGAGTTGAAGAAGTTATGAAGTTTATACCGAAAGAACGTATTTGGTTAAATCCTGATTGTGGTTTTGCTACTTTTTCTAATCGACCTGTTAGTACTATGGAAGTAATTGACAAAAAATTAGCTCGCCTTACAGAAGCTAAAAATGAACTGAGGAATTTATATGAGTAGCATATATGAATCTACAAATTACAACTTATCATATAGGGGAATTTTAACTAATAACGAATTCAAATTATACACTACTAACAATAGTATTAATGTATCAAGTGAAATTAGTTTTGATATTAATGCTGATTATAAAAGTAGTATTAACTATTTTGCTACTTCAATCTTAGGTGGAATTGCTCACAGTTTAATTCGACAAAGTAAAAAAAATAATATTGAAATTGAAGAACTTGAAGGGAAGATTTATATTAATTTAAAAAATCCTTTAACTCTAATTGGTGTTAAAGGTTATAATGATGAACCTAAAATTGAAAGCTGCAATATTATATTCTACATATATTCAGAAACTGAAGAAAAAGAACTACAAGCTTTTTGTCAGAAATCCTTAAACAAATCTTTCATTTATAATACCCTAAAGAATTCAATATCATTCAACATAGATTTCATATTGATTGATTAGAAGTCGAGCAACTTAAAAGTTGCTCGACTTCTTTTAATTTATACCTTTATTTAATAATTAACTTTAATATTTACTTAGTAAAAAAAGCAAAACTAGACTTATTCTAGTGATCTGACCCCAAAAAGTTAGACTTAGGATAGCGTAGTAGTTGTAATGACTGCTACGCTATCTTTTTTATATTTATACAGTCATATGTTTTATTCTATATTGCTTAGGACTTAACCATCCTAGTTTCTCTTTTATTCTCTCTTCATTATAATATTTTATATATTTTTCAATAGCTAATTTTAGCTTTCTATAACTATCATATGTAGTTCCATAATATATCTCTTGTTTTAATATCCCAAAGAAATTCTCCATTACCGAATTATCTAGACAATTTGCTTTTCTAGACATACTTTGGTATATACGTTCTTCTTTTAATCTTTTCGAGTACGCCTTCATTTGATAAGCCCACCCTTGATCAGAGTGAAAAGTTCTCCTATAAGGCGCTTTAGCTGT
>NZ_JNJO01000025.1 GCF_000701685.1 Gemella sanguinis ATCC 700632
TAGGTAAAGCACCAGCGGTAACAGTAGTTCGTGAAGATATGAATGGAACAAAAGCATCAGCTACATATACACCAACAGTAACACCAGTTACACCAACTGCAGATCCAGCAGAAACAACTGGATTACAAGGACAAGTGCAAACAGGAAAACCTACATTCACAGAAGGTGACCCAGTAGCGCCAATGAACGATGCAGTACCAGCAACATTCGAAGATGGATCAACAACTAAGAAAGTTGACGGAGTTGGAACATACACAGTAGCACCAGATGGAACAGTAACATTCACACCAGAACCAAGTTTCGTAGGTAAAGCACCAGCGGTAACAGTAGTTCGTGAAGATATGAATGGAACAAAAGCATCAGCTACATATACACCAACAGTAACACCAGTTACACCAGCTGCAACACCAGCTGAATCAGTAGCGCCACAAGGAATTGTACAAACTGGAACAGTAACATTCACTGCAGGTAACCCAGTAGCGCCAATCAACAAACAAACAAACAATTACTTTACTAGATGAAAATGGTAAACCAGCAGAATCAGTAGATGCTAAATCACCAGAAGGAAAAGTAATCGGAACATACACAGTAGATAAAGAAACAGGAGTAGTAACATTCACTCCAACAGACAAATCATACTCAGGAGATGTAGTAGCAGCTAAAGTACAAGCGAAAGACGCAAATGGAACAACAGTAGAAACTACATACACTCCTAAGATTACACCAGTAGCGCCAACTGCAGATCCAGCAGAATCTATTGGAAAACAAGGACAAGAACAAACTGGAAAACCAACATTCACACCAGGTAACCCAGCGGTACCAATGAATGATGATACACCAGCAACATTCGAAGATGGTAAAACAACTAAGACTGTAGATGGAGTTGGAACATACACAGTAGCACCAGACGGAACAGTAACATTCAAACCAGTACCAAGTTTCGTGGGAGAAGCTCCTTCAGTAACAGTAGTACGTGAAGATATGAATGGAACGAAAGTTTCAGCTAAATATACACCAACAGTAACACCAGTTAGACCAACAGGTGAAGAAGTAACATCAGAAGATATCCAAGGTAAAACACAAACAGGAAAACCTACATTTACAGAAGGTGATCCAGTAGTACCAATGGATGATAGTGTTCCAGCAACATTCGAAGATGGATCAACAACTAAGACAATTCCTGGAGAAGGTACATACACAGTATCACCAGATGGAACAGTTACATTCGTACCAGAAAAATCATTCACAGGAAAAGGAACTGGAGTAACAGTAGTACGTGTAGATAAGAATGGAACAAAAGCATCAGCTAAATACACACCAACTGTAATTCCTGTAACACCAACTGCAGATCCAGCGGAATCAACAGGAGTTCAAGGTCAAGAACAAACAGGAAAACCAACGTTCAACCCAGGTAACCCAGAAGTACCAATGGATGATGAAGTACCAGCAACATTTGAAGATGGAAAAACAACTAAGAAAGTTGATGGAGTTGGAACATACACAGTAGCACCAGATGGAACAGTTACATTCAAACCAGTACCAAGTTTCGTAGGTAAAGCACCAGCGGTAACAGTAGTACGTGTAGATAAGAATGGAACAAAAGCATCAGCTACATATACACCAACAGTAACACCAGTTACACCTACATCAGAAGATGTAACATCAACAGATGTACAAGGTAAAACACAAACTGGAACACCAGTATTTACACCTGGTAACCCAGCAGTACCAATGGATGATAAAGTACCAGCAACATTCGAAGATGGATCAACAACTAAGAAAGTTGATGGAGAAGGTACATACACAGTATCACCAGATGGAACAGTAACATTCGTACCAGAAAAATCATTCACAGGAACAGCGACTGGAGTAACAGTTAAACGTGTTGATAAGAATGGAACAGCAATTACTGCTAAATACACACCAACAGTAACACCAGTAACACCAACTGGAGAACCAGCTGAATCTATCGGACCTAAAGGTCAAGAACAAACTGGAAAACCAACATTCACACCAGGTAACCCAGAAGTACCAATGAATGATGAAGTACCAGCAACATTCGAAGATGGATCAAAAACTAAGAAAGTTGATGGAGTAGGAACATACACTGTAGCTAAAGACGGAACAGTAACATTCAAACCAGAACCTGAATTCGTAGGTAAAGCACCTTCAGTAACAGTAGTTCGTGAAGATAAGAATGGAACAAAAGTTTCAGCTACATATACACCAACAGTAACACCAAGTACTAAATATGTAGATAACAAAGGAAATGCAATTCCAGGATACCCAGAAGTAGACGGAACTGTAGAGAAAAAAGATATTCCTGGTTACACATATGTAGGAACGAAAACTGATGAAAAAGGAAATACAACTCACATTTATGAAAAAGTTGTAACTCCAGTACCAGCTCCAACACCAAACGAACCAGTTAAACCAGTAGTGCCATCAGTAGAGAAAGTTGAAAAAGCAAAACCTAAAGCGAAAACTCAAGCTAAGCGTTTAGCAAATACAGGTGAAGCAGAAACACACTCTACATTAGCAGGATTTGGATTACTAGTTCTAGGTGGATTAGTTGCTGCAGCTAGAAGAAGAAAAGAAAAATAAAACTAAATAGTTTTAAAAAAGCTAATCGTCAATATATTTGGCGATTAGTCTTTTTTTGTTTAATAGAATATAAAAAAACGGATTTGAAATTTCAAATCCGTTTTATAATTTAATTATTTATTTCCTTGACGTTTTCTTACTGCTAAAGCAATTCCAGCAAGGATAACTGCAAAGCCAGTAGCTGCAATTCCGCTCGGTTGATCTAAACCAGTTTGAGGTAATAATTTTGAAGTTGGTTTAGCAACTTTAGATGTAGGAATTTTCTTACCATCTTGATCAACGTAAAGAGGTTTAGTGTTTTCGTTGTGAGGTAATTTATTGCTATTTGTATTATTAGTAGTGTTGTTGTCACTGCTATTGTTGTTATTATCACTATTATTACTATTGCTGTCGCTAACGTTACTGTTGTTATTATCAGTATTAGTGTTATCGGTGTTAGTGTTGTCTTCGTTAGGAGTAGCGTTTAGGTTAGTGATATTGATATTTACATTATGGATACCATTAGTTATAGCGTAATCAAAGTTGTTTTTATCTGCTGTATAACCTTCAGGTAATTCAATACGAATAGTATAATCACCGTTTAATAATAGTTTTTCAAATGCCTGTTTATTATACTTACCAAGTGTTAGCTCGTATTCTTTACCAGATTTACTTACTGCAAATACTTTAGTTCCCTCTGGAACAGTTTGATTAAATGTTACATCTAATCTATTAGTATCAGCATAATTGAATCTGAAATCAACAACTTTTTGAGGATTTTCTTTGTCGATAGTAACTGTTGCTTCTGGTGAAGATACCCATGTTACTTTTTGATCTTGATCAACTATTTTTATAGTATATTTACCATAAGGTAGAGTAGGAAGTGTTGATTCGTAGTGTTTATTTAACTCAACATCAACTCTCTTACCATTTTCATCAAGAACGATATAACGAGTGATTTCTGGATACATTCCATAATCAGCACCTGATGAGTCATCGGTAAATTTAACTTCGATACGACCAGAAGTATCTTTTTCTGTAGGCGTTGTAGTATCGTTATTAGTATTGTTAGAAGGGGTAGTTGGTTTAACGACTAAATTACCATTTATATCTAGGGTTGTCATATTTTGTACTTTATCCCAAATATAAAAGCGAACAGTGCTTAAATCTACACCTTCTGGTAGTTTATAAGTTCCATCTTTTTCTTTTTTAACTTCTACTTCTTCTCCATCTTTAGTATATGTTAGTGAAGTATCATCAAGACCACTACCGTTTTCGATAACTTTACCTGGATTAAAGACCCTTGTTGTTTTATTATATAAGTCAGATTTTTTCTCTAAAGTAGGGGCTGTTCTATCGATTTTAACTATAAAGTTAAGTTCTTGTTTTTTAGCACCAGCAGCACTTGGTCTATATGTAATTACGTATTGGTATTCACCATCTGGCATTACGTTGCCGTCTTTGTCTTTTCCATTCCAATCAGATGAAGAAACAACAGCACTACGTGCGTTCATAGCCCAACCATAGTCTGATTTACGTTGGCTTTCATTACCAGATTCAAAAATAGGTTGAGTTCTATTAACATCATCTTTTTTATACACTGTTAAGTGAATGTTATCAACATTACGAAGTAAAACAGCTTTTAGTTTAACTGAATCATAGTTTCCATCACCATTAGGAGAGAAGTACAGGTTATTTGCATCATATTTAGTACCATTTTCACCTAAGATAGCTTCATTATAATTACCGTTAGTATATACGTCAGATACTAGTGATGTGAAGTGGTTTCCTTCATCTTTAGTAGGAGTATCAGCCTTGTCATCAGTATAATAGTAGAAAGGTTTTTCTTTATCTTTGAAACCATAAATTGGTTTTTCTATACCTTCTAAGTCTTGGAAAGTTCCTTTGAATCCTAAGAATGGGGCACTAACTACTTCTTTTTTAGTTTCACTGTCTTTAAAGAATGTGAAACCTTCTAAGAAATATCCATTTTTCATTAGTTTACTTAATTCTTCTGAATATTTAGAAGTATCTACACTAACTTTTACAGTTTTTGAACCATTAGCTGGCACGATAATAGATTCACCTTTAACATCTGTAAGTTGTCTAGCTTTAAGAGTTGCTCTACCATCAACTACTTCATCAGTGTTTACAACAGTATTATAGTCTAATTTTCTATCTTTATTAGAAAGGTTATGAACAGTGATTTCATATTCAAACTTATCACCAACATTACCTAAAACTACGCTAGGTTTTTTATCTTTTGTTGTTAAGTATAAGTCCCCGTATGCTGCTGCAGTAACGTCAGCTAACCCAGCACCTTGTTGACGTGGTGAATAATAAGTGTTACTTTCAGGGTTAATAGCTGGTTTAGCAGTACTCATTACTAAGTTTTGTAGTAATGCTTCTATTTGTTCTTTAGAGTAGTTAGGGAATCTTTCGTCTAATACTTGTCTAATAAGTGCCACAGATCCAGCAGCATGTGGAGTAGCCATACTAGTTCCTGAGTTCATATAATATAATCCATTGTTAACTGAAGAGTAAATCATACCACCAGGGAAGGCAACATCAGGTTTAAGTTCACCTTCAGTAGAAACACCCCAACCAGAGAAGTATAGCATTTTTTTAGCATCTTTATATGGTTCTTTAACAACAGTATCTTTAATATTTAATTTGTATTTTCCTGCATTAGCCGCAAGCTCTACACCTAGTTTATTACCGATAATACCTACAGGAATATATGAACTTTCATAACCTCCTAGGTATAGTTTAGTTGGAGTATCACCTTGTTCTTTATTTTGATAAATAAGGACACCTTTTGCTCCAGCTTTTCTAAGTTCAACTAATTTGTCGTTATCAGTAACCGAACCACCACTTTCAACTAGTACGATTTTTCCGTTCACAGACTTATCGTTATATGAACCGGCTTCACCAAGTGGAAGGTAAACATAATCTTGATCACCTTTAGCGTTAAAAGTTAATAAATAGTGGACAACATCAGAATGTCCATTATTTAAGACGGCATTGTCTTTAAGTTGAGGGACATCAAGTGAGATAGATGTTTTATGTGCAACTGATGCGTTGTATGCAGAAATTGCAAGAACGTTAGGATCAACTGCAGGTGTGTTGGCAGTACCATAATCTGGATTATCAGCTTTTGGTTTAGCATGCCAATATCCACTTGTTGCATAGTTTCCTCCGGCTGTCACAATAGTAACACCAGCTTTACGTGCTTTTTCTAAAGCGGCACGAGTAGCATCATCAAGGTCATCGATCATACCAGTAGGTGAACCAAAGCTCATATTAATAGTATCGGCTCCTAGTTTTACAGCATCTTCAATAGCTTTTACCATAGTGAAACTTTGTTGTGTTCCACCTTTTTTCTCAGAGAATAATCTCATAAAGATTAGTTGAGCTTCTGGTGCAACACCTTTAATGATATCTCCAGTTGGAGCAGGTTCAGTACCATTACCAACTGCAGAACCAGACACGTGAGTACCATGAGATAAAGTATCAAATTCTTTTATATCATCATTCATATCGCTATAGTTGTAAGCGAAAATTACTTTATCGTTATACCATTTACCATAGTTAATACCTGCTTTTTTCTTTGCAGCTTCTAATTCTGCTTCGTTTTTATAGCGTGCTTTACTTTTATCTAGTAGTTGGAATAGATTGTGGCTAATATCTAAACCAGTATCTAAAACAGCTACTACACGACCTTGACCTTTAATACCTTTATCCCAAAGAGGTTGAACATTAATAAGTGAGTTTTCTTCACTTACTTTATTTGGATTAGTATTTGGTGCGATTGTAGTATCAGCTGTATTGTTAGTTGTTACTTCATTACTTGCAGGAGTTCCACTAGCTTGAGCTTTATTGTTTTGTTTTACTTCTACTTTTTCAGCTTGTGGAGTAGATTGAATAGTGTTTTCTGCTTTTTTCTCGATAGTTTTTTCAGGTGCAGGAGTTGCTTCAGTAGTGTTAGCTTGGGTAGTAGAAACAACAGGAGTTGCTGTATTTTCTACTTCTGCAGCAAGCGCTCCATTTTGAGATGCAACTGCAAATCCAGCCCCTACTAATACTGAAAATAATCCTACTTTATATTTTCTTAATGAATATTTTTTTCGTTCATTTAGCATTTATATGCCCCCTTAAAATATTGTATAAATGTATATTATCACGAAAAGTAGTAAAATAACAAATGTTTTCAGAGAAAATAGACGCTTAATTTTTATTTTATTAATACAAATTAGTAAAACACTAGTAATAAAAAAGGTTTGAGAGTATAGTAAAATTTTTATAGAGAATATTTTTTAAAAAAATTATTATAGGTTATATATCTAAAACAAAAAATATATTTGTTTTTAATTTTTTAAAAGAAGGAAAACCAACTTAATTGTCATTAAAATTACAGATTTTATTGAATGTATATACTACCTTAATTGTAGCAGTCTATGTTGAAAAGTGTTATAATAAAATTACAACATAATAACAGAATGGGGGAGTGATTTATGTCGAAAAATAAAAAGATAATTAATTTTCCTGGTGGAAAGGTTAAAGAAGAAATTTCAGTATCAGAAGTTTTAAAGATTAGTGGATTAGACTTCTATAATAAAATAGAGTTTAACGATAAAAATAATGCAGAAGATTTTATAAGAAGTTTGGAATTGTTTTGTAGATTTCTTGATAGTGAGGGGAGAGAAAGAAATTTATTAAATGCAGCTTTAGAAGAATCTATTTATAATATAGAAGCAAGAGTGTTCGCTATATTAGCAAGTAATGACGAAGAGTATGTTAAAGAGAAAAAGATACTTGAACTTAGGAAGGAAACTGAGGGATTTCCTATTAAATTATATAAAATATCAGGAGTAGAAGTAAATCCATTCGAATACCGTGTTTCAAGCCATCTTGCGCAATTTTATATGGAGAATAAACTTTATAATAGAGCGCCAAGAAGCTATTATAAGTACCTTGACTTTTTTAATGAAAATTTCTTTATTGATATGCATCGTAAATTTTTGATTTCATATTTATTAAATAATAAATTTAGTGATTATGATATTCATTATAATAGTTTAGGGGATGAACTAAAAAATGATGAAACTATTATACTATCGAAATTTTTCTATCATATATTAGTTCAAGAAGAGGAAGCAGCCTTTGCTTATTTTGAAAAATTAAGACGAACTAATAAATATTTAAATGTTCATTTAGAAAAAATATTGAATCCCCCAAAAAAATCTTTGCATATTTCTGGAGAAGATAGGGTGAAATATGCTCAAATAATTAGGGCTTTTTGTGATTTTGAAGACCTTTTTAATAAAGAATACTTCTTTGATATAATCGCTAGTCTGAGAGAAAGAACCCCTATAGATGATAAAAAAATGAGACGTTATTTAAAACGTGATGAAGTTACACCGATGGATATGTTTTGTGATCCTACCTTTAAACAAATAGGTGAAAAACAGATTTTTATTTTATGGGAAGCAGCCTTAGTAGATAAAGATTGTTTTTTAGATCTATTTAAAGAAGAAGTACTTGATTTAGATGGTATAGGAGTAGGAACTGTTAATAAATTAATAAAAAATGGCGTTGAATTTAGGGAGGAGTAGTAAATATGGGAAAAGATATAAATAATAAGTTACTAATCCAACTATGGAAAGAGTTTCTAGTGCTAAATAACTTTTCTAGCGTGGAAGACGCCTTGGAAGAGTTTTTAAAGTGTTGTAGTGAAACAATAAATAGTAATAAAAATGAATATGAAAATATGTTAGAACTGGCAAATAAAAGTGTTGAAGAGGAAAGTTATGAAGAATTCCCTCCTGTAGATTCTATAGATGCACTATTAATTAAAGAAGTTTACGATTTAGAGTTTGAGCTAATGAAGGTAGAGGGACAGCTAGAAGATGCGGCGCTAGAAAATGGGGATGTGGCTTTCGTTGACGACAAGGATATAAAACGACAATTAAGACTAACAAATATGTTAGGTAGCTTATACTTAACTCAGAATTTTTATATAAAAGCAATTGATTGCTTCTCATTAGTTTTAAAAGTAAATCCAAGTGATAAATATGATGTGAAATATAAACTTGGGAAAGCATATTTATATAGTGATATGGAAGAAGAATTACTCAAACTGGTAAAAAGTTATGATTATAAAAAAGATGAAGCATTACTTATGTTGCTAGTTTCCAATTATATAACTAAAGGAGATATACCTTTAGCACATTATTATTTTGAATGTATAAAACTAATTAATAATAAGTTAGTTGAACATATAAATGCAAGTGAAATTCCAGTAGATTTAGTAGAAAAAACACCTAAAAATCTAAAAAATAAATTAGATAGAGTTATCTTTGCATTTAGAACGATAGATCAGTATATCTTAACAATGTATCATTATGATTATATGAAATACTTTGCGAATAATAAGCTTCCAAAACAAGAGTTCAAAAAAATTGATAGAAAATTTAATTTTGAAAAAGAAATTTTTGAAGGTATAGAAAATAAAATATATATATTTAGAAATAATGGATTCTACACTAGAGATGATTTCGCTGAAGTAAATAAAAAGGACGTATTAAAGTTAGAAGGAATAGGTGAGAAAACAATCTTAAAACTTATTCAAAATGGTGTGGAATTTAAAAAATAATAAAAAAAGTAAAATAGATGATTATTTTGTCTATTTTACTTTTTGTTTTAATAGAGATTTAAAGATTTAAAAATGTTGATTTGAAGCTAAAAATAAGAAAATTCATTTAATTATGTAAACAATGATGTTAAATTTTCTGACAATATTTTGACGTAGAAAAATTTGTTTGTTATACTGTGTAAAACACATCAAAGAAAGGCTATGTATATACAGTTACATAGAGGGGAAATTGGTAATGGAAAGAAAAAAATGTTAAAGGTTGTTAGTTCAGCTATGGCTCTCACTATGTTACTTGCAGGATGTTCAAGTGCAAGTAACAAATCAGCAGGGACAGGAGCTGTTGAGTTTAAAACGTCTGTAGATAATGGAGGAACTGCTATTCAAGATGGTAAATTGAAAGTAGGTATTCTAAGTGCAGACCCATTAACAGGTATGTTTAACCCTGTATTCTATTTACAAGCAACAGACTACTATGTTATGGAAGATACAATGGCAGGTACATTCTCAACAGATGAATCATACCGTCTAAAACAAGATGTGGATGATGATCCTGTAAAATTCCACTTAGATAAAGATAAAAAAGAAGTTACACTTACTGTTAATAAAGACCTAAAATGGAGTAATGGTAAAGATGTGACTGCAGATGATATTATTGCTACATATAACTTAATGGGTAATAAAGCATATACTGATAATGCGCGTTATAGTGATGAATTTGAAGTAATCGAAGGTATGAAAGATTATCACGATGGAAAAGCTTCAAGCATTTCAGGTATTACTAAAAAAGATGACAAAACAGTAGTAATTAAATATACAGAAATTAAACCATCATTATTATGGGGTTCTGGTTTTATCACAACATTCTTAAATAAAGATCAAGTGGAAGCTGCTTCAAAAGATTTCTCTAAATTCTCAGAAGCGGAATTAAATACAAAACCATTATCATATGGACCTTATTACTTTGATAAAGTAGTTAACGGAGAAAGTGTATTAGCAAAAGCTAATCCATATTTCTACAAAAAAAATGATGTAAAAATTAAAGAAATTGAATATAAAGTAGTATCTCCAGCGCAAGCAAGTGCAGTAATTAAAAATGGAGAAATAGACTACATGAAATCTCTAACAACTGGAGTATATGAAGGTGTTAAAGATGCTAAAAACGGTGCAGTTTTAGGACAACCAGACTTCTATATGTCATATGTAGGATTCAAACTTGGTAAATTTGACAAAGATAAAGGAGAAAGTGTTGTTGATCCTAACGCTAAAGCAGCAGATGTTAGAGTTCGTCAAGCATTTGGTTATGCAGTTGACTGGGATCAAATCAATGAAAAAATCTACAAAGGATTACGTTTCACAGCTACTGACTCTGGATTATATCCACCACGTGTATCAATGCTTTACAACAAAGATGGTAAGAAATTTACTAAAGATGTAGAAAAAGCTAAAAAATTATTAGATGAAGCAGGATTAAAAGATACTGATGGAGACGGACTACGTGAAGATAAAAATGGTAAGAAATTAACATTTAACTTCGCAATCCGTAACACAGGTCAAGATTTCGACCAAACATTAGCTGATACATTCATTAAATCTTGGAAAGAAGTAGGGTTAGATGTTCAATTAGTAGATGGTAAATTAATGTCACCTAAAGATTGGTCTCAACGTGTAACAGCAGATGATCCAAATATCGATATCTTCCAAGGAGCTTGGGGATTAGGATCTAATCCAAACCCATCAGGATTAATAGGACCAACATCACCACTTAACTACACTCGTTACACAAGTGATACGTTAACTAAAAACTTAGAAGCTTTAAGTTCTCAAGATATGTTTGATGATGAAAAACTAAAAGCAGCATATAGAAAATTTGATACTGACTATGCTAATGAAGTTCCATGGTTACCGTTCAGTTGGTCTACAGAAATGACATGGGTTAACAAACGTGTTAAAAACTTAGACCTGAAAAAAATGAATCTTGGTGAACAAAGACTTTACCAATTAGAATTAACTTCTGATACAGGAGCAAAATAATAATAAAGAAAATACATTCAAGCAATTATTGCTTGGGTGTATTTTTTTATGGGAATTTACTGAAAATAATTATCTTTTCATATCAGAGTTAGAAAAAATCGATATTATTTATATTTGATAAATCGTATTATATTAAACTATTCAACGTAATAGACTTAAATTTTTCAAAAATTTTCTGACAATTCTATTGACTTATTTTAAAAATAGTGTTAGAATATCTTTACGTTAAATTTTAAGTATATTTATATTATTTGGAGGAAATAGTAAATGAAAAAGAGTAAATTTTTAAAAGTATTTAGTTCTGCGATGGCTCTATCAGTTATTTTAGCAGGATGCTCTACTTCAAACAATTCTAGCTCAAAAAATGCACCAAAAGCGAAAGTTGAGTTTAAAACAGAGGTAGATAACGGTGGTTCAGCGGTAGACGGAGCTACATTAAAATATGGTATCCTTTCACCAACACCACTAACAGGTATGTGGAACCCAATCTTTATGACACAACAAACAGATAACGAAGTAATCGGTAATGTTGTTGGAGATACATTCTCTACTGATGACGAGCGTAAAGTAAAACAAGATAACGAAGACGATCCAGTTAAATTCCACTTAGATCGTGAGAAAAAAGAAATTACATTCACAGTTCATAAAGACCTTAAATGGAGTGATGGTAGTGAAGTAACAGCTAAAGATATCGTTGCTACATACGAATTAATGGGTAACCCTAAATTTAAAGAAAATGCACGTTATACTAATGCATTTGAATTAATCGAAGGTATGAAAGATTACCACGAAGGTAAAGCTGATAAAATTTCTGGTATTACAGAAAAAGATAATAAAACTGTAGTTGTTAAATATACAGAAATCAAACCTTCAGTTCTATTTGGTGAAGGATGGATTACTAGTGTACTTAATGCTAAACAAGTAGCAGATGCTTCAAAAGACTTCTCTAAATTTGCAGAAGCTGATTTAAATAAAAAACCATTATCATATGGACCTTATGTAATCGCTAAAGAAGTAAACGGTGAAAGTGTTCTTGCAGAAGCAAACCCTCACTACTACAAAAAAGATGATGTAAAAGTTAAGAAAATCGAATTCAAAGTTGTATCACCAGCTCAAGCAAGCTCAGTGATCAAAAACGGTGATGTAGACGTATTACCTGGAGTAACTGCAAATGTATGGGATAGTTCTAAAGACCTTAAAAATGGGGACTTTGTAAGTAAACCATCATACTACTTATCATATGTAGGATTCAGAACTGGACAATGGGATAAAGAGAAATCTGAAAACGTGGAAGATCCAGATTCTAAACTAAAAGATAAAAATGTACGTCAAGCATTCGAATTAGCTGTAGACCGTGACCAAATCAATGAAAAAGTATTCAAAGGATTACGTTTCACACCAACTGGTTCAGGTATGTATCCACCAGCAACTGGTAAATTACAAAACGAAAATGCTACTGCAGTTAAAAAAGATGTAGAAAAAGCTAAAAAATTATTAGATGAAGCAGGATATAAAGATACTGATGGAGATGGACTACGTGAAGATAAAAATGGTAAAAAAGTAACATTTAACTTCGCTATCCGTAACACAGGGGCGGACTATGACCAAGCGTTAGCTGATACATTCATCAAAGCTTGGAAAGAAGTAGGATTAGATGTTCAATTAGTAGACGGTAAATTAATGTCTCCAAAAGACTTCTCTTCTCGTTTATTAGCAGGAGATAAATCTATCGATATCTTCCAAGGAGCATGGCAATTAGGTACTAACCCTGACCGTTCAAGTATGTTAGGACGTAAAACTCCACTTAACTTATACCGTTACACAAGCTCAACATTTGATGAAGCATTCAAAGAACAAAGTTCTGACGCAATGTTCGATGACGCTAAACTTAAAGAAGCTTACAACAAATTTGATAACTTAGTTGCTGACGAATTACCATACTTCCCATTAAGCTGGGATACTGACTTAACATGGGTTAACAAACGTGTTAAAAAACTAAATCCAGAAAAACTTGGTAAAGGTCAACAAAAACTATTTGCTTTAGAATTAAATTCTCAAGAATCTGCTAAATAATATAGATTACAATAACGACATAGATAGCTAAGGTTGTCTATGTCGTTTTCAAAAAAATTTCAAAAAATTTCAAAAAAACGCTTGCAATTTTTAGTTGTTAGGTGTAAAATATAAACAATAAAAGTACAAAATAATTCTTTAAAAACTATTATTAAAGAATATAAAAACAAGGAGGACTACCATGAAACAAAATATCAATATTCAATCTTGGCAAAGCTGGCGTAGATAATATTGTGTGTATGTTTTAACGACATAGACACAAATTTAGCGTGCTCTAAAAAGTGTCTATGTCGGCGAGGTAGGATATTTGTAATATACAATGTACTTAAAATTCGATAATGCCGCATAGTAATATAGCTATGTGGCATTTTTCTCTTTTTAGAGTGGGTTAAAATTAATAAATTAATATAAATTAACGCTATTTTTAAGGAGAAAAACAATGAAACAAAAAACATTTTTAAAAGTATTTAGCCCTGTATTTGCACTATCAATTATATTATCAGGATGTGGATCTAACTCACAAAACAGTGAAAAAACTGCAACTAAAGCAAAGGTAGATTTTAAAGTATCTGCAGATAATAAAGGCGAAGTAGTAAAAGATGCTACATTCAAATATGGAATTTTAACTAGTAGCCCATTCGTTGGTTTATATCACCCAGTATTACATGCGAATAAAGCTGATGGAGTTATTACAGAAACAGTATTTGGTAAAACATTCCCAGTAGATGATGCTCTAAAATATAAATTAGATGATGAAGATGCACCTGTTAAACTTCATATAGATAAAGATAAAAATGAAGCTACCTTAACTATCCATGACGGAGTAAAATGGAATAATGGAGAAGATCTTACTTCAAAAGATATTATTGCAAGTTATGAATTATTAGGAAATCCTAAATATACAGAAAATGTTCGATATAATGGTTCATTTGAACTTATAGAAGGTATGAAAGATTACCATGAAGGAAAAGCTAAAACAATTTCTGGAATAACTGCTAAAGATGATAAAACAGTAGTTATAAAATATAGTAAATTATCACCATCATTATTATGGGGAGATGGCTTTATCTATTCATTTTCTAATGCAAAACAAGTAGAAAAAGTAACTGACTTTGCTAGATTTGGAGAGATGGAATTAACAAAACGTCCATTATCATACGGACCATATGTAATTACAAAAGAAGTTCAAGGTGAAAGTGTAGTTGCTGAGGCTAATCCACATTATTACAAAAAAGATGAAGTAAAAATACCAAAAATTGAATTTAAGGCAGTAGCACCAGCTCAAGCAAGTCAAATATTGAAAAATGGTGAGATAGATTACTTAACAGATATTGATGCTAACGTTTATGAAGGTATAAAAGATATAAAAAATGGTAATATTTTAGGACAACCTTCTTCATTTATGTCATTTGTAGGATTTAAATTTGGAAAATACGATAAAGAGAAAAAAGAAAATATTCCATTAGAAAATACTAAATTTAATGATAAAAAAGTTCGTCAAGCATTCTTATACGCAGTAGATCGTGACCAAATCAATGAAAAAATATATAAAGGTATTAGATTTACACCTAGTGGATCAGCTTTATATCCACCAACTGTAGGAAAACTAAAAAATGAAAAAGCTACTGTAGTGAAAAAAGATGTGGAAAAAGCTAAAAAATTACTAGATGAAGCAGGATATAAAGATACTGATGGAGATGGATTACGTGAAGATAAAAACGGTAAAAAAGTAACATTTAACTTTGCATTCCAAGGAGGAAACAACTATGATCAAGCGTTAGCTGACGTATTTATAAAATCTTGGAAAGAAGTTGGTCTAGATGTTAAGCTTGTTGATAATAAGCTAATGGGTAAAAAAGAATGGGATCAACGTGTTCTTGGTGACGATCCAGAAATTGACTTATTCTTAGGAGCTGGACATCACGGATCTGACCCAAGTAGACAAGAGTTATTCGGTAGACAATCACAATTTAATTATTTCAGATATACTAGTGATAAAATAGATGAAGCCTTTAAAGAACAGAGATCTGATGAAATGTTTGATGATAATAAGCTAAAAGAAGCTTATAATAAATTTGATGACTTAATCGCTGATGAATTACCATTCTTTGGATTAAGCTGGGATACAGAAATCACATATGTTAATAAAAGAGTTAAACATTTTAACGTAGAAGATTTCACAAAAGGATACTTACCAGTAGAAAAACTAGAACTAATTAAAGATGCTCCAGAAAAAGAGTAATCTACTAATATAGTTATTATGTAAGAGGTTATGTAGAGAATATATCTTTACATAACCTTCTTATTATGAAGTTTTATGTATAAAATTAAAATCTAAAATCTTTTTTAAAAATTAGTGGTTATAGTTGAATTTTTATCTTTAAAAATATACAATGGTATAGGATAAGAATGAAATTTAAATAAAGGAGAGTGTAGTGTGAGAAAATTTATTTCAGAAGTTTTGTTAATTATAGTAACAATTGTTTGGGGGCTTGCATTTATTTGGCAAAATATTGCAAGTAAAGTACTTGGACCTCTTACAGTAGTAGGGATTAGATCAGTAATTGCGGTTATTTTTATTATTCTTTCTGCAGTTTTAATGCCAGCGTTATATAAAAGTCAAGATCCGAAGAATCTTGCAATGAAGGTATCTAAGAAAAAAGAATGGATTTTAGGTATAATATGTGGGATTGTTCTATTTGTCTCAATGTACATATCACAAGTAGGTGTAGGTATGACAACGGCAGGGAAAGCAGGATTTATTACAGTATTATACATATGTTTCGTACCATTTATCGGGATTTTTCTAGGAAATAAGCTAAATAAATTTTTTATTATCGGATTAGTATTAGCTGTAATTGGTTTTTATTTTATTTCAGTAAAAGAGGAATTTAGCTTAGAAATAGGAGATATAGTTGTTCTTATTAGTGCGCTGTTATTTGGAATTCATATAATAGTTATTGACTATTCAGCTGCAAGAGTTAACTCAATGTTTTTATCAATTGTTCAATTAGTAGTTGTATCAATACTTAGTTTAGTATTTGCTATCTTTACTGAGAAGATTATACTTGCTGATATACTAAGTGTGATTTGGCCGTTACTAGCTGTAGGTGTTCTTTCGAGTGGGGTAGGGTATACTTTACAAATAATAGGGCAAAAAAATGTACCACCTCATACAGCATCTCTTATTTTAAGTTTAGAGTCGATAGTCGCAGTAATTGGTGGAGTATTGATTCTTAATGAACACGTAGGTATTCGTGAAGGATTAGGTATGTTAATAGTTTTTGCTGGTATTATCATATCTCAAGTTCCTGATAAAAAACAAATAGAAAAATAATGATAGAGAGATTGATTTATAACCAACCTAAATATTAAAAATTAGGAAAGCTATGTAATCAATCTTTTTAAAAATATAGCGAATTAAAGCTAAGGAGGTAGCTTATGAAGAAGTTATTTAAAATATTAGGTAGTATACTTTTAACACTAGTTTTATGTTTTGGAGCATTAGTAGGGTATTTAATGGCGACAGAATACAAACCGCAGGATGTAGAAGTGTTAACTCTACAAAATACTATAAAACAGCAAAGTGAGAGTGTACAGATTGGTAAAGAGTACACCGCTCTTGATTGGAATATTGGCTATGCAGGTCTTGATAAAGATGAAGATTTCTTTATGGACGGTGGAAAGATGGTCTTACCTCTTGATAAAGCCCATGTAGAAGAAAACATTAAAAATATAGCCCAAATAATTAAAGATGAAAATGCAGATGTTACTTTATTGCAAGAGGTTGATGAAGATTCAAAACGTAGTTATAACATTAATCAAGTATCATATTTAGATAAAGAACTAGGATTAAATAGTGTTTTGGCATATAACTTTAAAGTTAAATACATCCCTTATCCATGGCCAACATTAGGTAAGGTGAACAGTGGTATTTATACAGCTACAAAACACAATGTTGACCGTGCAGAACGATATCAAATGCCGATTCCATTCACTTTTCCAGAAAAATTAGCGAATTTAAAACGTGGATTTTCGGTAATTTACAGCAAAGTCGAAAATAGTGATAAGCAATTAGTAATTATTAATGCGCACTTTGATGCGTATGATAAGGAAAATAAAGGTAAAATAGCTCAAACTAAACAGCTAGTAGAGTTTGTTCAAAAAGAGTATAAAAAAGGTAATTATGTCTTAGTAGGAGCGGATTTTAACCAATCGCTAAAAACATTATCTAAAGAAGAAATTAATAAGGTTCCAGAAGATTTATGGCGTGCAGAAAACTTTGATAAAAGTTTGATTCCGGAAGGATTTAAATTAGTTTATGATGAAAGTAAAAATTCAGCAAGGCTTAATAATAAACCATACGTTAGTGGTAGTGAAGGGACTTATGGATTTATTATCGATGGTTATATGGTAAGTGATAATATCGAAGTAGTTAGTGTTGAAACTTTAGGACAAGATTACAGATATAGTGATCATAATCCTGTAAGATTAAAATATAAGCTAAAATAAAAATAGTAAGCAGAAAATTCTGCTTACTATTTACAGGCTGTTGACAAATAGGTCAACAGCCTTTTTTTAACTGAAATAAAACCTTTAAAATGGTATAATATAAGTATACAAAGGAGGTTTTAGTATGTTTAATAAAGTAGAAAATATAAAAGATGAAATAATACTAATGACACTATCAGAAATAGTACCTAAAGACCATTTTTTAAGAAAAGTAGATAAAGCTATCGATTTTAAATTTATTTATGATTTAACAGAAAAATACTATAGCCATACGACAGGGAGAAATAGTCTAGATCCTGTTGTATTATTTAAACTGGTATTTTTAAAAGACTTTTATGGAAT
>NZ_JNJO01000026.1 GCF_000701685.1 Gemella sanguinis ATCC 700632
GAAAGCATCTAAGCATGAAGCCCCCCTCGAGATGAGATTTCCCACGGATATTAAGACCCCTTGAAGACGACAAGGAGAATAGGTTAGGAGTGTAAGTGTGGTAACACATTCAGCTGACTAATACTAATAGGTCGAGGACTTAATCAAGTGAAGTTCTTTAAGGAAAGAAGTTGACAAAGAAAAAAATGATGATATAATAAATGTATGAAGTTTTCGTCTGGTGGCGATAGCGAAGAGGACACACCTGTACCCATACCGAACACAGAAGTTAAGCTCTTTAGCGTCGAATGTAGTTGGGTTTACGCCCTGCGAGACTAGAACGTTGCCAGGCAACAGTGACCTTCCTTTTGGAAGGTCTTTTTTTTTATTTTTATTCAAATGTTGATAACTTTACTAATAATTACTTAATTTGATTTTATTTGAAAAATAGAGTATCATATTATAGTAATATACTTTAAGGAGGTAGTAGAATGTTTTATCTAGAAGATGAAAAGACACTAGTATTAACTAATGAAAATAAAAAAGATATATTAAATGCCTTAACAAAAATTAATCAAGTATCAAATAATAAAAACATTAAAGTTGCTTATATAAAAATATTAGGAAAAGTTTTAGAATTTAATAAAGCTATTGAAACTTTTTATTATTCTCATAAACCAGGATATAATGAGGTTTATCAAGAAAGAATAGAAAGTTTAGATAATAGTTTAGATGAGTTTAGAAGAATAAAAGCTAGTTTAAAACCAGATTTTGATAAGGGACAATATTCAGAGGAAGTTGAACATGAATTTAATTCTTTATTATCAAGAGTAGAAGGAAGAACTTCTGTTATTTTTGAAGATGATAAAGATTATAGTTTCAATAATTATCTTGTTACGCTAATTAATGAAAAACAGTTAGAAGAATTTATTTGGTTGAATACTTTATATAACATTTATAAAGAGGGAAGTAGTATCAATAATATTGTTAAAGATTATTGTGAACTAAGTGATGTTGAGTTTTCTGATCTTTATAAAATATATTTATTTGTAACTGACTATAACATTAATCAATTATTATTAAAAAATGAATCTAAAATAATTAATAATGAATATCTTGAAAATTTTGAGAATTTCTTTAATTATATGTACCAACTTATTGATGATCTGCGTACCTTTGTAGCTAAAAAGGATAAAGAGAATATATTAAATTTCGCTACTAAAATTGAAAGTTATACAAATGTTAGTACGCCTTCGAAAGAGGAGTTTATCTCAAGTGTAAGAAAAGTTTTTAATTTCTTGCGTACTCTTTATGAAAATGATAATGCAAAATTACTATTAGACAATATCTATCCTATTCTTGTAAAATCATTTTTTGCGCCATTAAAAAATGATGATAAGATTAAATATGATTTTAATCCTGAGTTTATATATGCATTAGAATACACACAAATAATAATTGAAGTAATGGATGAAAATAATGGTAAATAGTATTTCTCCTAAAGACTTTTATTGTGTGTATAATGATTTTAATGTTGCTAGTAAATCACAAGAATTAAATTTACTGTATCTTCCCTTAATTGGGAGTGATGCAGTAAAATTATATCAATTTTTAGGAACTAAGATATTAGGTGATAGAAATTTATCAAAGAACTTTTTACATTATGATATTTTTGATAATCTTTCTTTAGATTCTAGAAAATTCACTTCATCTCGAAAGAAATTAGAAGCATTAGGATTATTATCAACTTATTATATTGATAATGACGGTGTAGGACAGTATGTTTATAAGTTAAAGGATGCTCTAGCTTTTAATGAATTTTTTGAGAATGCAATGTTATCTCAATTATTAGAAAATACAATAGGATCTAGTCAATATACTGAAATTAAAGAAACATTCTCTAATAATAAAGTTTCTTTTAATAGTTTTCAAGATTTAACAGCAACATTTTCTGATGTTTATAATTTGGAAAATGTGAATAATATTTATCTTAATACACAAGTTTTTGATAGTAAAAAAGGTGCTAATTTAGATGAATACTATTTTGATTTTTCTAAGTTAAGTTATTTTTTAGCTAATAGTTATATTGTAGACATATTAGATAATAAAAAGACAAAAGAAGATATACTAGGATTAGCGCATCTTTATAAAGTAACGCCTCAAGATATGGCAAGAGCAATAGAAAATAGTTTAGATGTTGAAAATGGTGGGTCAGTATTAAATATCAATAAGTTAAAAGATTATTTAGTTCAATTGTTTGTAAATGTTAGGAAACAAAATATACCTACACTTGATAAGATGATTACAAGGAAAATTGAAGAAGATTCTGTTGAATTAACAGAAGAAGATAAGTTTATAAAAGCTACTGACAATACAAATTATATTGATTATTTAAACAAAAAAATGAATTTAATTATTTCTACAGTAGATGCAGAGGCTATTAATAAATTACAAAAAAAATATAATTTTCCTACAGGAGTTTTAAATATTTTATTAGAGTATTCTATAAAAATGAGTAATTCGCCTGGTATTCCAAACTTTAATTATATGGATAAAATTGCTAGTACTTGGAGTAGTAAAAAATTACTAGGGGCAAAAGATGCTATAGAATATGTAAAAGAAAGACAAACAATAAGTAATAATAGAAAAACTAATAGTAAGCAAGTCAAAAGTACAAATAGTAAGAACAAGGGAATGTATATGGCTCCATTTCCTGAGTATCTTCAAAAAAGAAGAGATACATCTTCAACAGAAAATACTACTAAAAATAGAACTGTAACTAAAGAAGATGAAGAAGCATTTAGTGAGATGCTAAAAGAATTGAATAGTAAGAGGGATATATAATGAAGAAAGTATCTAATGTTATTCCAGAAAAATCAAATAAAATGTATGAGGAATTTATATCTACACGGGTGTTAAACGATAAAGATATTATTGATTTTATTCAAGTAAATAATTTTACTAAAGAAGATATCTATAATAATTTAGAAAAATTTTATCAATATTATATTTCTAAAGATGCCTCATTAGATTTAAATCACAAACCTAAATTATCATTAAATAATGGTGAAGTTAATATTACTTATACTGAAACTGAACAATATAAACAATATAGGCTAGCAAGTCAACTTGGTAATAAAATTAAAACGGAATATATCGCTAACAGAATATTAACATATAGTTTTGAAAATTTATCAAAAACTAAAGAAAAAGGTTTGTTAGCTCGTGAGTTAATAAGAGGTTGTAATGATATACTAGAAAATAAAAGTAAAAAAGGTGCGTATATTTACGGTGCTACTGGTACAGGAAAAACCTTTTTGCTAGGTTGTGTATATAATTACTTGAAAAGAAACGGAAAGCAGCCCGCAATAATATATTATCCTGAATTTATAAGAAAAATTAAATCTCGAATCAGCAACAATGATTATACCGAATATGTGGATATAATTAGAACACAAGAAATTTTACTAATCGATGACATCGGTGCAGAAAACACTACAGATTTTATTCGAGATGAAATTTTAGGACCTATTATAAATTATCGTGAGGCAGAAAAGCTTCCAACATTTTTCACCTCAAATCTATCATATGATGATTTGTTAGAGTTTGTTTCAACCTCTAATAATAAGGTCGATTATACGAAAGCGGTAAGAATTGTAGATAGAATTAAATCTTTAACAAATCCATATTTTTTAGATGGTGAAAATGAAAGAGAATATTATTAAAAAAAGAGTTTATAAAATTTTTAAATAAATTTTATAAACTCTTTTTTTTATGTTTAGTAATAAAGTAGAAATAAAGTGAAAAAAAATTAATTTTTTTTAAAAAATAGTGGAAAAAAGTGGGGAAATGTGGTAAATTATATAAGTAAGGTGGTGAGATTATGTTTATCGGTCAATATAACAACAAAATGGATGCTAAAGGAAGACTTAGTATACCAATAAAATTTAGAGATGATTTAGGAGAAAAGTTTATAATAACAAGAGGTTTAGATTCTTGTTTATTTGGTTATTCTTTACAAGAGTGGCAAAAAGTGGAAAGTAAGATAAAATCACTACCTATTACAAAGAAAAATGCACGTACTTTCCAACGTTTCTTCTTTTCAGGGGCGACTGAAGTTGAGATCGATAAACAAGGAAGAATAAATATTCCAAATTCACTAATTGAGCACGCATCTTTAGAAAAAGAATGTGTGGTTAATGGACTTTCTAATAGAATAGAAATATGGGATAAAGATAGATGGGAAGATTTATTAGTTGAAAGTGAAGCTAGTGTCGAAGAAATTGCAGAAGAGTTAGAAGATTTTGATTTTTAGGATGGAAAAAATGTTTAAACATTATAGTGTATTATTAGAAGAAGCCGTAGAAGGATTAAATATAAAAGAAGATGGGATTTATGTAGACTGTACTCTTGGTGGTGCAGGACACAGCCTTGAAATATTAAAAAAACTTACAACAGGAAAGTTATATGCATTTGACCAAGATAATGTAGCTCTTGAAAATGCAAAAATTAAATTATCTGAATACGCAGATAAAGTTGTCTTTATAAAATCAAATTTCGAAAATTTAAAAGAAAAATTAGCGGAGCAAAATGTTTATGAAGTTGACGGTGTATTATACGATTTAGGGGTTTCATCACCACAGTTGGATACACCAGAAAGAGGATTTAGTTACAATTATGATACTAGATTAGACATGAGAATGGATACTGATGCAAGCATGAGCGCTTATGAAGTAGTAAACGAATATAGTTATCATGATTTAGTAAGAATCTTCTACCGCTATGGAGAAGAAAAATTTTCTAAACAAATTGCAAGAAATATCGAGAAGAAAAGAGAACTAGTACCAATAGAAACAACTTTTCAATTAGTAGATATAATTAAAGAATCAATTCCTGCAGCTAAAAGAAGAACTGGAGGACACCCAGCAAAAAGAGTCTTTCAAGCAATAAGAATAGCAGTAAACAATGAACTTTCAGTTTTTGAAAACTCTCTTGAACAGGCTATAGATATTGTAAAAGTAGGTGGAAGAATTTCAGTAATTACTTTCCACTCATTAGAAGATAGAATATGTAAGCAAATCTTTAATTCATATGCAAAAAATAAAGATATTCCAAAAAATCTTCCAGTGTTACCAGAAGAGAGTTTATCTAAATTAAAATTAATTACTAGAAAACCTATCTGTCCAAGTGAGAGGGAATTAGAGGAAAATAATAGATCTAGAAGTGCAAAATTACGAATAGCAGAAGTGCAAATATAAGAAATTAAAAAAGAGAAGGAATAAAGGAAAGATGGCAACGTTAAAAGTATATAGTAGAGAATATGGTACTAGAAAGGTACAAGAAAAAGTAAAATTCAACGTAGTAGAAAAGATAGGCTATGTTGTATTTGGAGGAGTTATTTTACTTACTAACATAGTTATGTTAAACTATAAAGGGGAATTATATTCATTAAAAAGTGCTCAGCAAAGAAATGAAGTAGTTATTGCAGAAAAGCAAAAAGAAAATAATGAACAAAAAGTTATTATTAATAATCTATCTTCATATGAAAGAGTTAAAAAAATAGCTGAGAGTTTGGGTATGAAAGTCCAAAATGACAATATAAAGGTAGTGAGATAATTGAAAAAATTTTTACGGAATATATTTACTCTTGGCTTTTTGGAAGATAAAAAGAGCTTAGAGAGAAAAGATTATATCTCAAGAGGAAGAACAAAAATGGTATTTTTTATAATTTTTGTTTTTTTCTTTGTATGGATATTAATAGCTAATATTGGCCAGATGATGTTAATAGGTACAGTCAGAGGCCAAAACTTATCAGAATTATCAGATAAAAAATATAAAATTGATACAAGTTTACAACCAAATAGAGGAAAAATATATGATAGAAATGGAAATATCTTAGCTGATAATATTGAATCATATAAACTAGTTGCTGTAGTATCTGATAAAGCTACAGAAGATAAAGATAATCCTCGTCACGTTGTTGATATCGATAAAACAGCTAGAGAATTGGCAAAATATGTAAAACTTGATGAAGGCAAAATTAAAGAGACATTACAAAAACAAGGTGTATACCAAGTAGAATTTGGGACTGCTGGAAAAGATATAAGCGTTGAGGATAAGAAAAAAATAGAAGATTTAAAACTTCCAGGTATTAGCTTTATAGCCACTACAAAAAGATATTATCCTAATGGAAGTATGTTAGGAAACTTTTTAGGTTTTGCTCAAAATTCTCCAGATAGCGATCTTATAACAGGACGTTTAGGTGTGGAAAAAACTTTTGATTACTACTTAAGAGGTAAAGAAGGGCATATAACTTATGCAAAAGATGCATGGGGGAAAGTTGTTTCTAATATTCCTAAAGTTGAAATAAATCCAGTAGATGGGGCAGATATTTACTTAACAATAGATAAAAATATTCAAAGTTATATAGACAATACCCTTAAAGATGTTCAAGAAAAATATGAACCAGAAAGTGCGTTTGCTATTGTTGTAAGTGCTAAGACGGGTGAAATATTAGGAATGGGGCAAACACCTGCATTTAATCCTAATACACAAGAAAACTTAGAAAGTGCTTGGTCTAATATTTTTTATAACTCAGCATATGAGCCTGGATCAACATTTAAAACATTCACTTTATCAATTATAATGGAAAATAATTTATACGATCCAATGAAATATTATAGATCTGGGTCATATAAAGTAGAAGATACTGTTATTCATGACTGGAATAAAGTAGGATGGGGTACTATAACTGAAAGACATGGTTTCCAACAATCATCTAATACTTTAATGTTAACATTATTACAAGATTTAGGAACTGAAAAATTAAAAAATGGATTAGAGAAGTTTGGATTTGGAAAAACAACAGGTGCATTATATAATAATGAAGCAAGCGGAGATTTAGTATTTAATAACAAAGTTTCAGCTTCAACTACAGTTTTTGGACAAGGTAGTACAGTAACAGCAATGCAAATGGTACAGGCTGAAACTGCAATTTTAAATGATGGTAATATGTTATCACCATATTTCTTACAAAGAATTCATGATAAAACAATAAATAAAGATGTTAATAGTGGTCAGAAAACTATTGTTGGAAATCCAATTTCTAAAGCTACTGTAGATAAAATGAAAGAAGAATTATATGGAGTAGTAAATGGAAGTTGGGCACAAGGTGGTAAAAAATATGCGTTAGATAATTATACTGTTTCGGGGAAAACAGGGACAGGAGAGGTAGTAGATCCAAAAAGCCGTAAATACTACAGTAGTCAATATAAAGTGTTACACTCATTTATAGGATATGCACCTAGTGAAAATCCTGAAGTTATTGTTTATACTGGTATGAAATTACCAAATAAAAACCTTGCAGAAAGTTTTGCTAAAGGGTCATCAGAGATTTTTAAACCTGTAATGGAAAATACGCTTAATTACTTAAATGTTAAGAAAAATGATTCTTCAAATGAAGTAACAACTTATACAATGGATGATTATATTGGAAGTAGTTCAACTTCTGCAGTAGAAAAACTGGCTAAACAAACTAAAAGTGTTGTTTTAATAGGAAGTGGAAAAAATGTTTTAAATCAATTCCCTTCTAAAAATAATATATTTAAAAAAGATGATAAAGTATTTTTACTTTTATCAGATGAGAATATTCAATTACCTAATTTTGCAGGTTGGTCAAAAGCAGAAGTTTTAACTTATAAACAATTATCTGGTTTAGATATTGAAGTAGAAGGAAATGGATATGTGCAATCACAATCTATTCCAGCGGGAAGAAGTGTGAAAAAAGGAGAGAGTATAAAAATAAAATTTAGTTAGGAGAAAACAATGAGTAATTCAAATATAGTGGTAGCAATATCGTTATTAGTAGTATCTTTTTTAGTAACCGTATTAATGTTACCAAAGTTAATAAAGTATTTGCATTATTTAAAATTTGGGCAAGCAATTAGAGAAGAAGGACCTCAAAGTCATATGCATAAAAAAGGAACGCCAACTATGGGAGGTATTTCTTTTATAGTTGCTACCGTACTTGCATTAATAATCGCAATGTTTATTGATAGTTCAAATATTAAATACTATTTTCTATTTATCTATACGACTATTTCATTTTCAATAATTGGATATATTGATGATATGTTAATAGTAGTAAAAAAGAAAAATGATGGATTAGCTCCAAGAAAGAAATTAATGTTACAAATATTATTTTCTATAATATTCTATGTATTAGTTAAATTTATTTATGAAGATATAAATTACATCTATATACCTGGATTAGAATATCAGCTTAATATATCTTATCTTTATATGGTATTTGTTGTGTTTTGGCAAACAGGATTTTCTAATGCTGTAAATTTAACAGATGGGTTAGATGGCTTAGCTACCAGCGTAACAATTATTACAACAAGTACATTTGCTTTATTAGCATATAAGGAAAATAATTTTCCAGTTTTTGTATTTTGTTTAGTATTAGTAGGAGCCTTAATAGGATTCTTATTATTTAATAAAAATCCAGCTAAAATATTTATGGGTGATACAGGATCACTAGCATTAGGAGGTATTTTAGCAGCTATTTCCATAATTTTACACAAAGAAATAGCGTTTATTTTCATAGGATTAGTATATATACTTGAAACGTTATCTGTTATTATTCAAGTTGCTTATTTTAAAAAGACTGGGAAGAGAATTTTTAAAATGTCTCCATTACATCACCATTTTGAATTGTCAGGATACGGTGAGGTAAAAACAGTTTATTTATTTGTAATAATAGCTTTGATTTCTTCAGGAATAGGATACTTTTTAGGGGTGATTTAATATGTTAGATTTAAAAAATAAAAAAATACTAGTTTTAGGTTTTGCAAGAAGTGGATATTCAACTGCAAAAATTTTAAAACAGTTAAATTATAATGTAGTTGTAAATGCATATGATGATTTGAGTAATGATGCACATGCTAACGAATTACGTGATTTAGGAAT
This sequence comes from Gemella sanguinis ATCC 700632, assembly GCF_000701685.1. Lineage (GTDB taxonomy): Bacteria > Bacillota > Bacilli > Staphylococcales > Gemellaceae > Gemella > Gemella sanguinis. Next base: position 8,950 of record NZ_JNJO01000026.1, read on the forward strand.
ACCTATTATTGATGGAGGACATCCACTTTACTTGCTGGATGAAATTGATTTGATAATAAAAAATCCTGGAATTAAGTATCAGATTGATTTTTTACAAAAAGCTATTGAGAAAAAAATTGATATTATTACAGAAATAGAATTAGCTAATACTTTATTTAATGTAGACATGGTAGCAATTACTGGTACAAATGGTAAAACTACAACTACTCAAATGACTTATGATATTTTAAAGCAAAGTAATAAAGATGTGTATTTAGCAGGAAATATAGGCTATCCATCAATAGAGGTAGCTTATAATCATCCTAATTCTTTAATCATAACTGAGGTATCATCATTTCAATTAGAAGGAACTAAATATTTTAGACCTTCTATAGCAGCTATAACAAATTTAGGTGAAGGACATCTAGATTATCATAAAAGTATAGAAAATTATAGAAATGCTAAAAGAAAAATATACAGAAATCAATTAGATACAGATTTTCTTATTTTAAATATTAAGGAAAAAGATAAATATAATATAAGTGAAATAAATTCAAATATAATTTTTTATGATACAAAATTTAATACTGATGCAGATGTGTATATAAAAGATAATATGGTAATATATGGAGATGTAGAATTATTTGATTCTACAAAATTAACACTTCCTGGATTACACAATGTTGAAAATGGAATTAATGCTGCGGTAATCGCTTATAAAAAAGGTGCTGATATTGAATCGATAAGAAGTGTTTTATACAACTTTAGTGGAGTTAAGCATCGATTACAATATGTTGGAGAAAATAAAGGAATAAAATATTATAATGATTCTAAAGCGACGAACCCTGTTGCAACAATAAACGCATTATCTGGATTTGAAAAAAATGTGGTATTAATTTGTGGAGGACAAGATAGAGGGATAGATTTTCATGAGTTATCTCCATATTTGAATAGAGTTAAAACTGTGGTAGTAGTAGGAGAAAGTGCAGATATCCTAAAATCTTTAGCAGATAAAAATAATGTCAATTGCATAAAAGCGATAAAAATAGATGATGCAACAGAAAAAGCGAGTAAGATAGCTGTTTCAGGTGATATTATATTATTATCTCCTGCATGTGCATCATGGGATCAGTATAAAAGTTTTGAAGTACGTGGAGATGAATTTATTAATACATTCAAGAAAATCCAAAGTGAAGGATAGATATTATGAATAGTAAAAATAAAAAATTACTTTCAAAAATAAATAGTGAAAAACGCCACGCTTCAATTACAAAAATTAAAAGAAAACGTCGCAGAGAATTAGCATTTATAATTTTAATATTTTTAATTTTTATTTCAGTAGTAGCTTTCATGTACAGCCCGTATATGAAAATTAGAAATATAGAGGTTCAAGGATATTCACAAATTACAAAGGAAGAAATATTAACTGCAGGTAATATTAATGAAAATATTAAAACATGGTCTGTAAAAGATAGTGAAGTAGAAAAAAATATAAAAGATAAATTTAATATTTTTAAAAAAGTAACTGTAAAATCTAAAATTCCATCTTCTATCAAAATAGAGGTAGAAGAATATAGATTAATTGCTCAAAAAAAACTTGATGATGGTGGTTACCAGATTATAATGGAAAACGGGCAAACATATAATGGACAAATTAGAAATAGTTATAATTTACCAATAGTAGAGAATTTTGAAAATAACGGTAAGTTAGAAGAAGTTTATAAAAATTTAGCACAGTTGAAACCTGAAGTTTTAGTACAGATTTCAGAAATTATTAATAGTAATGACTCTGAAATAATTATCTATATGAAAGATGGTCAAAAAGTTAAAGCCATGTCTTCAACATTCGCTCAAAAGTTAAATTATTATGATGAAATATCCAAATATATTAAAGATAAAAACAAAACAACACTTAATTTAATAAATGGAGCATATTTAGAAACTGAAAAATCTGATGCTGAAAAAAATAGTAAAATAAAAGAATTATTAAATAAAATGAATGGTTCAGATTCTAAAGAAAAAGAAAATACTAAAGAAGAAAAAGAAGATAAAGAAAATACTGATGATCAAGTAAATAGTGATAATACTGAGCAACAAGTAAATTCAAATAAAACTTCAAATCAAAATAAAAATAAATCTACAAACCAAAGTAAAACTGCAAAGAAAACTACAACAACACAAAATACTAATAAAACTAAAAAAACTTCATAGTAAAAAATACTATTCAAAACTTAAATTTTGAATAGTATTTTTGTAAAATTGAAAGAAAAAGATAAAAAAAATCATTTTAAACAAATAATTTCATAAAATTTTAATTTTTTTGGTGTTTTTCATATTTTTTTTTTAAAATTTGTGTTATAATTTAGTATGTGTAAATAGAATTTGTGTGTATTTACAATTTTATTATAATAACAAAAATATAGAGGAAGGAGTGTTTGACTTGAGTTCACAATTATATACTTCAATAGATCTGGGATCATCGAGTATAAAAGTTATAATCGCAGATGTAGTATATGAAAAATTGAATATATTGGGTGTTGGTATTGTAAAAACTACAGCAATAAAAAGAGGAAATATTATAGATGTAGAATCAGCATCTAGAGATATTCAAAAAGCGATAGATATTGCTAAAAGTGAAGCTAATAAAGACATAAGATCATTATATGTAGCAGTTCCAAGTATACACACTCATATTAAAAAAAGTGTTGCGGAAATTAAATTTGATACTAAGCACGATATAGATGGTAGAGATATCGAAGAAGTTATAGAAGAAGCAAAAATTTTACCTTTACCAAGAGAAAGAGAAGTTGTCCAAGTTATTCCTGATTACTACAGATTAGATGATATTGAACATATCAGAAAACCAAAAGGGATGACGGCTCACAATACATTTGAAGTAACAGGAAATAGAGTGTTTACTTCTAAAACTCATCTACATACTATATACAAAAGTATAGAAAACCTTAGACTAGATTGCAATGAAACTTTCTGTACTTCACATGCATTAGGAGAATTATTACTAAATGACGAAGAAAAAGATTATGGTTCAGTAATAATTGATATCGGAGCTGGGTTAACAACAGTAAGCTATTTTGAAGATGGTATTTTACAATTATCACAATCTATAGAATTAGCTGGTGAGGATATTACAAGAACTATATCTGATGTATTAAATGTACCAACTAAACGAGCAGAAGAAATTAAACTTACTCAGGGGCATGCATTTTATGATACAGCTTCATCACAAGTAGTTATTGAAATCGATAATTTAGAGCCGGATGAAGAACCGTATACACAAAAAGAATTAGCTGATTACATAGAAGAGGTAGTAGAAGAAATAATTCTACGATCTTTCGATGTATTAAGAAAAGCTGGAATTAATCGTGTTAAAGGAAATGTAGTATTGACAGGTGGTACTACTCAAATGCCAGGGGTATTAGAATTAGCAAAAGATATGCTAAGAAAAATGAATGTAAGAATTGGTTCACCAAAGATTATAGGAGCTAATTCTCCAGAGTTATCAGTAGTTGTAGGTACACTTACTAGTAGCTATAAAATTGAATCATTATTCGGTTATCAAGTTACTGAAGAGATTGCAACAATAAAGAATACTAACTCAACTTTTGAAAATGTATCATCAATAGAAGAAGTTAATATTTCTAAATCAAGAGTAGAACCTACTATTGCTAGTGAGAACCATATAGAAGACAATGAACAAGAAGTTTATTATGAAGATGAAGATAATGAAGAAAAAGACGATAAAGAACAAGGTCTGTTCAGTAAATTAAGTAAAATGTATAATTCGTTTTTTGAATAATTAGGAGGAAAATAAAATTATGTTTCAAGAATTTGATCAATCAGCAGTAATTAAAGTAGTCGGAGTTGGAGGCGGTGGTGGAAACGCCGTTGACCGAATGGTAGAAAGTGGTATTCAAAATGTAGAATTTATCGCTGTTAATACAGATGCTCAAGCATTAAGACGCTCTAAAGCAGATGTAAGAATCCAAATAGGTGAAAAATTAACAAAAGGTTTAGGAGCTGGTGCGAATCCAGAAGTTGGACGTAAAGCAGCTGAAGAAACTAAAGATAAAATTGAAGAAGCATTAGAAGGAGCAGATATGGTATTTGTTACTTCAGGAATGGGTGGAGGAACTGGAACAGGTGCAGCTCCAATCGTTGCAAGTATCGCTAAAGAACTAGGAGCTTTAACTGTTGGTGTTGTTACTCGTCCATTCAATTTTGAAGGTAAAAAACGTCAAGTTCAATCAACAGCTGGTATTAACTCATTAAAAGGTGCTGTTGATACTCTTATCGTAATTCCAAATGATAGATTATTAGATATCGTTGATAAATCTACTCCAATGATGCAAGCATTCGTTGAAGCTGATAATGTATTACGTCAAGGGGTTCAAGGTATCTCTGATTTAATTAACGTATCAGGAACAGTTAACTTAGACTTTGCTGATGTTAAAGCTATTATGGCTGACCAAGGATCTGCATTAATGGGTATTGGTGTAGCTTCTGGTGAGAATAGAGCAATTGAAGCAGCTAAAAAAGCTATTTCTTCACCATTACTTGAGACTTCAATCGTTGGAGCTAAAGGTGTGTTATTAAATATTACTGGTGGACCATCATTAAGTTTATTTGAAGCACAAGCAGCAGCTAGCATCGTTCAAGAAGCAAGTGATGACGAAGTAAACATGATCTTTGGTACAGTATTTAACGAGGAATTAGAAAAAACTGACGAGATTATTGTAACAGTAATTGCTACTGGATTTGAGGATGATGGAGTTAATGTTGAAAGAGATATTTTAACACAACGTCCTGCTCAACAAGAAGCAAGTTCATTCACTAGTGGATATGGAAAAAATGAAGTGGAACAAGAAATGTACCCACGTCCAAGAAGAAGAACTAGAAGAGAAATCTAATAAAAGTAAAAAAGCAAAGCTATGTACCGACCCCAAAAAGTTAGACCAAAAAATCTAACTTTTTGGAGGTCGGTATTTTTATGTCAAAATATACATTTGAATTAAAAAAGAAAGTAGTATTAGAGTACCTAAATGGA
>NZ_JNJO01000027.1 GCF_000701685.1 Gemella sanguinis ATCC 700632
GAAAAACTTCGCTCGACTTGCATGTATTAGGCACGCCGCCAGCGTTCGTCCTGAGCCAGGATCAAACTCTCCAAATAAATTGTTAGCTTGATTAGCTCATTAAAAAGTTTTATAGTTCCTTTTTAGAACTGTCCTTTTTTGGAATTAACGTTGACTTAATTCGTTTAGTTTTCAATGTTCAAGTTTGTTGCGATTAGCAACTTTTATAGTTTAACATTTTTATTATTCGATGTCAAGAACTTTTTAAAAGTTTTTTAAAAAATTTTTTAACATTCGGTTTTTAAAAAATGTTGTTTTTGTCTTCTTTCCTGAAGACTTTTTCTATTCTATCATCTCATTTATTCTTTGTCAAGAAGTTTTTTCATTATTTTCTTAACTTTTCATTTTCGTTTTCATCAGATTGTTCGTTTTTTATAAATTATTATTAATTATACCTTACGATTACCTACTTAACTACGGCGGACATATTGGTTATAGTGTAAGGAAAAGTGAACGAAACAAAGGTTATGCAAATTCTATGTTAAAATATGCATGTTCATTTTTATTTTCTCTTGCGTTAGATAAAGTATTAGTTACATGCGACCACGAAAATATTGCTTCTAAAAAATCAATTGAATCTTGTGGTGGAGTCCTAGAAAATATTGTTAAGGAAGATAATAGTTATAAACTTCGTTATTAGATTTATAAAAAATAAAATAAGGTTAGATCGGAATTGTATAATACTATTCCAATCTAACCTATTTATTTCATTTCTACTATAGTAGCACCCATTCCACCTTCATTTTGGCCACCACTTCTGAAACTTTCAACATATTTGTTTGTTTTTAAATATTCTGCAATATTTTTTCTTAGAATCCCCGATCCTAAACCGTGAATTATAGTAAAAGTATCATAGCCTTGAAGTATAACTTTATCCATATAGTTTTCTATTTCTCTAATTGCCTCTTCAGTATTTAAACCTATTACGTTAATATCTATACCTACTTTTTTACTACTAACACTACTTGTACTTATATATCTTGTAGCAACTTCAGGTTCACTTTCTATTTTTCTAACCTCTTTTTTCTTGATATTAAGTTTCATAGCACCCATTTTAATTTGCAAAGTATTTCCTGATATTTCAAGAACTGTCGCTCTTTGATTATAGCTAAGTACTAATACATCATCTCCAACCTGTATTTCAGAATTTTTGAACTTAGGTTGATTTTGTAATTGCTTAGCCAATTTTATATTATTTTTACCTTTATCCATTTTATGAAGAATTTCATTAACTTCATGTTGTTTTAATGAAGAACTATCTTTAAACTGACGATATATTTCTAACATTTCTTCTTTCTTAGCATCTATTTCTTTGTTTAATTCTATACTAAGTTCATTATATAGACTCTCTTTATATTCTTCATATTTTTGTAAATTATTATCTAATTGCTCTTTTACTTCATCTATTTCTGTAATGGTTTTATTTAAATAATCTAGTTTATAATCATACTCTCTTATATTCTCAGATAATTTATCTATAAATAGATTATTTTCTTTTGTATTTTCTTCTAATAGAGCACTAGCTTCTTTTATAATAGTCTCGTCTAAACCTAATTTTGCAGAAATATTAATTGCATTTGATTTACCTGGTAAACCGATAATAAATCGATATGTCGGTTTTAATTTCTCGAAATCAAATTCCATAGAAGAGTTCTTATAATATTCTGATTCAAAACAGTAATTTTTAATTTCTGGATAATGAGTTGTACATAACATTGTTGCATTTAACTCTTTAGATTTATCTAATAAAGCGATTGATAACACTGCCCCTTCACTAGGGTCGGTTCCTGAACACAACTCATCTAAAAGTATTAAACTTTTTTCATTAGTGTTATTTAATATGTTAATTATATTGGTCATATGAGATGAAAAAGTCGAAAGGTTATTTTCTATTGATTGTTCATCTCCAATATCAACAAATACTTTTTCAAAAAATCCAACAGTTGACTCCTCTAGTGCTGGTATGTAAAATCCTAAGTGAGTTAAGTATACACATAAACCAACTGTTTTTAGAATTACAGTTTTACCTCCGGTATTAGGACCGGTAATTATTAAAGAATTTCCTTTATTATCTAATATAACATCGTTTTTTACTACTAACTCTTTTTCAATTAATGGATTATATGCTTTTTTTAAATTAATTTCTTGAGTCGCGACAATATTTTGTTTATTAAAACCCTTTTGTGAACAAAAATTCATTTTTGAAAAAATAAATTCTACTTGAGAAAAATTCCATAAAGAATTTAATAATTCATTAGACTTCTCTTTAATTACTTCAGATGCCTCTTTTAATATTCTAAGAATCTCCTCTTTTTCACGTCGTTTTAAAACTCCTATTTCATTATTAATTTCAACATTTTCTTTCGGTTCAACATAAAACGTATTTCCAGATGCAGATTCATCGTGAATTATACCACCAAAATCATTTTTATGCTCTGGTTTAACTAAAATTACATCTCTATCATTACGCTTTGTTACAATTGCTTCTGTTAGTTTCTTTACATTAGCTCTAAGTATATTTTTTAATATTTGATCACTCTTGTTTTTTAACTTTGTTATATCAGCTTTTATATTTTTTAATTCTAATGATGCATCAGGTCTTATATATCCATCTTCATCAACTATCCTATCTAAGTATCTTTCTAAATCTTCAAGATTATCTAATTTTTCTATGTATTTTGTTATACTACTATATGAATTGTTTTCCTGTATTTTAATAGAGTCAAATCTCTTAGAAAATCTATCATAAGTAATTACATTTCTTAAAATATAAAAAAGTTCTTTTTCTGATAATACACTATCCTTCTTCGCTTTTTTCACACTCATATTATAATCATATATTTTCAATCTAAACTCATTGGGATACTTTCTTAATAATTCATATGCTTCTTCATTTTCTTTATGAACTTCTACTAGTTTGTCATAATTATTTATATATTTTAAATTTTGAATCTTATCATAAGATAACTCTGAATAACAATATTTTTCAATATCTTTTAACACTAAATCTAAATTCAATTTCTTTTGAGTAATTTTATTCAACTATTTTTCACTCCTTCATGAATTTTTTTAACAAAGTATATTATACACTAAATCTATCTTTTTAACAATTCTATAGCAAAAGAATAAAGCAGCAACATAATTTTACACTAATGCCACTGCTCGTTCTATTTTCTTATTTAAAAAATAAATCTATTAATTGCTCTGATAAAATAGGTGTATTTTCTAGAATAAATCCTGGTATTGTTGAATTTGTAAATATTGCAATTTTCCACTCTGATAGTGGTAATACTGTCACAAAATATAAAACTACAAATATTAATAAATAAACTTCTACAAAACCAAAGATTCCACCTAATAATCTGTCTGTTGTTTTTATTAACGGTAATTTTCTAATTACACCTAGTGCTGATGCAATTATTTGAATAATCAGTCGAATTACTATAAATAATACGACAAAAGAAACTATTCTATAGTATGCCGTAGGTATATTTAATCCAGCGTATACCCCCTCTAAACCTGTGGTTACATCTGCTGGTATTGGAATTAAACTAGGAAATAAATATGCTAATCTACTACTAAACAACATTGATACTATTAAACCAACTATCATAGTTCCAACATAGAATAATTGCATTATTAGCCCACGTTTATGTCCTAAATAGATACCTAAAAACAATAGTATTACTATTATTATATCTACCATATAGTCATCCTTTCTTATTTTTTTATTATTATATAAATTAAACTTTAAAGTAGCATTAATCAATGTTTGATTAATGCTACTTTTTTCTTTAAAATTATTATTCTTATTCTACTCCAATTATATATGGATATACTGGTTGTCCAGATTCAATAAGTTCTACCTCTACATCAGGGTATTTGTTTTCTAATAATTCTTCTAGAAAATCAGTATATTCATCTGTACTATCTTCACCTAAGTAAAGAGTAACTATTTCTTTATCTTCATCTAAAGATTTTTCTAGTAATTCTTCAAGTACAGTGTTTAATGATAAATCAGAAACAACTATTTTACCATCTTTGATTCCCATAAATTGGTCTTTCTTAATTTCAACACCTTCTATATTAGTGTCACGAACTGCATAAGTTACTTCAAGTGTACTTACAGTTGATAAAACTTCTTGCATATTTGCAAAGTTTTCTTCAGGCGAAAGTTGTGAGTTAAATACCATTACCGCAGCTAAGCCTTGTGGAGCTGTTTTACTTTCAATTACAAAGACATTTTCTTCCGCTAATTCTGCAGCTTGTTTTGCTGCTAGTTGAATATTTTTATTATTAGGGAATATATAAATATTTTTGGCATTAACTTCTTTAATAGCTTTCATTATATCTTCAGTAGATGGATTCATTGTTTGTCCACCTTCTACAATATAATCAACACCCATTGATTTTAAAACTTTACTTAATCCAGCACCCATAGAAATAGAAATCATAGCTTGTTCTTTAACTTCTTTCGGAGCACTAGCTTGTTTTGCTTCTTGTTTTCTTAATACTTCTCTGTGTTGTTCACGCATATTATCAGATTTGATTTTAATAAGTTCACCATATTGTTGTCCGTAGTTAAATACATCACCTGGTGTTTCTGTATGAACATGAATTTTTACATATTCACTATCAGAAATAACAAGTAGTGAATCACCAAATTTACTCATATCTTCTCTGAATTTATCTTCATTAAATTCTTTTTTATTTTTATCAAGACGAACAGTAAATTCTGTACAGAATCCATAGACAATATCTTCTGGACTCATGAAGTCCATATCATGATTATCTTCAAATTGCATATCAACTACATTAGTTTCAACTGAATCTAATCCTTCGATCTCTTCACCTTTTAATGCAGCTACAAAACCTTGATATACACAAACTAAACCTTGACCTCCTGAATCAACTACACCAACTTCTTTTAAAATAGGTAACAACTCAGGTGTTCTCTTAAGAGATTCTTGAGCTTCTAAGTAAATTGCATCCATTACTTCAATAACTGAAGTAGTGTTTTCTGCAGCTTTTACACCTGCTTCTGCAGCTTCACGTGCTACTGTTAAAATTGTCCCTTCAACCGGTTTTATTATTGCTTTGTACGCTATACTAACACCATTTTGAATAGCAGCTGCAAATTCTTTTGCGTCAATCTCACTTTTATCAGCTATATGTTGAGTCATTCCTCTAAATAATTGTGAAAGAATTACTCCTGAGTTACCACGAGCTCCCATTAATAAACCTTTAGAGAATGACTTTCCTAACTCACCGATATTTTCTACAACATTCGCTGCTGTTTCTTTAGCACCTGAAGACATTGATAAATTCATATTTGTTCCTGTATCACCATCAGGTACTGGGAAAACGTTAAGAGAATTAATTTTTTCTGCATTCTTAGCTAAATTTTTAGAACCTAAATCTATCATTTTAGCTAGAACTAGTCCATTGATTTTTTCCAATGCGCTACCTCCTACTTATTACTTACTTTAATGCCTTGAATAAAGATATTAACCTCATTCACTTTAGCACCTAGTGTTTTTTCTATTTGATATTTCACTGATGACTGAACATTACTAGCTATTTCAGATATTTTTGTTCCGTACATAACTATTATATATAAATCTATTACTAATTTATCTTCATCTTGTTTAACAACTATTCCTTTTGAATAATTTTCTTTTCCTAAGATTTCTATAATTCCATCTTTAACTTGGTTCTTACTAGCCATACCAATTATACCGTAACAACTTACTGCTGTTCCACCTGCTACAGTAGAAATAACGTCATCACTAATTGATACGTGTCCTAGTTCATTATTTACTTCTAATACCATAATTTTTCCTCCTATTTAAAATAGACAAATGAACATACGAATAATTATACCTTTTTTAATAAAAAAATACAAGTAAAACATTGATTTATCATCAATTAGAGCCTCTTACTATCCATAATATTTATAGTTTCTTTTATTTATTTCCTCGAATAAATTCTTTAGCGTGAATCATTAATGTTACTGTATCACAAACTGGAGTTTGAATATTATGCTTCTTACCTAATTTAGATATGGCTCCATTTAAATAATCTATTTCCGTTAATCTTCCATTTTTCATATCTTGATATAATGATGGGTAATGTAACCCTCCAGTACTAGGATCAAATAAGTTTTCAATGTTATTTTCAACTAACTCTTGATTCACTTCCACACCTTCAGCTTTAGCAACAGCCGTAACTTCATTTAGTACTGCTCTAGTTAATTCTAAATTTTGTTTAAAACTTCCATACTCACCAATATTACAATCTATCAATGTACAATACGTATTCAATACACAGTTAAGTCCTGCTTTATGCCAAATAGATTGGAAGGTATTATCTGAATACTTCATATTTAATCCAGCTTTATTTAATCTATCTATTAAGCCTTTAGTCTCCGCAAGATTATCTTCCTTAACTTGCTTTATTTCTGTTTTTCCTGATCCATAAGCTTTAAGTACACCAGGTCCACCCAAACCACTCGTCCATAATGTCACACCAATTAGAATGTTTTCTTCTTTTACAAATTCTTTAAGAGTATCAACGTGCCCTAGTCCATTCAGTATACATATAATTTTTGTATTTTCATGCATAAGATGCTTTACCTTTGTTAACATACTTCTTAATTGCATCGACTTTGTAGCTACAAAAACAACATCATACTTTCCTTGTACATCTTCTGGATAGTACGTTGGAATATTATAATATCCTTGTTCCTTATCATCTATAATAACACGTAATCCATTATTATTTATATTTTCAACGTGATCTTTCCAAGAATCAACAAAAGTAATATCTTCACCATTTTTAAATAGCATATAACCAAATCTAGACCCTAGAGCTCCTGCTCCCGCAAATAAAATTTTCATAATGATGCCTCCTTCACTTATATTTATAATTTAATTTTATAATTAGAAAACTTTTTTGTCAACCTATTAATGACAACTAATAAAACAAAAAAAGAAGATATTCAAAATTGAATACCTTCTTTTATATTAATAATTTTCTGGTCTATAAACTTCTGACTTATATAATTTTAGTACATCTGAATACAATCTATCAGCAAGAAACGCAACCGTAAATGGAATTACGAAAAATGCTAAGACTATTTGTACTAAACTCCCAGGATTCATCTCGTAAGCTTTAGTTGGTCCAATTAGTCCAATGATACCAAATCCTGCACTTTCATGAGTTCCTTGGATTCCTAAGAAATAACCTGAAAGTCCAGTTATTGCCGCTGTCGTTAGAATTGGTAAAAATAACTGAGGACGTCTTGCACAGTTAGGCATCATTAATTTAATAGCACCAAGAATAATAGCTATACTTGCACCTTTACTTTTAGCTCTAAAAGTTCCAATTGATAAAACTGCCGCAGCTGCTACTAGCCCAAGAGTTGCTGCACCTGCACCAACATAATTCGCATTTTTAAATAGTATTAATCCCATAGCAACAGTTGATACCGGTGTTACAATTAAGAATGCAAACGACATTGTGATTAACATACACATTAATATAGGTTGTAATGTTGTAAATTTAAAAATTATTTGTCCTAAAAGATTTGTTAAACTTTTCATATAAGGTAACGTAACTAATCCTAGTGCTGCTACTAACCCACCAGTTATTGGTAAAAATATAATTGTAACAGAACCAAATTTATCTTTTACTAATGATATTGCTATTGCACCAATTGCAGTTATTAACATAACGTTAAATAAATCTCCCATTGGCACTCCAGTATAAGCTTTTAAATTCGCATTAAATGTTAATGATCCACTTGCTGCTAAAACAGTTGCACCTAAAACTGCTGATTCTAGTGGTTTGAATTTTAACATTTGTCCAACTATCATACCAACTAGCACTGGAATAGAAAATTGTAATAAATACATCGCTTGAGATAATGTTGTAAACACATTAGCCGCAAAGTGTTTTCCTAGATACTTGAATAATGTACTCAATACTGCATTTGGAATTAAACCTGCTACGACCCCTAGTGCAGTACCATTTAAAATTATATTAAGAAAATCTCTCACACTTCTTTTTTGCATATACATCCTCCTGTTTTATATTATTATTTCACTATAATAATATAAAATCAAAAAAATGTAAAGAGTTTTTTGAAAATTTATCTTATTTTTCTTATAAAAACGTTTTTATAATTTTTTTACAACAAAGGTGAAATTAATATAAAAAGGAATCAAAGTAATTTTTTACTTTAATCCCTTTTTTTCTAATATAATGGCTTTTTATTTGGTGTTCCTACTTTTCTAGGATATTTATTTGGAGTTTCCTTAGCCTTTCTTATTTCTAGTATATGGCGCTCTTCACCCTCAATAGAAAACTCTAAATCTTTTTCTAATTTACCACCAAGCAACTTTATCGCATTTAACGCTTCTTTTGTTTCTTCTTCTGCTTTTTGTGCCTTCAAACTTAAAAAGTATCCATTTTTTCTTACAAGAGGTAAACATAATTCTGAAAGTACATTTAATCTAGCTACTGCTCTAGCAGTTACAATTTCGAACTTTTCTCTGTAATCTCTATTTTGTCCAATTTCTTCTGCACGAGCATGAATAAAATTACAGTTAGTTAACTCTAATTCATCTTTTAATAAATTTAAGAATTTTATACGTTTATTCAATGAATCAACAATTGTAACTTCAAGGTTTGGGTATAAAATTTTAAGTGGAATTGATGGGAATCCTGCTCCACTTCCAACGTCACAAATATTATCAACATTACTATAATCCTTGAAAAAAGCTAATGATATCGAATCATAAAAGTGCTTAGAATAAAACTCTTCTTCCTCAGTAATTGCTGTAAGATTTATTTTTTGATTCCACTCAACAACTAACTCATAATATCTTTGATATTGATTTTTTTGTTTTTCACTTAATTCAATACCTATTTGTTCTGTTACCTTACTATAAAATTCTTGTTTATTCATCATTTCTTCCTCTTCGTTGTTCCAAGAATACTAATAGAATAGAGATATCTGCAGGATTAACACCTGAAATACGTGATGCTTGACCGATTGTTAGCGGTAAAACTTTTTTAAGTTTTTCTCTTGCTTCTATTGCTAAACTTGGAACATCATCATAATCCAGGTCTTTTGGGATTTTCATCTCATTCATTTTTTTAAGTTTCTCAACCTGTTGTAATGATTTTTTGATATACCCTTCGTATTTAACCTCTATTTCAACTTGTTCAATAACATCCCTAGCTAATTTAGTATCATCTTCAGCTAAGTACATTATATTTTCATAAGACAACTCTGGTCGTCTTAACATGTCTATTGCTAATATACCATCTCTAATTTCTGCACTATTTAGTTCTTGTAATTTTTCTAAAGTTTTTTGAGTTGGTGTAATTCTAAATGTTTTTAATCGCTCTATTTCATTTTGAACTGCATTACGTTTATCACAGAATTTTTTATATCTTTCTTCTGTAATTAGTCCATATTCATATGCCTTTTCAGTTAAGCGCATATCAGCATTATCATGTCTTAATAATAACCTATGCTCAGCTCTAGATGTTAATAATCTATAAGGTTCATTAGTTCCTTTTGTAACTAGATCATCAATTAAAACACCAATATAAGCCTCATCACGACCTAGTATCATAGGTTCTTCTTCTAAAATCTTGCATGCGGCATTTATTCCCGCCATTATTCCTTGTCCTGCAGCTTCTTCATAACCACTAGTACCATTAATTTGACCAGCAGTAAACAGTCCATTAATCAACTTAGTTTCAAGAGTTGGCCATAATGTCGTTGGATTAATTGCATCATATTCAATTGCGTATCCATTTCTCATTATTACCGCATTCTCCAACCCAGCTATACTGTGAACCATATCACGCTGTACATCATCTGGTAAAGAAGTTGATAGTCCTTGAACATAAATTTCCTTAGTATTTCTACCTTCTGGTTCAAGGAATAACTGATGTCTTTCTTTATCATTAAATCGAACATATTTATCTTCGATACTTGGACAATACCTTGGTCCTGTTCCTTGTATTACTCCAGAATACATAGCCGAACGCCCTAAGTTTTTATCAATTATTTTATGTGTTGAAGTATTAGTATAAGTTAACCAGCACGGAACTTGATCTTCTACATATTCTGTTGTTTCATAACTAAAAGCATGTTTCTCATTATCTCCAGGTTGAATAGCAGTTTTTGAAAAATCAACACTATCTGCATTAACTCGAGGTGGGGTTCCTGTTTTAAACCTAACTAAATCAAATCCTAGCTCTTCCAACTGTTTAGGTAAATCAATTGAGGGCATTTGATGATTTGGACCAGATGAATATTTTATATCTCCGATTACTATTTCTCCCCTTAAATAAGTTCCCGTAGTAATAATAACAGTTTTAGCCTTATAAGCAGTCCCTAACATTGTTTTTAAGCCAACCACTTTATTATTTTCAATAATTAGTTCTTTAACCATAGCTTGTTCAATATCTAAATTTGGAGTATCTTCCAATATTCTTTTCATTTCTAATTGATACTCAACTTTATCAGATTGCATTCTAAGTGCACGAACCGCTGGCCCTTTTGCAGTATTTAGCATTTTACTTTGAATATTTGTTTTATCTGCAACACGACCCATTAAACCTCCAAGTGCATCTACCTCACGAACTACTATACCTTTTGCAGGTCCACCTACACTAGGGTTACATGGCATAAAACCAATTGTATCTAGGTTGATTGTAATCATTAAAGTACTCACACCTTTTCTACTAGATGCATATGCTGCCTCAATTCCAGCATGACCACCTCCGATTACAATAACATCATATTCTTTTAAAAATTCAGTCATAGTACCTCCATATATTTTAACGTAATTGCAAAATAATGCTTTGACCAAAATTTTGATATATTACTAAATTTTTACCTTTATAATATTATCACAATGAGAAAGAAAAAACTAATAATAAACATTAATACAAATGTTTTTCCATGTATTTTCTTATGAAAAACGTAGAATAAAATATTCTAATTATTTCTATTGTTACTCATTTTTTTATTTAAATAGTTATTAATATATTTACTTAACATTTTTATTAAGTTATAATAGTACTAGTTATTATTATTAATTAGTGAATGGAGGGATTTTCTTGAATATTAAATTAGTGTACGCAAGTTTAACAGGTAACACTGAAATGTTATCAGATTTAATTATAGAAAAATTCGAAGAACAAAAAGGAATAGAAATTGAAAAAATATTTATTGAAGATATGGTTGATTACGATTTTTTAGATGATGCCGATGCCTTTATTGTAGCAACATATACATATGGTGAAGGGGATCTTCCTGAAGAGATGGAAGAATTCTTTGAAGAAATTGGTCAAAAAGATTATTCTGGAAAAGTCTATGGAGTAATCGGAACTGGAGACACTATTTATGAACAATACTGTGTTTGTGTCGATCAATTTAATGACCAAATAGCAAAAACAGGTGCAACTAATCCTACTGAAAATCTGAAAATTGAAATTGAAGCAGATACTGACGAAGATTTTGAAAACATTGATAAATTCATAGAAGATTTCGCCTCAGCACTTTAAATATTAAATGCAAAAAAGACTATAGGTTTTTCCTATAGTCTTTTCAGGCTGTTGACAAATAGGTCAACAGCCTTTTTTTAACTGAAATAAAACCTTTAAAATGGTATAATATAAGTATACAAAGGAGGTTTTAGTATGTTTAATAAAGTAGAAAATATAAAAGATGAAATAATACTAATGACACTATCAGAAATAGTACCTAAAGA
>NZ_JNJO01000028.1 GCF_000701685.1 Gemella sanguinis ATCC 700632
TGTTTCTCTCATAGATTTTATTCCATAAAAGTCTTTTAAAAATACCAGTTTAAATAATACAACAGGATCTAGACTATTTCTCCCTGTCGTATGGCTATAGTATTTTTCTGTTAAATCATAAATAAATTTAAAATCGATAGCTTTATCTACTTTTCTTAAAAAATGGTCTTTAGGTACTATTTCTGATAGTGTCATTAGTATTATTTCATCTTTTATATTTTCTACTTTATTAAACATACTAAAACCTCCTTTGTATACTTATATTATACCATTTTAAAGGTTTTATTTCAGTTAAAAAAGGCTGTTGACTTATTTGTCAACAGCCTGAAAAAAGTGTCTACAATAAATGTAGACACTTTTTTTATTATTCTAAAACATCGTAAAACATTGGTAAGTCATGAGCCTGAGCTAATTCAACCCATCCTTCTACATCATCAAACTCTTTCGCATTAACTAAAGTATAAATTGCTTTTATTAATGTATAGAATTCTTGTAGCGGTTTTAAAAGATTCTTTAGATTAATTGCTGTGGCATTACCTAATACCTCTTGGTATAAAGTGCTCGCCTGTTTACTTTCTTCACTGTTAATTACATCCTCAGGAATTATTCCAGAGTGAGCAAGATAAAGCATATAATTATATAGCGCTTTAAATACTCTATACGATTTTTTTATATCTGAACCATCACTTTTTTTACCCCAGCTTCCTATACTTACTATTTGGTTGTGAATAGGATCTTTTATTTCTGAGATTAAAAAATTTACAAACTCATCCGCAATTTCTTTTTGCTTATCTTTTACCATATCAGGTAAAATACCGATAGATAATAAATGTTTATAAAAATCACCAAATAATCTATCCAGTTCATAAGAATCTTCTTCCGATAAAAACTCATCTGGTGAAACAAAGTTTTTCAATATTGGTGGAAATTCTATAGTTTTACCTACGGAAAATGTTCCAACAGTCATATTCATAGATTGAACGAAGTCATTTTTTCTAACATAGTTATAAATATGATGACTATGTTTAATATAATAGTTCTCTGTAAAATTCTGAAGTTTATTTGTCATCTCCAAATCTTTTTCTAAGAAATATTCCTCTAGCTTTTTATTGAATTTTTTATCATATTTTCTTAATTGATTTAGCTGTGGTAAAGCTGTATTATACGTATATACTCGTTGGAATGGTGCTTTTAACAGTTGTACAGTTGTTGCTAGATGTCCTCCTAATGAATGACCGGCAGCTACTTTATAGCACTCATCAAAATCAGTTATCTTTCTTTTTAAATATCTAACAAAGGCCAATGCTGAATCTATTTGGCTAGTATTTTCTCCTGATACTATACCTGTATAATTATAAAACCAGTCACTTATATCCTCTTTTTCACTACCTCTAAAAATAACTAGTATTTCTTTATATTTTGGAATATAAATAGCTGTTGCTTGAAATCCATTTTTTGATAACTTAGGTGTAGACAAACCACTATTATATACATAAAATTCGGTAATCTTTTCACCTGTAACATCTTTAATTATTCTTTTTATTTTATACTCTGCGGTACTTTGTTTTTTGCTTCCTTTAATATAGTATTCATACCAAGTTAATTTTGCTAATAACAATGGGTTATGAAAAAAGCGTAAAAACATAGTAATTCCCCCTTGAAAATTTTTGTAATAAATTATATTATACCACATTTCAGTATTCACAGAGAAAGAAAAAACCTATGAGTACAAAATATACCATAGGTTTATAATATTATAATTTTATTTATTGCTATACGTTAAATCTAAATAGCATTATATCGCCATCTTTTACTTCGTATTCTTTACCTTCTAGACGAACACGACCAGCTTCTTTTGCTTTTGCCATGCTACCATATTCCACTAGGTCATCATAACTTACAGTTTCTGCACGAATAAATCCACGTTCGAAATCTGAATGAATAATCCCTGCACATTCAGGAGCTAGCATTCCTTTTTTGAATGTCCATGCACGAACTTCTTGCACTCCTGCTGTAAAGTATGTTGCTAATCCTAATAGATTATAACTTGCTTTAATTAGTTTATCTAGACCACTTTCATCTATTCCTAATTCTTCTAGGAACATAGCTTTTTCTTCATCTTCAAGTGCAGCCATTTCTTCTTCAATCTTTGCACAAACAACGATAACTTTACTTCCTTCGCTTGCAGCGAATTCACGGACACTTGCAACATGTTTATTAGCATCAACATCTAATAAATCATCTTCACTAACGTTTGCTACATAGAGCATTGGTTTCATTGTTAGTAAGTGTAATCCTTTAGCAATTTTTTGTTCTTCTTTATCTAATTCTAAAAGACGTGCTGGTTTTTCTTCTTTAAGAATATCACGTACTTTAGATAATACTCCAAATTCTGCTACTGCATCTTTATCTTTTTGTTTAGCTTGTTTTTCTACACGTCCTATACGTTTTTCTACACTTTCAAGGTCGGCAAGAATTAACTCTAAGTTAATAACCTCTATATCATATAATGGATCTACTCCACCTGCAACGTGTGTAATATTTTCATCTTCAAAACATCTAACAACTTGGCAAATTGCATCTACTTCACGAATATGACTTAAAAATTTATTCCCAAGCCCTTCACCTTTTGATGCTCCTTTAACAATACCTGCAATGTCTGTAAATTCAAATGATGTTGGTACAGTTTTTTTAGGTTCAACAAGCTCAGTTAATTTATTTAATCTATGGTCTGGAACTTCTACTATTCCTACGTTTGGATCGATAGTTGCGAATGGATAGTTCGCCGCTAATGCTCCTGCTTTTGTTATCGCATTAAAAAGAGTACTTTTTCCTACGTTTGGTAATCCTACTATTCCGGCTGTTAGTGCCATAGTATTAATCACTCCTTTTCGTTATAATATTTCGTTTTTTCTTAGGTTTATCCTATTCAACTACACTATTATAACATAAAAACTCTATCTTATCATTTAATATTACTATATTTACATTATTTTTCTAATAAATTACCCTAATATTATTAATTAGTATCTAAAAAGATACTAACTATTATAAAAACACGTACTTTACAAATTATATTGCTAGATGTAAACTATATAACAAGGTAATAAATTACCTAATAATTAAAAAGAAGGTAATACTTATGGAAAAATACAATTCAAATATCAAACTAGGCACTGTTACATTAAATGTAGTAAATCTAGAAAAGCAAATTAAATTTTATACAGAATCAATGGGAATGGAATTAATATCAAACGATGATTCAGGTGCTACTCTTGGTACTAAAGATAATACTCCCCTTCTTTACTTAAACAAAGTCGAAGGTCCTCTAGTACGCTCATATGGTTTATATCATATAGCCTATTTAGTTCCGAGCAAACAAGACTTAGCAAATATATTACGTCATTTCATTGATACTCATACTCCTCTTGAGGGTGGAGCTGACCACGGATATAGTAATGCTCTTTATCTAGCTGATATAGAAGGTAATGGTATTGAAGTTTATTACGATAAAGATGAAAGTACTTGGGATAAACGTGAGGATGGTAAAATAGTAGGAATTACAGAACAACTTGACGCAGATCATTTATTAAGTATATCAGAAAAAGTAATTCCTTATACTCTTCCAGTTGGTACTACTATTGGTCATATACACCTTAGTGTTAAAAACTCTTCAGAATCAACAAGCTTTTATCAAAAAGTACTTGGATTCAAAGATAAATTCACTGTCCCTAGTGTAAGTTGGATTGCTTATGGAGATTATCATCATCACTTAGCTGTTAACCAGTGGGCTGGTCCTAATCTAAATCTACGTCAAAAAGGCACTCCAGGACTAGCTTATTTTGAGATAATATTTGTCAATAATGCTACCTATAATAATATTATTAACAATATAAAAGAAAACAATATCAATATTGTTCATGAGCTATCTAATAAAATAATAATAAATGATCCTAATGGAATAGAAGTTCATTTAGTAAACCAATCAAATTAGTGATAAACACCTACTCTAATATGTTATAATAGTAAATATAAAAGGATGTCAATATATAATATTATAATTTTACTAGGAGGTAACTATCATTAAATATCGTAAAGCAAATATAAACGAAATCGACACATTGGCTAATATATGTAAAGAAGCTTTTATAGACTATCCATTATTCGCACTGCTAAAATCAAATATTTACAAAAATAAAAACTATGCAGATTATCTATTAGCTTTATACAAACTTCTTATTAAGCTTTATATAAAATTTGGAATTTGTATAGTTGTTGAAAAAGACAAAATTCCTGTAGGAATAGCATTACTTCATACAAAAGATATTTCTCTCTTTAAATATATTATCCACGGTGGAATATCTTTATTAAAATATGTATCAATATACAATATTTTATCATTTTTCGTGTTTAACGATAAAACTACTGAGTACCTGAGAAAAGAAACAGATCTAGACTGGTATTTAATGATTTTAGCTATATCTCCAAAATACCAGGGGCAAAATATAGGAAGTGAATTCTTAAACTATATCGATACTTTTGTTATGGATAATAATGGTAAATCATTATCATTTGTTACAAATATTGAAAAAAACAAGCACTTTTATTCAAAAAATAAGTATGAAAATGTTAATTATAAAGAGTTAGATTTTCGTGGTAAAAAAGTAGATAACTGGAGTTTTAGAAAAATTTATAAATAGCACTTAAAACAAAAAAGACAACAAAACAGAATGTTTGTTGTCTTTCATTGATATTAAGAATGCTTTTCTAATATTTTTTTTATTTTTTTATTAAACTCTCGTCGTGGCATCATAATGTTATTGTCACATTTTAAACATTTTATCTTTATATCAGCACCCATACGTGTAATTTGCCATCTATTTGTACCACATGGATGTTGCTTTTTCATTTCAACAATATCATTTAAACCATATTCCATTGTTTAACTCTCCTACTTTTCTTCTAATAATGTTAATTTATCTTTAAATTCATTGTAAAAATCTTTTCTTAACATTGTTTCAACACTTTGTTTTTTTCCAACTTTTGCTTTTCCAACAATATTTAACGTAAGAATATTATCTGCGATTTGCTCAATATTATTAACATGTAGTTTATCATTTTTATAAATAAAATTATGATATTTATCATTATTATTTGCTACATCTAATACTTTTTGGATTCGTTCTTCTATAGCTTCTATTGTTTCATCTATTTGGATAGAGAATTTTACTTCTGCTAAGTTATATGTTAATGAATAGTTAATTACTTGATTAATAGAACCATTTGGAATAAAGTAAATCTCTCCATTACCTGAACGAATTTTAGTAGAACGTAATCCTAAAGAGATTACACTCCCACCAGCAATAAATGCAGCTTGATTATATAATTTTACTTCATCGCCTACATCGAATTGACCTTCCAGAATAATAAAAAATCCTGATATTATATCTTTTACCAAACTTTGAGCACCAAATCCTATCGCTACAGAAGCTATACCTGCACTTGCTACTATACTCGTTGTATTTATACCAAGCGTTGACAAAATTTGGAAAAATGCAATAAAATAGATTGTGTATCTAATTGCACTTCTAATTAATTTATGAAGCGTTTCTGATCTTTTTTCATTAGATTTGATTTTAAATTTTTTATTCGCATTGTCTTTCGTCAGCATTATATAATCAACTAGTTTATTACAAAGCTTGACACTAATTGAAGCTATAATAATAATTAAAGTAATCGTTATTAATTTCTCTAAAATCTGAAACCCTAGTTCTGAATTATAAAATATTTTTGAAAATTTTTCTTTAATTAAATCCATATTTTAATCCTTAAATAACTCTAAAATTCTTTCGAACTCATCATTATCTTTAAATTCAATCTCTATCTTACCTTTTTTATTTCTACCTTGTTTTATCGTAACTACGGTACCTAAACGTTTTTTTAATATATTTTCTTGTTCTTCTATAAATATATCTTTTGGTTTAGCTTTTTTCACTTCTTTTGGTTTTAATAATTTTGCTACATATTCCTCTAATTCACGAACTGACATTTTTCGTTCAATAACTTTATCACATACTTCTAACATTGCTTTTTTTGTTTTTAAAGCAAGTAATGTTCTGGCATGAGCTGCACTTAACTCACCACTTAGTAACTTATTTTTAATTTCTGTTGGAAGTTTTAAAAGTCTTAAACTATTTGCTATATATGGGCGACTCTTACCTAGTTTTTTTGCTAACTCTTCTTGAGTCAATTCCATCTTATCCATTAGATTTTTGTAACTTTCTGATTCTTCTAATGCCGATAAGTCTTCACGTTGTAAGTTTTCTAATACACTGAAAACCATCATTTCTTCATCAGTTATCTCTTTTACAATTGCAGGAATTGTCTCTTTACCTAATAGTTCAAAAGCTCTGAAACGTCTTTCACCCGCTATTATATAGTATCCTTTTACAGCTTTTTTCACTACTATTGGCTGTAGTAATCCATTTTTTTCAATAGATTCTTTTAATTCATCAAGTTTCTCTTCATTAAAAATAGTTCTTGGTTGATATGGATTTTTCTTAATTTCTTCTAAAGAAATCTCTAAGACTTTATCATTATCTGTTACTAACTCTACATTTTCTGTAGCAAAGATTGCATCTAAGCCACGTCCTAATCCTTTACCTGATTTTTTAGCCACGTTCAATCACCTCTTTAGCTAATGATAAGTATTGTTTTGCTCCGTTTGAGTTTTTCGCATACTCAATGATTGGTTCTCCAAAACTTGGTGCTTCACTTAATCTTACTGTTCTTGCTATAACAGTATTAAATGCTTTACCTTTAAAATGTTCTCTCACTTGCTCTCCTACTTGATTTGAAATATTAGTTCTACTATCTGTCATAGTAAGTAATACACCAAAAATATCAAGTTTTGAGTTAAGATGTTTTTTAACTATATTAAATGTATTCATTAATTGACTTAAACCTTCTAGAGCATAGTACTCTGTTTGCACTGGGATAATTACACCGCTAGCAGCAGTTAGTGAATTTAGTGTTATAAGTCCTAATGATGGAGGACAATCAATAATTACATAATCATATTTTCCTGATATTTCTGAAATAGCATTTTTAAGTCGTTGTTCTCTACTAATTGCCGAAACTAGTTCAACTTCTGCTCCTGCTAGAGCAATACTAGATGGTACTATATCTAAGTTTTCATATGCGGTTTTAGTAATTACATCATTGATATCTACCTCATCAACTAAAATATCATAAACTGATTGTTCTACTGTGGCTTTATCAACACCAACTCCACTAGTTGCATTAGCCTGTGGATCAGTATCTATCAAAAGAACTTTTTTCTTTAAATGTGCCAAAGAGGCAGCTAAGTTAATAGCTGTTGTAGTTTTTCCTACACCGCCTTTTTGATTACATATTGCTAAAATTTTCATTATTTACCTCACTCTAAATGTATCTAGGTACTGTTACTTTCACAACAATACTTTCCATTCCTTCTTCTTCTTCTTTATTTAAGCTAACTCCATATTTTTCTTCAAGTTTTGCAATATCTTTTGTTAATCTTGCTAATATTTTTTGAGCATCATAGTTAGGTTGTGTTGAATCATTATTTTTTGTTTCATTTTTAATACGTAAATAAGTTTCAATTCTTTCTTCTGTTTGAGAGACATTTAAACTTTGCGTTAAAATCTGATTCAATATTTTTTCTTGAGCACTAGGATCCAGTTTAACCATTGCACGCCCATGTCTTTCAGTAATACGTTTAGAATTAATCGCATCTACTACTTTACTACATAATTTAAGTAATCTAAGCTTATTAGCTACAGTAGCTTGAGTTTTTCCAAGTGACTTAGCTAATTCATCTTGTGTTAGATTATTGATACTTAATAATTCTTGATATGCATAAGCTTCTTCAATAGGAGTTAGTTCCTCCCTTTGAATATTTTCAATTAAAGCTAGAGTAGCCATTTGTTCATTAGTTAGCTCTTTAACAATAGCTTTTGTTGTTGGATACTCTAAATACTTTAGAGCACGTAAACGTCGTTCTCCCGCTATTAATTCATAAAATCCATTACCCATATCTCTTACAGTTATAGACTGCAATAACCCATTCTGTTTAATCGATTCTGCTAATTCTTTTATTTTATCTTCAGTAAACTCCCTACGAGGTTGGTACTTGTTAGGTACTATCTTTTCTATTCTTATTTCTCTAAGTACATCATCATCAGATATACCCACCTTTTCAGCCCTTTGAGTTAAATCATATAATTTACTAAAGGGTTTTACACTTTCAGTCATATTTTACCTCCTAAGATTCAAACACAATACTACAATAACATACTTTTATATAAAAGTCAAAAATATTTCCCAAATATAAAATCATAAATATCTATATTTTAAAGGCATTCTAGAAATATATTTCCTAAAATATACTTAAAATTATCATAAAAACATAAAAAAAAAGTATATCTAATGATATACTTCAATCAACAGGGACGGCAGGAATCGAACCCACGCCAAAGGTTTTGGAGACCTTTGTTCTACCGTTAAACTACGTCCCTAAAATGGTGGGAAGAAGTGGATTCGAACCACTGAACCCTAAGGAGCGGATTTACAGTCCGCCGCGTTTAGCCTCTTCGCTATCTTCCCAAAATATAAAAAAAATGCCGGCCAGAGGACTTGAACCCCCGACCTACTGATTACAAGTCAGTTGCTCTACCAACTGAGCTAGGCCGGCAACATGGTGCCTCGAGACAGAGTCGAACTGCCGACACATGGAGCTTCAATCCATTGCTCTACCAACTGAGCTAGGCCGGCAACATGGTGCCTCGAGACAGAGTCGAACTGCCGACACATGGAGCTTCAATCCATTGCTCTACCAACTGAGCTATCGAGGCATTATTAAATTTTTACATAAAAAAATGGCGGTCCCGACGGGAATCGAACCCGCGATCTCCTGCGTGACAGGCAGGCGTGATAACCGCTACACCACGGGACCAAGATATTAAAAAATTGCGGGAGATGGATTTGAACCATCGACCTTTGGGTTATGAGCCCAACGAGCTGCCAGACTGCTCCATCCCGCGATAATAAAAATGGAGGAGGAAAGGGGATTCGAACCCCTGCGAGCTTTTACACTCCTGTCGGTTTTCAAGACCGATCCCTTCAGCCGGACTTGGGTATTCCTCCTTAAAAATGGTGGACTCTGCAGGACTCGAACCTGCGACCGATCGGTTATGAGCCGATAGCTCTAACCAACTGAGCTAAGAGTCCGTGTTCCTTTAGAATTCACTAAACTATTTATTGGTGGCGGCAGAGGGGATCGAACCCCCGACCTTACGGGTATGAACCGTACGCTCTAGCCAGCTGAGCTACGCCGCCAATAAAGGCTTAAATTCAATATTAAAATGGTGGAGCCTAGCGGGATCGAACCGCTGACCTCCTGCGTGCAAAGCAGGCGCTCTCCCAGCTGAGCTAAGGCCCCTAAATAATAATTTTAAATGGTCGGGAAGACAGGATTCGAACCTGCGACCCCTTGGTCCCAAACCAAGTGCTCTACCAAGCTGAGCTACTTCCCGTTTGATTAATGGCGCGCCCAAGAGGAGTCGAACCCCTAACCTTTTGATCCGTAGTCAAACGCTCTATCCAATTGAGCTATGGGCGCTAATATAATGGTGCCGAGGACCGGAATCGAACCGGTACGGTATTGCTACCGCAGGATTTTAAGTCCTGTGCGTCTGCCAGTTCCGCCACCCCGGCACTATATTAACTATTGGAGCGAAAGACGGGATTTGAACCCGCGACCCTCACCTTGGCAAGGTGATGTTCTACCCCTGAACTACTTTCGCGAATATCTAGAATGGTGCGGGTGAAGGGAGTCGAACCCCCACGCCGTGAGGCGCTAGATCCTAAGTCTAGTGCGTCTGCCAATTCCGCCACACCCGCAAAAGAATGGTGAGCCATGAAGGACTCGAACCTTCGACCCTTTGATTAAAAGTCAAATGCTCTACCAACTGAGCTAATGGCTCTAATTAGAAATGGTGCCGGCCAGAGGACTTGAACCCCCGACCTACTGATTACAAGTCAGTTGCTCTACCAACTGAGCTAGGCCGGCATAAATGGTGGAGGTTAACGGGATCGAACCGCTGACCCCTTGCTTGTAAGGCAAGTGCTCTCCCAGCTGAGCTAAACCTCCAAATCAAAAGCCTGGCAACGTTCTAGTCTCGCAGGGCGTAAACCCAACTACATTCGACGCTAAAGAGCTTAACTTCTGTGTTCGGTATGGGTACAGGTGTGTCCTCTTCGCTATCGCCACCAGACGAAAACTTCATACATCTATTATATCATCATTTATTCCTTTGTCAACCACTTAACCAAAAGAACTTCACTTGATTAAGTCCTCGACCTATTAGTATTAGTCAGCTGAATGTGTTACCACACTTACACTCCTAACCTATTCTCCTTGTCGTCTTCAAGGGGTCTTAATATCCGTGGGAAATCTCATCTCGAGGGGGGCTTCATGCT
>NZ_JNJO01000029.1 GCF_000701685.1 Gemella sanguinis ATCC 700632
AATAAAGCAAAAAACTGGATAAAAAAATGGTTTTAAGAAAGGAAATGAGCAAAATGATAAAAAAAATTATACTAGTGATATTGGCGTTAGCAACAATTTGGTTTATAGGGGATACAAATTTAAAAGGTAATTCAGTGTATTATGCAAAACATTCACCAAGTAGTAATACTAGGGATTTAGAAATAATGATGTTGGTAGAAAATATACAGAAAAGTGCTGATCATGAAGGGTTTAGTTATAGACTTGACGGAGATAAAACTATAAAAAATACTACAAAAAATGTATATCTAATAAGTAGATACAGTGTAAATGATGCTAACTATGAATATGTATATATAAGTAATGAAAGACAATATTATTATTTTGATGAAAATTTTAAGTTGAAAGAAGTTGTAGATGTTGGTAACAATAGGCAACATATAGATATATCAACAGTAGATGAAAATAAAATAAAAGAAGAAATATATGAGAATTTTAAACCTATATTAAAAGAATCAGAAGAAAATAAGCCATTTATTAATTTGCAGTGGATTTTCAACTGGGTATACAGAGATAGAATAAAGTAAGTTATAACTATAAAATATTGATATAAAAAAGTAGTCAATCCTTTTGTAGAGCCTATTTATAACAAAGTATTAAGCCATCAAGTAATTGGATATCAGGTAAATATAATAAAGCAAAAAACTGGATAAAAAAATGGTTTTAAGAAAGGAAATGAGTAAAATGATAAAAAAAATTATAAAAGTGATATTGGCGTTAGCAATAATTTGGTTTATAGGGGATACAAATTTAAAAGGTAATTCAGTGTATTATGCAAAACATTCACCAAGTAGTAATGTCAGAGATTTAGAATTTATGATGTTTACAGAGAATTTAGATATTCTTGATAAGAAAGATGGATTTAAATATAAACATAAAATTCAAGAAGATAAGTCAGTTCAAAATGTTGAAAAAAATGTTTATTTTGGATATAGTCTGTATGATGATGGGAAAAAATATGTATATATAAGTAATGAAAGACAAAATTATTATTTTAATGATTTGTTTATGTTAGATGATATAATAGATTTTGGTAATGGAATGAAACATATAGATATTTTGACAGTAGATGAAAATAAACTTAAAGAAGAAATATATGAAAATTTTAAACAAATATCGAAAGAATTAGAAAATAACGAACCATCTATAAATCTTCAATGGATATTCAATTGGGTGTATAGAGATAGAATAAAATAATTTAATGTTATTAAAGTAAAAAAACTTCATTGAATATGTATTTAAAAGAATAAATTAAATTTATCGCTAACGTGAATCCTTCAGTGATTTTCGATTTTTTGCCAAATACAATGTATAAAACTCCTTTACGTATAAGATCAAAATAATTATATATACAAAAATAAGATAGAAGTCCATTTCAAAATGGCCAGGTTATAGAAATATAATCTGGCTGTTTTCTGTGGAGAGGAGTAGTTTTGTGATATAATATATAAGATTAGATAGAATGTTGATATAAAGGGGCTTAGAAAAATCGTTAAAAAGTGCGATGCGTAGCAGTTATAAACGAAAGTTATAACTACGAAGGTAAAAAGGGAACTAGCTTGTTCGCAAAATAGCGACAAGCGTATTCTATTGAGATGATTTATCATCCAATAGAATTGTTCCTTTGCACACCCCTAAGCATAAAAAAGGGATAATTGTATGATAAAACTGATTGTTACAGAAATAGGGATTAAGTGAATAATACAATAGAGTTTCTAAATAGCTTGAAATAAAGAGTTTTTTAGTTAGCTAGAAATTTTTAATTGTTGATACAAATTTGTGCGCAGTGGCTGAAAATGAAAACGTTAAAAATTTAGTAATCGTTAAAGTGTTATTTTATAATATAATTTAGAGAGATAGGTACTTTGTCATTTATTATAAGGTATCTTTTTTATTTTTTGATTAATGAAGAAAATGATATAATTAGTTAAGAGTGGAAGGAGGGATATAATGGATAATTCTAAAAAGAAAAATTATACAAAAAGAGATATTGTTGAGGTTTTATTAGAAGATGCATATTTAAAATCTGGAGTAGTACTTAATGAAAACACTATAAAGTGGGAAGAAATTTTTAATCATATTTATGCTAACAAGTTAACCCAAGAACAATTGGATGTATGGATACAAAGATACTATGATTTGATGGTAAGTATACACTATTTAGATGAGTATTCAATGGTAGTTGATTATTTATTGAATAGAAATAAGAATATAACTGAGGATTCTCTTCTAGGATTTGAGCAAAACATGAAAATCATAAAAGAGCCAACTAATTTTAGTAATAAACAGAGAGCACTATTTATAAGAAATGCCTATTGTCACAACGATAATTTAACCAAAGATAAAATAAAAATAGATTCAAATAAAATTTATACAGTAGATATCGCTAATTCAAGTTTTGTAGCTACATTTACTGAACAAAATTTGATTGATATGATTTCGATATTAGCTAATAATTCAAGGAATAGTTATTATATGGATTTAGAAGAGTGTTTTGATTTTGATATAGATGGAGATATTGATAAACAACTAGAGGATATTTATGTTATGTATTATCCGTTTAAGTTAGAGTTTCCAAGAGAATGTGTGAATAAAGAATTAAATGATTTAAATTTTGATAGAAGTAACAAAGCACAAGTTTTAAGGGTGAGTGAAAAAGTAAATAATTATTTACAAAGTAAATTGAAAGATGAAGTAATAGCAAGTGGAAAGAGTTTTAATATAGACGATTATAAGTATTATCTAGATGAAGATCAAAAAGATAGAATAAAGGAATTAATAAATTTTTATTATAATAAAGATTCAGATCTATTTTTTGACAGGGAGAATAATTCATTTAATATGGAATTTATAGTGAAATTCGTTCTTCCTATGCCACATATCTATTCTAATAAATATTATGAAGATATGCAATTTTTAGAGGAAGATTTAAATTTGAATCAGAGTTATATAGAATATAAAAAGAAAAAGGAGGAAAAATTAGCTATTCAATCATACACAATGAATTTAAAACAATCGCTAGGACAACCAATGGATACAAGAGAATACTTAAAATTATATAGAAACTATTTAACTAAATTAAATAAAAGTCTAAGTTTAAATTATGCAATGATTAGATTTATAAAATATTATATGAGTGATATTCATAATCATACAATAATTACAGTAGATAATAAAAATTATAAAAGCGAAAAAATAAGAAATTCACTGGTACATTTTCGTTGGTATATAGGAGCAAATAACACATTAGTATTATATGATGCTTCTCCGAATCATCAAAAATTATATGATTTTAATTATAAAGAAGTCATCTCTATAGAATCATTTTTTAATACATGTAGCTTAAATGTTATAAATTTAATTAAAAGTGGAGTATTGAAATAAGTTTATTTTGAATTATAAATATAATAATAGGGTAGAACACTTCACAGAAATTTGTGTAGTCTTCTTTTTAATGTTTGTTTTTTAAACTTTTTTCTAATAAAATAAACAAGAAGATAAATTGAAGTGGGATGAAAACATGAATAAAGAAGAGCGTTTGAATGAAATTACGAAGTTGATTGATTTAAAAGGTACGGTGAGAGTAACAGAAATAACAACGTAAAGTAGAATACAATTAAACGATATAAAAGGCTTGCTATTAAGGAGTTTCAACGAATTAGATAGAGAAAAGAATAGGTAGAAATATTTTTGATATACTATAGGATTTAAATATTTTTTATAGAGAACATAAATCGTTTAGAAGTTTAGTAATCGTTAAAAAGTATAAAGTTAAAAAGAATCAAGGGAAATATAGGTAGTTAAAACCTTCTTCTTCAAATGGGGAGTTAATAAAAGAATGTACACTTAGTTGTTTTAGAAATAACTAAGTGTACATTCTTTTTTATCTTTTTACTAATTTTGTTTTTTGTTTATTTGATGTTTTTACAGGCTTAGGTACATAAGGTGGATAAAGTTTACGTCCTAATAATATTTGAAATGCTACAAGTATACCACTGACTACAAAGTAGATACCTATAGCAGCTATACTCGTATATGATAAAAATGTTAACATTATAGGTGTAATCCAGACCATATTTTTAGAAACATTTTGTATACGTTCAGCCTCTGGTGTGTTTTGTGACATAGGATTGCTTTGCATCATACTTTGAGAAATTTTACCAACAATCATATATATTACAAAAACAAGAACTAATAGTATGTAAGATTTTTCTCCAAGTGAAATAGATAAAAAGCTTGAATCAAGAATATCTTTAGAATAGACTGGATTCTGTAGAGTGAAATATAAACCAGAAATAAACGGTGCTTGAATTAGAATAGGTATTAGATTACCGAAAATTGCTGGTGAACAATCATATTTTTTATATATTTTAAAGAGTTCTTTTTGAAGTTCAGTTTGTTCAATCCTTATTTTCATTCGTTCATCATTATTAAGTGCTCTCTTTTGATCTTCACTAAGCTTTTTAATTTTACTTTGTACAAGATCTAATTCAGGTTTTGCTTTTTCCATATTGATAGATGATGTACGTTGTTTTTTATAATTTTTCAACATAAAAGGAAGTATAATCCCTTTTACTATAAGTGTAATAATAATTATAGAAATACCCCAACTTTTAACGTAGACATTAATATTTGATAAGAACATATCCATATTTTTGGTGAAAGTATTATAAAAGAAACCATCCGTATCCTTTGAAGAACATCCAGTTAAAATGCTGCTTAATAACAGAAAGTAACAAAATAAAATATATTTTTTCATAGTTTTAATTCCCTTTGATTTGTTATAAATAAATAATATCATATATTTTATAGGAAAACAATGAAAATATATTGACAATATTATTGGAAAACCACATCATTTTTTTAAGGAATTGTAATATAATAAAAAAGGTGAAAACTTCCTTTGAAAACGGAGAAGTCATATAAATCTGATATGATTTTTTCTTTTTTACTATGAGAGATTAAGGTTATCTGATATAATATATTGAGTAAACGAGGGTTAAACAGATTTGTAGAATATGATTAAATCAAGGATAGAGCAAATCGTTTGGCAGTGGCAACTAATAATCTTTTCCTCGCTTTGTTCGTTAAGATTAAAGTTGCTTTTGCATACGTTGTACCTAAGTGTTTTATGATCGCTTCGCTTTTTAAAACACAAACGTACAACGCAATGCACCCCCTAAGAGGGTTTTGCACACCCCTAATTCAAAAAAGGAGATAATTGTATGATAAAATTAGTTGTTACAGAAATAAGTATGTAACAATTAATACAATAAAGACCTTAGATAGCTTGAAATAAGGGAATTGTTAGTTAGCAGTAATGTTAAAGTATGTTAACGAAATTGAATGAGTATTGGTTGAAAATATAAACGTTAAAAAGTTAGTAATCGCTAAAGAGTTTTATAATAAAAATGTTGTAAAAATAGGTGTTTTGTTATTATGACAAATCACCTTTTTATTTTTCGAATGCCCGTTTGAAGTGATATAATTATTAAAAGAAAAAAATATGAAATTTATGAACTGAAACTAAGGAGAGAAGAAGTAATGGAAAAATATACAGAATTAGAATCAAAGGAGTTGAAAGAGCAAACTCAAGCACTTATATTAGGATTAGCAATAGGAGATGCACTAGGAGTTCCTGTAGAATTTGAAAAGAGAAACACTTTTAAAATTACTGATATGACAGGATTTGGTACTTACAATCAACCAGTAGGAACATGGTCAGATGATACTTCTCTAACACTTGTATTGTTAGAACATCTTTCTGAAAAATCGGATTTAAGTAATTTAATGAATAAATTTAAAAGTTATCGTAATGGATATTTAACTCCTTATGGTGAATGTTTTGATATAGGGATTGCAACAAGTAATGCGATTGATAGGTATATTGCGGGGATTCCTATAGATGGGATAGGGGGTAAAGAAGAATGGGATAATGGTAATGGTGCATTGATGAGAATAAGTCCACTTGCTATCTTATTGAAAAATGAAGTAGATTTAACTAAAAAAATAAAAACTATTGAAAAGTATACTAAATTAACACATGCACATCCTAGATCTATTGTAGCTTCGATACTTTATATTCAATTATTGATAGAGTTGCTGTTCAAAAATAATTTAAAAACTTCATTGAAAGCTACTAAGTTATTATTTGAGAATATTTTTGATATAAGTCATCCTTATAGAAAAGAGTACGAAGAACATTTCAAGGAAATATTTATTGATAATTTTTTTGATAAAAAAGAATCTGAAATTTTATCTACAGGTTATGTTGTAGATACACTAAAAGCAGTTATTTGGTGTTTAGGAAATAGTAATAGTTTTGAAGGGACAGTGTTAAAGGCAGTTAATTTAGGAGATGATACAGATACGATTGGAGGAATAACTGGTACTTTAGCAGGAATTATTTATGGATTGGAGAGTATTCCAAATAAATGGTTAAGTAAACTTGCAGCTAAATCTTTAATAGAATCTAAGATAGATGAATTTGTAAAAGTAATAGATCGAGAGAGAAATAGGTGTTTATTTTAAACCAAAAGTACACCACAATACAATAAGCTAATTATATAAAGAGAAACTAGAAACGTACTGATACCAAAAAATTGGATAGGAAATTAAGTAATTGATTTAGTTCTGTCTTGAATAGGACTAAGTTTTTTTATTTAAAATTATTAAAAAGTCACTGATCTATAGATTATATTTTATGATTATAGTAAGTTTCTAATAAGTTACCTGTACTCAATGCTGGGGAAAAGTAATTCACGTAAATGATACGATATATAATGTTGAATAACCTTTATATCAAGGGCTATTTCAAAAGGAATAAGAAAATTATTTTTTCGTTCAGAAATAGGTGGAAAAAATTTTTAGGGTTTCAGGGGGCATATTTCTTTAAAAAAGTAGGTTCATCGTTTAAATATGCACCGAGAGAAAAATACTGGTTTATCAGTTTTTAATAAAATTTTAATGCTGATATCATAAGGTAATATAATTGGATCGCTTGTTTATCACTCAAAAAATGAGCGATAAATTTGTTTTTATGATGTAAAAACTAGAAATGTACGAATTCCTAAAAGTTGATTCGGTTTACAATAAAGTAGTAAAACCTTTTGTAGAACCTATTTATAATAAAGTTATTAAACCAGCAAGTAATTGGATATCAGGTAAATATAATAAAGCAAAAAACTGGATAAAAAAATGGTTTTAAGAAAG
>NZ_JNJO01000030.1 GCF_000701685.1 Gemella sanguinis ATCC 700632
CCTTTTTTAATAGTTTCTGTGTTATTAGAGAATATAAATTTATAATCCTCTTGAGTCCCTTCACCTAATAGCAAGCGAAATGCTGGCGCATTTCTTATAGCTATTTTTAAAGTTTCAGAGTTGAAATTTTGACCTGCAAATATCAGATAGACCCCCGAAGAACGCCCACGCTGTATTATTTGTGATATCAATTTATAAAATCTATCCTGGTTATATTCCTCTTTTTTGCTAGTTGGAATTGAACTAATTAAAGATGTTAATTCATCTATTATAATGATATCACATTTGATATCAAAATCATATGCCGTTGCCCCTAATTTACCAGTTTTAGAAATCATCTTTGATATATACTTTTGTCTTTCCTCAAGATTATTATTTACCATTTCTAGCATTTCAAAAATAGCAGGTATTTCATTATAAATATTCTTATAGAATGAATTCAAAGCAGTAAACTCATTCTTAGGGTCTACTAAATATAATGAACCATCTTTGATATCATTTTTGATATCGTTAATACCGTTAAGGAAACAACTCAATATAATTTGATAAATCGTTGTTGTTTTACCCGAATTTGTGACACCTGAAATAATCCCGTGGGGTTCTTTATTTAATTGCCAGATTAAATCATTTTGCAACTTGATTTTATAACAATCACTAGTTTTAATATCTTTTAAACTTTTTGGAGTAAATGTCTTAATTATATTAACGTCCTCAAGCGTAAAATTAAATGATAGTGTGTCATCTGATTCAACAAAATCAACTACAGCATAATTTTTATACTTTCCACGAAATGAATTTGAAACTAAAATGATTAAATCATCAATACTATTCATTGAGGGTAAACGCTCAAGCGTAACATACGCTTGACCTTTTGTATCAATTAATTTCAAATCAACAGTAACATCAGGAACTTCAATTTTTTTAGTTTGCTTCATTATATTTAATTTCATTGTATTTATTAATGATTTTCTTATCTGACTTTCAATATTCACACTTGAACAATATAATTTCAAGCTGTGAAATTTAATTTTTTTAATCCATTTATATAATGATATCATTAAAGATATCAATGTTAATATCACTAATGATATCACAGGTGCTATCAATTTGATATCATTTATTTTAAAATATGATATCAAGAGTGATAGCAGAAGTGATATCGATATTGATATCACTTGCCAAAAACCACTACGTCTAATTAGTGGAATGGTGAATTTGTCAAAGTTATTCTTTGTATAA
Source organism: Gemella sanguinis ATCC 700632 (assembly GCF_000701685.1). Classification (GTDB taxonomy): domain Bacteria; phylum Bacillota; class Bacilli; order Staphylococcales; family Gemellaceae; genus Gemella; species Gemella sanguinis. The sequence continues at coordinate 1,240 of NZ_JNJO01000030.1, forward strand.
ATCCTCCCCATTTAAAGTCACTCTCCTTTGTATGTCTCTATTTAGTTGTTTAATGTACGATTTTTTCAAAACTCCTGCTTTGAAATCTTCTAAAACTGCATCAATTTCAGATTTAGATAATTTAGTTGCATTTAATATTGCACGTTCTTGTTTTTTCGATTTGGTATAAGTTCTATTATGTTCTTTCAGAACATCAAAAATTGAAATATCATAACTTGATAAAATTTCATCAAGCACAAATAAAGTAGGTGTAACTGTTGCAGATATCCAACTAAGCATATCTATAAATTGCGGGTCACGACCCGCAGAATTGAATTCAAATTTTTGATTATTATTTAAAAACTCAAGCCAAAAATCTGACGTTCTCCACTCTCTTTTATCTTTTAAAAGTGTACCTTTATTTGAATAAGTAGGTTCTTTAAATGTCACAATTGAAGAAATAAGCTGTTTATAGATTTTATCCATATTATTATGCGTATCTTCTTCATACAAAAATGAATTAACAACTTGCCTACAATGGTCATCACCGTTAATCGATATCTCATATCTTTCCCAAAAACCAGTTTGTTTAACGATATCAATTAATTGTAATCCTTTAGATTTAGCTTGCGCTAATTTATCATAAGCCCTTAAATAAGTGCCTTTTCCAGACCTTTTAGAACCAATATATCTTGTATGCCCTAGTATATCCCCTTGACCGTCATCTTCCTTAATTACGTTTTTTGATCGCTTTGGCGAACAAAAATGATTATTATCAAGTTTTTCACCTATCTTATCTAAAGATAGAATACCTGGTTCAAATAAATCTAAAGCAATATCTAATCTTGTTATATTCTTAGCAAATTCATCTACTTTCGATAAAATATAATATTCTTTATTTGTTGCTGTAGTCATCTCATGGAGATAACTACAACCTTGTCCGGTAATAATAATATTTGCTGTAGTCATATTTCTAGCGTTAGCAGTATTTTCGTTATCTTCTTCAGAATAAAATACCTTAAGAAACCCCCCTACAGTTTTACCGCGATTATAGAAATTTTGTCCTGTTATGTCTTCAAATTCATCAAAATTGATATTGAAGCAATTAAAGAACTTATAAACGGGCTTCAATCTTTCAAATTGTGTTAAATTGTCTTCTAACGGTAATTTAACAGTGAACGATATCCAGTCTAAACGATATCCCGAAGCCTTTACCTGCTTATTTAACAAGTTATGTGTGATATCATTTCTGATATCATTATCAAGTTTGAAATTTGAAAGATTAGTAATATCATTTTTGATATCATTAATTTCACTTAGTCTATTTTTCAAAGTGATATCACTTTTGATATCTCCGTTGGAAGCCACGTAACTACTGTTGTGGCTTGAACCTTGATTTGTTGTTAAATCAAGGTTTTCAGCCGTTTTAGTCGATTTTAGTTTTTTATCCATTATTTTTACCTTTTAATCATTTATAACATCAAAAGCTGTTGCTTTTGCTATGTAAACTGTCATATTTTGCTTGAAGTCATACCCTAAACCACTTAATGAATAAAGTTGACCACCAACTAAATTAGGCGCATCCTTTTGTGTCTCATACACATATTTAACAACTCTAGACGTTCCTAACTCTGAAAAAACTAAAGTCCAACCTGCTTGGTTTTTTGATTTTGTACCATCTTCAAGCTTTTCATAATACTTAATTGCTGGAGCGCCTAAATAAATGCACTCAACATTTTTAAATTCAGTCATATTACCCGACTGCTTTTCATTTTTTGCTTTTGCTATCCTATTTTGCAAATTTACCATAAAAAATACCTCCGTGAGAGTAGCATTCATCTACACCCACAGAGGTTATTCCGTTTTTTTCTTGACTATTAAGATTTTTTCGAATATAATAATAGTATATTGATAAGAAAAATGACGGAGTAGACTTGTTTGGCGATGGGTGCTACTCTTTTTCTTTTGTTTTTTAAATTCTATATTTTTAATTATAATGCAAAATCAATGATTTTGCAAATCAATATTACAACGACAATCCTTGATCGTTGTTTTTTTTATCTTCTAAACCGTCCACGGCTTGTTTAAGTTTCAATCCACCTATTTCAATTTCAAGATTTTCTAAAAATTCGTCAATATGCTTAGAATCTTTCAATGTATACAACTTATCAAGTAATTTTTTCAATAATCTTTCCAAATCCTCGTCACTTATATTCAATTCTTCACATAAACATTTTAACAAAACTTTATATTTTGTAGGATTTAATCTTTTCAATTCGTTAAACAGTTTTTCAAGTTTATCTATTTTTGCATTCATATTCTTACCTCATTATTATATGATTATATGGAAAAAAAACTAAAATCGTACGAATTAAGTTTCCTTAACTCGTAAATTAATTATAACATAACGCAACAGCATTGTCTATATATTAGTCAAGCGTCAGATATGCTGTAAACCTTGTTATATCAATGTTTTAATTTTTATTTTATCCAGAAAAGGTTTATTTCTTGAAACCTTTCATATTTATTTGGTATAATAATAGAAACCTAACGTTCTTTAGGTATACTATAAATAACTTTTAATGAAAGGTATTAATAAAATGGAAAATTTTTCAAGTCATAAAATAAATATTAAATGGTTTGCTTGCACAACATCAGCAACTGAACTGCTATCATCAACGGCTTTAAACGCGACTGAATCACAGTTGTTGTTTTATTTGTTAGGTAACATAGACCGCAATAATAGAGTAAAATACGAAAGTTACAACAAAATTGCTGAATCACTAACAGCGAGCCAAAGTGCGATTAAAAAAGCGATGATGACTTTACGAAATTACGAGATTATTACGAAAGATACAAATTATTCAAAAACAATATTTATCAACCCTGAATTTTTCTATGCAGGTGGTCCCGACCTTAACGAAAGTAAACAAGCTTATTATGAAAAATGTCAAGCGGAATACAAAAAGAAACAAACAGAACGTAAAGACAAATTAAATGAAACGATGAGCAAAAATAAAACAAAACAGGGTCGCAAGAAAAAAAATACAATAAATTCTAATGATGAATTTGAAAATGCATTGAATAATAAATTTTATCTTGATATGTCTGACGATAATTTTGAAAAAATAACTTTAGATGAATTTGCGAAAGAATTAAATAATGAATAATTTATTCGCTTGAAGAAAGTAAAGGGGGAGAGTATTTTTTAAAAAAAGATCACTACGTTAATTTTTTTAAAAAATCTTCCTCCTTTCTCCCTTGACTTATCTTCATTTTTCGCTATCCTTTTCAAGTGCAAAGCACACCGAAAAAGTTAATTAACTTTTTCATGTGCTTTTTTCTTTCAAGTCTAAAGCGAAAAAATCGCCTTATTATCTTGTTTCTATTTCTTTATTTGCAAGCTCCCGAAAAAAGCTGATTAGACTTGTTTTTTCCCTTTTTTCTGTTTTCTCAACTCTGCAACCGTCATTCCTAATGCTTGTTCAAGGTCTTTAATTTTATTCTCTGCAATTTTCAGTTTTAATTCTAAATCTGCTATTTGTTTGTAAACATCTGTTGTTGTCACTTTTCTCACGTATTCATTATATGAATTACGAGCATTTACAGAATCGTTATATTTACTTGCTAATCCTTGCATTATAGCACGTTCTTCAATTGATTTATATCTAACGCTAAACCCTGGTTTAGCTTGTTTTTTTGACTTTTCTTTTTCTTTTTTTAAGTAGATAATATCCCCATTTTTATCCCTTTTCGGCTCTCCATTTTCATCTAGGTCAGCAATTGGAAAACCTTTATCATCTAATATATAATTATCAAGTTTATCACCAAATTTTAAAAGTATATCCATTTTATTGTCAATTTGAGTTAATAGTTCTTGTTCTTTTTTTGCCATTTTATTTTTTTTCCTTTCTTATAAGCCTGTAAAAAGCTTTCTAGTGTATTTAAATTATATTTGTGTAAGTTAGGCACGAAAAACCTCTGTGGATTATTTACAAATCCCGCAAGAGTATAGTACCCCATAAATTTAGCTGGTAAGCCTTTTTTAATAGTTTCTGTGTTATTAGAGAATATAAATTTATAATCCTCTTGAGTCCCTTCACCTAATAGCAAGCGAAATGCTGGCGCATTTCT
>NZ_JNJO01000031.1 GCF_000701685.1 Gemella sanguinis ATCC 700632
TTCGTCCTGAGCCAGGATCAAACTCTCCAAATAATTTGTTAGCTTGATTAGCTCATTAAAAAGTTTTATAGTTCCTTTTTAGAACTGTCCTTTTTGGAATTAACGTTGACTTAATTCGTTTAGTTTTCAATGTTCAAAATAATGGAGCGGGTGATGAGAATCGAACTCACAACATCAGTTTGGAAGACTGAGGTTTTACCACTAAACTACACCCGCATTTTTTAAATTTTATATTTTCGACTTTTTGTCGAACACTTAATTATTATATCAACTCTTCAAAAGTTTGTCAACACTTTTTAAAAACTTTTTTTAAAAATATTCGTTTTTAGAAATTGTTGTTTTAGTCTCTTTTTGAGAAGACTTTTAATATTCTAACATCACATTTATTCTTTGTCAAGAAGTTTTTTAAACTTTTTTTAAAGTTTTTTCTTAACATTATAATAAAAGTTTTTTTTGATTGTTCGAGTTCTATTCGAAAACATATTATCAATATAATATAGTACCTACCTTAATTTTACTTTAAAAAAATTAAAAGTATAGATTTTTCTTACGAAATTTCCATACTTTAATTTTTTTCTTCTATAAGATATCTTATTTTGTAGTTTGTCTATGTATTACTCGATATGGTAAGTACATTTCTTTTTTGTTTTCATCTAATTCGTCTTCGTTGATTTCTTCACCTTTACGTTTAGCTTTTTCTATATCAATTATTTTTGTTAGAACACGCATAGATACCGCACCTATATCAAAGATAGGTTGGAAAATAGATGAAATTTTTGGTCTTGTCATATCTAATAGTTTAGTATTTTCTAAAGATATTAGTTCAAAATCATGTGGAACTTTTAATCCTGTATCTAACGCTTGATGTAATACTGCTAATGCAACTTCATCGTACATTGTGATAACAACATCAACTTTTGCATCTATATTACTTAGAGTTTTATAAATTCTATTACTTTCTTTATAAGTTTGATATCCATCTATTATAAAGCTAGGATCGAATTCTATTTTTTTAGTAGCTAAAGCCTCTTTATAACCTTTAATAATTCTTTGTGTTTTTTGACTTTCATATTTATCTATAACTAGAGAAATATTTTTAGCTCCTTTTTCTAAAAATTCTTTAGTTACTTCGAATGATGCTTTTTCATAGTCTATATTAACAGAATAAAATTCAGAATCTACTCCTAAGTTTCCAGCTAATACTACTGGAATTTGAATATCTTGTAAATATTTTTTAGAACTATCTGATAGTGAACGTCCTAAATAAATAATACCATCTACTTGTTTACTAACAAATGAAGCAAAGATATTTTTTTCAATTTCTTTATCATCACAAGAGTTTGCTAAAATTATATTATATTTATACATATTAGCAACAGACTCAATTCCACTTACTATTTCTGCAGAAGATAAATCAGCAATATCTGGTAAAACAATACCTATTGTAGTTGTTTTTTTACTAGCAAGTCCTCTTGCCACTGCGTTAGGTGTGTATTTTAATTTTTTAATTACTTCTTGAACACGTAATCTTGTATCTTCTTTAACATTAGGGTTGTTATTTACAACACGCGAAACAGTAGCCATCGACACTTTTGCTTCTTTTGCAACATCGTATATTGTTATTGTCATTTTCTTCTCTCCTTTACATCGTATTATTACTTTTTACTTTTTTTTCAAGAATTAAAACCTTTTCATTACATTCATATTTTAACAAATTTACTATGAAAAGTCTAGTAATGAATATAAGATTTTTCATTTTCTTTTTATTTTCATTGTACAAAATATATAAAAAATTAATATCTATTATTTTATCTATACTAAAAATAAAAAAGGAGAATTAGATTACTCTTTTTTTAATAAGAGTAACCTAACTCCCCAAATTTTATTTTATTAGTTTTCTAAAGAAGCATATGCTTTTTCTAAAGTTTCTTTTAGAACTTTAGCTGAATGTTGCATTTTAGCTGTTTCTTCTTCAGTTAAGTCTAATTCTACTACTTCACGAACACCTTCGCGTCCAACGATAGCTGGAGTACCGATGTATAATCCATCGATTCCGTAGTGTCCATCACAGTATCCACTTACTGCAAGCTCAACGTTTTCGTCACGTAAGATAGCTTTTACGATTGTGAATAATGCAAGTCCGATTGCATAGTAAGTAGCACGTTTACGGTTGATAACTTCGTATGCTGCACGCATAACTTTTTCTTCAACATCTGCGAAATCTTCTTTAGTGTAGTCAGAAGTTTCTAAGAATTTATCGAATTTTTTACCGTATACGAAAACATTACTCCAAGCTGCAAGTTGAGTATCTCCGTGTTCACCAATGATGTATCCTCGAACACTGCTTGGTGCTAAGTTTAATCTATCACCTAAGATGTAACGGAATCTTGAAGTATCAAGAGTTGTACCAGATCCAACGATTCTGTGTCTTGGGAATCCTGTGAATTTTTGTAAAGCGTTAGTTAATACGTCTACTGGGTTAGAAGCGATAACGATAACTCCATCGAATCCAGATGCAACGATTTGTTCTGACATATCTTTAACAACTTTAATGTTTTTGTCAACTAGGTCTAAACGAGTTTCACCTGGTTTTTGTGGAAGACCACCAGCGATTACGATTACGTCTGCATCAGCACATTGTTCGTATCCTCCAGATGTAACTTTAATAGGTGGTACTAAAGCTCCACCATGGTTTAAGTCCATTGCTTCTCCTTCAGCTTTTTCTGCAAAGAAGTCGATTAATCCTAATTCTTCACAAACTCCACTTGAATATAATTGATAAGCAAAGCTCATCCCTACCATTCCTGCTCCTATTAAGACAACTTTTCTATTTTTCGCTTTCATAAGAAAACCTCCATTAATTTGTATAAATTTAGATATTTTAATTTTTTACTGTTTTCTAAATAAAATATAGTTTGAAAACTATTTCTATTCATAACACTCTGAATTATAGCACAGCTTTTGCAAAAAAGAAAGTGTTTTTACGACATTAATTTTCATATTAAATTAATTATTTTCTTTTAATTTATATATATTTTGAAAGTGCTATCTTTAAAAAATAAAACGCTTTATTTATTTTTTAGTTATATTTATCTCTATAAATCCTTTTTATATCAACTTTAAAAGAGTTTTATTTTTAATGAAATTAACACATTATTTTATTGATTTAATTCCAAATATTTTAACATTAATTTTTTATAGAATTTTTGGTAGTTTTTCCTTCATTTTCATTTGAATATTTTACATATCTCTTAGTATAACAGTTTTAAGATAGTTAAAATAAAAAAAATATCAAGTAAAATAATACTTGATATTTTTCAGATTGTTGACAAAAATACCGAAATATCAAGCTAGTATTGATGTTATGGTATTTTTTTTCAAAAAAAATAAGCCT